>NZ_JBWQOG010000006.1:0-283943 GCF_056591735.1 Parashewanella sp. 2210YD4-3 | reverse complement strand
TTTTTCAGGCCGTTTGAAAAGTGATTAAATCCTCTTCAAACCCTGACTCGCCTTGCTTGCTGCTACATCGCTGTAGTGCCTGCTGTGCCGTGTCAGTGGATGCGCATTATAGGGAGATTTTGAAACTCCGCAAGGGCTTTTTTAAGGTTTTTTGCATTTATTTTTTATTCCCAAATTAAACACAATTAACGCACCTTTAACTCACAGAGTTATCCACATTTATCATGTTTTAGGCTGTATTTAACCTTTAGATCAGTTATTGCTTTTCATTGTCATTGTCATTGGCAGCTAGAAGCAGAATATCTGTTGTCTTTTATGGTTATATGTATAAAAAAGGCGTTCCTTATAAGGAACGCCTTCTTAAATTACTTTATATAAAGGATGCTTTTAGCTTAAGCGACCGTGACATTGTTTGTACTTCTTACCAGAACCACAAGGGCATGGGTCATTGCGACCAATCTTTTCACCGTCTCTTACGATTGGAGTGTGATTGGCCATCTCTGCTGTCATTTCATCACCAGTCGCAATCGACTCAGCTTGTGCATGTTGATATTCACGATGTAAGCGTGCTTCTTCTTCGCGGCGACGCTGTTCCATCTCTTCAACTTCGGATTGTGCTTGCACCTGAACTTTTGAAAGAATACTGATCACATCGTATTTTAGTGATTCCAACATTTCTTGGAATAACTCGAATGACTCACGCTTATATTCTTGCTTTGGATTCTTTTGAGCATATCCACGTAAATGAATACCTTGTCTTAAGTGATCCATCGCAGCCAAGTGCTCTTTCCAAAGCGTATCTAGCGTTTGCAGCATTACAGATTTTTCAAATTGACGTAGAACTTCAAGCCCTACCATCTCTTGTTTTTGCGCGTATTCTTTTGCCCACGTATCGACAATACGTTCACGAAGAGTTTCTTCATGTAGATCGTCTTCTTTATCTAACCACTCTTGAACTGGTAGCTGTAGACCAAATTCTTGCTTAAGACGCGTTTCTAGACCAGAGATATCCCAAAGCTCTTCAATAGACTGTGGTGGTATGTATTGATCAATCATGCCATTAAGTACATCATCTTTAATGCTAGCAATGGTCTCTTCAATATGTTCAGCATCCATCAGTTCATTGCGCTGTGAGTAAACCACTTGACGCTGATCGTTAGCAACATCATCAAACTCAAGAAGCTGTTTACGGATATCGAAGTTGCGTGCTTCTACTTTACGCTGTGCATTTTCAATGGCTCGTGATACCCATGGATGTTCAATCGCTTCACCTTCTTCCATGCCCAGCTTTTTCATCATGCCTGACACACGGTCAGATGCGAAGATGCGCATTAAGCTGTCTTCCATAGATAGATAGAAGCGAGATGAACCTGCATCACCTTGACGACCCGAACGACCACGAAGCTGGTTATCGATACGTCGAGACTCGTGACGCTCAGTACCTAAAATGTGTAGACCACCTGCTGCGATAACTTCGTCGTGACGTACTTTCCAATCTGCTTTAATTTTTGCAATTTGGTCGTCAGTTGGGTTTTCTAGCTCCGCTACTTCAACGTTCCAGTTACCACCCAATACGATATCGGTACCACGGCCTGCCATGTTAGTCGCAACCGTCACAGCACCTGAGCGACCTGCTTGCGCTACAATTTCTGCTTCTTTTTCATGGAACTTCGCGTTCAAAACATGATGTGGAATTTTTTCTTGCTTCATTAAGCGAGCTAACAATTCAGATTGCTCAATCGAAACGGTACCTACTAATACTGGCTGACCACGTTCGCGGCAGTCTCGAATGTCATCCAAAATCGCATTGTACTTTTCACTAGCCGTTAAATAAACCAAGTCTGCACGATCATCACGGATCATGGGTTTGTTCGTTGGAACAACAACGGTATCTAGACCATAGATGTGTTGGAATTCGAATGCTTCGGTATCTGCTGTACCGGTCATACCGGCCAGTTTTTCGTATATACGGAAATAATTCTGGAAAGTAATAGAAGCTAACGTCTGGTTTTCGTTTTGAATATCAACGCCTTCTTTTGCTTCTACAGCTTGATGTAGACCTTCAGACCAACGACGACCAGGCATAGTACGACCAGTGTGTTCATCAACAATGACCACTTCGCCATCAGTCACAATATAGTCGACGTCTTTTTCAAATAAGGTATGAGCACGTAATCCGGCATTAACATGATGCAATAATGAGATGTTGGCCGCAGAGTAAAGAGAATCACCGTCTTGCAGCAATCCTGTTTCAATCAGCAAGTTTTCAATCTTTTCCTGACCACGCTCAGTCATGTGGACTTGCTTGGATTTTTCGTCAACGCTGTAATCACCATCACCAGTGAATTCATCACTGTCTTCTTTTTCTTGTGATATTAGGCTAGGGATCAGCTTGTTCACTTTGATGTAAAGCTCTGAACTATCTTCTGCTGCACCAGAGATGATAAGTGGAGTACGAGCTTCATCAATAAGAATGGAGTCAACTTCATCAATCAGTGCATAGTGAAGTGGACGTTGCACACGTTCTTGTGGTGAGAACGCCATGTTGTCACGAAGGTAGTCGAAACCAAATTCGTTGTTAGTACCGTAAGTAATGTCAGCGGCGTAAGCTTGCTTTTTCTCTTCCGGTGCAAGACCTGCCACGTTGATACCAACGCTTAAACCAAGGAATTCAAATAATGGGCGGTTTAATTCTGCATCACGCCCTGCAAGGTAATCGTTCACGGTAATGATGTGTACGCCTTTACCCGTTAATGCATTTAAGTAAGCGGGTAGAGTTGCAGTTAGGGTTTTACCTTCCCCGGTACGCATTTCTGCAATACGATTACTGTCGAGTACCATGCCACCTAATAACTGAACATCGAAGTGACGCATTTCGAAAACACGCTTAGATGCTTCACGCACGACGGCAAACGCTTCGGGCGTGATACTATCTAACGTTTCACCGCCTTCGATACGCTTGCGAAACTCATTCGTTTTATCGGCAAGCTCGCTATCAGAAAGCTTCTCAAAATCCGCTTCCATTGCGTTAATTTGGGTGACAACTTTTCCTAAACTTTTTAGGGTGCGTTCGTTACGGCTACCAAATATTTTTGTTAGTAATTTTCCAAACATCTGAATCACTTTTTCTGCTAAAGGCTAAAAATTTGTCTAAAGTTAACGACCAAGGGGATCATCTTGGTTTACGGTAGACGTACTTTTGCGGATTGACTTGCTGTCCTGCCCGCAATACTTCGTAATGCACATGAGGCCCAGTTGAACGGCCTGTACTTCCCATGTTGGCAATTTTTTGTCCCTTGGTAACCACATCTCCAAGGTGCACGCTAATGCTTGAGTTATGTCCATAACGAGTACGTAACCCGTTACCATGATCAATTTCGACTAAATTTCCATATCCGAACATACTACCCGCCCAAGTCACAACTCCTGAACCTGTAGCCACAACATTCTCTCCCTCAGTTCCAGCAAAATCAATGCCCTTATGCATTGCTCTTCGGCCTGAGAAAGGATCATTGCGTAATCCATAAGGAGAAGATAGCCAACCTTTATTAATGGGACGACCGGAAATGTATCGCTCGATATCTATATGGTGATTAGTTACAACAGTTTCAAGTACTTTGAGTTGTTGTTGACGATTTTCGATGCGGTTTGCAAGATCATCCATATCTTTAAGAAGCTGATCTAGCTGGACACTCTCACCTATTTCACTGACACCACCAACACCAACTTCGGTTGAGAAGTTAAATTGATCGTCCAAATGATTTTTTTTGGCAACTTGCTGACCTAGAGCCTCAACACGAGTAAGATTGGCTTGCATTCGAGCAATATGAGAAACGAGCAGTGCAATTTGAGCTTGAGTTTGTTGTTTGAGCTCTATTACTTGCTCTTTTTGAACCTGTCTTTGATGCTTAGCAGTGTTAATGCTAACTTGCTGATCAACAAATCGCTGATTATTATAGTGGTATGCACTCACAAGGATTGCTATGAGCGTCACAGGCAATAACAGCCAGCGCTTTCCTAATTCAATGCGTTTTGCACCTTGTTTACTTTGTATAAATAAAGTGACACTCATAAACCATTAGCCAATATTATTAATATGAAAAAGCTTCCTCAACAACTCAATAAATTGCTTAATAACTCTGGCTCACTGCCCGAGCTAAAAGAGAAAGCCGAACTAATTTTACGTTTGAACCAATTGCTAAAGCAGCATTTACGTGGTCCGATAGCTGAGCAAGTGCATGTAGCTAACTTACGCCAAAATACAATAATCCTCGAAACGCCCTCTGCGGTTTGGGCTACTCGATTAAATGCACAAAAAGCTCAAATATTACTTACAATTCAAAATGAAGCATTGCCAATGCTCACTGGTATTGACGTCAAAGTCAACCCAAGGTTATCGACCTATGACGCAAATCCTCCCATTAAACACGCAAAACTCAGCCAAACTTCAGCTTCTCACATTGAGGCACTGGCAGAGAATGTTGAAGGAGAGTTAGGCCAGAAACTAAAACGGCTGGCTGCATTAGCCAGCCGTAATAGGCAATCTTAGAAGTATTAGGCCATGGCAGCCGCGTTGCTGGTGCTAATGAATTGCACTGGAACGTCGGCTTCTTGTTCGTAACTTACTAATTCCCATGCTTCTTGATGGTTGAGTAAAGCACGAACCAGTTTATTGTTGAGAGCATGACCCGTTTTATAAGCACAGAATTCACCAATCAATGCGTGACCCGCGACATACAAGTCCCCAAATGCATCAAGGATTTTGTGCTTTAAGAATTCATCGTCATAACGCAGCCCATCAGGATTCAATACTCGATATTCATCAAGCACCACCGCATTTTCCATGCTGCCACCTAATGCAAGGTTATTCGCTCTAAGATACTCAATATCACGCATAAAACCAAAAGTACGAGCACGACTGATGTCTTTTACAAATCCTGAAGTGGAAAAATCCATTACCATATGCTGTTGGCTACGGGCAATCTCTGGGTGATCGAAGTCGATTTGGAAATCAACTTTGAAACCAGAATAAGGCTTAATTTCAGCCCATTTTTCACCATCTTCAACGCGGATCGTTTCTTTGATGCGAATGTACTTTTTCGGTGCAGACTGCTGAGCAATGCCCGCAGATTGCAGCAAAAACACAAACGGACTTGCACTGCCATCCATGATAGGTATTTCTTCAGCATCAACATCAATAAAAGCATTATCGATACCTAAACCCGCCAAAGCGGCAAACAAATGCTCGATGGTCTGAATCTTCACACCATCGTCATTAACTAATACAGTGCAAAGCATAGTTTCACGAACTTGATCGGCCTTAGCTGGAATTGCTACTGCCGGTTCCAGATCCGTACGCATGAATACAATTCCTGTATTCACCGGTGCTGGACGAATGGCAAGTGTGACTTTACGGCCTGAGTGTAACCCAACACCTGTCGTCTTAACCATTTTTTGGACTGTTCTTTGAAAAATCATGCAGTTACCTGTATTCGTTTTTTCTATTGGTTAGTAATCTGTGCCGTTTTTAGCCGCAGGCTGGCTTAAACGAGCCAGATATACTAACACATTTTACCCACGACACAAAAATTCACCAGTTTATGGTGAGCCATTATGCCGGATATATCCTACATTTAGGGCTATAAGTTAACCGACTATCAGTCAGCTTGCTTACGCAAAAACGCTGGAATATCTAAATAGTCGGGCTCAGTTTTTGGTGAAACTGATGTTTGACTTGCTGGCACAACATTACCTGTTGGCGTAGCAACTCCTACCTTAGTGTCATCAATCGCCAAGTTTTCAGCAACACTCACGGTTACTGGCTCAACATCAACACGCGGTGTTGGTGCTGGAGTATGAGGCTTATTAACCAATGTGATATCAGGTTTTTTTTCAGCACCAATACCCGTTGCGACTACAGTCACTCTCAGTTCATCGCTCATTTCAGTGTCAATAACGGCACCAACAACTACAGTAGCATTGTCTGAAGCGTAAGCTTTAACGTGATTACCCACGGTTTCAAACTCTTCGATGCTCATGTCCATGCCCGCAGTGATATTCACCAACACGCCACGTGCACCAGCCAGATCAATGTCTTCAAGTAATGGACTTGCTACCGCAGATTCAGCTGCTTCTTCTGCACGGTCTTCACCGCTAGCAATGCCTGTACCCATCATGGCATTACCCATTTCTGACATTACAGTTTTCACGTCAGCAAAGTCGACGTTGATCAAACCAGGACGAGTGATCAGCTCAGCAATACCTTGAACCGCACCTAGTAGTACATTATTAGCAGCAGCAAAGGCATCCAATAAAGAGGTACCACGACCTAGCACTTTCAACAGCTTTTCATTAGGAATCGTAATGAGAGAGTCAACATGCTTGCCAAGCTCAACGATGCCTTCGTCTGCAAACGTCATACGTTTTTTGCCTTCGAACGGGAATGGTTTAGTCACAACTGCGACTGTTAAAATCCCCTCTTCTCTTGCAATTTGTGCCACTACAGGCGCCGCACCGGTTCCTGTACCACCACCCATACCTGCTGCAATAAAAATCATGTCGCAACCTTTGATTGCAGCACGAATGTTATCTTTATCTTCTTCAGCAGCTAAGCGACCAACTTCAGGGTTTGCTCCAGCACCTAAGCCTTTCGTAATATCACGACCAAGCTGGATTGTTGAGCCAGCCGATGATTTACGTAACGCTTGTGCGTCCGTATTTGTCGCAACAAACTCGACCCCTTCGATATTGTGTTTCACCATGTGCTCGACGGCATTACCACCACCGCCGCCAACGCCGATGACTTTGATCACCGCTTCATCTGAATGAGTGTCCATGATCTCAAACATAATCAGAACTCCATATTGCCTGCATTAAAAAATTAAAACTCACCTTTAAACCAACTTTTCACCGTACCGAGTAGACTGGTCACCCCTTGCCGCTCTGAGCGATCGTTTTCACGATCCATCAATTGACGAGCGCCATAGTGCAATAATCCTAACCCCGTTGAATAAATTGGCTGTTCAACGTATTCGTAAAGTCCCTTTACGGCCAATGGGGTTGCAACCCGAACTGGCATACCAAACGTTGCTTCTGCTACATCTACGGCTCCATCTATCGAAGCCGTACCACCTGTTAATACGATCCCAGCTGCGATTTGATCTTCAAAACCACTATCACGTAATTCTTGCAGTATCAGTTCAAACATTTCCTGATATCTTGGTTCCACCACTTCGGCCAACGTATGGCGTGACATCGAACGTGATGGTCGTCCCCCTACTGACGGAACTTCAATATTTTCCTCTCGGCTTACAGCCGCACTCCGTGCATTTGCAAACTGAACTTTAATTTGTTCAGCATGTGTTAAAGGGGTTCGGAATATCTTTGCGATGTCGCTACTTACTTGGTTTCCTGCCACAGGAACGACAGCACAGTGACGAAGTGCACCATTGGTATACACCGCAATATCTGTTGTACCACCACCAATGTCGACTAAGCATACCCCTAAGTCTTTTTCATCATTAGTCAATGTGGCATCAGCTGAAGCTATACCAGAGAACACTAGATCATCCACTTTTAAGCCACAGCGCTCAACACTTTTTGTGATATTTTTCGCCATATCATTGGCACAGGTCACAATATGTACTTTTGCTTCCATCCGCATGCCTGACATTCCAATTGGGCTTTTTATCCCATCTTGAACATCAATAGCGTATTCCTGTGGCAATACATGCAAAATTCTACGCTCGGTAGGTATTTTAACCGAACGAGCCGTATGAATCACATTATCTACATCTTCTTGGGTCACTTCTTCGTCATTAATGGACACCATACCGTTCTCATTCTGGCAAGAGATGTGTTTACCAGAAATGCTGAGATACACCGAGGTCACCTGACAATCAGCCATCAGCTCAGCCTGATCTAACGAACGCTGAACACTGCGGATGATCGAGTCTAAGTCGTTAACCCCGCCTTTATCCATTCCTCTAGATGGATGATTACCGACACCCACTACAGTAATTTCGCCATCGGGCAATACTTCCCCAATGATCACTGCCACCTTTGAGGTTCCTATGTCCAACCCAACAATTAAATTTCTTTCTAGGTTTTTGGTCATGAGTTATCGATTCTCACTTTGTTCTTTTTCCCAGCCAACGGCTAATCCTGTATCATACCGTAAATCTACATGAGCGATCGGCTTGTTTTCCCTTTTTAAGGTTGGATACACATCAATAAATCGCTGCACTCGGCGCATTTTATCTTCTCGCCCAAGATACAGCTCTACACCATTTGCTAATTTCACTTGCCAAGCACGTCTTGGTGTAAGGGTCAGTTGCTCTAACTGAAATCCATTTATAGCTAATAACTTTCTTAGCTGATGATAACTTGTGAGCATATCCTTTGCCTCTTCATCTGGCCCATACAGGTATGGTAAGGGCTTCATTTGTATGTGTTTAGGCACTACTGCTTGAAACACATCACCTTGTTTGTTTATCCACTGATTACCATTCCAGTGAGCTAATACTTGTTGTTCTTGTATATAAACCTTCAATTTTGACGGCCATTCACGTTTAACCGAAGCGCGATACACCCATGGCAACGCTTCGAGCGCCTTTTGTACTTGAGTTACATTGGCACTAAAAAAACTACGACTTAGCAAACTTTTTAGTGACACTTGTATCTCACTATCTGTCAGATAGTGACGCTCTCCTTTTACAACAACCGCATCGATCGGTACTTGTTTCGCATCGTTAACTAACTTTGCAAGTTTCCATCCTGTCAGCGAGAATCCGAAGATCACAAGCAATAGAAAGAAAAGACCACCAACAAAATACCAATTCACGTTCGTCAGTCTTTCTTTGTAATCTTGGTAATTTTCTCTCCATTTCAAGCCTGAGTCACTCCAAGCCACTTTCTATTCTCACTGTCAGTCCAATACTGTTGTAGCATGGCATACCTGCTGATAAACGCCGTATTATGAAGATTATTCGTCCTTAATCAACGAAAAACCCAGCTCAGTTTTTACTAATTCTTTCGACAACGCACCAATATTTCCAGCCCCTTGGGTTAACAAGAGATCATTGTCTTGCAATACATCAGGCAATAGCGTGGCTAATTGCTCAGTGGTATTAACAAAAATTGGGTCGACTTTACCTCGTTGACGGATTGTCCGGCATAAAGTACGACCATCAGCTCCTGGGATAGGTTCTTCTCCAGCGGCATATACTTCTAATAACAATAAATTATCTACTTGAGATAACACATCGGCAAAGTCTTCAAATAAATCCCGAGTACGAGTATAGCGATGCGGTTGATAAGCCATCACTAGACGTTTATCAGGATAGGCTTGTCTGGCCGCCTGTATCGTAGCAGCAACTTCGCTCGGGTGATGACCATAATCATCAACTAATAGCACTTGCCCCTTAGGTGTAGTGAAGTCTCCCAGTGTTTGAAAACGACGGCCAATACCTTGAAACTCCACTAGGGCTTTCTCGATTGGTGACTCAATGATCTCATCTTCTTCAGCCACAGCTATCGAAGCTAATGCATTTAATACGTTATGTTTCCCTGGCATATTCAGCTTAACTTGCAAGTCTTTCTTTCCAGAGCGACGAACCGTAAACGCACTGATAGCTCCATGCTGCTCAAAGTTCACGGCTCTGTAATCAGCATCTTCACTGAAACCATAAGTGACTATTTTACGGCCTATTTGAGGCAGCAACTCACGAATAACAGGGTCATCAATGCATACAACCGCTAAGCCATAAAACGGTAAATTATGCAGAAACTCAATAAAAGCCGATTTTAGCTTTTCAAAGTTCCCTTCATAAGTGTCCATATGATCCGCTTCAATATTAGTGATAACGGCTATCATTGGCTGCAAATGTAAAAAGCTAGCGTCACTTTCATCTGCTTCTGCAATCAAGTAACGGCTACTGCCAAGACGAGCATTGGTTCCCGCGCTGTTTAGCAAGCCACCGATTACAAAGGTTGGATCTTTTTCCGCTTCAGCATAAATACTGGCGATTAGACTGGTTGTGGTCGTTTTGCCATGAGTTCCCGCAATGGCAATACCATGTCTAAATCGCATCAGTTCTGCCAACATTTCAGCACGCTGCACCAATGGGATCCTCAACGCTTGCGCAGCAATCAATTCAGGATTGTCACTTTGAATCGCCGTTGACACTACTACGACATCGGCCTGCTTGACGTTTTCTTCATAATGGCCAATGGTAATCTCAGCTCCTAGTTGAGCTAACCTGTCCGTTACTCTATTTGTGGCAATATCTGAACCACTGATCACATAACCTTCATTTAAAAGCACTTCTGCAATACCGCCCATGCCAGCACCACCGATGCCAACAAAATGAATGCGTTTTATTCGACGCATTTCTGGTATTTGACTACGTAATTGCGCGTGTTTTTCTGCATTTGTCATGCGACTTCTTTCTCCGTTAGTGCTTTACACACTGCAGCAACCTGCTCAGTAGCATTCATTACAGCAACTTGCTTCGCTTGTTTACTCATCCCTGCTAACTCAGCTTTGTTTTCTGCTAACAGGCTTAATTTCTCAACAAACAGATCAACCGATGCGATAGGCTGTGGTAACAAAAATGCCCCGCCAGCATCAACCAGCACCTTAGCATTTACTGTTTGGTGATCATCAACCGCATGCGGATAAGGAACCAAAATACTCGGTTTCCCAACCATCGCTAACTCAGACACGGTTAACGCTCCAGCTCGACAAATCACTACATCGGCCCATTGATAGGCCGCTTGCATGTCATCAATAAACTCAGCGACTTGAACTGAATCTTGCTGTTGGTGTTTTTGATAAGCCTTAGTCACGGTTGATAAATTACCTTTACCAACCTGATGCCAAAATGTGACGGAATAAGTGCGACTTAATTCAGCTGCAATTAACGGCATTCTCTCATTAAAAATACCTGCTCCTAAACTGCCACCGACAATCAACACTTTAAAGGCGTTATCATTTATATTGGATGGCTCATCCCTCAGGCTTTCTAACTCTGCCCTGATTGGATTACCAACGACTTCTGCATTCACCGATGGTTCAAAAGTGTTTTTAAAAGCACATAACACTTTAGTCGCAATTTTCGATAGCAATCTATTGGTCATCCCGGGTATCGCATTTTGCTCATGTAAAACCAAAGGTATGCCACACAATTTAGCCGCGACACCACCAGGTCCACTAGCAAAGCCACCCATCCCCATAACGACATCGGGTTGAAACTCTTTAATCACCGCCCTCGCTTGAGCGATTGCCTTAATTATTTTTATTGGTGCCATTAACTTTCTAATGATACCGTTACCACGAACACCTTTAATATCAATAAACCTAATATTAAAGCCGTGCTGTGGAACCAACTTAGCTTCCATTCGTTCAGCAGTACCGAGCCAAAGTACTTCCCAACCTTCATTTGCCAACTTCTTAGCGACAGCTAAAGCAGGAAATACATGACCGCCAGTTCCACCAGCCATGACTAAAATGCGCTTTTTTTCTGTTTCGTTATTTGTTTCGTTCACTGTTGTCATGCACTTCCTCGCCGTTGGACTGCTTGTGTTTTGTCCAACCGTACTTCATGATCAATCCTTAACAGCATCATGCCCGCCGCCGTCATTACCCATAAACTACTACCACCAAAACTGATAAACGGTAACGTTAGTCCTTTCGTTGGCAACATCCCGATACTGGCACCAACATTTACTACGGTTTGAAAACAAATCCAAATCCCAATGGCATAAGCTAAGTAACCCTCGAATGCTTTATTAACCGTTAGACATGTACTGCCTAATTTTATTGCTCTAAATGTGATAAAAAACATCACCAGCAATACCAATACAATCCCAATAAAGCCAAGTTCCTCACCAATAACGGCAAAGATAAAGTCGGTATGAGCTTCTGGCAGGTATTCCAATTTTTGAATGCTATTACCTAAGCCTTGTCCTAACCAGCCACCACGACCATAAGCCATCAGCGATTGAGTTAACTGATAACCCGCTCCAAACGGGTCATCCCACGGGTTTAAAAACGAAGTAACCCGCCGCATACGATATGGCGCTGTAATAACCAATACAACAAACAGCCCGATTCCAGTCATAATAAGGAGAAAGAAGTCTTGTAACCTCGCTCCTGCTAACCACAATAAACTCACTGTGATAACGAACAGTACAACGACTGACCCTAAATCTGGCTGCAAAAGGATTAATACCGCATAGGCACCCAAAACCACTATTGGCTTAATAAAACCGAATATGTGGTTACGAACTTCTGTATTACGCCTGACTAAATATCCAGCTAAATAAACGCTAAACGCCAGTTTCGCCACCTCAGCGACTTGTATTCTGATTGGGCCTAACTTTAACCAACGCGTTGCACCGTTAACATTATGACCAATCAATAATACCGCGATAAGCCCTAGCAAAACGGCAATTAACATCCACGGACTCAGCTTTTGCCAAACCTGCATTTCCACGCTAAGCACCACCAAAGAGATGACTAAACATCCTGCAAGGTACAATACATGTCGGCTAACAAACTGGTATGGATTTCCAGTTAAACTTTCAGCTTCTGGCATTGAAGCTGACATCACCATAACAAACCCAAAACCAAATAAACTAATGATCGAAAGCAATAATGCTCTGTCATAGAGTTGATGTCCGGGCCTGCGATCATCAAACCACCTCTTAGGCCATGACCAAGAGACCTCTGTGCCAAATAAGTTAAGCTGCTTTTCAGTGCTCGCCATAGTGTTCAAGCACCTTTTGTTTAAAGTCGTTTCCACGCTCAACAAAATTGGTATACATATCGGTACTGGCACATGCAGGGGATAACAATACGATATCTTTATCTTTTGCCTGCTCTATGGCATAGGATACGGCCTGCTTCATGTCACCAACAATTTTGTGTTTTTCAGTCAGCTTCGCTAAATCTTCGGCATCTTGGCCAAATAAAATGGTAACTTTAACTCGTTCCAGTTGGGCTTTCAGCGGATACAGATCAGCTTTTTTAGCGTCCCCTCCAGCAATCAGTATGATATCGCCATCATCATTGTGGAGTCCGTCAATGGCAGCTACGACGGCCCCGACATTGGTCGCCTTTGAATCATCAATAAAGGTGACCCCATTATATTGAGCAATATTCTCACAACGATGAGATAGTCCTTCAAACTGACTAGCCGCTTCTATCATCGCAGACTTGTTTACACCGGCTATCTGAGCTAATGCCATCGCAGCCAGGATATTTGCTTGATTATGACGGCCTAGAGCAGCAGCTTCATTGGTGCGCATGATGGTTTCATCACCATGACATAACTGATCATCCACGATCCCCCATTGCTGAGGATCTGGCTTATCTAAGCCAAAACTGATCATATGATTTGGATTAAGCGGGTGCGCTTGAAAATCATGTCTGTTGATGACTTGATGCTGAGTTTGATCAAATAATTTCAGCTTAGTCTTACGATAGCTATCAAATGTCAGATACCTATCCATATGATCGTGTGAAATGTTCAAGCACGTTGCAGCAAGGCAGTTTAGGCTTATTGTGGTTTCTAATTGAAAACTGCTTAACTCTAATACATAAAGATCTGCTTCTTGCTCAAGCAAGTCCAGTGCTGGAGTACCAAGGTTACCGCCAACAGCTACGTTTATACCGCTACGCTTAGCCATATCGCCCACCAAGGTGGTGACGGTGGACTTACCATTCGACCCCGTAATACCAATCACTTTAGCTTCAGTAGTTTCAATAGCTCGAGCAAATAGTTCGATATCGCCCACTACCTCCACCCCTAAATTTTTGGCGGTTTTCACTTCTGGAGTTGATGCTGATACGCCAGGGCTGATAATGATCTGCTGGGCTTGTATCAACATATCCTGGTCAAACTTACCAACAATCACGCCCACTGTTGGGAACTCATTAATCAAAGATTCAAGTCCAGGCGGCACGGCACGGTTGTCCATGACACAAGGGGTAATGCCTTGTTTTAGCAAATAACGCACGATTGAAAGCCCTGTGGCTCCCATTCCTAATACTATGTGCGTGTGTGGCTGTTTCATTGTATTACCCTAATGTCTTATCTGAGTTTTAATGTGGCCAAACCTAACATGACCAAGAACAAAGAAATGATCCAAAAACGTACAATCACTCTAGGTTCTGGCCAACCTTTCAATTCGTAATGATGGTGGATAGGCGCCATTCTAAAAATACGTTGTCCACGTAACTTATAAGAGCCGACCTGTAAGATCACCGACAAGGTTTCCATCACAAATACCCCGCCCATGATCACTAACAATATTTCTTGTCTGACCAATACAGCAATCACACCCAGTGCTGCTCCAAGAGATAGTGAGCCTACATCTCCCATAAAAACTTGAGCCGGATATGTGTTAAACCAGAGGAATCCTAATCCGGCTCCCACAATAGCGGTACATACAATCACTAGTTCACCCGCTCCGGGTAGGTAAGGAATATGCAAGTAATGCGCAAACCCAGTATGACCAGATAAGTAAGCGATTAATGCAAATGCAGCAGCCACCATGACAGTAGGCATAATGGCCAACCCATCCAATCCATCAGTAAGGTTTACTGCATTACTCGACCCAACAATGGTGAAATAAGCCAGCACAATAAAGAAAGCACCTAATTGTGGCATAATGTCTTTAAAAAATGGCACCACCAATTGGGTTTCACCTGGCGAAGAAGCATTAAAGTACAGGAAAAATGCTACAACTAATGCAGCAATGGACTGAAAAATATACTTCCATCTCGCAATCAAGCCCTTTGGATCTTTTCTTACCACTTTTCGGTAATCGTCCAAAAAGCCAATCGCACCGAAACTTGCCAACACAAACAGAGTTACTAATACATAGTGATTGTCCAAGTCTCCCCAAAGTAACGCACTGGCAAAAATACCAAATAATATCAGTAAACCTCCCATAGTCGGAGTGCCACGTTTACTAAAGTGCGACTCCGGACCATCATTACGTACTACTTGACCAATCTGCATTAATTGCAAGCGTTCAATTAGTTTTGGGCCTAGCCATAAGCTAAATAACAGTGCTGTTAATAGCCCTAAAATTGCTCTCAATGTCAAATAAGAAAAGACATGAAACCCTGAATAAAACTGGGTTAAATACTCCGCTAGATAAACCAGCATTTACTTCCACTCCCCACGCTCATAAGCGCCTTTTATCGAATTCACCACCCGCTCCATTGCCGCGCTGCGTGAGCCCTTTACTAAAATCGTCATTGCTGTTTGTTGTTGATTTATTCTTTCTTGCAAGGTATCTACTAAAGCTTGTAATTGGGTAAAGTGTTTCCCACCAAACTGTTCTGAAGTTGCTTGGCTTTTATCACCTAAGGTCAACACATCATTGATATGATTGCTCTTGGCGTATTCACCAATATCTCTATGCAGTTGCTCTGTATTTGCCCCTAACTCAGAGAAATCTCCCAATACTAATATCTGATCACCCTGCTGTTGTCCCAACCAATCAATGGCGGCTCTAACAGAAGAAGGGTTGGCATTATAACTGTCATCAATGAGCTGTACATGCTCAATTTGGTGAGGCTGCATTCGTCCATCCACGGCACTGACCCGATGTAAGCCAGCAGATATGTCTGCTAACGAGATGCCTAATGCGATTGCCATTGAGGAGGCCGCCAACGCATTATGAACATGATGTTTACCGCATAACGGCAGTTGTATCTCAAGCCTTTGCTGTAGGTAACATAAAATAAACTGGTATTGGCCGAATTCATTAGAGCGAATGTCAGTGGCTTTCACGTTTGCATCGTGATTGATACCAAAACAAAGTTGTTTGTGGTTTTGCGCAACCTTTTTAAAGTGATCAACATAAGCATCATCAGCATTAATGATGGCAATTCCGTCATTCGTCAGGTGTTGATATATTTCAGATTTAGCAATAGCAACATCATCTATCGAGCCAAAACCTTCAATATGCGCTTCTCCAACATTATTGACCAGTGCCACACTAGGCTTAACCAACGCTGACGTATAATCAATTTCACCTTTATGATTGGCCCCTAACTCAAACACGCCGTACTGATCGTTTTCTGTCAAACGCAGCAAGGTGAGCGGAGCGCCAATATCATTATTAAAATTACCTGCGGTATATAACACTTGATGAGATTGTTTAAGAATAGTGGCCAGCATCTCTTTCACGCTGGTTTTGCCATTAGACCCAGTAATAGCCACTGTAATCACGTCGAGCTTTGATCGAACATAAGCCCCCAACAAACCAAGTGCGATACGAGTATCTTCAACAATGAGTTGTGGCACCGAAGCATTCAACGGCTTTGAAACCAATACCGCTTTAACACCATTAGCTACGGCAGTATCGATAAAATCATGGGCATTAAAACGTTCCCCAATAAGGGCAATAAACAGACAGTCTGCTTTTATCTGCCGAGTATCCGTACTAACTGCTGAAATAGACGCATCCTCACCAATTAAACGAGCATTAATCGCTTCAGCCACTTCTGTTAAAGTAAGTGTTATCATGCTGAAGCTCCTACTAATGCTCCCACTAAAGCGCGCTCATCATAACTGTGCTTTATGCCTTTGATTTCTTGGTAAGTCTCATGTCCTTTCCCTGCCAACATCACTATATCTCCAGCTTGTGCATGAGATAATGCAAACTTAATGGCTGTTTGTCTGTCTGGCTCAATATGCGCAATTTGAGGCTGTGTTAATCCTGTAACGATGTCCTCAATAATGGACGTTGGGCTTTCAGTTCGAGGGTTGTCACTGGTGATCACTACTCGTTGCGCATAACGCTCAGCTGCTTCAGCCATTTGCGGACGTTTCCCTTTGTCTCTATCTCCCCCACAACCAAACACACACCATAATTGTTCTTGGCAATGGCTTGTCAGGGCTTTTAATGCTTGCTCTAATGCGTCTGGTGTATGGGCATAATCCACCACTACAGTGATCCCTTGATGATCAAAGCATTCCATTCTTCCTTTAGCAGGCTCTAACTTAGATACTTGTGCCAATAACGGCTCAAATGGGTAACCTTCTTCGAGTAAGAGCGCTAATGCAGCAAGCACGTTAGACAAGTTAAATTCAGCAAGTAAGGGAGAATCAATTGTTCCCTGGCCATGAGGGCAAACCAATTTTGCCGTCACACCAGTGTTGTGATATTCGATATCACTCACTTGATAACTGGCACTGACAGATGGATGGATACTAAAGCCAACACTGTCAATAAATTCATGCTCGGTATGCCAAGATAACGCAACGTTATCATCGAGGTTCATCAAACGATGTTCTAATTCAGGAAATTGAAACAAGCGGCGTTTCGCAGCAGCATAATTAGTCATATCACCATGGTAATCAAGGTGATCTCGACTTAAATTGTTCATTAGCGCGCTGCTAAATGGCACAGCATCAATTCGATGTTGCACTAGACCATGACTGGAAACCTCCATGGCACAAAGCTCTACACCCTGTTGTTGAAACTCATGCAATTGTTTAAGAGTCGTGATGGCATCTGATGTCGTATTATCACTTTCACGAAGTTGTCCCCAACCCCCGTTACCAACCGTCCCCATCACAGCAGCTTTACCGCCAAGATTCGTAACTAATTGAGCAATTAATTGGGTGACAGTGGTCTTACCGTTTGTTCCTGTAACCCCAACGATTTTCATCTTTGTTTTATCAACAGGATATCGCTGAAAAGCCAGTGCAGATAACTGTCCAGGTAGGTGTGAAAAATAAACGATAGGCCCTGCAGGAGTCATTGTTTGCACGCCATGTTGTTCAGGATCATCAGTATGAGCAATCACAGCTACCGCCCCTTGAAAAAAAGCTCGCTGAATGAAATCCCGGCCATCTACTTGGTGCCCAGGAATGGCAACAAAAACGTCACCAGAATTTATCTGACGACTGTCTATCGTTAACTCATTAAACGTTTCATCACCCGAATAGTGGAACCAAGGAGCAAGAAGATCTTTAATTTGCATCATCGCACTCCTCTTGTATAAGCGGCTAATCTAGACTGTTCTTGTGGGCTAATAGGTTCAACATTAAGCATTTGTAAAGAAGCTGACATCACTTTAGCAAATACGGGCGCTGCAACATCACCACCATAGTAATGATCGCTTTTTGGATCATTGATCACCACAGAGATTGCCAACCTTGGATTATTGGCTGGTGCAACTCCTGCAAACAGTGCGACATAATCATCACCATAACCACCAGCCACAGCTTTGCGACTGGTACCCGTTTTGCCAGCAACAGGGTAACCATCAATATGAGCTTGCAAGGCCGTTCCACCTCTCTCAGTCACTCCAACCATCATTTTGATGAGTTCATTAGCAATTTTTTGGTCAAGAATACGCTCACCCTCGGGTATTTTTTTTAATTTTAATACCGATACAGGACGTAAAACTCCGCCACTACCAAGTGTGGCGTACATTCTAGCCAACTGTAGTGGCGTAGAGGTTAACCCGTAACCAAAAGAAAGCGTCGCCCGTTCAAAATCAGACCATCTATGTTGTTCTCTGATTAGCCCTGCACTCTCACCAATTAGATTGATGCCAGTGTAATTCCCTAGTCCCATAGATTGATAAGTACCTAATAGCTGTTCTACAGGCATTCTTAGAGAAAGTTTGCTTACTCCCATGTTACTGGATTTTTGCAAAATCTTGGCTAGCGTCATATCACCATAATTTCTGGAATCACGTACTTGCCTTCCGCCAATTCTCATCCAGCCAGGTGAAGTAGGAATAATCTCATCAAGCTTCACCACTCCGGCTTCTAATGCCGCGGCAACTACAAAAGGCTTGATGGTAGAACCCGGCTCATAAGTATCGGTGACCGCACGATTGCGCATTCGATAGCTTTGTAGGTTCTCTCTTGAATTTGGGTTATAAGATGGCGTATTCACCATAGCAAGGACTTCCCCACTATGAACGTCCAACACCACAACAGATCCTGAAGTTGCTTGATAATATTCGGTGGCTTTCTTTAACTCACGATATGCTAGAGCCTGAATACGTTGGTCAATGCTTAGCACCAAATCGTTAGGTTTTTCACCCTCTTCAATGACACCCAAACGCTCAACAACGTGGCCGTCCCTTGATTTACGAACTTTCTCTTTGGATGGCGACCCTGATAACCATGAATCATAGGCACGTTCAATGCCTTCAATTCCAGCATCATCAATATTAGTGATCCCCACCAACTGAGCAATTGTTTCTCCCGCCGGGTAATAACGTCTTGATTCCGCTTTTAAATACACGCCTCTTAAGCGTAATTTTTTAATATATTCGGCAACAGCAGGCGTCACTTGCCGCTTTAAATAAACAAAGCGACGCTTAGGGTTTGATGTGACTCGATCTAACAGCGTATTTTCTTGAATTTGCAATACATCGGCCAATGCCTGCCATCGACGTCTGTCATTAACGCTTTTGTTATCATGAATGACTTTAGGATCAGCCCAAACCGCCCTTACAGGAACACTAACAGCCAACATCTCACCATTACGATCAGTAATCAAACCACGTTGTACTTCACTGCTGGTCGTTCGCAATGTTCGCATATCGCTCTCATGACGTAGCCTTTCTGGCTCAACAACTTGAATGTATGCGGCACGGCCGAGCAAACTAACTAAAAGCAGACACACAAACCCCATCACCACATATAATCGCCAGTGGATAAGTTCAGGTTTTTGCTGTTTCTGCTTTGCTGCTCTGGTCATGGTAATTTGACTACCACCTCTTCATTGGGTAACGGTCTTTTCATATGCAATTTTTTGGTCGCAATCCTAATGATACGGCTATGCTCCGTTTGCGACTGCTCCTCTAACAACAAGTTGCGCCACTCAACGTCCAATTGATCACGTTGCTGCAAGAGCCCATCCCATTCAGTGATAAGCTTACGGCTGGCATAACTGTAATAAACCACCGAAACGGCATTTAAAATCACAAACAACATTAGCAGTAACACCCACTTATGATTCCAAAGATCTTGGAATACAATGTGGGGTAAGCTCAGTTGTCCTTTAGCCATCCTCCCTCCTAATACGGTAGGCGTTCGGCCACTCGCAGTACTGAACTACGTGCACGTGGATTAAGTTCCAATTCCGCTGCTGATGGTTTCATTGCCTTTCCAACAGCTTTAAGCTTTCGATTTTTATTTAATTCAGCCTCTGATACCGGTAATCCGTAAGGCACCTCCGCCGCTTGGCTGTGTCTTCGAATAAAACGCTTCACCATCCTGTCTTCTAAAGAATGAAAACTAATAACAGATAATCGACCTTCGGGGGCAAGAACCGTTAACGCTCCTTCTAGAGCTTGATCAATTTGCTCCAGCTCGCTGTTTATATAAATTCGTATCGCCTGAAACACTCGTGTTGCGGGATGCTTATTCTTTTCTTTTTTCTTAGTTATGCGGTAGATAAGGTCCGCTAATTCTTTTGTGCGTAAAAACGGTGTTTTTTCACGGTCAGCTACGATACAACGCGCTATATGGCGCGAATTTTTTTCTTCACCATAGGTTTTAAACACCCATGCCATATCTTCAATTTCAGCTCTTGCTAACCACTGTGCCGCCGTTTCTCCTTGGCTATTGTCCATACGCATATCAAGTGGTCCATCACGCAAAAAACTGAATCCTCGCTCAGCATCATCAAGCTGAGGTGACGATACTCCTAGATCCAATAAAACGCCGTCAATTTGACCCACCAGCTCTTTCGCTGCAATATATTCGGCTAATTGACCAAAACCACCATGAACAATTTCAAATCTTGGATCAGCCTCATACTTTTTGGCAGCTTCGATCGCCTGAGGATCACGATCGATAGCAATTAAACGACCTTCATCTCCAAGCTGAGACAAAATCAGTCCTGAGTGCCCACCTCGACCAAACGTGCCATCGATATAAATCCCATCAGGCTTAATATTCAAGCCATCAACGGTTTCTTTTAATAACACTGACACATGGTCAAATACTTCTGTCATATTGTTCTCTTTTTTACAATGAAAACTCTGACAGCCTTTCACTATTGGCTAGGTTTTCATTGGTAATCACTTGTTTGCTTTCGTCGATAAGTTGCTGCCACGATAACTCATCCCATAGCTCAAATTTATTCAATTGCCCCACCAACATTGCATGTTTCTCTAACCCTGCGTATTTTCTTAATGTCTGGGGTAATAACAAACGCCCGTTGCCGTCCATCTCGCATTCATGCGCATGGCCCAGTAACAGGCGTTTCAATGCTCGTTCTGTTTGCTGAGTATCTGACAGCAACAATAATTTGGCTTCAATTTTGTGCCATTCGTGAATGGGATAAAGCAATAGACAAGTAGATTGAATGTCTACCGTGATAACAAATTTGCCTTCAGATTCAACGCGCAATAGCTCTCTGTACCGCGTTGGCATCGCGATCCGTCCCTTGCTATCTAAGTTGACACTGCTGGCTCCTGAAAACACGTTTTCCCATCCTTGTCCACAAATATCCACAATTTCCCACCACAGCTAAGTTTAGGGATAGTTGACAAGAATTGTCAAGAAGTCTTCACATCTAGCATGATATTGAAAATATGGTCAAATCTAAGCAGGGCAAGTATTACAATGTTCCTTGTTAGCAATTTTCTTCTTTTAATAACGCTACTTTTAGAACAACTCCCTTCCTTTCAATCACCAGTGTTAATTTCATTAAGTTTATCGCTATTAGCCTGAATACCAGCAATATAAACGGAAAACGATTTTGAAAAATTCGAACAACAGTATTTATGTTGGTCTTAAGTCATTTTCTAATAAGGAATAACTATTGCGGCAAGCAGTCAATACAGCCCCACAATGGTGAGGCTGGGTGCATCGAATTACTATATTTTGTAGTTAAGTTGAACCCCTGCTAACCAAACATTACCTGTCGCTTCACCGTCAAAATTAATGGCGAGCTTTCCTAGGCTAGTTTGCAAAGGGATCGTTTCATTAATTGGCGCTTTACCATGTGAACTGATATAGGTAACGCCAAAATCAAGACTCAGTTTTTCATTCGCTTGATAAGCCCCACCAATTGAATACCATAAGCGATCAGAGTCGGGGATAGTGGTAGTTCGATACTCATTCGATACTGCCGTTTTATCTAGGGCTACCCCCGCTTTAACTATCCATGCTGAATTTAACTGGTAAGTACCGCCCAATGCAAAACGCCAGTTATCTTTAAAGTGCTCTTCTTTTAACCTGTCATAGCTGATAGGTTGCTTTATGCTGTTTAACGGTTTTTCTTTTCCGGTAAACTCAGCTCTGAGTTCTTCGAATACACTCCACTTAGTCCAATTGATGCTAGTGTGGATTTTCAGAGCATCTGTGACTTGATGTATGCCCGATACTTCTGCAAAAGCTGGCAATTCAAGTGGGATTTGACCATCAAAACTTTGGTTACTGCCACGATTATAAAGATAACCATCAGCTTTACCTGTTAAGGTAAGATCAACACCACTATGATAAGCAAAGCCAAATTGATGCTCTGCAGAGAGAGACCACTTAACACCCAGTTTCCACCCTAAACTGACATCATCACCTTTCAAGTGTTTCAAACTGGTACCCACAGGAGGAAGTGGTAAAGGCCTAGGTAAAGGTAATTTCGTTACCCATTCTGGAACGGTCGAGTTCACTTCACCTTCTGCATGGATAATTCTGACTCCAAGACCTATCGCGAATTCATCACTGAATTGATAAGCCAGATTAGGGTTAATCTCGACAGTTTTTATCGATGTGTTCTGACCAAACAAAGCCGCAGCGTGAGTATCTTGAATTTCTGTAGATAAACCATAATTTGAACTAATACCTATCCCCCAACTCCAACGACTATTGAGCTGGTTGCTGTAATAGAAATTTGGTATCGCTGCGTTATCTGCAACATCATTAGCGCTCGCATCAAATCGACCCAAAGGCATTGACTTACCGCCAACGGGAGTTAACGCGAGTGAAACAGAGCCGGGAACATGTACATTCGTTTTGACATAAATCGCTCCCATCGACACAGTTTTACCTTGAATCGAAGACAACAATGCAGGATTACGCCCTTGGGCTGACGCATTATCTGCGATTACAGCTTCACCAGCAAAAGCTCTTCCTAAGCCTGTTGCTGAATATTCCGCTAATTGATAACCCGCCGCAGATACGTGATTACTCGTCAACACAACTGCTGAATACAACGCAGCGCTAAGAAAGCTTTTGTTAAATTTGATCAAAATTTTGTCTCACATTAATTCTGTATTTACATTCTATGAATAAGCTAAGTCGCCGCTATTTAGAGCAAAAACTCAACGGCGCGCAATCATACTACTCAGAATTAAGTTAGCAACACCTTATGAACTCACATTCCTATCTATATTCACATTAGGCTTATTCATTGAACAAAATTTTGATAAACCTTGCACAGTTGAACAAAAACAATTCAATTACCTCTTCCAGATTGTTACACTTGCTGGTCGTAAAAATAAAAATGTATTTGCGTAATATAAAAGCAGTTGGGGTAGTAAATGGATTTTCGAATTTGGGTTTTCGGGCTGGTGCTTTGGCTCCCTGCCGCGTTTGGCAACCCAATGAAACAAATGGATGAATTGGCTACATTAAGTTTTGAATTTCCTCAAAACGCCTTATCACAAATTAAAACGCTCGAACTTCAATTAAATGAAAGTACTCCGATTCGAGAAAGACTTCGCTTACAACTTCTAAAATGCCACACTTATGCCCAACTCGGTGAAAATAAAGCTGCTATAAATATTGCTCGATTATTTGGAGCGAAAGCACAGCGCGCAGGCCTAGAGGAAGTAAGGCCTTATTTTCATTTATGTATGGCTGATGCTCACGCTAACATGGGTGACCTCAAAATTGCATTGCCACTGCTCGATACTGTTATCAATAAAGCAAAAGAATACTATCAGCCTCAATTATTAACTCATGCACTTTGGATTCGTTCAATTGTGGAAGAAGATTTAGGCAGTTATATGTCCCCTCTAGAAGACATCAATCTAGCACTGGATATTTATCCCGATATATTTAATCAAAAGACTAACTGGCTTTGGCCACCCAAGGCTTATTTATATATTTCTATGGCTAATTTATTAGTCTCAACAGGCGATACCGAAAGAAGCATCAAATACATAAATAAGGCATTGGATATTAAAGGTAAAAAAGGAAAACTTGAGCTATATTCCCACCTTGGTGCTTCAAGAATGTATTTCGATCATGGAGATAAAGAGACCAGCTATCGGCACCTTCAATTAGCCAAAGAAGGACTAGTGGACCTTGATTCCCCTCAAGATATTGCATGGGCGTATGTTATCGTCGGCTCATTAGAAAGAGATTTTAAAAATTTTGAGCAAGCAATTAACTATTTACACATAAGCATTAATTTATTCACCAAAAGCCACAGAACTATATACTTATTACGTGCAAAGCGGCTGTATGCTCAAATTCTTTTTGATCAAAATCAACACACTAAGGCATTAGGAATTATGAATGAAATTATTCCTAAAGCCATTGAACTGAAATTACATGGTGATCTCGAATACTTTTATTTGGTTTTAAAAAAATATTATCTTTCTCAAAATAATTATAAAGAAGCTTATGAGTTCTTAAATAAAGCTCATGAGTCAGCTAAACATGCAAATAAAAAAACAAGCAATGCTCGTCTCATTCAATACAAAGCTCGATTAGATCGCCAAACCTCATTAAACCATCAAAACAATATGGCAAACACTAAAAATGACCAGCCATTTTTGACCGTAACCCAAGCCGTGATCATTATTTTGGTTGCAGTTAGCCTCTTAGGTTTTCTGATTGGATTAGTCTTCTTTTTTCAACGTAAGCAGCATATTTCTAAAAAAGCTCAGCAAGAAAAACGACTAGAGCCTCTGGAACTAAGAGCTACTAATATGCTGAAAAAAGCCAAACGTCATAGTCACACAGTTACAGCCTTAGTGACCAATATGAAGCCTCTTTCAGAAACAGAAAAAATTCAGGCTTTAGAAGCCATTCACGATGTACTACGTGATGGAGATCTATTGCTAGAGCATGAACAAGATGAATGGGTGGTTTTGTTACCTAAAGTCAACAATACCACAGGCTATAAAATCATTCGTCAGATCTCATACAGCTTGCCAAATGAATTAAATAAACTCACCTTTGGTCTGAGTACATTTAAATCTTTTGATAATTTAGACTCGCTAATCAAACGTGCTTATCTAGAGAGACTTTCACAAATCCAGCGCCGAGAAATCAAAGATGATCAGACCGATATGTTAGCTATTTAACCTCAGCTCTGTATAACGAAACCCATAACATTCTGATTTACACTACAAACATTAATTTTTTATCTACAGTACTGCTAATTTTGTGTAGTTCAAGGCAGAACAGTTCGTAATAGCAGGTCTATTTCGGGCTGTTCTAACACAGAAATACGCATAAGTAGCTGTGCTGTAGAGGTTGCTTATGCAGAGCTGAGGTTATTAAGTCTCAACATACACTTTCAGTCAAAAACGATTGAATTTCATCGATAAAATCAGAGCCAAAGCGCTCCAGCTTTCTCGCGCCGACACCATTAATGGCTAAAAACTGCTGTTCTGTTGTCGGCATATTTGCTGCCATCTCTGCTAAGCTAGCATCACTGAATACCAAATAAGGTGGAATTTCTAATTCGTCTGCCAACTTACGTCGTAATAATTTCAGCTTAGCAAACAACTGCCTATCATAATGCTGTGGTGCGCGACTAGCTGTCTTCGACTTACGCGTAACAGGTTTGACTTGCATTCGAGGAACCGCAAGTTGTAGCGCTTGCTCGCCTTTTAATACTGCTCTAGCACTGGGGTTAAGTATAACGGCTGAACCACGAGTAATATCTTGAGTCACTAGACCTAAATGGATCAACTGACGAGTAATACTCAGCCAATGTTCATGGCTTTTGTCTTTACCAATTCCCCATGTACTCAAGGTTTGATGCCCACGTTCTACAACCAATTGAGATTGTGACCCTCTGAGTACATCGATTAGGTAATTGACACCATAGCCCTGTTTGATCCGATAAATGCAAGATAGAACTTTTTGCGCATCTTCGGTTCCATCATATTGCTTAGGTGGATCTAAACACACATCACAGTTACCGCATGGCTCATTCGCTTGTTCCCCAAAATAATGTAACAACACTTGCCTACGACAGGTTTGGGCTTCAGCAAAGGCCGCCATGGAATGTAACTTATGTCTATCTACCTGCTGCTGGCTTGGTGAGGGCGACTGCTCAATTAAGTGCTGCACTCGCCCAATATCAGCTGGATCAAACAGCATAAAGGCTTCGGCTTCCAAACCATCACGCCCTGCTCGCCCCGTTTCTTGATAATAGGATTCGATGCTCTTGGGGATGTCATAGTGCACTACAAAACGTACATTCGATTTATTGATCCCCATCCCAAAAGCGACAGTGGCAACAACGACATCGACGTGATCTTTAAGGAATCCTTCTTGAACCTCGGCACGCTCTTGAGTCGTCATCCCAGCATGGTAGGCTTTCGCTTTGATCCCTTGCGAAGTTAACCTATCTGCCACTTCATCGACCCGCCGGCGGGATGAACAATAAACAATGCCACTATTGCCTTGTTGGGTACTAATAAACTGACGCAATTGCTGAGAGGCATTCAACTTCTCTACAACCGTATAACGGATATTGGGACGGTCAAAACTGGAAAGCCACTCAAAAGGCTGTATGTTCAAGCGCTCGCAAATACTTTGCCGTGTCGCTTTATCAGCCGTCGCAGTAAGCGCAATCAATGGAATATGTGGGAAACGCTGTTTTAATTGTCCTAGTTCGGCATATTCGGGTCTAAAATCATGTCCCCATTGGCTGATGCAATGAGCTTCATCAATGGCAAATAAACTGATAGTAAGGTTTGAAAGACGCTCTAATAAATCACCATTCATTAATCGCTCTGGCGAGACGTATAACAGTTTAATTTCACCTTGATTTAAGCGCCTGAAAATATCGCTGATCTGCTCACGATCAAGTGACGAATTCAAGTACGCTGCTGCAACTCCTGTTTGCAACAAACTGTCTACTTGATCTTTCATTAATGAAATCAGAGGAGAAACCACAATGGTAAGCCCTGGAAGCAGTAAAGCGGGTACTTGATAACATAAACTCTTACCTCCTCCTGTTGGCATAATCGCCATTACATCCTTTCCCTGCAGAACGCGTTCAATGACCGATTGTTGTCCTTCTCGGAACGAACGATAGCCAAAAACTTGAGACAAGCAAGAGTGAAGAGGGCAGGCAGTTTCCAATTGTTCGACTGTTTCCATGTATGCTGACTAAAAGTGCAAAAAACATATTCTAATCAACTACCACTATCTTGTCTTGAGAAATTATTTTTCGTCGACTTTGATCTCAGTCACACATACAATTCACGTTCTTTTCCACCATTGCTATCATTCATGACTCATAACGAACATCAAAAAGGGATCGCGTTGGCGATTTGTGCCTATGTTTTATGGGGTATCGCCCCTATGTACTTCAAATTAATCGAAACGATTCCCGCAACTGAAATCCTTTTACATAGAGTCGTTTGGTCATTTGTATTTATGGTGTTGTTGATGTCATTTATGGGTGGATTTAACCATTTTAGGCAGCTATTTCGCACCCCTAAAAAATTGCAAGTATTGAGCTGCACATCTGTCCTAATAGCTTTCAACTGGCTATTGTTTATCTGGGCCGTTAATAATGAGCATATGCTCGATGCCAGTCTCGGTTATTTTATTAATCCACTGTTTAATGTGGTATTGGGTATGCTGTTTCTCGGTGAGCGATTACGAAAGCTACAATGGTTGGCAGTTGCCCTCGCCGTGATAGGAGTATTGATCCAGCTGATTTCATTCGGCTCTATCCCCATCGTTTCAATTGCATTAGCCAGCTCGTTTGCCATTTATGGCCTTGTACGCAAAAAAGCGAATGTTGATGCAAAAACAGGTCTATTGGTTGAAACCGCCCTCTTACTGCCTATCGTACTTCTGTATATCAGCTATCAATTTTTCGTTGAGGGCATAGTATTTATGGACCACCCTCTGCAAACCAACATCATTTTACTCCTAGCAGGCATCGTCACTTCAATCCCTTTATTATGCTTTGCAGGTGCTGCAATTCGTATTCCCTTATCCATGCTGGGCTTTTTTCAATATATAGGTCCTAGTTTGATGTTTATTTTGGCGACCTTTTTGTATCACGAACCCTTTACCCCAGAAAAAGCCACCACCTTTGGCTTTATTTGGCTTGCGCTGATCGTTTTTGTATCAGATCTGCTTCTCGTTCGTAAACGGCGACAACAGAAGTAGTGCTTGTTGGGGATGCTTAAGGCTTACCATTACCACTAGATTATCTGTCGGTAAAACCAATACATAATGCGGTTCCGTAATCGCTAACAAAGCTGTGGTTTTACCGTCAAAAGCTTGCTTTAAACGAAAGTAACCCAATTTAAATTCAGGCAAGCCCACACCATTCTCACGATGACTGATTTCTATTTCTGAAGATTGGGTTAGATCCACCAATTGCACCTTCGACCAATTCACTTCAGTTATCGACCATGAGTGGCCATAAAAAGGCACAGACAGAGTAAGTTGCTGCTCTTCGATTTTAAGCTCTGAACTCCAAGTATTCACAAAGGTATAACCTAATGCACTTATCAGCGCGACAATTGGCAGTACCCATAAATACTTGAAAAAGCCGTCTGCAGAAGACGTTTTCATTAATACATACCAGAGAAGAACAAACAGGCCTACGAACCAAATAATGCCCATAGTGCTCAGAGGAGCGAGAGAAAGTGAGATAGGATCCATGGCATAAGTCCTTTTTGTGCCTAACAGATATAATCACCTTACCAAAATTTTAGATAAAAAAAAGCCTCGAACAATGTCGAGGCTTTAGAACACATCAAAAAAACAAATTATTTAATTTTTGCTTCTTTGTAGATAACGTGCTTGCGAACTACTGGATCAAATTTTTTGATTTCCATTTTCTCAGGCATGTTACGCTTGTTCTTTTCAGTCGTGTAGAAATGACCAGTTTTAGCGCTTGAAACTAACTTGATCTTCTCGCGATTACCTTTAGCTTTAGCCATTTTTTATTACACCTTCTCGCCACGGTTACGAAGTTCAGCAACAACAACTTCGATACCTTTCTTATCGATGATGCGCATACCTTTAGTAGATACACGTAATTTTACAAAGCGCTTTTCTGATTCTAACCAGAAACGGTGGCTTTGTAGGTTCGGCAAAAAGCGGCGACGAGTCGCGTTTTTTGCGTGCGAGCGATTGTTACCAACCATCGGACGCTTGCCAGTTACTTGGCATACTCTTGACATGTCAATCTTCTCCAAAAAACAATTTTAACGCTCGAGCATTTATGTGCCTCGTATGGCCGTCGCCCGAGGCACAAAGAGGGCGCATTTTATACACGATTCATAGGGTGAGATCAAGAATTTTTCGTTTTCTTGGTTAATTTCACCACATTCGCCTTATTTTAGAGCCATCCACGTTCAGCAAACGATACGATGTCTCTGTCACCTACTACCAGATGATCGAGCAAAGCTACGTCTATGGTAGATAAGGCAGAATGAATGCGCTCAGTGATGCGCTTATCGGCCTGACTCGGCTCCGCCACCCCAGAAGGGTGATTATGACAAACAATCACAGCTGCTGCGTTTTTTTCAAGCACCAATCCTATGATTTCCCTAGGATACACTGATGCCGCATTTATTGTGCCGCGGAATAATTCAACAAATTGAATGACTCGGTGCTGGCTATCCAACAACAGCACGGCAAAAACTTCATAATTCCGATCCGATAACTGACGTATTAAATAATCACGAGTAATGTCGGGACTGGATAATACGGGACCTCGATGCAAACTTTGTTGCGCTAAACGCGTTGACAGTTCAGCCACAGTTTGCAACTGCGCGTATTTTACAGGTCCGACACCCGGAAGTCGACACATCTGTTTGAATGAAGCGGAGAATAATTGCCTTAAGCCACCAAATTCTTGAATAAGATGCCGCGCCAATTCCACCGCATCCATATTTTTATTGCCATTACGTAAAATAATGGCCAATAATTCAGCATCGGATAATCGAGTCGCTCCCGACTCTAGAAGTTTTTCTCTTGGCCCTTCTCCTTCTGGCCAGTGGTTAATCCCCATATTCATCCTTGATCATAGGTGATAAGTAAAACCATTATGTCAAAAATCATCTAATAAACAACACAATAGGAATCAAGTCTATTATTCAAAAATCAGAATTGCTATAACTTCAACTAAGTGACTCAAGGGAATTTCAATACTTTGAGGGCATTTTGAGTCTATGATATGGTTATCCATATTCTTTTGTTAGTGAACACTTACATGAAGCTGAGCCATAAAAAAATACTCGTTGGGATCTGCGGTGGAATCGCCGCCTATAAAAGCGCTGATTTAGTAAGAAAGCTGAAAGAGCAAGGTGCTGATGTTCGCGTAGTCATGAGCCAAAGTGCAAAAGAGTTTATTACTCCGTTAACTTTACAAGCGTTATCTGGCTACCCTGTTTCTGACAGCTTACTCGATCCATCTGCGGAGGCAGCAATGGGACACATCGAGCTAGCAAGATGGGCTGATTTAATCATCATAGCGCCAGCTACTGCGAATTTTATCGCCAGACTCACGGCAGGCATGGCAGATGAGCTGATCACCACCTTATGTATCGCAACTGAGTCACCCGTAGCTATTTGCCCAGCGATGAATCAGCAAATGTATGTGCACGAAGCGACTCAAAGCAATTTAACAGTATTACAACAGCGAAATACACACGTTTGGGGACCAGCATCCGGCAGTCAGGCTTGCGGAGAAGTAGGCCCAGGCAGAATGCTTGAACCATTGGAAATCACTTCAATGGCGATTGATTTCTTTTCTACAGCACAATCACTTTCACTTCAGGGCAAGAATGTGATGATCACAGCGGGTCCAACTCGTGAAGCTATCGATCCTGTTCGTTATTTGTCTAACCACAGCTCCGGAAAAATGGGATATGCCATTGCTCATGCCGCACAAGCTCTCGGTGCTAATGTCACGTTAGTTTCTGGCCCAGTGAACCTCAATGCACCTGAAAAAGTTAATCGTATTGTGGTAGATAGCGCAGAGAATATGCTCGAAGCAGTCATGTCTGAGATCAAAGAGCAAGATATCTTTATTGGTTGTGCTGCGGTAGCCGACTATAAAGTAGAGCAAATCGCTACAGATAAAATAAAGAAATCAACTGAAACTATGCTGTTACAACTGACTCGCAATCCCGATATTTTAGCGAGTGTCGCCAATTTAAAACACAAACCATTTACGGTAGGATTCGCGGCTGAAACCAGTAATGTAATTGAGTATGCCCAAGGCAAACTGGAGCGCAAAAACCTTGATATGATTGCAGCCAATGATGTTGCCATTCAAGGACAAGGCTTTAATGCCGATAATAATGCACTGCATGTATTATGGTCAGGCGGTCAACACAGTTTACCCACTGCCAGTAAAACCGAATTAGCTCAACAGTTGCTACAACTTATCATTGAAAGAATGGACAACGATGAAAACTCCAATTGAATTAAAAGTTCTCGACTCACGTATCGGCTCTGAATATCCTCTTCCAGACTATGCTACTGTTGGTAGTGCAGGTATGGATTTACGCGCCATGATTGACACTGAAATGGTAATTGAACCTGGTGAGACTCAATTGATCCCAACAGGTATTGCAATTCATGTCGCCGATCCTGGATTAGCGGCCGTTATTCTCCCCCGTTCTGGTCTTGGCCATAAAAAAGGCATTGTTTTAGGCAATCTAGTCGGCTTAATTGATTCCGATTATCAAGGTCAATTAATGGTGTCATGTTGGAATCGCTCTAATGAGCCATTTACCTTACAAATCGGTGAACGTTTAGCGCAACTGGTGTTTGTACCTGTGGTTCAAGCTGAATTTAAATTAGTGGACGAATTTGATAGTTCACAGCGTGGCGAAGGTGGCTTTGGTCACTCTGGCACACAGTAACAACTATAGGTGCAGTAGGAATACAAGATGGCAGAAACAAAGAAAAAAAGCCGCAAGCAGCATATTCTTGAATGTTTAGCTCACATGCTGGAAACCAACCCAGGACAACGGATCACCACCGCGAAATTAGCCGCCGAAGTAGGTGTTTCAGAAGCCGCGCTATACCGTCACTTTCCAAGTAAAGCCAGAATGTACGAAGGCTTAATTGAGTTTATGGAAGAGTCCCTTCTAACTCGTATAAACCTCATTATGGATGAAGAAAAAGACACCATGAAACGCTGCCAATTGTTATTACAGCTCGTATTAATGTTTGCAGAGCGTAATCCGGGTATTTCACGCTTGTTGAATGGTGATGCGCTACTCGGTGAAAATGAGCGCCTACGTGATCGTATCAACGCTCTTTTCTCAAAGATTGAAACCCACTTAAAACAAATTTTGCGTGAAAAAACCTTGCGCGAAGGGCAAGGGTTTCATATTGATGAAGCCGTATTAGCCAATTTATTGTTGGCGATTGCAGAAGGTAGAATCGCTCAATTTGTTCGTAGTGATTTCAAGAAAAAACCAACAGCTCAATTTCCTGAGCAATGGCAGTTCGTAGAAAAGCAGTTATTGCAGAGTTAATAAATCAATTAGGTAGCTCTATTTAATGAGCTACCTTTACTTTCAGTGATGAATCAATACATATCCAAGTCAGCCGCCGATACCACCTTACCTTTGTAACCATATTTATGAATTTCTTTGATAAGATCCGCATCAGATGTACCCCAATATAACTGATGGTAAAGCACCAATAACTTAGGATGGGTTTTCTTAGCAATCTCAGCTAACTCTTTTGTTGAAGTATGAAATGACGAGTGATATTTTTGCCACACTGGCGGGCGAGTTTTAAAGCCTTCGGTTGAATACACTTCGTGTACCAATACATCCACACCTTTGGCGGCTTTAATAAGCTCTGGACTTGGTCGAGCATCGCCCGAAATCACAATACTACGTTTTCCGTCTTCAAACTTGTAACCAAACGAATGTTGCCAAGAACCATGAAGTACCGGAATAGCAGTAACCTTGAAATCGCCTTTCACCAACAAAGGCTTACTACCTTTAAACTCTGTCACATCAACTTGATAGCCTTTATCGTTGGCTGGCTCCAAACCATTTAAACGGATATCGATATCCTGCTGATAGGCTTTTTGAAGGTGCGTCATCATCTTCTTAGTCCCTTCAGGACCATAAACGGCTAGAGGAATAGGTCGCTCTAGAGTCCAAGAAGTAAAAAGCAGATCAGGCAATCCAACGGTGTGATCGGTGTGTAAATGGGTCAGAAATGCTGTTTGAAGTTGACTTGCCGCTAAGGCTGGAATGTTATGCTTTTGTCTAGCAGATTCTGCTCGACGCACCACTCCGGGACCCGCATCGATTAAATAAGATTGATTGTCTTTGATCACTGCTAATGCAGGACCTGAGCGTTCAGGATCAGGATTGGGAGTCCCTGTTCCCAAGATCACCACTTTCATTTGTGAAGCTTGAGCACTCGCGGCCATTAATGTACATAGTGCAAGGCATCGTGCCAATTTTTTCATTATTATTCTCCTTTGTGTGAGCCCCAATTAAATCATATAAATAATAATTTTGAATAACCATTAAGCTAATATCTCGAAATTCATTGCTTAAAAAATACCGGATTGAATACGTTGCTATAGGCGAATTCATTAACAATTAAATTTTTATTGTTAAAAAAACACATTTACCTACACCTCACAAAATACACAGTAACACATTGATACACATAAGGTTAATCGTTTACCCCCTCAAAAGATGACTTTTTACTTAAAAATAAAGCTTATTTAGCATATTTATTATAATTGTCCGATATGTTATATATTTGTACATTCAGGTCACTATAGGTCGTGTAGCCTATATTTGCGGCAGTACCCTATGCACTTATAGACGTCTTCAATTTTACACTCAATGTTATGCCTCGCGGCTTTGAGAAGTAAAACGTTAACCCTCGATCTGATAAAAACAATAAAAGGAGAAAAATTTTGACATCTAACCGCAAGCTGCTCATAGGGGCAACACTCATAGGTTTAGGTTTTACACCATCTTTGATCGCACAGGAAGTAAGTAATACAATCGCTGAGCAAAGAGAAGAAAGCCAAGCAAAAGCTAAGAAAAAGCACAATGATGTAGAACGCATCCAAGTTTCAGGCATTAAGTCCGCATTAGAATCTGGCCTACGTGACAAACGTGAAGCTAACCAAGTTGTTGATGTGATTGTCGCAGAAGACATCGGTAAGTTCTCAGACTCTAACATTGCCGAAACGCTTCAGCGTCTCCCAGGTGTTCAAATCGGTCGTAGCCAAACTGGTGAAGGCAGTGAAATATCGATCCGTGGTCTAGGTCGAAGCATTACTACCATGAACGGCCGCACCATGTTTACCGGCATTGGTCGTAACATCAACGTAAAAGACATTCCTTCTGAAAGTTTGTCAGGCATTAAAGTTTACAAATCCCCACAAGCTAACCAAATTGAAGGTGGTATTGCAGGTACGCTGGATTTACAGCGTGTAAAAACCACGAACTTTAATAAGTCAAAAGGCTCGATCAACGTTCAAGCTCAGTATGCGGATCTTTCTGAAAAGTGGGCTCCAAAATTTTCAGGCATGATTGGTGACTCATTTGACACTGAATACGGCGAATTTGGTGCACTACTCGCAGTTAATCACCAAACTCGTAACACTCGCTTTGATCGTCAGAGAACATTCCCATTTTCTGTTGATTTAGATGGCGGAAAAGAAGATGCGAAGCGTTCAGCTGGAGGCGGATTTACATACGGAACAGAAGAGACTAAACGTAACAATGTTGTTGTGCGTCTAGATTGGGATCCAAATGAAAATTCTCACTATTTCTTGGATCTTGGCTATATTGACTTTAAAAATGATACTCGTCGTGATCAATTAGCCTACAGAGCTAATGGTAAAGTGAAAACTAAGGGGGCCACGTTTGATGACCCTAATTTGGACGTAACGAAAATCACGTTCATCAATCCAATAATGGAATCTTTATCGCAAATTGAGGAACGCAAAACCAGTACTTACGATGCAGCCATTGGTGCGGAATACTTCATTGATGACTTCACGTTAGAGTTGCAAGCCAGTTATGTAAGTAGTGAAACAGATATTATATTTAAAAACCTAAGACTTACTGACACGTCCAAAAAAGACGAAATTACGGTTGATTATACCAATGCGAACAATTCATCTCCGAAAGTAACCTTTCCTGATGAGTTCATAAACAATGAAGCTAACTTTATTATTGATCAGTTCCGCGACCAAATCACTAATACCAAAAGTGACGAAGTAGCCTTTAGAGCAGACTTAACTTACGATATCAACGGAGATTTTTTCCAATCAGTTGAAACAGGTTTTCGTTATACGAAACGTGATGCTGAACGTTCAGGCTTTGACCTACTAAAACGTCATTCGAAGAAAACGCCATTCAGAAAAGCTACATCTGCGTTAGATGGTTACTTTGGCCTATCTGATACAGGTTTTTATGACGGTGAAGCAAATTTACCTTCGGGATTTATTATCACTGATATGGAAAAAATTCGCAGCAATGATGTTTTTGTTCGCGAAGCCTTAGGTCTAGAAGCCACATCCACAGCACCAGCAAACAACTTACGTTTCGATATTACTGAGAATACTTTAGCAGCATATGTTCAAGCTAACTTCGAAAGTGAAATCGGAAATATTCCTGTTGGCGGTAACTTTGGCCTTCGTGTAGTCGATACTCAGCGTGACGGTGAGGGCTTAATCCTTAACAAAGATAATGAGTACGTTCCAAGCAAATCTGAAAATGATGAAACTACGTTTTTACCATCACTCAACGTTAAGTTTGAAGTCAGTGATGAGGTGTTAGTTCGTGTGGCTGCTTCTCGGGTAATGTCTCAACCTAATTTCGCAGACCTAGCACCTGGTGTTCGATTAAACTATGGACAACTTACAGCAAATGCAGGAAACCCAGATCTTAAGGCTTTCACAGCTGACCAATTTGATATTGGTGTTGAGTGGTATGTAAACGACTCAACAGCCTTAACTGGTGTCTTATTTTATAAAGAAGTTGATGGTTTCTTACAAAAAGTAACTGAAGAAGAAACTTTCTTTGGTGAAACGTTTGAAACAACACGTCGTGTAAATGGGGAAAAAGGCAATCTCAAAGGTTTTGCAGCGTCTTATCAGCAGTTCTTTGACTTCCTACCAGGCATTTGGGCAAACTTTGGTGTGAAAGCCAATGCCACCTATATCGACTCTGAAGCTCCATCGCAAATTGAAGGCCTTGATTTACCGCTGCAAGACTTGTCTAAAACCAGTTATAACCTTGTGGGTATCTATGAAGACGATAAGTTCTCAGCCCGTGTCACTTGGAACTGGCGTGATAAGTACTTTGATAACTTGATCTCTGGAAGACCTTTATTTAATTCTGGTGGAGGTGTGTTAGATGCTTCATTTAACTACAAGTTCTCTAAGAAGTTTAAAGTTAAATTAAGTCTGAAGAACATCAACAACAAAGAAGTACATTCATATTACCAAGATGAATACCGTCCTCGTGATTTCGCGATTAACGATAGACGTGCCGTCCTTGGTGCCACTTACAAGTTTTAATTTGTAAGCATCACAGAGCCTAATGCCTAGCATTAGGCTCTTTTCCTTTCACTTACTAGCAAATAATCACCATGCCATTACTCAAAAAACTAAAAAAAATAAATATTCGGTGGCAAACGATTGCTGTAGCCGCCAGCTTATTAGTGCCACAAGCTTACGCTCATACCATTAACAAGGATCCTTATCCAAGCACTTATTCTCCTGAGTCTTCACAACTCATTGCCATCACCAATGCGACCGTACTAACTGGCGATGGTAAGCAAATCAATAATGCCAGTATCGTAATGAAAGCCGGCAAAATCGTAGATTTAGGTAACAATATACACATTCCCAATAATGCAAAAAAAATTGACGGCACAGGTAAATGGCTCACACCCGGCATTATTGATGCCCACTCTCACTTAGGGCTATTTTCATCCCCAAATCATAAATCACAAAAAGAAGGTAACGAGTGGACGAAACCCGTAACACCTGAAGTTTGGGCAGAACATTCAATTTGGCCACAAGCCCCTGAATTTTCGAGAGCTTTAAAAGGCGGTATCACTACAATGCTAGTACTTCCCGGCTCAGCCAACTTGTTTGGTGGTCGCGGCGTGACCATTAAAAACGTTCCGAGTATTAGCCGTGAAGGCATGAAGTTTCCGAATGCACCCTACAGTATAAAAATGGCTTGTGGTGAAAACCCCAAACGCACTTACGGCAATAAAGGCGGCCCAAAAACCAGCATGGGCAACATGGCAGGCTATCGTAAGGCATGGCAGGACGCTAAAGCTTATAAACAGAAATGGCAAAATTATGAACAAGCCCTAAAGGCAGGAAAAAAAGCCACACCTCCTGCACGTAATGTCGCTTTAGATACCCTAGTCGGTGTACTGGACGATGAGATTCTAGTTCACATTCATTGCTATCGAGCCGATGAAATGAACTCGATGATCAATCTCAGTAAAGAATTCGATTACAAGATCACGGCTTTTCATCATGCCGTAGAAAGCTACAAAATTGCTAACACACTTGCTAAAGAAAACATTTGCTCCGCTATGTGGGCCGATTGGTGGGGCTTTAAAATGGAATCCTTTGATGCCATTGATGAAAACGTGCCTATGCTGGCCAGCCAAGGTGCCTGTGCCGTAGTACACTCAGATTCTGCAACCCAAGTTCAAAAACTCAATCAAGAAGCCGCTAAAGCATGGGCTGATGGCAACAAAGTTGGACTCAATATTTCTAAGGCACAAGCCTTTCGTTGGTTAACATTAAACGCAGCCCAAATCTTAGGGATTGATGACGTTACAGGCTCATTAGAGAAAGGCAAAAACGCTGACGTAGTGTTATGGAGCGGTGATCCATTCAGTAGTTATACCTTAGCCGAGCAGGTTTATATTGACGGTAATCTCATGTTCGATAGAAAAACCAACTTCAACAAGATCCAGAGTGATTTTGAATTAGGCATTAACGAATAACATGGGGCCCGATAAGATGAAACTTAACAAACCATTACTGCTTAGTCTTTCTGTGTTATTCACCAGTATGTTTAGCCAGCAAAGTCTATCCGAAACACTAGCTGTGACGGGCGCTACTATCCACACGTCATCGAGTAAAGGTGTCATCACCAATGGCACCCTATTGATTGAAGATGGCAACATCAAAGCAGTAGGCAAAAACATTAGCATTCCAAGTAAAGCTAAGCGCATTGATGCTACAGGTAAGCACATTACTGCCGGTATTATTTACCCAGCCAGCCAAATTGGCTTATTTGATCTGCCCGGAAATCCAACCGCCGATGTTCAAAGTGCCAGAGGCAGCGATTTAAATGCCGCTTATCGCATTGATTATGCCTTTAATCATAATGCGATAGCCATTGCTGAAAACCGTCGCCATGGTGTCACTCGCGCCATCACGGTACCAACCAGCTCAGGTAAACTTTTCCATGGTTCAGGTGTAGTAATCAAACTCAGTGGCGATCACACCACCTTACTTTCACAAGGGCCGATGAAAGCCAGTTTAAAAGGCATTGTGAATCGTAATATTGCATGGGAACGTCTTTATCGAATCATGGATGAAGTGGCTTATTTCAAAAAGCATCAATCCGCTGTAAAAAAAGGTAAAGATACTAGTTCATTTACTCTAAGCCCGCGTAATATGCAGGCGTTGTTTCCTGTGATCCAAGGTGATAAGCCACTGCTGTTAGAGGTCAATAATGCTATTGAGTTAATGCAAGCCATTAAGTTTAAACAGCAGTATGACATTAAGCTGGTGATCACAGGCGCAGCCGAAGCCTGGAAAGTCGCAAATGAGCTAGCCAATGCTGACATTCCAGTACTTATCAACCCTCAAGAAAATCGTCCTGTGGATTTTGATAAGCTTGGCGCTCGTTACGACAATGCAGCACTATTAGATAAAGCAGGAGTCCTGTTTGCCTTTACTTATGAGAACAGCAATCAACGCGCGTTCTTAGTCAGACAGTCAGCAGGGATCGCAGTGGCACATGGGCTATCTCATGCCAGTGCTCTCAAAGCCATCACCACGAACCCTGCCAAAATTTTTAACCTCTCTAAGGTTGGAGATTTGAGCAAAAACAAGGTGGCTGATTTTGTGATTTGGGATGGTGATCCTTTGGAAGTCACCACTAATGCTGATGCTGTCTTTATTGAAGGGCAGTCTTACAAGCTTGAATCTCGCAGAACACAGTTACGCGATAAATATTTATCCACTTATGAAAAGAAGAGCAAATAAGCATGAAGCTAAATACTAAAACTCTCGCGCTTTCATTAGGTAGTTTAATTCTGTCTTGCAGCCTCTTCCCCAGTGTTGCGGCAACCAAAGCACCTACAGCCTTTGAAAAAAGGCCCAATATCATCTTTATTCTGGCTGATGATCAAGGTTGGAAAGACGTCGGCTTTAATGGCGCTGACTTCTATGAAACACCTAATATTGACCGCCTTGCAAGTGAAGGAATGACCTTCACTGATGCCTATAGTGCTGGCCCTAACTGTGCACCAACTCGCGCATCATTTATTTCTGGTAGTTATACACCAAGACATAAAATCTATACTCCGGGCGCCGCATCTAAAGGTGACCCGCGCTTGATGAAACTCAAAGTGGTATTGGATGATAAGCGCCTTAAGTCTTTTGGATTTAAATCAGGCCCTCGCCCATTTGAAGTACTCAATGATTTACCCTCAAGCACCACCAGTGTCGCTGAAGTGCTCAAGCAAGCGGGTTATACCAGTGCTCGCTTTGGTAAATGGCATGTAGGCAAAGATACTCAAGGTTTTGATATCAGCAGTAGTGATGGCATTGCGGGTCCAGAAGGTAAATATTACAACGATGCCAATGCATCCGTCCGAATTACTGATGCCAGTGTAAATTTCATCAAACAGAATAAACATAAGCCTTTCTTCTTGTTCATGTCTTATTGGGATGTCCATATTCCATTAGTTGCCGATCCTAAGGTCGTCAAAAAATACAAAAACAAGCTTAAAGATCACCCGCTACATAACAGTGGCCGTAAATACAACCCAACGTATGCGGCGATGGTTGAAGCAGTCGATACTGGTGTCGGTCGAGTGCTGAAAACGCTAAATCACTATCAACTTGATGAAAACACCCTTGTTATTTACACCTCAGATAATGGCGGTCTAAATAACATTTCCATCAATGCGCCACTGCGCGGTGGTAAAGGTTCATTGTATGAAGGCGGCATTCGCGTGCCATTTGCCGCCCGTTGGACAGGAACCATCAAACCAAACACCAAGTCAGCAACACCAATCAATACCGTTGATATGCTGCCAACCTTTGCTGATATTGCCAAAACATCATTATCAAAAATTAAGCAGCCATTAGATGGCATCAGTATTCTGCCTGCTTTGAAAGGCAAAGAAGTTACTTCTCGTTCTCTATTTTGGCATTACCCACTGTACCTTTCTGGTAAAGGTTTACAAAACTATACCCCTGAGCCGCTAAGCAAAAAAGCAAACACGGGCTGGAGAGGAAAGCCCGCCAGTGCAATTCGTTCTGGTGATTGGAAACTCATTGAATATTTCGATGATGGTCACCTTGAGCTATACAACGTCAAACATGATCTTAGTGAAAGCCAAAACCTTGCGAGCAAACACCCAAAGATCGCTAACAAACTGCATGAAGAATTGATCCAGTGGCGTAAAGACACTCAAGCCGTTGTGCCTGAAAAAGGCCGTCCTGATTACAGAAAAAGATAATTAAGGTACTTAAAATGAAAACAAAATTAAGCACTATCGCTATCGGCTGCTGTTCATTATTAATGAGTCATACGGGCTTGGCTGCCGATCAAGAGCAAGCAAAAACCGACAGTCTCATCCATATGGTAATGTTTACCCCTAAAGGACAAGCAGCACCTCAAAAAACTGAGCAACGCTTGAATGAAGTTGCCAATATCAGTGAGAAATTTTACAACCATTGGATGAACTATTGGGGTTACCCTGTAACACAACCATTCAAACTTAACCGTGGTGCTGATGGTAAGGTAAAAGTTAATTACGTAGAAGGCCGCTATACTCACGCCAGTAAAAAATACGAAAACTATGGTTTTTATAAAAAATCAGTAATAGCTCAGACGTCAAAGCAATACGGTTTGCCAAAAGATCACCAATTCTGGTGGGCATTTTACTATCCTAAAAAGCTAAAAAAAGGCGCTTATGTTGGCGGTGGTGATTTTCAAGGCGGTTTTTCACGCGCTGGCTTTAAAGATGTTAACGGTGATATAGATGTTAATGGTTCATTAGCAGCTAAGGGAACGGCTGATGCATTTCTTCTCAAGGCCGTCGTCCATGAAATGGGACACGCCTTAGGCTTACCTCATAATGGCCCTCATCAAAAAGATGGCTTAGGTAACTCGTTAATGGGGCCTGTGAATAAAGTCTATAAGCGCAAAACTAAGGGTGATGAACGTGTCTATTTATCCAAAGCATCAGCTGCTATGTTATGGAAAAATCCAGTATTTACAGGCACAGACAAAGACATAGATAAAAAAATCAACTTTTCGCTGAATGACTATCAAGCACATTTTGACAAAAGCAAAAATCAAATTATTGTCAAAGGTCAGTTAAAGACCGACTACCCTGCACACAGTGTTGTCATTGCTGATACCCCGAATTCGATAAAAAGTCCTTACTGGCAAAAAATGTACGTTTGCGACATTAAAGATGGTGGCAAGTTTACTTGCGTGATCAACGAGCCCGAACAATCTAGCGGTAAATTACAAATGGTGTTTTGCTTTGAAAATGGAGCCGTAATGGGTGTCCCGAAATCTGAGCGCAAAAGAAGTAAAGAAAGATTTGTGTGGAATAAAGCACTACGTAAAAAATACACCTTTAACAAAGGTGAGTATCGGTTTGAACAGTAACTCGCTTTAGGTAACAGTTACCCTGTTGAGGCTCATGTATCTACATTCTCCCACAGATACTTGAGCCTCTTTTTTATCAAAGTTTAAAGATTAGAATTAATCAGCTCTATCGCTTCATCCAAAATCTCTTTGACACATTGCCGTGCCGCATCAGGCTCACCCGATTTAATCGCATTCAAAATCTTTGTATGCGCTTCAATATCAGCAGTCGCGCCTTTTGTGGCGTTGGTATAACGAATACTGACTTTAAGTGCAGTACTAATAAAATCCGTTAATTGAATGATAAACGGATTACTACTGGCTTTTAGCAAACTAGTATGAAATGCGATATCAGAATCTAAGAAATCATCTAAGCCTTTTTCGGCTGCTTTCATCCGTTCAAGTGCTTGCTCTATTTCAGCGAGTTCTTCTTCCGATGCGTTGACTGCTGCTAATGCTGCGGCACTGGGTTCAATGGCTGCACGGACTTCAGTGAAAGATTTCAACACCTTAAGAGAAGGGTTACTACTCAGTATCCAACCAAGAACATCGGTATCAAACATATTCCAGCTTTCTTCTGGTAATACCGTAATCCCTTTTTTTGGTCTTGAAGTAATTAACCCTTTCGCAGAAAGCATTTTTACCGCTTCTCGTGTTGCGCTACGGCTGACATCATATTCCAAAGACAGTTCTGCCTCTGTAGGCAAACTTTCATTGACCTTATAAGTCCCCGTTACAATTGCTTTACCTAAATCATGCGTCAATTGATAGGTTAAGTTATGCTTTATATTTGTAGCCATATCCAGCTCTTATTTGATGCTTTGTTATTTATTATTCAACTACCTGTCAAAATTGCACAGGACTTAAGTAAAATCTGATTTGCCGTAATGCAATCAAGAAAATATCTTACGTTAATTTTTTACTTAACTGTAGTGTTAATCTCTGGTACAACCACCAGAACACAGTTAATTCTTCTACTTTATACTCAATATATCATTGATACTAAAAATAAAAGTTGGTCATTGTACACTAACACCAGCACTAACATTAACAAAAAATCAACAGTATTTGAGCTTGGTCACTATACCTCAATCTAAAATATTGTCTATGTGAACACCATGCTGTTTGCTTTTTGGCTGGTTTTACAGCAAAACAGCCATTATTTACTGTTTCCTACTTGCAAAGTCGTTAACCTATAGAGTAAATAAAGTAATATTAATAAGAATATTTAGTAAATGGGTAAGTTAGTGGTAACAACAACTCAATATCATTGTTTAAACAACAAAACCGTTTTCGTTACTGGGGGTGCATCTGGGATCGGCGCTGCTGTGATCAGTGCTTTTTTACAGCAAGGTGCAAAGGTCGCTTTTGTCGATATAAACCTTGACGCTGCTGTTGATCTACTTGAAGCCTTTTCTGAGAAAAAACAGGATATTTGGTTTCGTCAATTAGACATTAGCCATACCCATGAATTGCAACAGGCGATCATTGATGCCCAACAACATTTTAAAGGTTTAGATGTACTGATCAATTGTGCGGCTGATGATGCTCGTTTTGACACTTCCGATGTCACACTCACACAATGGAATGATAGTTTAAATATTAACTTAACCCCTGCTTTTACTGCCGCTCAATCCGTCCACAAAATAATGAAGACTCAACAAAGCGGCAGCATCATTAATTTTGGCTCAATTAATGCAATAATAGGAATGGAAAGCATGGCGCCTTATATCACCGCTAAAGCAGGGTTAATGGGGATGACGAAAGCACTTGCTAAAGATTTTGGCAAAGACAACATTCGCGTTAATGCCATTCTTCCGGGCTGGGTTGCCACTCAAAAACAGCTAGATTCTTGGCTCACCGATGAGCAAGAACAGAAGTGGATGGAGCATTTAGCCATAAAAAAACGCATTCAGCCTGAAGATGTTGCGAACTTAGCGCTTTTTTTAGCGTCAAACCAAAGTACGTTAATTACTGGGCAGTGTATTTCAGTGGATGCGGGGAGGACTTAGAGCTCTCTTCAACAAGCCACTTGCTCAACCACAAAAAGGATGTGTATGAAAAGTTGGCTACTTAAAAGCTTCAAAGACAATAGAGGCTTAATCATTTTTCTTGTTCTAATGAGTGTGTTTCGTAGTGCAGTAGCCGATTGGTATACCGTACCGACAGGCTCAATGAAACCCACCATATTGGAAGGTGACCGAATTTTCGCTAATAAAATGGCTTACGATATTCGCATCCCATTTACTCATACTTCGCTTTATAGATTGTCTGATCCGCAACGTGGAGACATTATCATTTTTGAATCAAAAGTGGCTGATGAAAGGCTGATAAAACGAGTAATTGGTATTCCGGGTGATGTGATTGAATTAAATGAAAATAAACTTAGTATCAATGGCAAGCCATTGTCTTATCGAGCTATTTCAAATAATGGTTTAGCCGATGATAAGCAAGAAGATTTGTTGGGGATAAAGCACAAGATTAGAACGGATAAAGCCAATTCAAATTATGCGAGTTTTGATACCGTTAGCGTTCCAAATGGGCACTATCTCGTCCTTGGTGACAACCGAGATCACAGCGCCGATTCAAGAATGATTGGCTTTGTGCCAAGAAATGAAATTATCGGAAGGAGCAAGCAAGTGGTGATGTCGCTAAATTACGATAACCATTACTTGCCACGCTCTAATCGCTTTTTTGAAGCCTTGGATTAGTTCTAGGCATAGCCGCTCCGATTGATTTTTGCCATTTTTCGAGTAGTACCTTTAATTCCTTTACTTTTTGTGGGTACTGCTCGGCAAGATTAGTCTTTTCTCTAAGATCCTTGCTGATATGGTATAACTCGGTCCGCTGCTCTTCATAAAATTCGATAAGTTTCCAATCTTTTGTTCTAACGGCCGCACCGGGTGTCCAACCTGAACCATGGTAATGAGGATAATGCCAGTACAGTGCTTCTCTAGAAAAAGCGGTTCTTTCTGGTGTGAACAAAGGCATTAAGTTTTTACCATCTAATTGTTCTTCAGACAGTTGAATACCAGTCATATGGGCTAAGGTAGGAAATAAGTCGATGCCCGATACAGGCTGTGAAGACACGGTTCCAGCTTTAACCAAAGCAGGCGCTCTTATTAACATAGGAACACGTATCCCTCCCTCGTATAACCACCCCTTACCCGCGCGAAGTGGTAAGTTTGAGGTCGGCCCAACCTTTCTCGCAAGCGTTGATAAACCACCGTTATCCGATGTAAACACGACGATGGTATTCTCTTTCAGTCCCACATTATCCAAATGACGAAGTAATCGGCCAAAATTGTCATCCATCGAATAGAGCATTGATGCAAAAGCGGGGTTATCTTTTTGGGTTTTAGTTAACGAGGATCTCTCTTGAATAAAAGACGCTTGTTTTGGTCGCTCTAGCGTTTTCGCTTTTTTTACAAATCGATCAATATATTTTTTGTTCGCTTCAATCGGTGTGTGAACCGTGTAATAGGACAGGTAAGCAAAAAATGGCTGATCTCGGTTTTGTGTAATAAAGTTTATGACTTCATTGGTCAGCCTATCCGTCAAGTATTCGCCTTTTGGGCCATCTTGTAATTCAGGGTTATCATAAGGTGAATAATACCCTCCCCTTGGGCTGCCTTTGTGGTAGCCGCCCATAGCAATATCAAAGCCTTGATTTTTAGGTAAATAGCCTTTGTCACCTAAGTGCCACTTTCCTGCAAACATCGTCTTATATCCTCCACTTTTAAACAGCTCAGCAAGGGTTATTTCCTCAAGGGGAAGTTGATGTTTAATACTTGGCGTAATGAGCTTTTTATTTCTCCCTTTATGACCGGGGATCCAATCTGTAATTTGTAAACGAGCAGGATGCTTACCTGTCAAAATTGCAGCTCGAGAGGGCGAGCAGATAGAGGCTGGGGCATAGGCATCGGTAAATCGAACCCCTTCCTTGGCAAATTGTTCTAAATTCGGCGTTTCATATAGACCAGCTTCTTGATTGTGTGCATCTGACCAACCAAGATCATCAACTAATACCACAAGAACATTGGGTTGTTTACTTGATTTAATTGCATCAAATTTAGATGGTGTAGCAGCCAATGTGACTTGCGACAAAAATAAGCTTCCTAGTGTTACTAGGAATATTTGAGTAACGTTGTTCATCAAACATTTTATGCGAGTCATAGAGAAGATCCGTTCTATTTTAGAAGCAATAAAAAAGCTGGATATAGAAGCCTACTGCCCATCATTAAATAAAATCTGTCATGCCTGCGGAGGCAGGCATCCAGTTCCTTGCTTGAAGAAGCTTAAGACACTAGGCTCCTGCCTTCGCAGGAGCGACGATAAAAATGCTTAACTGACTTGTATTCGACTATGGAATCCAGCTGTTTTATCGATAAATTTAATATCCGTTTTGCTTAATATCTTGGATTTTTTGCTGTAGCTGATTCACTAATTCAGGGTGAGCTGTTGCAACATTATTTTGCTCACTCGGATCTTTGGAGAGATCAAACAGCTGTGGTTCATCACTGAATCCAACGTCCATTTTCTTATCAGCAATCCAATTAGGGATCTTGCTGGCTTTATCAATCAGTTTCCAATTTTTGTAACGCAAAGATATCGTACCTACCGATTCTTCAATCAAATAATCACGAGCAGCCTGAGACTTACCCATGAATACATCAAGAAAATCTTTACTGTCTTGGGCTTCACCCTCTGCAAGTGGCGCATCGATCAGCTTGGCGAAAGACGCATATAAATCCATTTGAGAGATCAAAGCATCAGATTCAATCGGTTGAATTTTTCCTTTCCAGTAAACAATCGTTGGAACACGGGTTGCACCTTCATACGCACCATATTTACCACCGCGATATACGCCACCGGGTTTGTGATCGCCAACCAGCTCTTTGGCTTGGTCAAAATAGCCATCATGTAATACGGGGCCATTATCACTGGTGAAGACAATCATAGTGTTATCATCAATACCTAAGCGTTCCAGCTCTTTAACGATTTCACCAGAAATCCAATCCATTTGAACAATGGCATCCCCTCTTGGTCCCATTGAGCTTTTCCCTTTAAAGCGTTCATGTGGCATTCTTGGAACATGGATATCATGGTAAGAGTGAAATAAGAAGAATGGCTGATTCTTATTGGCACGAATAAACTTAACCGCTTTTTCAGTAAAGATGTCAGCAAATTCCTCGTCTTTCCATAGCGCTTTTTCACCACCTGTCATGCTCCCCATTCGGCTGATGCCATTAACGATGGTTTCGCTGTGCTCTAGGTCTGCTGGGTATTTTAACAACTCAGGATGGGTTAACCCTGTAGGCTTGTTGCCCACTTTTTCATGGTAACTCACCGTGATTGGATCGTTTTTATCTAAATTCACCACGTTATGGTTTTCAAGATAAACGGTAGGTACACGGTCACCGGTTGCTGGTAGTAGGAAACTATAGTCAAAACCGATTTCAAGTGGCCCAGGTTTAACGTCAGTGTTCCAATCGACGCTGCCGTTACCGAGTCCTAAGTGCCATTTCCCCACAACAGCGGTCGCATAACCTTGTTGCTTTAATAAAGACGGTAAGGTTTTCTTACCCGGACGAATAAGCAATGGTGCATCACCGGGTAAGATAGCGGCATCATTTCTAAAGCCATGCTCACCGGTAAGTAATGAGTAACGCGATGGTGTACAAGTCGCAGATGAAGAGTGCGCATCAGTAAACATCACACCGCCAGCGGCAAGCTTGTCAATATTTGGGGTTTCGACGCCTTTTGCACCATAAGCGCCAACATCACCATAACCAAGATCATCGACATAAAGCACGATTAGGTTTGGTTTTTGTGGTGTCTCAGCAGCTACTTTTTCTGTTGTCGACTCAGGGGTACTTGGTTTGCTACAACCAGCTGATAACAACACTAACGCTGTCGCTACAGCTGTGGTTAACTTTTTTGCCATTGTTCTTGCTTCCAGATTTACTTAATAACTCGTTGTGTGAATCAGTTTTTCAAATAGCTCAAGAGCAATAGAGTGAACACCAACTGAAACGCACGTCCATGTGCTGACGACCGTGACATCCTGTCACGGACGGTTGTCTTATCACTCTATTACTCTTTTATATTTCCGTAATTCACCCATAGGTTTAGTATTATTTTTTTAATGGTTTTAAAGAAAATTGCGGATGTGGGCTTCGTGCACCATCCATCATTTTTGTTATTTTTTTCACTACGTTTGGGTACTTAGTTGCAACATTGTTGAGTTCACCAGCATCGGTTGATAAATCATAAAGCTCTGCTGGTTTTTCATAAAATCGTACTAACTTCCAATTTTGATGACGCACCGCCTGAATCGGCCCTTGGCGTTCATTAAATTCCCAATATAGAAAATCATGCTGCTCTTGCTGGTGATTTTCTAATAATGTTGGAACAACTGACACACCGTCTGTCTTAGGACAATCTGCACCCGATAATTCACAGAAAGTTGGCATCATGTCCCACATAGCCGAGATATGATTTGATTCTGTATTTGGCTTAATTTTATTTGCCCATTTGGCAATGAATGGCACTCGAATTCCGCCTTCATATAAGTCACGTTTCTTACCACGAAAAGGGCCATTAGAATCAAAGAAACCATTGTCGTAGTGGTGACCATTGTCTGATGCAAAAATCACTAAGGTGTTTTCATCAAGCCCTTGTTGCTTTAACAGTTTAAGTAACGCGCCAATATCCCTATCCATACGCGAAACCATGCCTGCATAAGTCACATTACCTTCTTTATCATTACGGTAATGGCCTTCGGTATTCATCTTGCGCTTTGGCCAGCCTAAGTCTTTATACTGAGCTTTAGAGTCTTCAGGCACAGTCATTGGCAGGTGCGGAATGGTATAAGCCAGATATAGAAAGAATGGTTTGGTTTTATCACTTTGTTTGATGTAATCAATGGCTTTATTGGTGAACAAATCATGGGTATACACCCCTTTATTGTTCATATAATCATTTTCTTTTAACCAATAAGGCGAGTTATTTTCCCAAAGTTTGTCCCAGTAGTAATAATGGGCATCACGGTGATATTTAAAACCAAAGAAGTAATCAAAACCTTGCTGATTGGGCATACTTGGGTTGATTTTATCTTCAGGAAAGCTTCTGTCTTCCGTCATCCCCCATTTGCCGATTACCGCGGTTTGATAACCCGCGGTTTTCAACATTTCACCTAAAGTAATATCGGCATCTTGTAGATCGTATGGCTTACGGCTATCGGTCCACGTTGGGTTTCCACGAACGGGACTATTACCTGAATGCAATCCCGTTAATAAACTGGCACGGGATGGGCCACAGACAGTTGAACCAGCATAGTGCTGAGTAAAACGAATGCCTTCCGATGCCATTTGATCAAGATTTGGGGTTTTGATTTTAGTTTGACCGTAAGAGCCTAAATCCCCATAGCCCATATCATCAGCCAGAATATAAATGATATTCGGCTTTTTGGTTTCTAGCGTTTTTTCCGACTGTTGTTCAGAAACAGTCGCACACGAAGTGCCACCAAGTAATAGAGTAGCCACAAGGCTAATTGATGCGCCTACTTGTAGATTCATGATGCAAATGCCTTTACGATTCGTTGTAGTTTTTGTTCGAGTATTGAGCGTGGACAACTCAGGTTTAAGCGAATAAAACCTTGCCCTGCTTCACCAAAGTTTTCACCATAATTCACCAGCAGCTTTTGCTCTTGAACCAACTTATTCATCAGTTGTTGCTGAGATAGAACTAACTCACGGCAATCTAACCAGACTAAGTAACTGGCTTCTGGTTTTTGGAATTTGATTTTCGGTATGTGAGTACTCAAATAGTCAGCCGTGAAATCCATATTGGCTTCTAGGTAGCTAAGCATCTCATCAAGCCATGTTTCGCCTTGCTCAAAGGCCGCAATACTGGCTTGCACACTTAAACAACTAAACACGTCCATCCCATAAGCCGATAACTTACGTTTAAGCTGCTCTGATAACTGGCTATTTTTAATGATGGTATTGGCAAGTCTTAGCGCCGTTAGACCAAAGGTCTTGGTTGGTGAGGTGCACACCGCAAGTTTCTGATGCCAATCTGAATTGGTGGCAAGACAACTGTTAAAGCTTTTGCCATAAAGGTTGTAGTCAGCCCAGACTTCATCACTGATCAGCATCACTTGATATCGATGACACAGCTCTACGACTCTTGAAACTTCATCTTGCGTCCACATTCGTCCAACTGGATTATGAGGATTACAAAAGATCATGGCTTTTACGCCAGAGCTTAATTGCTCCTCTAGCAAATCAAAATCAATACGATAATAGCCATTATCATTGATAAGTTGATTGTCCACTAAAGTGCGATCTAGGTTATTTACCACACGAGAAATACCGTGATAAATCGGTGTTTGAACCACGACAGCGTCTTGCTCTTTCGTGGTTAACTCAATCAGCATAGCAACTGCAGGTAAAATGCCTTCTGTGGTATGAAACCACTCTTTTTTAAGAGTTAAGTTATGGCGTTTTTGATACCAATCAATGGCCGATTGATAGTAACGTTCGCTGCGTTCTGAATAGCCTAAAATAGGATGTTCTAGGCGTTTGGAAACCGCTTTAACGATAGGGGCATAAATAGCAAAGTCTGAATCTGACACGCCGCTGGCGAGCACTTGCTCTGCATCCGCCTGCAGGCTTTCATCCAGAAAATCCCACTTTAAACAATCAGTGCCGCGACGTTGCCAGATATGATCGAAATTGGTTGTCATCGCTACACCTATCCATTTACCGCTTGTTGTTCATTTGACTTAGCTTTTACAGTGGAAATACCAATACCTGTTGCTGCCAAAATTAAGGCAAATATGACACCGCTGTGACACTGAATAGCCCAAGGTAGGTAATCCAAAGTAGGGACATTCAAGGTAGAGGCCATAAACACACCTGCTGCCGTCCAAGGCATTAATGGCTCGATAACCGTTCCTGCATCTTCAATGGTACGAGATAAATTGGTGTAGCTAAGCTTGAAATCTTTATACATATCTTTAAACAATTCAGCTGGCATGATCAGCGCCAGTTTGCCATCAGCAGTAGTCCCTACAACCAATAGTGTTGTAGCGATAGTGGCACCAATCAAGCTGAATACGTTGGTGATCCCTTTGGCAAAGTGCTTAACAATCACTTGTAGACCACCAGAAACCGATAACGCCCCTGCAAACGAAAAGGCGCAGATCACCAGTAACAACACATCAAGCATTGATGCTACGCCACCGCGATTAATGATTTTGGACACATCAGGATTAATGATGGTATCTGTAGGAAACATGCTGCCATTAAAGCCATTCAAGAAAGCTTGGAAAATCACGTCCAAGCTAAAACCTTGGAAATAAAAAGCGTTAAAGCAACCTAAACCACAAGCCGCCAACATCACAGGAATGGTTGGGTATTTCTTGATAGCACCAAACAACACCAATACTGGTGGTAAGAGTAATAGCAGATTTAAATCATAAAGTTGTTGAATATTTTCTAGGATTGCAGCTACTTCTTGCGAAGACACCATTGGCTGCTCACTATCTACCTGCAAAGCAAAAGTGAAAACGATGCAGCTTAAGATAAAGCCCGGAATGGTTGTCCACAGCATGTGTCTAATATGGCTGTACAAGTCCGTGCCTGCAACGGTTGGGGCAAGATTGGTGGTATCTGAAAGTGGGGACAGTTTATCGCCAAAATAAGCCCCCGATACCACAGCTCCAGCCACAATTGCGACAGGCGCATTTAGACTAACCGCAACGCCCATTAACGCCACACCAATCGTTCCAGCCGAACCCCATGATGTGCCTGTACATAAAGACACAAACGCCGTTACTAAAAATGCAGTAATCGCGAGATATTCAGGGGTAATAATGGCTAAGCCGTAATACACCAATAATGGAATCGTGCCACCAATGACCCATGAGCCAATCAAACCACCCACCAATAATAAGATCAGTAATGATGGCATGGCATCAGAGAGCTTCTTTACAATGGCATTTTGGATATTTAACCAAGTGTAACCGTGATAAACCGCAATCCCTGCTGCAAATACAGCAGAGATGATCAGCAGCGGCTCAATCGCCAGATCAAATTGACCATAGCCAATCACTAGCAATAAAAAGGTCACTAAGATTGGCAGCGACGCCATTAATAAACTCAGTGAGCGTGGCTCAGTTGTAGGTTCAGAGGCCAACTCAGGCACTTCTACACTCTTATTTTGTTCCATGGTGTTTTACGGCCTTGCTGTTATTGTTTTACTGGCAAATGTGAAAATTCAACGTCAGATTCTGCAGCCATATAGATAACCGCAGCCCATGCAGCCACATTTTGTTGCATCTGTTTAGGATCTAACTTATCGAGGGTGTCATTAGGCGTATGGTGATAATCGAAATAATCGATACCATTTTGACGTAACGAGAATACAGGAACACCTTTCATTCTAAATGGCCAGCTGTCAGGGCCACCACCTGCAGTATTATTGCCCTTTTCAATGCCCAGTGGCGCCAGCACTTTCATCACTTTATTAACAAAATGAAGGTCGCTTGCAGCAAAGTTACTGTCAAAGCGGAAAATATTGCTGCCACCAAAATCAGACTCTGATACTAGCTTGATGTTTTTAAGATCGCTTTCATGCTCACGTACATATTGCTTAGAACCGACTAAGCCAATCTCTTCAGCAGCCCACAATACTAGACGAATCGTACGACGTGGCTTTTGTGGCATGCCCGCAATCAATCTTGCCGCTTCACTCACAATACCAATACCTGCACCATCATCTAATGCACCTGTACCTAAATCCCAAGAATCAAGGTGAGCACCAAGGATAATCACCTCTTCTGGCTTTTCACGGCCTTTGATTTCCGCAATCACGTTAGCCGATTTACCCGCAGGTAAAATTTCAGTTGCAAGGGTCATGCTCAGCTTAACGTGACCCGCTTTCTTAAGCATGGTCGCAAGAAGATTGGCATCAGGTGAGGAAAGCGCACCGATTGGAATTTTTTTGCTGCCTTTGGCGTAACTCATCTGACCGGTATGAGCAAAACGATTTTTAGAGGTACCAATAGAGCGAATAACCACACCAATCGCACCTTTATCTGCCGCAATACTGGCACTGGTGCGACGAATTACAGAGTTTTTCCCGTAACCGTTACCTTCTCTGTGCTTAGGAGTTAATTCATCAACAAACGCAATTTTGCCTTTTAAGCTACCTTTTTTCGCTTTCTTTAGTGCATCAAATGAATCAAAGCGAACTACCGAAGCGGTGATGCCGTCTTTAGGCGTTGGTACACTACCACCCAGTGCGGTGATCACTAATTTTTGGGGATATGGAAATACGATTTCGGCTTTCTCTATACCACGATGCCAAACAGGGATGTCGACGTCTTCGGTGTAAACCTTGTCAAAACCAAAAGATTTAAGTTTTTTCAGTGCCCATTCAACAGCAAGTTCGTCATTTTTTGTACCCGGTAAACGGTGTCCTACTTCGACGGTTAGCGATTCGACGATCCCGTATGGATCAGAATGATTAAGTGCTTGTTCTCGTAACTGAACAGCCTTGTCTGTAATGGAATCAGAATTATGAGCAGCGACGTGCCCACTAAGTAATGCTGCAACTAGTGGAAGAAATTTTTTGTAGCTCATTTCCCTACCTATTTTTGTTATCCATTATGGGTATTTTTCTGCACAAGATAACACACATAAATGGTATTTATCATATTTAATTGACATTTTATTTACTTTAAGGTTAATTAACCTCAATAAAAAATCAGAACCAAAAAACTCTAAAATGAAATTCAGCCTTTTATATCAATGCGCTATTGTATCCTCCCTAGCGATTGTTTCTGCATTCACTTATGCTCAAGAAACCAAACGCCCTAATTTTGTATGGATCATTTCTGAAGATAACTCTTCACATTACCTTAAACATTTTTCTGAAAACGGCATTGCGACTCCGAATATTGAAGCACTTGCAGAATCAGGGTTGACCTTTGATAATGCCTATTCAAACAGTCCCGTTTGTTCTGTTGCTCGAACAACATTAGCAACTGGTGTTTATGCACCTAGTATTGGCACTCAATTCCACCGTGCAGATGCCAAGCTTCCACAAACAAATGACATTAAACTGTTTCAGACTTATTTAAGCCAAAATGGTTACTACACGACTAATAATGCCAAAACCGATTACAACGTTGTAGCCGACAAGCAACAAGGTTGGCATCAATCGTCAAAACAAGCCTCATGGCGTGACCGTAACAACTCTGAACAGCCATTCTTCCATGTTGAGACGCATCATGATAGCCATGAAGGAAGAATGCATTTCAAGACCAAGCAATATCAGCAAGAAGTTAACTCTCAAACACTGACAAACATCAAAGTACCAGACTATTTACCAGATACTCAATTGGCTCGCTTTACCTATCAAAAGTATCTGAAAAAGATGGTTCAAATTGATGGTAAAGTTGGCATTACGGTTGATAAGCTGAAAAAAGATGGCTTATTGGATGACACCTTTATCTTCTACTTTGGTGATCATGGTGGGGTATTGCCACGCAGTAAAGGCTACTTATTTGATGCAGGCTTGCGTGTGCCACTGGTTGTGCACGTTCCACAAAATTTCAAACACCTAGTTAATGCCAAGGCAGCCACACGAGTACAAGGCACGGTTGAGTTTGTCGACTTTGCACCAACCTTGTTAACGCTCGCAGGTATTGCACTTCCTGAATACTTCGATGGTAAAGCCTTTCTAGGTAAACAAGTAACACTTGATGAAGTAAATGCAAGAGACGAGTCTATCGCCTATGCCGATCGCTTTGACGAAAAATACGACCTTGTTCGCTCAATCAAAAAAGGAAATTTCCGCTACGTTCGTAACTATCAAAGTTACTTACCTAATGGCCTACAAAATAACTACCGCTATCGTATGCTGGCGTATCAAGAATGGCGTCAACTGCATAAGCAAGGCAAACTGAACGCAGCTCAATCTCAGTTTTTCAATCCAAAACCTGTGGAGCAATTGTTTGATAGCAGCAAAGATCCCCACGAAGTCAATAACCTAGCCGCCGATCCCAAATACAAAAAGTTGCTAACCAATTTACGTGAGCGTCTGCAAACCCGTTTATTAGACTTAACGGATCTTGGGGTCTATCCAGAAAGCTATTTGATCCGTTATGCCATGCCAAACATTCAAGCGTTTGCGCAAAAAAATAAAGCCCATATCAACAAGCTATTTGCGATTGCGGATCTCAGTTTACTTCCATTTAATCAAGCTAAGCCGCAATTAGAAAAAGCACTGCAATCAAGTGACCCAATGCAGCGCTATTGGGCGGTTACTACCGCCACTAACTTTGGCAAACAAGCTAAGAATTTGTTATCAAGCATCAAACCGCTTGCGAATGATTCTGAGGTTACGGTGAAAATTCGAGTTGCAGAATACTTTGGTGCTATTGGGCATGGTGAGCCTCAAGCAATCTTAACCGATATTGTGAACTCAACCCTATATCCAACAGTTGCCGCTGAAGCCTTTAATGCTATCGTGTATTTACATGATTTCTCTGAAGGTAAATACCCGGCTGAAACCGGTAAGTTAAAGCCAAAAATTGAAGGTCGTGGCATCAACTGGCGCATGATATATTTTAACTCGCTGTAACTTCTACATCATTAGTTACTTCCTCAACCATAAGGATGTGGTTGAGAAAGTAAATAAGACCAAAAATCAATTTCACAACAAATACAATTCGTTTACAATAATTACACTTTAAAACTACAAATACATGGAAGTGGAATGAAAAAAGCTCTCACTTTTCTACTTTGTTTCTTTACAGGAATAATACTTTCCTCTCAAACAGAAGCAAAAAATACAATGTCAGCAGCAGAACTATACAGTAAAAGTGCTGATTTTTTTGATGTTCAGATCTCTCCAACAGGAGACTATATTGCCCTAAAAACCACCCATGACGGAAAAGATAAGCTTTTAATCTTAGACAGTAAGACCAACAAGCCTCTACATGCCGTTTTTTTCCCGGGAAATGCACAGGTTGGTGAATATCTATGGGTTAATAATGAACGAGTTGTTTTACAAAAAGTTTACCTAAAAGGTTGGAGTGAACAACCACAGTACCATGGTGAGCTAATGGCAGTTAATGCTGATGGAAAAAAAGCCACATATTTATTTGGATATAAAGGTGGTTCACAAACAGGCTCTCGAATCAAAAAAAACACCGCTATCCAAGCTTCGGCATACCCACTAGATCCACTACTGAATGATCCTAAGCATATGTTGGTTACAGTAGTACCTTGGGGAGGCACTTCAAGCTCAATTGACTATAAAAAATTTCAAGTCTATAAGGTTAACCTCTATCGTGGAACACGCAAAAAACTCGTTACTGCCCCAGTAGCTAAAGCACAGTTTTTAACTGATAATAATGGTAAAGTGCGTATTGTTGTAGGATCTGATACACAAAATAAACTAAAGGTATACCATAGAAAAGATGGTGATTGGCTATATATTGATAACCTAGATCCAAATCTTGATTCTCTTGTACCAATTTCTTTTGCTGAGAACAATCACACGATATATGCATCTGCGGTTAAAGATAATAAAACTCGAGCTATTTTGAAATTAGATCTCAAATCAGGTAAAACCAAGAAAATTTTACAAGATAAAATTGTTGATCCCACAAATTATTGGCTAAATAACAACACTAAACAACTATATGCGGTTGAGTTTGATGCTGGCTACCCTGAATATGCCTTTATAAATAGTAAAGATATTCGCGCGAAACAATTGAAGCAATTAATTGCCTCTATTCCAGGACATAGAATCCGTATAGTTAGTGAAGATCGTGATGGCCAAAAACTCATCGTATTGGCTTACAATGATAAAAACCCTGGTGATTACTACATATTTGATAGCAAGGCATTAAAACTCCAATATTTGGTTTCACAAAAGAAGTGGCTTGATCCCAAAATAATGGCTCAAGTAAAGCCAATTGAGTTTACCAACAGATATGGACAAACCATTAGAGGGTATTTAACCCTCCCTCAAGGAAAAAAAGCCAAAGACTTGCCTCTTGTAGTCAATCCACACGGAGGACCACATGGTATTCGAGATTGGTGGGGCTTCAACCCACAGAACCAGTTCTTTGCTCACCATGGTATTGCTGTTCTCCAGATCAATTTCAAGGGCTCCGGTGGTTTTGGGCAAGACTTTTTAGAGCAAGGCTACCGGGAGTGGGGAAGAAAGATTCAACACGATATTATTGACGCCACCAAATTTGTCATTAACCAAGACATTGTCGATAAAAACCGTGTATGTATTGCAGGAGGTAGTTTCGGCGGCTATAGTGCTCTACAAAGTGCCATTATTGAACCTGATATGTTCCAATGCGCGATTGGCTCATTTGGGGTGTACGACCTACCGATGCTTTACAAAGAAGGTGATATACAAGAAAGAAAATCTGGCATTAATTATCTAAAAAAAGCAATTGGACAAAATAAAGAAGAGCTAATTGCAATGTCACCGAGCTTTCACATTGAGAAATTAAAGGCAAAATTGCTTCTGATTCATGGTGAAGATGATGAACGCGCACCGATGGAGCAATTGGAATCTCTGGAAAAAGCCCTTAAGAAGCACAATTATCCTTATGAGCGGTTAGTAATCGAAGACGAAGGTCACGGCTTTTACAACGATAAAAATCGTCAACAGGAATATGAAAAAATGATGAGCTTCCTCAAACAACATCTAAAGTTATAATCTAAGTACTCTTGCCTGCATCGACGGTGCAGGCACTCTTATGAACTTTCTCACAATTAGCCATAATTCGCTGGATTTTTATTCAACATCAGGTATGCTTTGCGCCTTTTCTGAGTAACTAACTCAGATATTCAGTTTGCAGTCTGTTAAACTGACTATATATTCAATAAAGAACCAAGGCTAAGTGCGAGAACGTTATGACCATACAAGCAGTGACGATTAATCCCCCTACATTGAGTGACGCTGCCAGTAAAGTACAACAGGCGCTGATTGAGCGTGGCTTAGAAACGCCTATGCGCGAAAATACACTGTCCCCAGAGCAGCAAAAAGATAAAATTGAGCATCACATGCGTGAAATCCTCAATACACTTGCCCTCGATTTAACTGATGACAGCTTAGCCGATACTCCAAAACGTATCGCCAAGATGTATGTTAGCGAGGTGTTTTCAGGCCTAGATTACAGCAATTTTCCGAAAATCACCGTCATCGAAAACAAAATGAATGTCGATGAAATGATCAAGGTTAAAGATATCAGCTTAACCAGTACCTGTGAACATCACTTAGTGACCATAGATGGCGTTGCAACGGTCGGCTATTTGCCACGTAAAAAAATCATTGGTCTTTCAAAAATCAATCGTATTGTGCGCTTTTTTGCCCAGCGCCCACAGGTACAAGAGCGCCTGACTCAGCAAGTGCTAGTGGCACTGCAAACATTGCTTGATACAGACAATGTCGCAGTAAAAATGGATGCAGTTCATTATTGTGTTAAAGCCCGCGGAGTAATGGATGCGACGAGTGAAACAAGTACTTCAGCATTAGGTGGAATTTTCAAATCAGATCCTTCTACTCGCTCTGAGTTTTTAAGTCGATAACTATGCTCAAGCACCCGCAATCGCAGGTGCTGACTGAGCAAATACTAAATGCCGTATTGCTCACGATAGGCTTTCACGGCCGCTAACTCACTTTCCATTCCATCTTGGCTTTCTAGATAAATCAGCAAATCAGCCAAAGTCACAATCGACACAACTTGGCACCCAAAATCTCGCTCAACTTCTTGAATAGCCGATAATTCTGCTTTGCCTTTTTCTTGACGATCTAAGGCAATCAACACACCGGCAAGCTTAGCATTATTAGCCTTAATGATTTCCATCGACTCTCGAATCGCCGTACCCGCTGTGATCACATCATCCACCAGCATGACTTTGCCTTTTAACTCGCTACCTACTAATGAGCCGCCTTCACCGTGATCTTTTTTCTCTTTACGGTTAAAACAATATGGCGCATCAATATCATGGTGCTCAGCCAGTGCAACGGTTGTAGTGGTTGCAATCGGAATGCCTTTATAAGCAGGGCCAAATACCAAATCATAATCGATATTTGAATCAACAAGCGCTGCCGCATAAAAGCGCCCTAGTTTTGCTAAATCTTTACCTGTATTGAATAAACCTGCATTAAAAAAGTACGGGCTTGTACGGCCAGACTTTAACGTAAACTCACCAAAGCGGAGGACTTGGCGCTCTAGAGCAAATTCGATAAATTCTTTTTGATAGGCTTTCATGATTAACTCTTATATTTTATCGGTAGGATACAAACACGCCTAAGCTTATACAAAAATGCCACCTAAAAACGAGGTGGCATTTAAATCGCTCAAGGCTTTAATGCAGACTCGTATATTAATTCAATGCCGTTTTCTGAACATCCACAATTTCACGAATACTGTTTTTCGCCAGCTCAAGCATTACAAGCAGTTCTTCATGGCTAAATGGCTCGCCTTCGGCTGTGCCTTGCACTTCAATCATTTTACCAGTTTCTGTCATGATCACGTTCATGTCAGTTTCCGCTTCGCTGTCTTCTAGATATTCCAAGTCTGAAATCGCTTCACCTTTGTAAATACCCACACTCACAGCAGCAATTAAGAACTTAAGCGGGTTAGTTTTGATGATGCCTTTACTGCGAGCAAAATTAAGCGCATCAACCAAAGCCACACAAGCACCGGTAATAGAAGCGGTACGAGTACCGCCATCCGCTTGAATGACATCACAATCGATAACGATAGTGTTTTCACCCAGTGCTTTCATATCCACACAAGCACGCAAGCTACGACCGATAAGACGCTGAATCTCTTGAGTACGACCAGATTGCTTACCGCGCGCCGCTTCTCTGTCCATTCGACTATGAGTAGAGCGAGGCAACATACCGTATTCTGCCGTTACCCAACCTTGCCCTTGACCTTTAAGAAAACGAGGGACACCTTCAGTAAAACTAGCGGTACACAAAACTTTGGTTTCGCCAAACTCAACCAATACTGAACCTTCTGCGTGGGCAGTAAAATTTCGGGTAATGGTGATCGGTCGAGTTTGTGCAGCAGTGCGGTTACTTGGACGCATGTGGATTCCTGTTGAAAAGGCTTAGAAAAGTTGAGGCACATTATAAGCCTTGAAGCTCTCGTTGCACATCTTTTTACTTTGTCGCTAAAAGAAAAGACTGGGACATGCCCAGTCTTTAGCAAACATTAAACGTAACTAATTTTAACGTTTAAGCTTTCTTCTTAAGCCTAATGCCATCAGCATTAACATGGCTATGCCACCTAATGCACCACCTGATTTCTTAGGTTTAACCACTTCTTCAGTTGGTGCTTGCGATTGAACAGTAATGGTCACTTCCTCTTTGGTTGAATTATTACCATCAGAAACCGTAACAACAAAACTGTAGTCACCCGCTGCAACATTGCTTAATTCAACTTTAGCGGTTGCAGGTAAATTACCGACACTCGCACCTTTCGTCTGTACCCAAGCATAAGTTAAATCATCACCATCTGCATCAGTTGCCGTCACAGTTAACGTAAGGCTGCCGTTATTGGCCGATGCTTTCAGTTCAGAAATTTCAGGCTCATCTTCAACACTCATCACCATGAGTTTGAACGATGACGTGGCTTTATCCATTGGATTTTCAGCATCGGCAACGGTAACAGTAACCGTGGTTTCACCAGAAAAATTTGCCATTGGCTTAAACTTAATCATGCTACCAGAAGTATGACTACTAACCTCAGTTTCAAGGTTATCACCTGATACTGAAATTTTGCTGATGTTATTTCGCTCATGAGCGTAAATAACGGGTAGTTCAATCCAGTCACTGTCTTCAGAAACGGTCATGTTTTGATACGAACTGACACTAATGTTTCCAGAAACAGCTAGCGACTGTTTCATGGTAATGTTAGCCATTCCATCAACTTGACTGGTTGCTTCAATTTCTAATGTTTGACCCGCCATATTACTCATGACAGTTGCTTCTGCGGTCACTTCAAACTGTGATGACTCAGGTCCAACATAGTCGTAACAAATAACTAGACCTTTTTTCACTAGTTTATCGACATGATCAAAGGCTAATTGCTTACCTAAAATTGGACTAAAACGTCCTGCCCAAGTATCTAAACCTGACACGCCTTGCAAACCTACTGAGCCACGAACATCACCGTTAAAGTCAGCTTGATCATAAGCCATAATCAACTCATGTTCATTTTTACCAAAACGAGTGTCCATATGGAATATCAATTCAAAGTCAAAGCGATCGCCAAAGTCTTCAAATTTAGGTTCACGTTTAATTGGATCGAATCCTTTGTAAACCATACTTCTCGCATCATCATACTCAACAATAACCCAACCTGTATTAGTTGCTGCCACAGAAATCCCCGTATCATAAGATTTCGGTGCCGTCATTACGTTCCGTACAAGTTGCCCATTATTTGGTCCCCATCCACGAGCCAATACACCAACATAGTTTTCTGGTACTACAGGTCTTGGGAATGGGTAATGGACAGGCACAAACTGAGGTCGATTTCTATCTTCAAAAGCAATAGTACCTATTGGACGAATTACCATTGCCGTTGATGCTGAGTGTTCATAGTTATTGTATAAAGCGTATTCAGTTCTACCATTGTTTAATGCTGCAAACGGTAACTTGAAACCTTCTCGATTATCTGCAACGTCTAAACCTAAACTTGGTTGAACACCTGCATCACTAAGATTGATGTATTTGCCATTTGGATTAGGACCAATATCTGGCGTTCGACAGGTTGCATCTTCCAAATTAGTGGTGACGACATAATCTTTTGCAACAGAAGAAGTATCCTTTTGAATTCCTTTGATGGTTAACACACCATCAATCAGCTCCATTGAGGTTACTTGATCTGGTTGTGCCGTCGTAATATCCTCTTGTTTTAATGAAAGCCCTTCAGGTACTTTAGCGCTGATTGTAAATTCGCGATCGGCGCCCGTCAGATTAGGTAATGCTCTGAATTTTAACGCAACTTTTTCGCCAGCATGTTGGCTTGAATGACTCCATTTCATGCTGATATCGCTTTCACCACGATTCAGTGTCAGTGGAATTATGCCGATGTTGCCCGAATTCACTTCAGAACTTCCAACTTCAATTGCTGAATAGTAGCGATCACCTGTGTTCATATCAGGCATATCCCATTTCAGTTTTGCATTGACGGGCTCAGTACCATTTGAAGCGGGAAGATCTAATGCAATTGAAGAGGATACTTCGTTGCTCACGATTGCATGAGTAAACTCAAAAGTGTCTTTCGTGCCTTTTGCATCTGAAATAAACGGGAAAGGATTATGTACTACCGCCCAATATTTTCCGGCATCAGGAAGATTAATATTACATAGATTCTTACGTACTTTACTGTCAGATACACAAATGATTTCATCATCAATGTCTATCTTGCCATTATTGTTAAAGTCTCGACCAACAAATATCGTTGGATTACCCGTTTTCCAACCATCTTTTTTATTTACATTTGGAGTCGTTAAGATTTCAACAAGCAAACGCTTACTGTTTTCAGGTACATCGATCATAACGCTATGTGTGGCTTCGTCTAATCGGTCGCTATCTTCAGGTTTTCTATCTCGCTCCCAAGGTGCGAACTCATCATCATCTTTTGGTAGCGTGATTTTCTTAGCTACCGCTTTAACAGGCTTGAAAACATGAGCGACAGGATTACTCACTTGCGGCAGCATTATGTTATTCAGCTGTTGTTCGCTATCATTCCTATGCGCAACAATGTCTAAGTTTGATGGCAGCTTACCGTGATTAAACTTAAACACTAACGGTAATCTCATTTCAGGTGCTTGATCCGTTGTTTCAGAAATAATCATGTGCGAATGCAATTCAACTTCTGAGTTACCAAGCGCATCTTGAGTATCTGTTACACCAGCTTTAAACAATACCGTTTGCGTTTCACCTGCTTTGAGTGAAAACTCTGCAGGCATTGCTGAAATTTGAACACCATTTTGAACATATTGCGCATCTGGGTTTGGATTAAAGTTATAAGCTGGCTCATTTGTTATCTTATACGTTCCATCTTTAGTCGCGGTAAAGGTTCTGATCCACTGACATTCAGGCTCACAAGAAAGATTAACTAATTCAGGGACATTCAAACGATGCATAACACCGCCGTTATCAGGATCAGCTAATTTGAAATTACTGTGACTTTCGTCTAGAACCAAACCAGCATCAACCGCACTAGCAACATTAATGCGTCCTGTTCCGGCACGATATACGGCTGCTTTTTTACGTTGATCTTTTGGAGTATTTGGAAATAACGCCATGGTGATTTCAGGATCGGCTGTCATTTGCAGTGCAGAATGACGTTGAGCTGGCGTCCAGTTAGGATGAGCATCAACCAATAGTGCTAATGCACCTGCAACGTGTGGGCTTGCCATTGACGTTCCACTTAAAAAGCTAAAATCCGCGACCGTTGGTGTTTGATCTGGATTGGCGGCTTCAAATGGTGCTTCATCACGATAAGCGGCGTAAATATCAACACCCGGAGCAGATACACTAGGCACTAAATGTTCACGATTGCCTAAGCTAGGACCTCGAGAAGAAAATATTGCTAGTGCATCGGCGCGATCAGGATTGATTTTACGCTCAATAACCGTTTCAGAAATTGTAAGTTGATACTTACCTGTTTCGTCACCATCAATCCAGCGATTCAATCCTTCAAAGCCAAAGAAGTCCCCATAACTTAGGTGAATACCTGGTACCGCGTATTTATCTGTTTTGATCACGCTGCCTTCAGGACCTGAATTATGTTTGTTATATAAAATATAACCTTCAGCACCGCCTGCTTTTACATTGTGAGATTTTTCAACTCGCCCTGCTTCACCACGCTCACAAGCAACAATGATATTGGCGTCGTTTCCATCGGCATCTTTATAACCTAGGTTATCAAATTTCCCTGCAGCAAATGGCTCCTTACAAAGCTTATCACCGAAAGCTTCTGCTTTTACAACAATACCTGTAACGCTGCTATCGTTAACACCACCGCCAGATAGTTCAGTCCAATTTGGTTTTTCTTCGGCCAGTGTTGGGTTGGTAATTTTGGTTTGTATCTCAACCGTTCTGGCATGCGTTGACGCTGCAACCGTTAGCAACCAAGGCGCAACATTATCAATCAAACTTAGACGTTCACCTCCAGGTACACCACCACTATTACCAGCAGCTGCCGCGATAGAAATGCCTGCTTCGTTTGCCGCTAAAAATGCTAACTGAACAGAATCATCCCACGGTGATTTATGATCAACCCCTCCAATGGAGAAGTTAAGAACATCAACACTATCTTTAATACTATCTTCGATTGCGCTGACTAATGCCTCGCCCGGACAACCCCCAACGGGTAAGCAAACTTGATAAGAGATGATATTTGAGTGTGGAGCAACACCGCTTATTTCAGGAAATAATCCTTCTTTAATGACAACACCATCACCACTCGCTTCTAGCTCAGCCGTTAGCAATGGTACATTTTTGATCACATTACCTGCCGCTGTTGATGCAGTATGAGAGCCGTGACCATTATAATCTTCGCCAAACTGTGGTGGTCGGCCTCTGAACTCATTGTAGGTATCTGTGATCACTTTGTAGCTGCGAACACCAATTAGCTTGTCGTTACACAGTGCTTTACCCTCTTCAGTCGCACATTCTCCAACATAATTCCCCTCACCACGAGGATTGGTATGATCATAACCATCACCACCAATATCCGCGAACGATACATGATCGGTATTAACACCGGTATCAATAATACCAACGACGACACCTTCACCTTTGAAGCTGGTTTTTTGTTGAGTTTCACCTTTCCATACTTTATCCGACTGGATGAGTTTATGACCTTCATCTGTCAATAAATCATACATTTTCGACCGTTGAACTAAGCGTACATTGCCCATGTTTGATACTTGTTCTGCTTGCTCTTGAGTCATGGTCATAGAAAAACCATTGATCGCATTTACAAACTGACGTCTTACTGGGCTTCCATACGTAAATTGGCTAATTTCATTAATAACTTGTTGTTGTTTTGCCAGTAACGTTTGAGAATACGAATGAATTTCGGCCTGCTGCGGCTTCCCGTTTTTATACAACTTACTTAAGGTAGATTTTTCTGCTGTTGATGTCATTAAGCCAAATTCACTGGCAACAGGGTTATCATTCAAGTGAATGATATAAACGTGTTCACCTTGCAAACCTTCTTCATGTTTAAACTTTTTACTGGCTTGAGCGCGAAGTTGTACGTTGTAACCGTCATTTTGAATGACGCTTGATGCATGGTTTGTTCTTGTTTTTTGGAATGCTTCAATTTCTTCCGCGGTCATCGACAACCCACGGATCTTATTTTCATCGTTAGCAAATGCATTCGCACTGGCTGCTATACTCGTCGCATACAAACTTGAGAGTATCAAACTGGTTAGTTTAGAAACCTTCATGGTTATCCCTTAGTTATAGTTATTACATTTTTGTAGCATTAATGTTATAACGATTTTAAGGCCGATAAACTGTACCGATTTGTACCAAGCGCAATTCAATGAACACTCATTATGAATGAATAAAAATTAAATAGAGGATTGGCTAAAAATACCTATAACTATCTGATATTCAGAAAATTTTCCGTATAACACTATTTAAATAACCCATTAATACACATAGTAAATTCATCTCATACTTATCTTTAATCCCTCTTTATAGTTTCACTCGACTGCTGTTTAATTTCATGCGAATTTGTTAACGTCAGCTTAATTGCTGTTTTTGATACAAATACGATACATTTGTTGAGACTTTATGAACGTTGTGAAAAAATTTTGGAAGGTATGGATTTTTGCCGTTTTCGGCCTCTGTGGTTTTCCCACTCAAGCAGAAACTTCAGACGCCTACATTAAGCCCAATACTTGGGAGATCAGTCTGGCCACTGGCTTCGGGGAAATGACTAATCCAGTCAACAATAAAGACAACATACCGTTAGTCATCTTACCTTCAATCAACTACTACTCAGAACGGTTTTATGCCCATAATTTCAATTTGGGCTATACACTCTTAGAAGATGAAGATTGGTATTTTGATCTTATTGCTCAGCCTGATAACTTAGGGCTGTACTACATAGATAATGCCGCTATTATCGCCAGCCTTGCAAATAAACTGACGCATCCTCGCCTACCACAAAAACTTAGCTTTAAGCCAAAACGTAACATGGCTTATTTAGCAGGAATCAAAGCCAGCTATTTTTGGCCACAACAGCAACTAGAGTTCAGCCTGTTACAAGACATTAGCAAGGTACATTATGGTTTTCAGGGCAATATCAATTACCTGCTACAACGCAGTTTGGCGTTTGGTGATGTTCTCTTAAGTGCTGGATTACACTATTACAGCCGTAAAAATAGCCAGTATTATTTTCACTTTTCTGCTAAAGAGTTTGAACAAATCAGAGGGTTCGCTCCCATCGCGCCAGTGAAAGCCAGCTGGGTACCCGAGTTGAAATTGGAGTACCGCTATCCAATCAGTGAACGATTAGATTTTATTAGTTTTTACCAATACAAATACCTTGATGAAAAATATGTCGATCCTAGGTTAATTACACAAACTGACCTGCATTCTTTTTTTATTGGCATTAACTGGGCTCTCTATGCAGATTAATGTTATCCACTTAATCCGTTTCACTTTGTGGTTGAACTTATTCTTTTCTGCCCAAGTGTTATCTCAATCGTCTTCAGTGATTGAGCGCTTTAACATTAACCCTTCATCCTGCGTGATCCCAAAAACGGTTACATCATGCCAAATGCATGTCTTTTTTTCATGGTCGACATCAGAGCCTATGCAATTGTGCTTATACCAAGCATCTAAAACAACACCGATTTATTGTATGGATAAAGCGAATAGACATTACAACATCCGACTGAAAATCACTCTAAAAACCTCTAGCCACTTTTATCTTAAATCCAAAAAAAACAACATACGTTCACAGCTAACTCAGCTTAACGTGCTAAAAATGGAACCTAAAGATTTACGCCGCCGTCGTAAACATGCATGGAGCTTACTATGAAGCACATACTCCTTATTGAAGATGATTTTGAACTCGCTGAACTTGTCAGTACTTACCTAACCAATCACCATTATCAAGTCCTCCACCTCAGTCATTCAGGTGGGCTAAACGGCATTGCACTTGATAACATTGACTTAATTTTATGCGATATCAACCTACCTGGAAGAGATGGGTTTCATATATTACAAACCATCAGAAAACAATTTTCACGCCCGATCATTATGCTAACCGCGAGGGGGGATGATTCAGATCATATTAAAGGGCTAGCCCTAGGCGCCGATGACTATTTGATCAAACCCATTAGCCCTAAACTATTACTGGCGCGCTTAACCCGTCACTTATCTACGACCGTTGAAACAATTACCAAGACCAATAACATCAATATTCACTTTGAACCTACCCAGCATCGAGTCAGTATTAATCAGCAAACCTTAGATCTCACACCAACAGAATACCGATTACTGGAGTTGTTCAATCAACACTATCAGCAAGTGTTATCCCGTGATTTTCTCTTCAGTAACAGTGTGGGACGTGACTACGATGGTTTAGCCCGAACTATAGACGGACGCATCGTAAGGTTAAGGAAAAAACTGGAAGCCTTAAATCATGCCTCCCTCACGCTCAAAACAATTTGGGGCAAGGGCTATATCCTAACTACTCAATGAGAACACTTGATATGTCGCGTCATTTCGCCATTATTTTATTGCTGTTACTGACAACGGTACTCTGCGCCGCATGGGTAATAGATACATACTTCGCCACCGAAACTGAACCTAAGCTCACTCTAAGCCAGACGCAAATTCAGCAACTATTAAACGATTGCGACAAAACAACATCCACCTGTGCTCTCATCAAAGCAGAACCTCTTGACGCTCATCTTGATACGTCATTTCAACAACAACTACAACATAGTGGCATGCTATTACTTAGTGATGACAAGCAACAAATGCTACTCACTAAACATCAAGATCAGATTGTTAAAATATTACTTCCAATCAGTAAATCCAGCGAGACTTCAACCAACACCGCACTGATATTCTACAGTCTGATATCAACGCTTTTTTTACTGGTCACTTTCCCCTTGTTCTTTACTCTTAATCGACTAAATAAACAGGTACAAAAAGTATCAAGTACAGGCATTCCTGAAGCATTAACACTGCGATACCCTATGCTATTGTCGCCTTTGATCCACAGTTTTAACGGCATGGTCGATACGCTTAACCAATTAATAGACTTACAAAAAGAACTCGCCGCCACTGTATGCCATGAAATGCGAACACCTCTGAGTAAAATACGCTTTATTGCTGACATGCTAGATCAATTCCCCAATCACAAAACACAACAGCACCTCACCGATCTTACTTGTGATATGCAACAATTAGTCGACGACTACCTCAATTTCAGTAAACAACAACACCAGACACCACAGTTAGATTTTCAAACTCAAGCACTGCGCCCATTAGTCGCTCAACTTATCCAAAAATTCCAAATCCATTTGCATGCACAAATTAAAATCGAATGCCATCACGACATCACTGGAACATTCGATGAACGCAGCCTTAGTCGCGCCATCAATAACCTGCTTTCAAATGCGGCCAAGTACGCCAATGAGCAAATAGAAGTTCTGATCTATCAACAACAGGACTCATTGGTATTATCAATCGAAGATGATGGACAAGGCTTTGATAATGACAACACCATTACCCAAGCATTCATTCAAGGGAAAAAAGCAAAGCCTGGGTTCGGGTTAGGGCTCGCTATCATCACTCGTGTTATGGAGTGGCATAAGGGCAAATTATACCTTGAACGCTCTACAAGATTAGGAGGGGCAAAAACGACTTTAGTTTGGCCTGTTAAGCCTTAACGTCATCAGATGTATTTTTTGTTATACTCGCTGCCAGCTAATGATATTTCAAAGGTTTACTTATGATCCAAAGCATGACTGCCTATGCTCGTATTGAGCACAAAGCCGACTGGGGTAATGCCTCATGGGAGCTGCGCTCCGTTAATCAGCGGTACCTCGAAACATATTTTCGTTTACCCGATCAATTTCGTAGCCTAGAGCCTGCCCTAAGAGAAAAGCTCCGCAAACGCCTAAACCGTGGAAAAGTGGAAATAAACCTACGCTATCAGTTTGCTGATGCCAGTAGTAATGAGCTGACCCTAAACCAATCGTTAGCAAGCCAATTAATTGATGTAGCCAACAACTTAAAAAGCCAAGCAGGACAAGGTGATCTTAACCTCGTCGAGCTGATGAAATGGCCAGGATTACTCTCAAGTGATGAGCAAGATATTGAAGTCATTGGTAAAGAATTATTGATCGCTTTTGATAGTGCAATCGATCAATTTATTGAAGCGCGCAGCCGTGAAGGTGAAGCCATAAAAACCATGCTTGAAACCCGCTTACAAGGCATCGAATCACAAGTGACAATCGTGCGTGAGCACATGCCAAACGTGATGCAATGGCAACGTGAAAAGCTGCAAACTCGTTTAGATGAAATTCAAGGTGAGCTTGATCCAGCTCGCATCGAGCAAGAGATGGTACTATTGGCACAAAAACAAGATGTTGCCGAAGAAATGGATAGGCTTGATGCTCATGTAGCAGAAACTCGCCGAATCCTCAAAAAAGGTGGTGCACAAGGTCGTCGTCTTGATTTTATGATGCAGGAATTTAACCGAGAATCTAATACGCTTGCTTCAAAGTCCATCAGTTCTGAGGTTACTTCTGCCGCTGTAGAACTTAAGGTTTTGATTGAGCAGATGAGAGAACAGATCCAGAACGTGGAGTAGGTAACATATCCATCCTATTTTAATAAAAAGCCGCTGATTTTAAGCGGTTTTTTATTTTTTCAAATTTGTATAAATCCTGTTAAATTTGCCAGTTACCCACCACAGATGGTGGGTAAATCGGTGGGTAAATGCCTCTTCCAAGTGGTGGGTAATGGTGGGTATAATCGATCTCTACCTTAGCCATTCAAGCTAATTTACAAATGTGTGTGTTTTGGAGGAGTTATGAGTAAACTCACTGCCAGAGAAGTCACCGCAAAGGTAAAGGGAGAACCAGGACGTTTTTCAGATGGAAGCGGTCTGTACTTTGTTGTACCCAAATCAGGTATGTCGTATTGGATGCTGCGATTTACCGCCAAGCAAAAACGTAAAGAGATGACATTAGGTCGATACGGTGAAATGTCATTGGCAGACGCCAGAGCAGAAGCTGCAATTAAGATGAAACAGATCCGAGAAGGATTTGATCCGCTAGCCGCAAGAAAACGGCTTCAACATGCCACTATCACTACTATGGATGATTTGTTCAAAGATTGGTTTATCGACCTAAAGCAACGCTTAAAGCATCCCGAGATCCCTGAACGTGTTTATCGAAAAGATATTGCGCCTCATATTGGTTCACTCGAACTCAATAAAATTAACGCCAGAGATATTCGAGAAGTATTAAAATCCATAAAAGCATCTGGACGACCAACCATCTGTAATGATGCCCTCCTCTACTGTAAACAATTGTTCAATCATGCCATAAAACTTGATCTTACCAATTCTAATCCTGCAGTAGCCTTCAATGTAAACGATGCAGGAGGAGTAGAAAAAAGCCGTGATAGAGCATTAACCTTTGAAGAACTGGATCAGTTTTTTAAAGTTGCCAAAGAAAACAGCTACTCTTTCAGTCGAGAAAACTACCTCGCTTGTGCACTACTGGTAACTTTAGGCGTCAGAAAATCAGAATTGACCGAAGCCAAATGGCAAGAATTTGATTTAAACCTCCAGATCTGGAGTTTACCAAAAGAAAGAAGCAAATCAGGTGTAGGGATTGAGATCCCCTTACCAGAAATAGTCATGAACTGGATTTCTGAACTCAAAATACGGGCTTGTGGTTCTGATTATGTGTTTCCTTGCCGTAGAAAAGGAACATTACCACACATGGGAAAGGACACGCTTAACAGAGCTATCACAAAGCTGTTTGGTCACGAAGCAGGGAGAAAGAAGCAGCCACCAAATCTCATGGTTGGCATCGATCACTTTACAGTGCATGACTTACGCAGAACTTGCCGTAGTTTACTGGCTGAACTTGGCATTACAGGTCATGTTGCTGAAAGATGTTTAAACCACAAATTAAAAGGCGTTGAGGGGATCTATAATCGCTACGATTACTTTGAAGAACGCAAAAAAGCCTTAGAGCAACTTGCCGAAAAAATTGAAAGAATAGTCACATAATGGCATGTGCGAAATACTCTTACCTACATTTTTATGCGCCAATAAATGTGGTATTTCCACACTTTTATGCGCATAAAAGTGTAGTCATTTAACACTTTTCTGCACCTAAACACCATTTTGAATAAAAAACATACTAATTAAACAAGAGCCTAGAGTATCTGCATACTCGCTCTCCGCCATGCATAAAAATTCTATTTTTTACATATTAAAATTAACGAGATTATTCACAGCTAAGCCATTCTGACTTTAACATTCATGAGTCTCCAACTAAAACAGTTGGGCATTGGGGTCTTTACGGGCAATGTAAACTTATCAAAGAGTTACACAAACTAAATAAGGGGAAACGCTTGGGGCAAGATAGCTAAATGATGGGCAGAAACCTATCCACCCAAGATTTCGCTTTTAACGCAGTACATTCTTGGGCGTGAATTATCGGGTAAGCTGACTTTGCGCTGCGCTTTTCCACCATCAGTGATCATGAAGCCCGCTTTTATCAATGCATTTGAAGCTTGAGCCGATGATAAACCTTGGAGCGCTTCACGCCAGCCCGTTGGGTAAAAACAATAAACCTGTTTTTCTTCTCGGTTATCTATCCAACCCGCTCTGTTTTGAATGATATGTTTGTAGGTAGATTTGACTGGTGAAAATCGACTCTCACCATATTGCTCGATAAAGCTTCTGACATGTAATATGGCCTGAATATCTTCACCTGCATTTATGCCTCCACGATCTGTTAGCCAACGAGAAAACATATGCTGACAGGCCGTAAAAGCACTATCCGTTTCCCAGTCTAAGACACGCCACTGGATCGCAAACTCCCCTGCTAAAGCTAGCAGAGCAAATTTTTCTGCTACACGCATAACCTGACCATCTGCATAGTCCGGTATATCCTGAATAAAGCGCTTTTTTATATTTCGAAAGTGGCAAAGGACTTCCGATTGGTGATTAACAAGCTCCTTGAGCCAGTCCAACGCCATGTGACCATAGTAAACCTTAGAATGTATTTTTAGTTGGTCGGCAAATTCAGCGGCATCTAAGTTATGAGTATCATTAAAAACACCTAACCCATTGCCAGCATCAGCGTTAATGTCGATAACTCGTACTTGCTGACCAGCTTTGATCCGCTTTCCCATACTGGCTAAATGGCTTTCCAACGTTACCTCTCCTGTTGAGAGAAAGATCAGATTCCAACGAGGGGTAATTCTGGCTTTTCCGTCCGCATCCGCTCTGATTTTGGCTTGTCCGTTTGCCAACATATAGGCGATATCACCGATTTCCTTAGCATCCACCTCCCCCATTTCATCCAAAGCCAGCAAGGAATCATTGCGTGCTAATGCTGTGCCTTCTAAACCGTTCGCTGTCGCTCGCCAACTCTGACATAACTTTGTGGGTTCTCCCCATATGGATAGCGCAGGGTACAGCGCAGCCGTTTTACCAATACTGCTCGCTCCCGTGAAATGCAGGCCAAAACCATCTACCGAACACAAACTAACAAGTGGAGCAGCAAATGCCGAGCATACACTCATAATAAGCAATGGATTATTAATGCAATATTTTCCGACTTTTTGTCGCCAAAGTTCACTTGAACCTTGGCAGTTCATCCCTGAAATGGGGTTAGTCGTTTGCAAAACAAAATGATCTTGTGAATGAGGTGGAGTGATCGTTTTTAAGGGATGAATATAACTGTTTTGATGCCAACCAATATGCGACACACTGTATATTCGATGCTGAGTTAGCTCTCCCATCCGCTGGATAAAATAAGACAGTGCTTGTCTCGCTTTTAAAGTATTGCTGATCCGCATACCTCGCATCAATAGTGTTCTGCGGTATTCACAACCATCACTTGCCAGTAATTCAGCAGGCATCGCCCAACGACGATGATGACCATCATCATCTAACCAATGCAAGAGATAACCATAATTACTGCCCTGAGTATCTCGAGTTCTGGCCTCTACCTCGAGCCAAGAGCACACTCTAAAATCCACCTGACTCTCATTGACTTGTCGTATTAACCAACCAGAGTCATCGTAATAAAAGCCTGATGGCAGAGGGTTAGGAGTATTCGATGTTAATTCCATATCTCTACCCCTATTCGCTAATGGCTATACGACGCGCTGCAATCCATTGATTCACTTCACTTTCGAGCCACCCTACTGAACGATGGGTTAATGGTATGGCTTTTGGAAACTCCCCTTTAGTCATTAGGGTATAAATTGTGCTTCGAGCAATACCTGTTTTCATTTGAACATCAGGAAGACGGAGGATTTTATCTTGGACTTCTGCGTACATAAGTAGCACCTCATAGACATTGGTGGATTCACAAAGACTTCAAGACTAAAGGTGCCACGTAAAAATTCACTTGAGTATGTTTAAGATTGGGAAAACAAACTATTAAGCTCGTTTGAGAGTCACTCAATGCCCATACAGCCCACTTTATAAAATGAGCGTGTCCACATAAAATGATGATAAATGTTATTGAAGATAAATGAGTTAGAAAGTTGCCCACAAAGCCCACTAAATATGTGACGGTAAATTGTTTCTTTTTCTCCGAATTAGGAAGTAACTCGAAAATGCCCCAAAGCTTGACAGAACACGATACTGATTGGTTTTCTAAACCTACCATCAACATCCAGGTTTTTATGTGTTCTATACCATTCTTTCTTATTTTTTTAATTGAATTCTTTGGTTAACTTTTGTTGTCACATGGGGGGAGTCAATAAGCTGCTTGAAACATCTGGGCTATCATCGTGGTTCGAGCTATAAGCAAAAACTAATGCATGAGTATATAGTGACGTTTGAATGGGCAATATATGAACTAAATAGAATAAAAAAAAAGTGGGACTAAACTTATTATATATCCTGTTTGTTAATTTACTTAATGGAACCTACGAATAAACATAGCCAGACAGCCGCATGCTATGAGAGCAGAAAGGAACAGTGTTCTGAAGAAGTAAGTCTCCCTAGTGAATACGAAGTGCGAAGTGACACTGCAAGTTTCGTGTACAAAGTAACACAATGTCCACCCTTAAGATGGATTCGAGGATGGTTTACTAGGCCATCAATGGATGCACACGTTTCAAACCTAGTACAATCTAATTCCACTTCAGAAAAGTTAACTCAAAGGGACATGACAGAGATGTCTCAACAGTTTTCTCGTAACTTCCTAGCTGTTTTTGATGAATATTCTACAGCCAAGTTATCGACGCAGGAACTCAACCAGTTATCAGACAAGGAACTTGAAATTTTTTTTCAGCAATGTACCTCACAAATTAAAGCTACGTCGACTCAAAGAGTAAAAAAACTAAAAAAAATAAAAAACAAAATAGAGTCAACAAAAGCACTGACCTTAACAAATCACTTCAAAGATGCACCGGATTGGTATTCAACTAAATGGAGCTTTGCGCTGTTAACTAACTCATCAGAAAAAGGCAAATTATTGCAGATGCTTTCTGATGATATTGAGCTATGGACAGCTATCCCATTTTATGCACAAGCTTTAGCCACCGAAACTTTGGCGATACAGGAATCCGAGCACTATTTAGCTTTAACGTTACAGCAAATTAAAGAATTTGATGGCCTGCAACCACATCATCTGTGGAGGTTATTCATTGATGGTAAAGATCATGAAGCTAGGGGGAAATTAGGCTATGAGAATGAACCTGGTTATTTAAATGGCTGTTATAAAGGGTTTAAACTTGGTTTAGCATTAATTAAGGAAAAAAAGAGGCTTTCATGTGCATCACTTGCTCAAATTCATGCCAAGACAGTTGAGGGGGCATGGAAATTTTCTTCTCGTGATATCCATATGATCAAAATAGCACCTGATTTTAGGGATAAATCATTTCCAATCGAAAATGGTGAATCCCCCTTGTCACTAAGCTTAGTAATCGGGTTAAACGCAAGTGAAGACGGCATAGCTGAAATTCAAGCTCAATCACAAAAGTCTACTGAAAATGAGTGTGTCCATAACAAATATGGGTATCATGTTAAGTTAACGGAACAATGCGCATCACTAGAATTTGGACGAATAGCGTTTAACGAAAAAACAGAAGCTATTATCAACTCACTCTTTGATGATTGTTACCACGTTATTTTGGATGATGCGTCAACAATTAATGAAAAAGAGCGAGCTATAGCACAATGCGTTGCACAACTTGAACGAATGCACTTATTTCCTGATGGTAACTGTAGAACAATTGTTGTGATCCTAGGCAATTTGCTTAGATTGCAGGCCTCACTTTCTCCTCTAGCTTGGCATGACCCAAATGTTTTTGATGGCTATTCAATTGCGGAATTAGCCACCCTCCAAAAACAGGCGGCTGAAAATTTTCAAAAGCTGAAGCTTCTCACATAATCTAAGTGAATGCTTTTCTTAAAATCTAGTTTTGATCGACTTGATCTATAGTGTGCACTAAATTAGATGAATACTTTTGAGCCTCTATTTTAACATCGAAGTTAGGCCTGTCGTATTTTTGCCCATTGAAGAGTCAGTTCTGAAAGTAGCCTGACTCGAAAATGCCCCATTCCGAGCCAGGAGCTTGAGAGTATTTAGACTTTTATAAATTAGCTTTGAATTTTCAACTCAGTGGATATTCAGTTAAGTTTTCTCTTCTTTGAAATTGATATTTGAGAATTCATAAATTATTAAGAAGAGCTTGAAAACTAAACTCCGACAAAAAATATTAATTGCATCTTGATTGCGTTACCTTTAAATATCAAACACAAAGGTCGTCCTACAGCTATATATACAACGTTTCTTTTAACAAAAAAGACAAATAAAGGTATTCAATATGTGCTTTCGTTTAAATTTTTAGCATTATATGAGTATTTTTTTCAGATTATTACAACTCATAATTTTTATATAGGGTCAATAAAAGAGCTTTAAGCTTTCATTCACTACAGCACTCTTCCATAAGAAAATTAGTTAGATTAATCAGCTCTTGGTATTGAGGCACACAGTACAAGGTTCTTCCTTCTCTTCGTTGAACAATTAACCCTACAGATACGAGTTTAGTTATGTGGTGAGTGAGCGTTGAAGCAGGTACGCTTAATTCAGATTGAATTTCTCCAACAGGTACACCGTCATTTCCTCTCTTGACAAGATACCGATAAACTTCAAGTCTTGTTTTGTGTCCCAATTCAGCCAACATTTTTGCTGCTTTTTCAATTTGCATAATTTATGCCTTTAAGTTCGTATAAAGGACAGTTTACCTTTAAACATAAGTTAATTCGAGATTTGCGGTAATGAAAGTAATAAGGAATACCTTTAAGCCTTATTACTTTCAAGTAAACTCGCACATTATGAACAACAAGATCCCATACTGACCGTATTTTTTGATGACATGTTAATCGTGCTATCAGGAAAAATTACTTGATTACTTCTTGCTGACTCATAATTCCCGGCTAGATCGGTAACAACGGATCTTACTTGCTCATAACCTGTTAGCATCAAAAATGTAGGCGCTCGGCCATAGGACTTCATACCTACGATGTAAAAGTTTTTGTCAAAATGCAACAACTCTTCAACACCATGTGCTCTGACTGAGCCACAAAAATGCAGATTAGGATCAATAAGAGGTGCTAAATTTGATGGCGCTTCTACTACAGGATCAATATCTAACCTTAATTCTCTGACTATATCTAGATTAGGGCGAAACCCTGTTGCTACAGCGATGTTATCAACCTCTATAACCCCATTAAAATCGTCGCTTTCTATGGTCACTTCTAGAGCACTGTTTTTTTCATTAATACGTTTAATCTTCGATTGAAGTAAAAGCTCAAGACTGCCAGCATCGATAGCGTTTTGTGCTGCAAGCCCTAATTCCTTCCGAGCGGGGACCTTATCGTTGATGCCACCACCAATCAATTTGTCAATATCATTATTTCTCAATCCCCAGAAAACCTTAGTATCGAGGCTTTTTTCTTGTAGCTTCAATAAGTCTAACGAAATATTCATCGCTGAATGGCCAGCACCAATGACTAATGTCCTTTTGCCTGAAAAGGTTGCTCTATCTTGCCCTTTAATATCTGGGATACCATAGAAAATTCGATGACTGTTTTCCCGCTCCCCTGGCACAGGTAATCCATCTAATCCTATAGGGTTAGGTGTTGACCAAGTACCAGAAGCATCAATTACGGCATCGGCATGGATTAAATGCACTTTGCCCATTTCGTCTTTATAGTGAACAGAGAATCTAGATTCATCGCGCTCACGTGAAGTATGCTTGCTGTGTCCTTCTTTCGAAACCGCTAATACTTCAGCTTTATATATAAATTTTTCAATTAATTCTGGAACTTGTGTAGCAGGTAATAAGTACTGTTCAACAATCTCTGAGCCAGTTGGGAGATAATCTTGATCTGGGTGCGTCCAACCGCTTTTTTCTAGTAATGTTATGACAGCGTCGTTTGTCACATAAGACCAAGGAGTGAACACTTTTACATGGCCCCATTGTTTCATCGCTGTACCTGCTGCTGGACCTTTCTCGAGTACAATAGGGTTCATCCCTTTGAGCACGAGCTGTGCAGCTGCCGCTATACCTATCGGACCTGCACCAATAACTACCACATCGTTTACTTGATTCATAATATGTCTCCTAAAATTATTTAAAACGCTTAAAATATGAAGCTATATAAGTACCCGGCAATCATTGCCATCCCTAATACAACAGTGAGAAACGCCGCAATCATTTGGTTCTTAAATATCGATTTCAGTAAAATCACTTCTGTTAAGCTTGCACCAGCACTACCAATAATGAGTGCCATTACTGAACCTAGAGCCATGCCTTTTTGAACTAAAGCTGATGCTAACGGAATAACCGCAGACGCACGTATATACAGTGGAATACCGATAACAGCAGCAATTGGAATTGCGTACCACTTGTTTTCACCCGCATATTTAACGATTAGGTCTGTTGGTACGAACCCGTAAATCAGTGAGCCAATCGTTATACCAAGTAGTAAATATGGTAGTGTTTGCTTAAAGTCCTTCCATGTTGAATGCCAGATTTTTATCCAGCGGTTTGGTTTTGTTTCTTCCTTTTTAAGAAGAGTTTCACCACATGAGCTACTTGCAGAGCAAGTGCTTGATGTGCCCTTTGTATTAGTCAAGGAAGGGTCATTTACTGTTGACGTAGCGCTTGATTTGACTGACTCATTTGACTCGTCATTGGGTACTGCAGAACAACTTGTTGAAGATGCACAGCTACTTTTTGTTTCTCCGTAAGCTTCTGGACGCACATATTTCTCAAAACCTAATTTCTCAAGTAGAAAGCCTGCTGAAACAGCAACGACCATTGCGACCGAGAAATAAAATACTGCGACTTTTACACCGAATGTAGCAATCAATAATCCAATAATTATCGGATTGAGCAGTGGGCTTGACAGTAAAAATACCATCATAGGACCAAATCCAGCTCTCGCTTTTAATAACCCCTTTAAAAAAGGAATCGTTGAACAAGAGCAGAACGGAGTCACAGCCCCCAAGATTGCTGCGATAAAATAACCTCTTCCGCTTCTTGAACTTAGCCATTTTCTGACTTTATCGGGAGTAATATATTCTTGTAGAACACCAACTAAATAGCTAATAGCTAAGAAGAGGAGGGTTAATTCGACGGCTAAAAAAACGAACATATTAAGTGTTTCTTTTGCCATGTTTGTAAACTCAGGACTCATTTTTTGAACTCATTACTAATTTGTAATTCTAGTATTATCGAATTACTTTCTTAAATCAAACTATATTTCCAATATTATGGAATTATTTACTCGTAACACTGCTATATTTTATACTTCATCTTAGTTTCTTTATGAATATCTGATGCTTCGATCAGTTGGATAAAATTGTCATATTTTTATTTTCAACTAGATTTAACTTAATCGGCTCAAACTTCATTTCGTTATCAAACATATTGTAAAAGCCCCAGCTCTGTGAAACCGATAAGACACACCTACTTTTGCGATATTCAGCATTGCAGTCCAAACTTTTTAAATTTTTGTGAATCAAAATCTTATTGGCTTTATTCCGCGAAACTCAGATTAAATAGGCATCCTGAAATTAATTTAACTTGAAATAATAACTAATTTCCATAATACTAGAAATAAGAAAATAAAAGGTTGTAGTAATGAAATTCAATGAAACTGCTGAGCATGCAATAGAATGGGCGTTAAGTCATGGCGTGGCCATGAAAAACTCAGTCAATACATCCAGTCACACGGCATTCTCCATAACGCCATACTCAATAGATCAAGATGTTTTTAATAAGCTTAAAGCCACTGCAGATTTGTTTGGAAAACTTATCCATAACGTATCAGAAAATCACTCATTTTTAAGGGATGCAATTAGCCCTCTCATCCAAGGTGACCAGTTTTTTAGCGCTCTACTTAGTATGCATAGTGAAATACATGGAACGATGGAAGGAAAATCCGCAAAACGGTTACCTTTGTTGATAATGCGTACAGATTTTATGGAGGATAAGAATTTAGGACCCCAGCTGATTGAATTTAACGGTATTGCCGCAGGAATGGGTCCTTTCGGTCAAAAAGCGCACGAGCTTCATAAATACATGAAGGTGCAGCATCCAGAGGCATATACATATTATTCTGATCCTAAGTCTTCACATCTGGTTGAAAATTCAGCAATAGAGAGGTTGTCTGAAGGCATATCGAATGCCGCTCACATTATCAAAAATGAGTTTAACGATCTTGGGCAAAAACGATTTCTAATGATTGTTCAAGAAAACGAGAACAATGTCTATGATCAGCATTTGCTTGAATACGCATTGAATAAAAAAGGTATAAAGACAATTCGAAAGACTTTTAGGTCGTTACATAACAACTTAACAACTGGAGCAAATGGCCGTCTCTTATTAGAAGGAGAAGGAACTATTGACGTAGTGTACCTAAGAGCTGGTTATCAACACTCGGACTATGAGGCTTTTGATTTAGATAGTTTACTATGCTGTGACGCTTTAACGGAGGTTAGGGTCTTAATAGAAAAGCATCGTGTGGCTGTCAACGCTACAGTGTCTCAACAGATAGCCACAAGTAAGCGAATTCAGACACTGTTATCTAAAATGACCGCACAAGAACTTACCCAGTTTGGCATAGACATGGAAGAGGCTACTTTACTAAAATCACTGATAGGGCAAATGGAAGTGGCAAGCGACTTGAATGAGCAACAAATAGAAATCCTAAAAGTCGACGATTGGGTGCTAAAAAATCAAGGTGAAGGAGGCGGTCATTGCGTGTTTGGAAAAGATATACCTACAAAGCTTTTATCATTGAAAAACAAAGAACGAGAGGTATGGTCGCTAATGAAACGTATCTACCCTGAATCGAGAAAAACTGAGGCTCTTATTGTACGAAACGGAATATCTAGAGAAATAAAAAATTTAATCAGTGAAATAGGCATCTTTAGTGTGCACTTAGATGGTAAACCTGCAACAAAAGATCGAGGGTATGCAGGCTATCTCATCAGAAGTAAACCTGCCGATGCGACAGAAGGTGGAGTTCACTCTGGTTTAGGCGTTTTGGACTCTTTAGTTTATAAGAATTGAAAAATAGGAATTGACTGTAGAATTGAAAACTAATAAGTCATATAAAATTACTCAATTTGTACATCGGAGGATTAATTCTCTGAGCTTGGAAAACTCTTAAAAGGCACTTCAGATTGACTAATTATTGCGAAATAATCAAACGTCCTCAGAAGGTATGAAGTTAGCAAAGTTCAGTGCTGGATAATTGACAAGCTAAGCCGATATTCAATATAAATATCTTAGTTGCTATTTGATACTATTATCCCGTTTCTAACAAGGTTTTGTCCAAAAGTGAGTTAGTAATTTCTTTATATCAACTTGTATACGCTTTTTCCATCAAGCCTAAAATCTGTAAATCATCCTCATTTATCTAATGCAGGATTCGCAAAAAGATGGCATTTAGTACCAACTTTGCTGGCATTTGGTACTAAAGCCATTTTGGCCTCATTAAACGCCTATTTTAAATGTTTTTATCAGCACCTTTCATTTTCTACACCCTATAGCGTGTAAAACATTAATTACACGCTATAGCAGGTAACTATATTTTATCTGTAGTAATGTATCGAGTGAGTATTACTCTCCGAAGAATTCAATCAAAAACAGCCCACCCGAGGGGAAATAAAATAATGGCAACTAAAATTACAATTCCTGAATTGTTAAGTGCTGAATTACGCAATATTCGTCGTATTAAAAAGCTTTCGCAAGCAGACATCGCTAGGAGTGTAGGAATTCGACAAGACACAGTATCTAAATTTGAACAGTCTCCTGAATCAACCAAACTAGAAACTTTTTTCAATATACTAAGTGCCCTTAAGTTAGAAATTGAAGTCAAACCAAGGAATACCAACAACCCACATAATTCTGATTCTGCGTGGTCTGAAGAATGGTAGTGAGGCTAAAATGCTTCTTAGGTCAATAAGCTCTTGTTCGCTTGCCATGTGTTGTTGAGCTGTTTTTGTATCAGCCTAATGGTGCTAACGTTTACATCAAGTTGTTTAGCCGTTGAGCTAAAATCTTGTATTGCGTTTACCACCTCTTCAACAGCTAACTTGGCATTAGCCCAGTTTGAGTAGCTTGCAATTGACGCAAGTTTTTGAATACTGGCTTTAGACGGTTCTTTACCAAAGCCAGAGTATGATGTTGAGTGCTCACCATAGGGTGTTGGGCTAAAAGTTACATCATAAAAAGGGGCTAATTGCCATTGACCATTATCGGCTTGCAGAAAAGCCCAGTTTTTACTGTGATCATCTTGGTTACACCCAAACAAATTAAACATACTGCGTTTAAATTGCATTTGCCCTATAGCTGGTGATTTACACAAGATACTACTGGCTTTGATCAAATCCTGATAATCCAAGCTTGGCATTCTAAAATCAGCGTCTAATAAACCACACGCACTATGCATATGTAATCTACCGCTATTACCTTCATCATTTTTGACATAATCAAAGCGCTTAACGGCGAGCCAAAACGAACCTGATGATGAACTCGGAGCTTCTAATAATTTCCACTCTGGTGCTGACAAGCCAGCATTCTCAGCCAAAGTGAGATATACCGCCTCACATAAACCTTCTTCGTGTCCTAACGGTAAATTTTTAGAGGTGAACTTTACTAACCATGCATCACTATTTTCATTTGCAGAGGTTGTGCAATGGCTAAAATTATCATTTTCAAAATACAACTGTGCTTTCGGTCTAGCTCCACCAGAGCTGCCAGCAGCCACCAGTGCAGATAATACTTCTTCAGTTTGTCCATCAAAGATGGCTTGAGCCTGTAAGCCAAGTTCGGCAAGCTCTAGCTGCTGCGCATGTTGCTCAGCAAACTGTGAAACAGGGCTGAAAGACAGTGCTCCCATCGCTGATTGACCAACAAAAGCCAACCGATCCAAAGCGGTTACTTGGGCTGGAAGAATGTCGTTTTGTCTGAATACTCTGTCTTGAAGTAACAACCCCCAACCATCAGGTAATGAATCCGCAAATACACCATGTAATCCATAGTGTGGTTGTGACGGTGCTTTTTGTAGGGTGGCCAGTGCCTCTAATTGAAAAGGCGATAAGTTTGAATACTGCTTTAAGTAATCAGCGTCATACTGAAAAAAAGTACCTTGTTGATTTTGAGCAAGCACGCCAACCAAAGCTCTTTCGCCAGTTGAAAGAGTACGTGTTACCTCTAACTTATTCACAGGGTTAAAGCTTGCCATTTAACACCTCTTCTATAGACGTTGGAGTTTGTAGTTGTTCATCAAGCGTTGTCGTAAGCTGGTGCAAGCGTCCCAAGTCATCCAAACTTTGCCAGAGCAATAGTAATTGTCTAAATGAGATTTGACCCGTTAACTCGAATTTCTTTATAGTCGCAGCAGGCACAGTGCTTCGCTCCGCTAAAGCAGAGCGAGATAACTTAGATTGTTTCCTCTGCTCACGTAGAAATTGAGCAAAATCAGACTGAACATCAGCAGCCGAGAGTAAAGAAAGTTTCATAACACAACCAAAACAGATACAGTGATATCCATTATATACCAAAAACTTAAAATAAGGACATTACTGTATCCATGGTGTATTATTTTATGCCCTGTTAACTGAATAACATTGTTTATGATGAGATTGAAATAGTGGTGGGTAAAACGGTGGGTATATCTATGAAATGACACTCAAACCAAGAACTAACACGTTGAAAAAATACAGTTATAAGATTTTATCCAACAAACAGATCCAGATCGTGAAGTATGTAACATATACCTCCACATTTGATAAAAACCGCTGACTTCAAGCAATTTTTTACACTAGCAGAATTGAGTTGAAACAGTATGTAGGGGTAATTACCTCATACTTTTATATATCAAGCATTAAATAGATATGATGAATATTTGATAAAAATTCCATAGTGTAAAACTTTTTGATTCCCCACTGCCCTCAATTCATTAACCAAACATACTGTTGGTTACACCTCTAACATTAAATTAAATTAATAACTAATTAAGTAAGTTAAAGGAATTAATTTAATACCACACCGTCATAGAGTGAAGTGGAAAATTATAATCGCGTCCACTACGAGGATATTGCTTTATCCAATGCTCCTAATTTCAATAGGCACTAAGAAAATGAAAGAGTACATTCAGACAAAACATGACATTTATCACGATCCCAAAGAAATTTTTTGGAAGAATAAGTTCGCCTACTTACTCTATGATTTAGATAAATATTTCAAAACATTAACTGAACAAGAGAAGGAATTGGCACTCGCAACAAAAGCAAAAATCATATGCGCATTCAATAGTAACGCTTCGTTGAAATTATTTAGAATTAAATTAGAAAAGATCTTCAGCCAAGTTACTACCCAGTTAGTTAAATCGAATTATCACTCTTTAAAAGAAAAAACTGATCACTTATTTAATACATTAATGGACAACTTATCAAACATTGAAACCAATGCTGAATTAAACTCTTATTCCCCCCCGTTAAATCCACATTCCAACACTCATATTGAAAATGGAAATATCAAAATTGCCAACGTTGATTTGTCAATTTTTTCACAAAATGAAGATTATTTTACAGCGATTATTGATTTATTTATTGGATTTGATAGTAGTTGTAAAAATGTAATTGAACATTCTTTTGTTGATGGTTTTAAATTAAGCGATGAAGAAGTAAAGCTCGTAATCAATGCTCAAAACGTCCAAATGGATATTGTGTCTCTTTTAAACTATCAACTCTTACAGCAACAAGTAAGCCGAAAATTTAAGAGTATATTGCAGTATGAGTACATTCCTTCAGCTCCTAACAATATAAATCACCAACGGCGAATTGAAGCTTTAAAAGAAGCGATGTTTCTATTTGGAAAAATTCTCTCAACTGTCGCCTTATTTTATAATGAATCACAAACATTCAAATATACTGATGCTTTCACATCCATTGACCCAATTGAAATGTTTTTCCAAGCTGCAGGAAGAGAGATAAGTAAAGATCAAATTTCAGCATTAAGGAAATGTGCTTTAGCACATGTTAGCCATGGTCTCAATTCAGCTGAATTTGTTTGCTTAATCTCAAGTTCTGTAAGAACCACTTTTCCTAGAGCTATAATTGCAGGCTTGAATGTCGGAAGTGGACTGTTACATGGTGGTGCAATTGAAGAGTGTATGAGGCAAACCACTGCATTCCTTAAAAGCGATCAACGCACAGAAAAATATGTGCAAGAGTTAATTAATGCTAACCAGTTAATCTATGGTTTCGGACATCGTATACACAAAATAACAGCAGCAACACCGCCTGAGATCATTGCCAGTGATCCCCGTGTTCATATTTACTTTGACGCATGCAGGCAAGCTTTTCCAAAAAAAGCTGAGGTGATCGAAAAATTGTATCACTATGCTTGTGAAGCAAGAAAGATAAACCCAACATTAGGTGCAAATACCGATTTTGCAGCTTCAATGCTATTTCATTGCCTTGAATTTCCGCCGGAAGTTGCAAGAGGTTTTTTTACCGTATTTAGAACCCCTGGAGCATGTTCACAAATTATTAATGAACTGTCTGTTAAAGGTAACTCTAGAAGACCTCCATTCGCACATGTAATTCCTTATATTTAATTGGCTACTGACTATGAATGTAGAATCACTAATTGCTCCTAATTCCCTAAACAAGCAAGATTGCATAGCACTTACTTATAAAGGTAATTCATATAGTTATCAATTCGCCATAGATAAGATTAAATCTTTATCTGCTGGCCTTCAGCTTCATTTCAAAGTTAATGAACCACTAATTATATGCCTTCCTAATGATCCCGAGTTTGTTTTTTTTCTTTATGCCTGTATAAATTCAGGAGTATTAGCTATACCGGTTGCTCATACGGTCACTGATGACGAATTTATCCGTTTAATAAAAGTTACCCAAGCGACAAACATTATCATTTCTGATGAAAAAGCTAATAGCATGGACTCTCAAACATTAAATGGTTTTGAAAAAGTATTCATTAGAGGTGATACAGACCAGGAAACATTCGAAAAATATAGCGCCATAGACTCTCTTTATATGCCCCAACATATCTTTAAAGAAGTTAATATCAGTTTGGGTAAAACTGCCATCATCACCACAACAACCGGTTCAACAGGGACCCCTAAATGTGTAGAAATTCCTTATAAAAATATTTTTAAACCCATTTCTAGCTCACTTCTTATCAACCAATCATCTATTACAATTTTAGATATTCCTTTGCAATTTTCTGGTTCCATTAATTTACTTTTAAACTTTTTTTATTTTGGTGCTCAAATTGTATTAAGTGTTGGAATGGGTATTACCCACTTCGCTTCTGACATCCTTCAATATAAAGCAACTCACTTAAAATCCAGTCCTTATATTTTTAATGAATTACTTCATCTTCCTTCCAGCTTTCTAAAAAAAATTAAGCCTCAATTACAATTATGTATCGCTAACGGTACGAACACTCCTGCAGAGATCAAACAAAAATTCTATAAAGAATTTGGGATACCATTGCTTTCAATTTATGGTCAAACTGAAACGGGCCCATGCATTCTTAATTCTGCGCATAAACAAGATAAATTAGGAGCTCTTGGAGAAGCAGTAAATGGGGCAAAATTAAAGTTAATAAATTCAGATGGACAGCCTGCAGCAATTAATGAAATTGGAGAAATTTATTGCAAAACCGAAAGGATGATGAATGGATACTTCAATGACAAAATTAACACTGAAAGTGCATTTGTAGATGGGTGGTATAAATCTGGAGATCTTGCTTATCTAGATGAAGATGGGTTTTATTGGTTTGCAGGTAGGAAGAAAAACACTATTGTTTCAGAAACTGGGAATAATATCATCCCAGAAGAAGTGGAGAATGCATTAACCGACCATCCGGTGATCAAAGCGGCAGCTGTTATCGGCATTGCTTCAGATCATCATTGGGAAAAAGTCGTAGCATTCATCGTCTTTAATACTCAAACAACGCTCTCTAAAACAGAAGTCATTGATTATTTAAAATCAAAAATTAGCTTTTTTAAGTTACCTGAGGAAGTTTATTTTCTGGCTGAGTTTCCGCTAACACCAACAGGGAAAATAGATAAAGTACAGCTCAAAAAGACTATCTCAGTTTAATCATTTTGAGCAGTAACATTTCCCAACAGCTCTCCCGTAAAGAAAGGAAGCAGATATTAATAACCCTTTTGTTGGTTATCTGTGGGCCGTTAGGCTTATCAATACATCTTCCATCTTTACCGACAATAATGAACTATTTACATACTGATCAACAGAGCATTCAGCAATCGTCAACCACCTTTCTTTTGGGTTCAGCAATCAGCATTCTGTTTTATGGTCCAATTTCGGACTACATTGGAAGAAAACCCGTCATAATCTTTGGAGTGTTAGTTGCTTCAATAAGTAGCTTTTTATCAATTACTACCAACTCTATTTCAAGCTTTCTTTTATTTAGATTCATACAAGGAATAGGCAGTGGTGCTTGTGTAGGCATGGGACGAGTCATCGCAGCAGATATTATGCCCAAAGAAAAACTGGCTGCTACCGGGATCTACTTTAGTACTTTACTCAGTCTTTCAACAATATTCGCTCCAATTATTGGAAGTTATATACAAACGGACTATGGTTGGCAGTCTAACTTTGTCCTCTTAGGCTTGATTTTATTCCTTACACTGATTGTGATTGTCTTTTTATTTGAAGAAACAAATTCACACATCATTAATGGGCGTATAAACTTTAACTTCTTCGCAATTTATAAATCTCTTTTAAAACAGAAGACGTTTGTAGGGTGTTGCTTACTCACGGGTATAGCTCGTTCTACGAGTATTGTTTACTCCACATTAAGCTCATTCATATTTCAAAATGAATTTCATTTTTCTGTTCTTGAATTTGGTTGGTTGACGGCATCTATAGGCATTATCAGTTTAATTGCAAGGCTTGCATTAGCAAAACTGCTCACGATATTTAGTTTACATAGAGCGCTTCAAATCGGAATTCAACTCTTGATAATAAGTGGAGGAGTAATACTAATATTTGTAATTTTCGACACGCAAAGTCTTTATAGTATTTTAGGCACTTCAATTACGGCTATGTCCGGAGCTATATTCATTGGTGGAGCAACATTAGTATTAGCGCTCAGTCCTCAAACAGATCATCGCGGCTCAGCGGGTGCATTATTTGGTTCATTACAAATGTTTATATCCTCTACTTTGGCTAGTGCTGCACTCAGCTATAAATTTTCTAATTCTTCCGTTTTAGGACTTTTCTATTTTGTAACGGGGATATTATCTTTGTATCTTTTTGAAAGGTGCATAAAACAATAACCGAATAGTAATATCAATCCACAGTGAAATGTGACTACTCAGTAAGTAAAAAAGGATTTCGAAGCTAGGAGCAAGTTTGAAATACTAGAGTTTTTTTAAACGGCTAGCCATTAGCGGCTTTTGGTTAGTAGGTATAGCTTTTTATTGTATCTGGCGCGGAGCTTAGGATCATAAGTCCATTCCAGTACGCTATTCATTACCTTTCTCGCCTTGAGTCTCTTATTCTGCTTGAGATAAATTCGATACAAGCCTAAATAAGCGTCTTGCACATAAGGGGCTTTTTCAATGACTTTTTTAAAGAAACGGATAGCATGCTGATCATTACCCTGCTGTTGAGCATAATAAGCTTGTTCTAACCATGCATAAGGATTGGGATCGTCTAATTGAGTCAGTATTTTTTCATAGTCATTAACTTCATTATATCTCCCTTGCTCAGCAAGTAGTCCCATATAGTTGGATAATACCCTTAGATTATGTTTATCCATTTCGAGCGCTAATAAATAAATTCGCTCTGCAGTTTGATGATCCCCTTTTCTATTATGCAATAGTGCCAGTAAGTTAAGGGTTTCACTATACCTAGGGGCTTGCTGATAGGCTTTCATCGCATAAGCAAAAGCGTCGTCCACTTTATTATCAATAAGCGCATTACCTGCTAAGTTATTGTAGTATTTAGCAATAAATTCTTGCTGACTAACCAAACGTCCAGCGTAGTTAGTCACACTCGGAAAATAATCGATAACTGTATGTTTTCTTTGCCACTTAAATCTTGATTGTTGCTCACCGTCTTTTATCGGTGCATAAAGACGGCTTTGTACGTGGGTAGAGGAGGCGACCACACCGTTTTGCTTTTCAAATATTGGTGGGGTATTAACTTCAATATAATCCATCTCAATATTTACTAACTTTACCAACGCTGTAGTCAACACAGCTAAGCTCATGCAATTACCTTTATTTAGGGTTAATGCAGTTGTAGCATTATAAGTTTCACCATAAAAAGTGAAATTACTGAGCTTTTCTTCTAGATATTCAGAAATGATTCTATCGGCACGTTTCCCTTCACCCAGATGCTGATGATAGAAATTCAAAAAGTCTTGTTGCTGCGTTGAGGACAAGCTGAAGATACTTTGAATCGAAGATGGCTGCACGTTGGTATCAAAAAGTGAAGTATTTATAGCAATGGAGTTAGGAGAATGGTCACTGACTTTCAATGCAGGTTTGATGGTACTACTACAACCACTAGCAGCACATAAGATTACAACGATTGACAATAAATGAGCGATTCTATTAAGCATTGTAAGTCCCTAATCCATTTGCTTTAATTCAAACATAGCATAAATAAAATACCGTACTCCAGTTCAATTTTGGCCACTATGGCTGAATAGCCATTGACTATGCCTTACTCTCTTTTCATTCAAATTCACATCCTTGAGTAACATTAAGGCGTTATTTCCCCTGCTCATTTGCGCTTATGCCATCCAACTGTTTTGCAATAACGTCTGTGAATTCATCGTTAACTGAGACAGAAAGCCAACAAAAAAATTTTGATCTGTTGGGCAGCCAAAAGCACTGACATGAGTATTATGGAAGTGCTACTAACTCGATGTCATCAGGGGTCGAGCTCAATTTACTAAGCTCATTGAAAAACTAAAACCACATACTATCGAAGAAGACAAACTTGGATGAGTTGCCAACCGCGCTCCTATAGCAAAATCTTATCTTCTGGGAACGATGCTTGATGAAACCCATGTTCGATACATCCCTGTTCGTTATAATACCCTTCACATTAATTAACTGTGGTTAAAGGGAAGCGTTAGCAAAGTAAATGCAAGGCATAATGACGAATCATAGCCATAGCTATGGTGAGGAGTTGCAACGATGTAGTTACAAAGCTAAAGCTTCATCTAAAACATAGTTAATTGATACGAATGGTATAACTCCTTATCTAGCAGTATCAAAGCAAACACCAAGCAGCCTGATATCAAATCCAAGTCTTGACGGAACGGATAGAAACCGTAGCTCTCGGTTGTGAAAAAGGTCTAACGGAAGATGAGTTGTATAGTGGACAGATCAGCGAACTAAAATTGATGTTTAGAGCTGTAGGAATACGGCTTAGCAAATGTCTCGTTTCTAAGAAAGCACAAAGGATCGAATCCACGATCTTTATAAAGCCATTAAGCAACGTGAAGGGTTGTCTTACTAGGGCCAACCCTAGCATCTATGAATTCATCGCAATAAGCTGACCCGCTTTAACGACTTGCATACATGGATTCACCCCGTAACTGTAACTTAGCTCGGCTGGGCTTTGAATGTCCCACAAACAAAAGTCGGCTTGCTTTCCTACTTCGATAGAACCGACATTATCGGCAATACCTAATGCTTTCGCCGCATTAACGGTTGTACCTTTTAGGGCTTCTTCCGGTGTCATTTTAAACAGAGTACAGGCCATATTTAGCATTAACAGCGTTGAGCATAATGGCGATGAACCCGGATTAAAATCACTGGCAACCACCATAGGTACATTGTGCTTTCTTAATAGTTCAATCGGTGGCAATTGAGTTTCGCGTAAAAAATAAAACGCACCGGGCAGTACGGTTGCACATGTACCACTTTCAGCAATGGCTTTAACTCCAGCTTCATCAAGATATTCAATATGATCAACCGATAAAGCACCAAGTCTAGCGGCCAATTCTGAGCCACCTTGATTGGTCAGTTGCTCTGCATGAAGTTTAATTTTCAAACCATGTTTTTTTGCTGCTGTCAGCACTTTTTCGGTTTGTTCGAGGTTAAAAGCAATGGACTCACAAAACACATCAACCGCGTCCGCTAACCTTTGTTCTGCAACAGGTGGCAACATGTCATTAATAATGTGCTCTACATATTCGTCAGCACCATTGTCTTTATTTTTATATTCAGGCGGAATAGCATGTGCGCCCAAAAATGTAGTTTGCACATCCACATGATGATGCTTCCCTAGCTCGCGTGCGACTTTAAGCATTTTCACTTCAGTATCTAAATCTAAGCCATAACCTGACTTAATTTCTACCGTAGTCATGCCCTCTTTAGCTAAGGCATTTAAGCGCTTTCGCCCAAGTTCAAACAACTCGGCTTCACTCGCCTGACGAGTCGCATTTACGGTCGATAAAATACCACCGCCTTGTTGAGCTATTTCTTCATAACTCACTCCATTGAGGCGTTGCTCAAACTCGTTAGCACGACTCCCTGCAAATACTAAGTGGGTATGGGCGTCAATTAATCCAGGAGTGATCCATTTACCATGGCCTTTATAAATCGGTGTCTCTAGTGCATCGAATTCTGGTAAATCATCTTGTTTTCCGACCCAAGCAATCTGGCCATCTTTAACAGCAATAGCTGCATTATGAATCGCGCCATAAGGCTGTTCACTATCAGTATTCATAGTAGCGATATTGACGTCGATCCAAATTTGATCCCACTGCGGCATGACACACCTCATATTTTTTGTTGTTTTTATGACTTGTATTTACTTGTATATACAAGCTAGTATTTTATACAAATCGAGCAAAATTGTAACTGTAATTGGAATATACCCGTGATACTTCAAAATGCACTCTTTCAGCGAGAATTAATTGCCATTTAGGCAAGGCATTTATCTGAAGTAATAATGGTTCTATTTCAAGGATAAATAACGAAGCATAAATGGCAATTAAACTCGCACTTCGTGTGCCTCTCAGCGAACATTCTTCTTTGTTGCGAAAGTTTGAATTAGACCCGCTATTCCTTCACTTTCACGCCTCGAATAATGATGCGCTGAAAGGCACTGAAAAGTCGCATCTTGAAATATCACGGGTATAACTATGGCACGAGCGAAGTTTTCAGAAATCAAACAGCACATTCTCAATGCGATTGAGGACGGCACTTGGGCTCGTGGCAGTAAATTACCGTCAGAAAATCAACTTGCAGAGCAGTTTTGTTGTAGCCGAATGACCGCAAGGCGATCGGTAACTGAGCTTACTGAACAAGGCGTTCTTGAGCGCAGTCAAGGGCTAGGCACATTTGTTGCTGGCATTAATGCACAATCTTCGATGTTAGTGATCCGCAACATTGCCGATGAAATTCGCGAACGCGGTCATGAGTATTCCGTTCGTCAAATTGTACTCCGCAAAGAACCAGCGTTACCAGAGGTCGCTGCTGCCTTAGAAATCGAAATTGGCAGTAAAGTGTATTACTCGATGTTGATCCATTTTGAACAGCAAAAACCGTTACAGTTGGAATATCGATACATCAATCCGTATATTGCCCCCAATTACCTACAACAAGATTTTTTAACCATCACCCCCCACGAATATTTATCCCAAGTTGCACCACTGACAGAAGCACACCACAAGGTTCAAGCCATCATTGCTAATGACGTTCAAAAACAGCAATTGAAGCTTGAAGACAATACGGCATGCTTACAAATTTTACGTCGAACTTGGTCTAGAAAAGGAGTGGTGAGTTTTGCGCGCTTGGTTCACCCAGGAGATCACTTTCACCTTGGTGGACATTTAACGTTTTGATTTTATAGATACGTCACTCCTGCGAATGCAGGAGTCTAGTGCCTTTAACTCTATTCTAAAAAGTCACTAGATACCTGCTTTCGCAGGTATGACAACAATGACAATAATAATACAGAGGTAGACATCATGAATAAACGACACGACCCAACAAGAGTCATCAAAGCTCCACACGGCACCAAGCTTAGCTGTAAAAGCTGGTTAACCGAAGCGCCAATGCGCATGTTAATGAATAACCTACACCCTGATGTAGCTGAGCGCCCTGAAGATCTCGTAGTTTACGGTGGTATTGGCCGTGCAGCACGTGACTGGGAATGCTACGACAAAATCGTAGAAACCTTACAACGTCTTGAAGACGACCAAACGCTACTTGTTCAATCAGGTAAACCTGTCGGTGTTTTCCAAACTCATAAAGATGCCCCACGCGTATTAATCGCCAACTCAAACCTAGTGCCACACTGGGCGAACTGGGAGCACTTTAACGAGCTAGATAAAAAAGGCCTTGCGATGTACGGTCAAATGACCGCTGGCTCTTGGATCTACATTGGCACTCAAGGCATTGTTCAAGGTACTTATGAAACTTTTGTTTCAGTAGCTAAAAAGCACTTTGACGGCAAAGCACAAGGTCGCTGGATCTTAACCGGTGGTTTAGGTGGCATGGGTGGTGCTCAGCCTTTAGCTGGCACGATGGCAGGTTTCTCTGTTATCGCTTGTGAAGTAGATGAAACCCGTATCGACTTCCGTTTGCGTACTCGCTATGTGGACAAAAAAGCCAAAACCTTAGATGAAGCACTAGAGATGGTGAAGCAAGCTGACGCAGAAGGCAAACCTGTTTCTGTTGGCCTACTGGCTAATGCGGCAGATGTGTTCGCTGAATTAGTCGATCGCAATATCACCCCTGATGTGGTTACCGACCAAACTTCTGCTCACGACCCATTAAACGGCTATCTACCACAAGGTTGGACATTAGAACACGCCGCTGACATGCGTCAAAAAGATGAAGCTGCCGTAGTAAAAGCCGCTAAAGAATCAATGGCCATTCAAGTAAAAGCTATGTTGGCTTTACAAGAACGTGGTGCAGCAACTCTTGATTACGGTAACAACATTCGTCAAATGGCATTAGAAGTAGGCGTTGAAAATGCCTTCGACTTCCCTGGTTTTGTGCCTGCTTACATTCGTCCATTATTCTGTGAAGGCATTGGCCCGTTCCGCTGGGCGGCACTGTCTGGCGACCCAGAAGATATTTACAAAACTGATGCCAAAGTAAAAGAGCTGATCCCTGACGATCCACACCTACATAATTGGCTAGATATGGCGAGAGAGCGCATTGCGTTCCAAGGTCTGCCAGCACGTATTTGTTGGGTTGGTCTAAAAGATCGCGCACGTCTTGCTTTAGCTTTTAACGAAATGGTGAAAAACGGTGAGCTGTCTGCACCAGTCGTCATTGGTCGTGACCACTTAGACTCTGGCTCAGTAGCCAGCCCGAACCGTGAAACCGAATCCATGATGGATGGCTCGGATGCGGTATCCGATTGGCCACTATTAAATGCGCTACTTAACACGGCAAGCGGTGCAACTTGGGTATCACTGCATCATGGCGGTGGCGTAGGTATGGGCTTTAGCCAACACTCAGGTGTGGTGATTGTGTGTGACGGTACCGATGATGCAGCTAAGCGCGTAGGTCGAGTTCTATGGAATGACCCAGCAACGGGCGTTATGCGTCACGCTGATGCCGGTTATGACATTGCGAAAAACTGCGCGAAAGAGCAAGGTCTAGACTTGCCAATGAATAAGTAATGGAGACGGTTCAAATGGAAAAATTAGTATTAGAGCCGGGTAAGCTTTCTCTTAAAACTCTGCGCCATATCAGCCGTAATCCAGTTCAAGTTGAGCTATCACAAATGGCGGTTGATGCGATTGCTACCAGTGCGGCAACCGTGCAAACGGTTCTCGATGAAGGTCGCACCGTTTATGGCATCAACACAGGTTTTGGCTTACTCGCCAATACCAAAATTGCCTCAGAAGATCTTGAGTTACTGCAACGCTCGATTGTCCTTTCTCATGCTGCCGGAACGGGCAAGCTGATGAGTGACGCCACGGTTCGTTTGATGATGTTACTTAAAGTGAACTCATTAAGCCGTGGATTTTCAGGCATTCGTTTATGTGTGATTGAATACTTGATTGCCATGTTGAATGCTGAGGTGTATCCATGTGTGCCTGAAAAAGGCTCTGTGGGCGCATCGGGTGACTTAGCACCACTATCGCATATGTGTTTGCCAATCATTGGTGAAGGTGAAGTGCGCTACAAAGGCGAAGTCATGCCTGCTAAAGATGGCTTAACCCAAGCTGGCATTGAGCCTATCACCCTTGCAGCAAAAGAAGGTTTAGCTCTGCTTAACGGCACACAAGCGTCAACGGCATTGGCATTAGAAGGTTTGTTCCACGCTGAAGATTTATTTGCACAAGGCTCAGTAATTGGTGCCATGAGTGTTGAAGCAGCAATGGGCAGCCGCAGTCCATTTGATCCTCGTATCCACGAAGTGCGTGGTCAAAAAGGTCAAATTGATTCCGCCGCCATCTTTCGTGCACTGCTGACTGAAACCTCTGAAATCTGCGAAGATCACTTAAATTGTGAAAAAGTACAAGATCCGTACTCGTTACGTTGCCAACCACAGGTGTTAGGCGCGTGTTTAACTCAAATTCGCCACGCCGCAGAGGTACTAGAAACCGAAGCCAATGGTGTGACGGATAACCCATTGGTGTTCTTTGATAATGGCGACATTATCTCAGGCGGTAACTTCCACGCAGAACCTGTGGCAATGGCCGCCGATAATCTTGCGATTGCGATTGCTGAAATGGGCTCACTAGCAGAGCGCCGTATCGCATTACTGATCGACTCTAACCTATCGAAATTACCTCCATTCCTCGTAGAAAATGGTGGCGTGAATTCAGGCTTTATGATTGCTCAGGTAACCGCAGCGGCATTGGCGTCTGAAAACAAAACCTTTGCTCACCCTGCCTCGGTTGACAGCTTGCCAACGTCAGCGAACCAAGAAGATCATGTTTCTATGGCCACCTTTGCCGCACGCCGTTTGCGTGATATGTCAGAAAATACTCGTGGTATTCTAGCTGTGGAATGGCTAGCCGCCGCACAGGGCTTGGATTTCCGTAAACCACTGCAGCCAAGTGCACCAGTGGCGAAAGCCAAAGCGGTATTACGTGAAAAAGTCGCTTACTACGATAAAGACCGTTACTTTGGCCCTGATATAGAAAATGCCACTACTCTTCTTGAGCAAGCGGCATTGAATTTTGACTCGGTGACCGAGAAACTATGTAGCTTTTAACCTTAAAAGCTCTGAGCTAAGCCAGCAAGTAAGCTGGCTTTTTTTGTTCAGCTTTATAAATAAGCTTCCAGTAAGATAGTCAAGGTAGTTTCATCTCGCTGTAGTTTACCACCATCCTCTGTCGCAAAATTAAGCTTCACTGCATCTGTTAATTCTGCTATTGCCTTTGCTTTAAGCAGATTAGCTGAACGAATTTCTAACTTAAGAGCGGTCAATGCTTTTTGTCCATCTTCCCCAAAAATGAATTCACTAAAATCTTCAGCAAAACTAGCGGCCTGGCCTGGCGCTTGCTTAAGTGCTTTAATGAAATTTTCCATCGCGTTTACTTGATCAGGTGTCGCTACAAACCCACGAGTATTGGTCGCAACTCTTGTTGTTGGTGAGGCTTTTTTACTTTCGTCTTTATCAACAACTTTTGCTAGCTGCTGTTTAAAGTAATTACTGTTACAAAATTCAGCAGCCAGTTCTACCCGCTTTAAAACGTCTTTGGATTCGAAATTTGTAAAGTTAGCAGATTGAACTTTCATATGGCTCATTGTATCTCTACTATCACTGTCTTTTATAGACAATGGTTGATTAATAATTTCAACCCCATCGTAACTCATCACCACTTTTGCTCCGTCTGGATCATCTTTAGGATCGATAAATACAAACTTAAAGCCCTGCTTAATATCACCATCACTTGAAGTAGTCTTCAGATACACAAAGCATTTTGCTCTAGCCTCTAACGCTAACGACTCTGTAAGCAGCACCTTCATAAGTTGATCGGTATACGCTTGCTCCATCACCTCAACTTTGCATAAAGTCACTTCCATTTTTACTCGCAACAAATCTTCTCGCCGCTTTTCTTCTTGTCTTAGCTTCTCAGCTTCCAAAGCAACTTGTGTCATACTGTGTTTAAGGAAAAGAGTTTGTACTTGGGTTTTTAAGTTTTCTAGTTTTGAAACCATCGAGTCATCCCGCTCAATGGCTTGTTTGTGTTCCTGCTCGAATTCACTACATTTCAGCGCGCATACTACACCAGCTTCATCAGGTTTAGCTTCCTCTAATAAAAAATGAGACATGGCACCAAATGCTGAATTCATTGCTTGATCTTGCTTATCATTGATAGCTACCTGTAAATGCACTTTCTTCGTTTCAAGGTGCTTTTCTAGGTCGGTCAAATCACATACTAATTCACAACTTTCTAGTAGAAGCGCCACATGCTTACCCCTGAAAGCTTCAATTTGTGCAGAAATGTCATCCACTTCCGACTGTAATTCCACTTTAGCAATTTGAGCTTTAATACCCAATAACTCTCTATCAGCTTCTTTTTTTAGCTCAAGAAATCTATCTTTTCTTTGTTCTGTAAGCGTTCTAGCCGCTTGATAACTATCCCTTAGCGAGCTAGAGCCTTGCATACAATGTTCATATTTGTCTTTAAACTCTTTCAGTAATCCTTCGTATTGCTGAACTAGTTCATCGCCTTTTAACTCATCAAGTGATTGCCGCATTGTCCGGATATCCCCTAGAGCTAAAGTCGCATCCAATTGATACTGGTAACGTCTTTCATCAGCCTCTTTCGTTATCTTATCAAAGTCTTGACTTACCTCTTGGTAACTATCAAGAACTTGCTGGTGCTCCTGCTTAAATGTTGTGAGCAATGCTTCAGATTCAGCAGCCACTTGATGAGGCCGCATTTTTTCAATCTTGGTTGCAAGTTCCGATAACGCCTCTTGAGCAGTAGAATAAGCCTCCTGAGCATTGTCAATCTTAGTCTCTGTTGCTACTTTTAATTGATTGAATTGTGTATTCAGCTCAGTATCATCCGCTAGTGCAGCACTGTGATCCTTTGCAAAGGTCTCAAGCAACTGTTTTGCTGACTCGATGCATTGTTGGTCATTCAACTCTTGTAACCTTGTGGTAAGTTCAGCATAAGCCTTTTCGGTTTTGGCTTTTTGCTCCGCCAGCTGATGCGAAACCTGAAAAGCCAATTTCATACTTTCTACATCCTTTTTAAGGCCAGCATCATGTTCAATTGCCCATCGGTATTCTGTTTCAAACTCTTGTAATTTTCCCTGACATTGTTGTACTTGTCCCAATCCTTGCATGTGAGTAACTTGTTGCTTGATATGATTGAAGTACTGACGAACCTCCTGAAGATGGTTCCGATCTTGAGTCTGCTCCACTTTTGTTTTCAAATCACCACAAGCTTGCATCTCTGCTGAATCACCATTACTACTTTGGTTAAATTTAGGGAGATTATCAAATCGACAAACACAATCATAAACTTTGATGCGCACACTGGTTCTTGAAATTAACTCATTGCAAAACGACACTGAAAAAGGAGAGTTTTGTTTTTCAGATAAAGTAGATAACTCAATCAACTCTTTACAAATTTGAACTGCACTAAAAAAGTCTTTCTCACTCTCAAATGCCCTTAACTTTGTTTCAAAAAGCTGTAAAGGCCGACCTTCACTTCGGCTTTGACAAGCCATTAGGATCGGCGTTGTTAATAGATGTGCTGAACTATAACTTTCTGGTACTGGTATCCAGTTAATGTGCCTACCAAAAAACATAATATTTACGTAAGAATTTACCGTTGACGATTGAGTCTGAGCCACTCCGGGTACAGGTTGCTGAGGAAGTAACATTAAATTACTTTTGAAACTCTGTGGCAAGGCATTAAAAAGCTCTGTAAAAGCGTCAATTCTACTTTCAGGTTGTTGCTGTTCATTGAATAAGACAGAGAGATGCTGATTCACTTTTTCTCGTGTTAAAGGACGCCCTTGCTCACTAGATTTAATCGCAAAATAGAAGCTTTCGTTCTCCTGCAAGGCATATACTGCTGATGCATCTTGATGATGAACACCGGTGTTTGGGTCATAAGCATAGAGCTGGGTATTGAATTGTTCATCTTGAACACTCAAGGTTAACGACCAAGCAGAAGGGTTAGGATCGATTTGATAAACAAACTTGTCCCTATGCTCAGGTTGCATGGCTTCTCTTAGTTCAATAAACGCATTCAACCGCTGTGAAGGCAATTTATTACCAATTCTATTTGTTATGTGATTTATACGCTCTGAAATATCAGCCTCAGAAAGAGCAGAGCTTGGGTCACGCCATTGAGCAAAATTATCTCTTAGTTCACTGAGCGGCAGCGCTTTAGACGGCTTTGGTGGACAATGATGTATTTCAGGTAAATATTGAGAACTTACTTGCTGAGCCAGCTCCGCTCGTACTTCGCCCGCCATAACTTGCTCCTTTCATAATAATGCTATATTAGCGATCCCATAACTTAAGGATCTTGAAGATAAATTAGGCACTAGTTATATCGGATTTTTACATTGGGGAGAACGATTATTAACCAAGCTTAACAGTGTGTTCACTTGTACTGGATGTTTGAAGAACTAAAGGAAAAAGCCAATCGTAAGATTGGCTTTTTTATGTTTTTATAACCTTCTGGGAAAAATACTAAACATCTAAAGAAAAGTGAATCACACCACTCCAGTCCATAGTAGCGTCACCAATTTTCAGCCAATGAGAACTACACAACTTTTTAATTTCTGGTTCATTCAAAATATCGGTACCACCTAACTCTTGAATTAAGCCATTTAATTTTCCATCGAGTAATTTTACTTGTCTCTCATCTGCACTTTCTTTTTCCAAAATGGAAAAATAGGCCGATATTTTCTCAATAGCCTCAGCGACTGGTACTTTTAATACGCCTAGTTCACCATGTATAGGAGGTAGGTACTTTTCTAAATCTGTACATTGCATTTGTACCCATTCTCTATCTCCGTCAGACACTTCTGGTCTCTGATTCTGTCTCTTAAACGTACCAATTAGAGCCTTCACCTGACTTAATTCATCGATGTCGTCTGCTGTATTCAGAGTAAACTTGGCCAATACCGCTCCATCAACTTCCAGCATGAAAGTTTTGCTTGCCAGATCTATCTGTGATTCATGGATTTGGAACCTGCTCTTATACTGGGGTGACATGATTGAATGCAGATTATTAAATTGTCGAACGACCTGATCTTTAGGTAAATCCGATGATTGAATGGCTTGGATTAAGATTTTCACATCTCGTATTTTTAATTCAACTCCCAAACTAGCATGTTGTTCAATTTGTTGAAGTACTTGAGCTAAACGCTGTTCTTGAGCTTTTTTAAGTTGAGTTTGCTTTTCTTCTGCGGCATGAGTTCGAAGGTTTTCTTCTATAATGTGGATTTGTTGTTCTATCGTTGCGTCTAAACTTATCGCTTCTGCATAATCGAACCTATAGGCTTGTAACCTCGCATAACCTTGACTTGCTCGTGTGGCCACATCTGTTGCAGATAGACCATCATGGAGTTCAGAGAGTGCCATTTGTGCAGTCTCAATCATACCTTTTAGTTCTGTTAGATGAGATCGAGTTTGCTTGAGACTTTCTACTAAGTCATCGTCCCTTACCATTGATAACTTTGCATCATCAAATTGAGCCATTAAGTCATCGCCACTTTCCAGCAACTGGTTATCAGGCATAACATTTAATGAATTCACCAGCTGTTGTAACTCTTGCTTAGCTTCTATGGCGGCTAAATTGGCGGCAGCCTGTGCTTCCATTAATGCGACTTGTTTCTGTGCTTCAGCTTTTGCATTGTCCGACTCAACTCGCTTAAGTGCCATCACAAAATCTTTGTAAGCCTTTCTTACATCAGGAATCGTCAAGTTTTCGCCTAATCTTTCAATTAAATTAAATTGGCAAGTCTTAGAGCCACCGTATTGTTTCTCAGTGACTTGCTGTTGCATTGTTTCTAATGAATCAACCAAATATTGAATATCAGCTTTGCTGGATGCTTTTGTTACAGTCACCGGAGTATTGGCTGCATTATCACTTCCTTTTTTAGACTTAAAATCACTTAATAATTGCTTTGGTATGACGTTATGTTCAAGACAGGTTAAGTAATCAGCAGAGGGCATAAGTACGCCATCTTCTTCAACACAGAAAGCAAACTCAACACTCTGATTTCTTAGTCCTTCGATAGCGAAACGAGCACCTACTGCAAAATTGGGTTTATCAATTATTTCACAGGTCAACTTCAAGCGGTTGTGGTATCTTGGACTGAGAATGGTTTTTAATGCATCTCTGGCGGCTACCAAATCGGCTAGGCTTTTCGCCTCTTTAATCATTTTTAATGAGTTATTTATGATTGCAACAGCGTCCTGTGCATTCGGTTTAGCCCATTTTAATAACTCGATTCTTTCAGGCAATTTTGTAATTGCCGCTTGATACATTAAAGCACGCGTTTCTACTTGTGATTGTGCTGCTTTTGAGTCCTCTACGTGCATCTTATATTTACGCTCTTCAACCACAACGTCACCAATAACGATTTTAATCACTTGAAATTTAGGTAGAGTTGTTATGCCTGCAGAATGATCAACGGTAGGAGCTGCGTCAACGAGTTGTAGTGTAATTAATTGCCGTGCTGATACGGGTAACTTAGCCACTAACTCAGCACTGGCTTTAACCATTTTAAATGCATCTTCTAGCGATATATTCCCATCTGCTGTAGACGGAGAAACGGGTATAAGCAAACCGGTGAAGTCCTTGTAACTCAGATTACAACCATCATCCAATTTACCTTGGCAGCGTTGATACAGTTGATGTTTAGCACCGATTTTTTCAAGAGCAGGCAAAACCATCATATGAAATGGATTGTCAGAGGTTGAAACAAAAGTACAGATTGTTCGTTGGTTATAGATTAACTCTAAGCTCCAGACATCAGGCTTGCTCTCAACGGTTAGGGCATAAGAAAGTGTATTCGCAATTTCTGGAAACTGCATTTGTATATCAATGAATTGCTTGAGTGCTTTAAAAGGTGCACATTTAGAGCCTTTGCTAGCACTGTCCATTTTTCCGTCATTGCGTTCGAATTCCAGCTTTAGAGTGTCAACTGCAACTTTAAGACTTGCCTGTTTCGTAGAAGCTCCTTTAAGAGTACCTTTAAGAGCAAAAGTTAAGTCGTCAAAACCACTATCAGCGCGGCGTTTAGGAACATACTTCTGCATTACTTTTTTATCGGCTTCTGACACTGATAAACGATCAGCCGTGTTTTGTGCTGATTGCTCACCAAATCCAGCTCTTAAAGCCTCACTAGTTCCAACTCTTGACGTTGCCATAACAAAACCACCTTCTACAACATAGCAAAATACATTTAATCTCAGGATGTTAAACCCAAATCACGTTATGGTCATGTTAATTGTTGTTAACATTAACAGAACACATCGGTTCTTTCTTAAGGCAAGCCAAACCGCTAGAACTTGTACAATTAAAGAGCTACTGGTACAACACATATCTCATCGATTCATTTTTTGGATAAGTTCTTATGACCACATATCAACAAAAGTTAATCTTATTAAGTGCTGCGCTTTTATCATTCTTACCTGCGACTGGTAACAGCACCGAATTAACCCTACCTCACATACAAACAGTAGGAACGAGTACTGTGGAAGTTAAAGCGGATATGGCGACTATGTATGTTGCGGTTTCTGTAAACCAGCCCACGGCAAAAGAAGCAAAAACAGCGTCTGACAAAGCGGTGGTGTCTTTAACGGAAAAACTCAAACGATCGGGGATCAAAAGTAAGGATATCGACAGCGCGTCGATTTATGTTCAGCCTGAGTATCGATATCCTCGTAATCAATCACCTGAAATGATTGGCTATAAAGCCACTCGTACGGTTTCGGTCACAGTGCATGATCTCACGGTATTAAATGCGCTATTAGACAGCAGTATTGCTTCGGGTATGAATCAAATTAACTATATCCAATACAGCAGCAGTCGCATGGATGAATACCAAGAACAAGCCCGCCTAGCAGCCATTAAAGATGCACAAAACAATGCGAGATCGTTAGCTAAAGGTTTTGGAGAAAAACTGGGGAAAGTGTGGGAAATTAACTATGAACCCAACCAGTATTCGAGTAGAAGATCAGATCAAGCGATGATGTACTCAGAGAAATCCACCGGTCAAACCTATGAAAATAAAATGATCACCATCAGCGATAGAGTGGAAGTCACTTATACTCTAAAATGATCTCCTTTTGTCATGTTTAAGGCTGAAAACATTGAACCTTTCTCGTTACCAATGGCTGCTATTTGATGCCGATGAAACTCTGTTTGACTTTGATGCTTTTGCGGGTATAAAACGGGCATTAGCTCAATATGGTGTTGAGTTTACTGAACAGGATTATGCAGAATATCAGTGTACCAATAAGTCGCTATGGGATCGCTATCAAGCCCACGAAATTGATACTAACACGCTACAGGAACAGCGTTTTCAACTGTGGTCACAACGTTTAAATGTACCTGCGACCACGCTCAACTCGAACTTTTTATCGTCCATGGCCGAAATATGCCAGCCTCTATCAGGAGCGATTGAAATGCTTGATGCCATTAGATCTCAAGTAAAGATCGGCATCATCACCAATGGACTAGCAGAGTTACAGCAAAGACGCTTGCAGAACACTGGGCTTGAAAGCTATTTAAATTTATTGGTGATTTCTGAGGTAGTGGGTGTAGGAAAACCAAGCCCAGAAATCTTTGAGTATGCCTTTGAAAAAATGGGCCAGCCTGAAAAATCGAGCGTTATGATGGTGGGGGATAATCTACACACTGATGTTGTTGGTGGAAATCGCTTTGGGATTGATACTTGTTGGTATAATCGCCATCGACTTTCTAATGACACCGATATTATCCCAACACTTGAAGTGCATTCTCATGATGAGTTGAAACAGTGGTTATTGTCTTAACTCAAAACATGATGAATTAATCTCTAAAGCTCGCTGAAATTTCTGGTCAAACACCTGATTTCAATTTAGGATCAATCTCGTACTCAAATTTGTAGAAAATGGAGCCAGTTCGCATTATGGGGATCCGAGCCATAGTTGTTGATACCGCAGGAACAACGACCGATTTATCGTTTATTGAAGACACCCTTTTTTCTTATTCATTAGAAAAACTGCCCGCTTTTTTAGAGCAACATCAAGATGATGTGTTAGTGGATAGTTGTCTCTGTGATGTTCGCGAAATGGCACTCGAACCCGATGCCGATATCGCTCGTGTTGCCGCCATTTTACAGCAGTGGATCAAAGACGATCGCAAAGCCACGCCATTGAAAACCTTACAAGGTTTGATTTGGAAACAAGGCTATGATGAGCAAGAGTTTACTGGCCATATTTACCCAGATTTTATTGACGCTATTAAACATTACACAGAAAGTAATATGAGAGTGTATAGCTTTTCTTCTGGCTCAGTGGATGCACAAAAGTTATTGTTTGCCCACAGTGATGGTGGTGATTTAACACCGTTATTCAGCGGTCATTTTGATACCCGAACCGGTAACAAAACCGACCCTCAAGCTTATTTGAATATTCTCAACACCACCAGCTTATCACCTAAGCAAGTGTTGTTTGTTTCTGATAGACAAGAAGAATTAAAAGCAGCACAAGCGGCAGGCATCAATGTTTGTCTTATGTCTCGTGATGCTGAAGTGAATTCACAATATCAGCAGATCAGTAGCTTTAAAGACCTTTCATTGTAAGACACTGTAGATTCAGCCTGTAAATCGGTTTAGTTTACAGGTTGAGTTTGTTTAAAAGCTAAATAATCTCTCCACGCTTGATACATATCAGGGCACACTGATTTAAATTCCTCACTGGATTCCTCATCAATTCCTTCCATTTTTTTACACCATTGCAAGCGATTGGGAATTCCAGCCATAAATTGAAAGGTCTTCACTGCATTTTTGAATGTTTTCTTAGCTTCAACTAATGATGAGGTATCATCGTCCACAATAATGATTTTTCCAACTATTTTCGATTTTTTCGCAATCCAAGCTTGCAATCGATTAATTTTAGAATGTCCTTTCCGATTTGCCGCACTCACCCAATGAGCGATGGATTTAGTAGGAAATCGTTCAAATGCGATTAATTGCTCCATCGCCTTCGTTAATTGTTCATTTGGGAGAGCCGAAAAAACAATACAGGTTAACTGTGTATGTAAACCATGCAATTGTGCAATTTGCTCAAACAACTCAGTAGAAATAGGAGTGTAGGTAACCTGTTCTGGTTTATCTGAATCAAAATCACTCAAGCTGATATTGGCCAAAACATGTTCAAGCTCAAGCACAATCAGCACGGTTCTTTGCGAGTATTGGCTTAATAAATCACTTATCGCCGTGAAATCGTCAATTTGTTTATCAATACTGAACCAAACGGGAGTAACATTAAATTCATCTCCCACGTCTTCGCGCTCAAACCCTGAACAAACCAACGTAGTCCCATGATCAGTTTGGGTTTTATGATCTTGATAATCTGAAGACTTTCCAGAGACAAATTCAGTAAATTTACTATTGGCGTCAACTGATTCGGATTCAGATATCGCCTCAACAAATTTCGCTTCCATAATAAAGCGTCCGAATCTTTGTGGATTCTGAATGTAAGCTTCTTGCTTAACTACATGATAATCAGCTTGTGGTGGCTCACTTGGAGTTAATTTTACTGCCATAGATGATGACCTTATTAAATAAAGCCACTTTAACTGATAAACCTGATTGTTTACTCAAACTTTAAAACAGATTAATCAAAGGTTAATCTGCTAGTTGCTGAAGCTGAGCACGAATTTCTTGTGAAATTGGCTGACTGAGATTGGTTTCATAATCAAAATGCACCATTTGGGTTCGACCTTCTGCCGTCAACTCGTCATTTTGATAACACTTCTGATGCACTTCAAAACTTGAGTTGCCAATACGGCTAATGCTAGTAACCACTTTAACCTCACTTCCGTAAAAGGTTGGTGCTTTAAAGTCTACTGAGATGTTGGCCAAAATTAAGTTCCAGTGGGCAAGCTCAAGAGAAGGAACAAAGATTTTAAAAATGGGGTCTCTTGCTGATTCAAACCACACCGGAATGACGGTGTTATTAATGTGGCCAAGGCCATCTGTTTCACTAAAGCGAGGAGAGAAGTGTGTGGTGTATCCTTTTGTCATATTTCTGGTTCCCTTTTACTAAAAAGCCGCAGTGTGATGACTGCGGCTTTTTATGATTATTGATACATAGCACGAATTTCGCTGTCGTACTTATGGTAAATCATCTTACGACGTAGCTTCAAGGTCGGTGTGATTAACCCAGCTTCCATCGAAAAGGCATCCGAAAGTAGTGTGAATTTTTTTACTTGTTCAAAGTTGGCCAGTTCTTGTTGAACCACTTTTAAACGTTGCTCAAATAGTTCTATCACTTTGCTGTGACGCACTAACTCAAGTGGAGAAGAATACTTTACTCCTTGCTCTTTTGCCCATTCTTCTAGCGCTTCAAACGCTGGTACAATCAAAGCTGTCACGTAATTTTTTGATTCGGCGATCACTGCTACTTGTTCAATGTAAGGGCAACAGCCAACTTTACCCTCCACTCGTTGTGGCGCAATATACTTGCCGTTTGAGGTTTTCATTAACTCTTTAATGCGATCAGTAATGATCAAGTTACCATTGTCATCAAACTTACCCGCATCTCCCGTTTTTAACCAACCATCTTCAAATGCTGTGGCATTTTCTTCAGGGCGATTGTAGTAACCACGCATCACAGTATCACCACGAACCATGATTTCATTATTGTCGCCAATCTTAACTTGAGTTTCATCCAAAGGCTGGCCGTTAGAACCCGGTACTCGATTATCAACGGTATTACAGGTTACCGTCGCGGTCGTTTCTGTCATGCCGTAACCGCAAAGCACTGGTACATCAATCGCTTGGAAAAAACGTTCAACTGTTGTCTCTAACGCTGCACCGCCACAAGGCATAAATTTGAGTCGTCCGCCTAATGCTTGTTGCAACTTACTGAAGACTAACTTGTTTGCCAATCTCCATTGTAAGGCAATTAATGGATTTAACGTTTTGCGACCTTGAGCCACTTCAAATTGCTGCTCACCAACCTTTAATGCCCAGGCAAACAGCTTGCGCTTCGCTGGTGAGGATTTACTGACTTTATCTTGAATCGCGCTGTAAATTTTTTCTAAAAAGCGTGGAACAACACATAACGTATGAGGTTTAACCGCTTCCATGGCTTCTTTCGCTTTTTGGGTGTCGGTTAAATAAACATTTTTTACCCCACGACATAACGCGTAGAAACTCCAACCGCGTTCGAAGATATGACTTAATGGCAATAACGCCAATGACACTTCACCTGCATTAACTTTAAGCTTAGTGTCGTGCTGACGGACGGTAGAGGCGATATTGCGATGATCCAACATCACCCCTTTAGGTTGTCCTGTGGTACCTGATGTATAAATTAAAGTCAGTAAGTCATCTAGATTACTACTGGTTAAGCGGGCTTTGAGTTCGCCTTCACACAAGTAACTACGATCTTGCAAAATCACATCAAAATGCAGGTCATTTGAGGATGAGAGTTCAACTTGCCCATCAAAAACAACTATTTTTTCAAGGCTTGGGCAAAGCGATTTTAGCTCAAGTGCTTGCTGGTAAGCGGCTTCATCATCTACAAATAAAATCTTAGCTTCAGCATCATTGATGATGAACGCCGCTTGTTCCGTAGTCGAAGTGGGGTATAAAGGCACCACAACGCCTCTGGTTTTTAAGATGGCAATGTCAGCACAAGTCCATTGCGGGCAGTTTTTCGACATAATGGCACATCTGTCTTGAATTTGAACGCCATTGTGGAGCAACCACTGCGCCATATGTTGAGTTACATCCTCAAACCGCTGCCAACTGACACTACGCCAATTTTCCATAGCATCATACCCTTCAAGGGCGATGGCGTCTGGTTGACTACGAGTTTGGCTACGAAGTAAAGAAATTAACTGGTACTGCTCTAATGACATGATAAATAGCTTACAACTGTTCCGCTTTTTCAGCATTGTAACGAAACTGTATTGGAAAGTCAGAGAGTTTTTACTCAAACATTAGGTACAACATACCGTTAAAATCAAAGAAATAACGAACGGGATAATCGATACCCTCACACTCCATTACAATTTCGATCTTTTTGCTGTTTGATTTTCTATCAGTGACTCATTAGGCTAAAGCGTTTATTTCATTCTATTAAGGGAAGTTTCATGATGCTATGGAAGCCTTATTGCACCCGCTCAGTGACATCCTCACTTGGGGCAACCCTAGTGTTTGCCAGCTTGATTCTAGTGCTCACCTCAACAAGTGCGCAGGCAAACCCACAGACACCAAAAGATGAGCAGTCATCTTGCTATCTAAAAGGGTTAAGCGAAAAAGTTATTTGTGGCAAGGTTACGGTTGCCGAAAACACTAATCAGCCTAACGGTCGTATGATTGACATTCATTACGCCATTTTGCCCGCCATTAAAAACCAGCATCCTAATGAAGCTTTTGTTGCCATTGCCGGTGGTCCAGGACAATCAGCCATCGATAACGCCGCAGGATTTGATCGTGTTTTTTCTAAAATTCGGGAAACCCGAGATATTTTATTGATCGATCAGCGTGGTACTGGACGATCTAACATTCTTAGTTGCGAATTTGATAACGTTGATCCATTAGGATTTAATGATGAAACCATCGACAACCCAAAAGAATCTTCGAAATGCTTAACTCAACTGTCGAAAAAGGCCGATGTCACTCAATACAGCAGTGATATTGCCATCAGTGACTTTGAAACAGTAAGAAAAGCGCTGGGTTATCATAAATTCCACCTCTACGGTATTTCTTACGGTAGCCGCATGGCGCAACTGTATATGCGTCATTATCCACAATCATTGGCTACAGTGACGTTGGACGGAGTTGTGCCAATGCAACAAAGTGTGCTTGCTATTGGCGAGGCTATCGACCGTGCGGTTGACTTATTGTTTAAAGATTGCAAGCAATCCGATGCTTGTGATCAGGCGTTTCCTAATTTAAAACAGGAATACCAAGCCGCATCTCAACGTTTGCACAATAATCCTTATCAAGGCACGGTAAACGATCCATCCACAGGCGAGCCTTCTCAGCTATTGCTCACTCAAAGCAAGTTTCTTGGCAGCATTCGTATGGGCTTATATTCCAGTAACATTCGTTCATTACTGCCTTATGCCATCCATCAAGCTAACCAAGGTAATTATCAGGCAGTACTTGGCTTATATTCTATCACTCAGTCAGGGTTAGATTTGGCCATGGGGATGCATGCTTCAGTGATATGTGGCGAGGATTTACCTAGGCTCACACCTGAACTTAAAGCCAAAGCCGATGCCAGCTATTTTGGCCGCAGTCTACTCAGTGCCATAGAGCAAACTTGCCCTGTATGGAAAATGCCTGCCGTAGATGCTTCATTCAGTAATGCCATCGACAGCGATATTCCAACGCTGTTGTTATCAGGTGAGCTTGATCCAGCCACTCCTCCTTCATGGGGAACGCTGGCTGAAGAAAAATTAACAAATGCTAAGCACTTTATTGCGCCTTACGCGACTCATGGTGTCGCTTTTCAGTCTTGTGGTAATAAATTGGTCGCAAAGCTAGTCAACGACGGCAAGGTTAATGAACTTGATCCAAAATGCCTCAGCAAAGATGTTCGCCGTGGATTTTACCTTAACGCCAGCAGTGTTGAAGCATTGCCAGCCCCTACTCAGGCTAAGGAGTAAGCCATGATAGAAGTAAAACATTTATCAAAACGTATTGGTGACGTACAGGCTTTAAATGACTTGAGTTTTAAAGCCTTAGACGGACAAATTACTGGACTTCTTGGCCCTAATGGCGCAGGAAAAACCACGTGTTTACGTACCTTATTTGGACTGTTGCAACCCGATGAAGGTATAGCTGAAATTGATGGCATTGACGTTCGAAAAAATCCGATTGCGGCCAAACAGCAATTGGGGTTATTTCCCGATCCTTTCGGTTTGTACGAACGCTTAACCCCAAGAGAATACATTGCCTATTTTGCAGAGCTAAGCGGTCTTTCTAAAGTTCAGGCTAAAGAAGCCACCGAGCGTACCATTCACATGCTGAAGCTGGAAGACATTGCTGATCGTCGCTGCAAAGGTTTTTCTCAAGGTCAGCGTATGAAGACCGCATTGGCACAAGCTATCGTCCACCAGCCCACCAATGTCATTTTAGATGAGCCAACCCGTGGCTTAGATGTGATGAGCACTCGCTTACTGCGCAGCAATCTGCAAATGCTCAAAGAGCAAGGCCACTGCGTGTTGTTTTCAAGCCATGTGATGCAAGAGGTGGCTGCTTTATGCGATCAAGTGATCGTGATGGCAAATGGCAAAGTGGTGGCTGTCGGTAGCCCAGATCAATTATGTGAAATGGCAGGTGAAACTTCATTAGAGGAAGCCTTTATTCAATTGATAGGCACAGATGAAGGAATTGCAGCATGATGAAGCTTCTAAATATTTTACTCAAAAAAGAGTTGGTGGATGCGAGCCGAGACAAACGTTCGGTCATGGCAGTTATGTACTACGCTGCTGGCATGCCTTTACTGATGTGCGGCGTGTTTTTCCTGTTGATCAATAAACTTGCGAGCCCTAGCGACCTTAAGATCACCATCACCAATCCGCAAGGTGCACCTGATCTGGTCCGTTACCTCGAAAGCCGAGACATTACTCATGGTAAGGGTGAAAACGTCAAAGACATTACTTTAGTGATCAGTAACGACTTTGCTAAAAGCATGAATCAAGGTCAGCCAGCTACGGTTACCTTTATCGCTGACAATTCAGAGCAAAAACTGAAAAGTTCCATCGTTCGTGTTCAAAGAGCTTTGCAAGGCTATAGCAGTGAAATGGCCAGTTTACGTTTGATTGCTCGTGGCATTAACCCTACTGTAGTGCAACCTATTAAAGTCGTGGTAGAAGATCAAGCGACGAAAGAGTCTAAAGGCAGTTTCATTTTTGGGATGGCCATTTTAAGCATCATCTATGCGGTGTTTATTTGTGGCATGAATCACGCCATTGATACCAGCGCTGGGGAGCGAGAACGTAATTCACTGACGCTGTTGCTCAGCCACCCATTGTCGACTCGACAAATTGTGTTATCTAAAGTGTTAGCAGTCACCACACTCGCCATGGCAGGCTTACTATTAACGCTATTGGTATCAAAAGCCGCCTACACGATTGTACCTTGGCAAGAGCTTGGCTTTACCATCAAAGTGAGCTTTGGGTTTGTGGCGTTAAGTTGTTTGTTAGCTTTTCCCATTGCCATTATGGCTTCATCTCTGCAACTGTTTGTATCGTTCTTTGCTAAAAGCTTTAAAGAAGCACAAACCTATATTTCATTTACTTTATTTGTGCCTATGATGCTGTCTATGGCCACCAGCTATGATTTGGCTCCTGACACCTTGCAATGGTTACCTGTATCAGGCCAACAACAAGCATTAATAGATTTTATTAAAGGTAAAACCCTCGATATGACACCATTATTGGTATCTAACGTCATTACCTTAGTCGTTTCTATCGGTCTTATTTTAGGAATGGAAAAAGCACTGAAAAGTGAAAAAACGATCTTTGGCCTATAACGCTTAACACGAGTCCGCTTGATATCCTTTTAGCGGACTCATTCTTATCTAATTCCAAGCCTTACATCCGCTTTCATCACACTTCAAGCCAACATTATTATCAATTTCTCCGTTATAAATGATGGCGTCAGTCGACATATTCACCACTTCAACATTCGTAGGCGTATCACTTTTACTAAATTGACTATTGCTTGTTACACATTGATTCATTTCACCTTTTTTATACGATGGTGAGTAAACAAAATACAGCCTCGCTTTAGAGGACGAGTTAAAAATAGGATAACAACCTTTCAGTTTTGCTCCTTTAGCGGCACTCTTGCAATAGTCAGCCCCTGTCGAAGAACCAACACAGCCGGGATTGACATTATAATTACTTGCTTGAACTGTTTTGTCCGTTGAATGAGAGGGTTGAGCTAAAGCTAGGATAGGCAGGGCAAGGACAAGAAGACTAAGTTTTTTGACGATTTTAGAGATTTTCATATTGAGTACCTCAATAGATAAAATTAGTGACATCCATTTTTATCATCGTCCATTCGAAGTAAACGTTACTCTCCACCAAATAAATATTCAATATTTTTCATTATTACCAACAAATTAAACTGTGTTTAACTCTCTTGGCATCCTGAGCAACATGCGGGGCGAATGACAGAAGATGCCTTGTCAACTCAACTGCACAAGCTCATTTCTATATTCTCTAGAACCTAGGCAGTCAAAAATCACTGCACCAGCTCAGAGTTCAGCCAATCTTAAATACGGTTAAATTGAGCGATAACACAACATTACGTCAGTTGTGTTATTGACAATAATCTATTAAAAATTTGATTTTTAAGCGTATCGACAACATTATCAAATTTTCATCATATTTTGGTCAAATAAAGCTCTCATAATTCCAAAAAATCAGCTATTATTCGCGCAAATTTATAACGACCAATTGGTTGATTTAATTATATTGTTTTTGATGTAACCTTTACTTATTGAGCATTGACAGTGAACGACCACGAATTTCGAATTAAACGCAAGTTTATCATCAAGTTAGGCAAAGCTTTACACAAGTTTGGTACTCCCGCGTATCGACTTGAAGCCCATTTAACTAAAGTCTCTCGAAGCCTTGGCCTTGAAGGCAACTTCGTCATTTCACCAACATCAATGACCTTTGTGCTTCATCACCATGATGAGCATGAATATAACCACCTTGCTCGAGTAAAACCGGGAGAGTTGGACTTAGGTTCATTAGCTCGAACCGATGAATTAGTTGACGAGTTGATCTCTGGACAACGAAATCTAGATGAAGCGTTAGATCGATTAGACGAAATAGCAGATAAACCCAATCCTTATGGTACCGCGTTAACTTGGCTAGCATTTACAGTCTCTGCTGCCGCTTTTGCCATGTTGATGAACACCAGTTGGAATGATGTATTTTGGTCTGGTGCATTAGGCTTTATTGTTTTTGCTTTTGTGCTCATTGCTGAGCGCTCTCGAAAAATGGCTGAAATGCTAGAACCGCTTTCCACGCTGTTTGGCGGTTTTGTGATGTGCGGAGTTGCTGCACTGTTAGACCCGAGTATCAACATTCCCGTGGTCATTTTATCGGGTGTAATTGCTTTTGTCCCCGGATTAGCCTTAACCATTGGGTTAGCGGAGTTAGCCTCTCGGGATTTGATTTCTGGTACCGCTCGAATTATGGATGCCTTAATGCTGTTATTTAAACTGTATTTTGGAGCATTTCTTGGGCTAGCCATTGGTCATGCCCTATTTGGTACAGTGACTCCAACCCAATCAATGCCACTGCCAACGGGTTCGGTATGGACTGCAGTACCATTACTGTCTATCTGTCTAGCTATCATGTTTAAAGCCAGACCTAAAGATGCACCTTGGGGAGTATTAGCTGGGATCATCGCCTTTTCTTTTGCGATCTTGGGTGGTAAATACATCGGTGATTCAATAGGTATCTTCTTCGGTGCAATGGCCGTTGGGATTTACTCCAATTTATTTGCTCGTTGGATGAAAGCCCCTGCCTCTATTGCATTATTACAAGGCATCGTTATTTTGGTACCGGGCAGTAAAACCTATATTGGTTTGAACTCTTTAATTGCGGGTGAAACCATGCTGAATCAATCTCACATTGGTACACAAGTGTTCTTGATTTTTATGTCCCTAATCGCAGGGCTAATTTTTGCTAACGTCGTTGTGTCTCCTCGTAGAGAGTTATAATCCCCAACAATCTCCTGTTTAATTCCCATTTATGCCGCCATAATAAAATGGCGGCTTGCTCCTCTCCTTTAATTATCTAGGCTACACTAGAGAAAACACTTCATTTTTTAATACCAACGAGACCTACTTAACATTAGGGTCGGATAATAATATGGCAATGTTCAAGCAACACGTTATGTTGTTAGCTTTCATTTTCTGCTTATTTAAGCTTTCACCCGTATGGGCGAATGACGAACAGGCCTTTGTTATCAATCAAATTACCGTCATCAATCATTCTATCTTTGATCAATCCAGCACCGACAACTTCTTTATCCATGACTGGGCAAACTCATTACACACGACCACCAAAAAGTCGGTTATCCGTAATCATCTTATTTTTCAGCAAGGGGATAAGGTCACCAACGCAGATTTAAATGAAGCTCAACGTATTCTTCGCAGCAAACGCTATTTGCGTGATGCAAAGGTCTACTTCGCACCTTTAACAAACAAAACCAAATCAACGAGCAGAACGGTAGTGGTAGAAACTTGGGATAATTGGTCACTGCTGCCTACCGCAGATTTCAATCGTACAGGTAATGAGAATCGCTATTCTGTTGGCGTTAAAGATGACAACCTAATGGGCTTAGGTATTCGTACTCGCTTGAGGTATAACCATGAAAGAGACAGAAACGGATATCACGCAAGCGTTTCAGCTCCCATCAATTGGATTGAACATGGTATTGCCACTATCGGCTATGAGCGCAACAGCGATGGTCAGGCGTTAGATTGGTCTCTGATTAAACCTTTTTATTCTAATCAGACTAAAACCGCGTTTTCCATCATCCATGATGATGATCATCGTGTGGATGAAATTGAGCAAAATGGAGATGTCGTCAACAAATTTGTTCACAGCACACGCTTTTATAGTGGGCAATATGGTTGGTTATTAAATAATGATCAGCAAGCCTTATCCCGATTTCGATTGGGGGTAACTCAACAACAAGATCGTTTTTCACCTACCAATACGTTGTCTGTTATCCCAAAAGATCGACGGTTCTTTTATCCATGGGTGGGGTTCGAGTACATTCAAAATGATTATCATGAGTTCAACAATGTGCGGGTGCTAGATAAAAATGAAGATATTAATTTAGGTTGGACACATTCTCTCAAGCTAGGGTTTGAATTAGACGATAAGCGCAACAATAATTTACCGGGCTACCATATCAATATCCATACAACCAAAGGCCATCAACAAGATAACAATTTATGGCTATTCAGTTTAAATGGAAACGCAACCTTAGCGACCTCCCATAGTGACTATTATCGTCTAGAACTTCAAAGTGAATTTTTTCATTTCATTAACCCTAAGTGGATCTTTTATTCAAAAGCGAAGCTGTCATTTACCAATAACTTGCCCTTAGATTTATTAAACTCGCTGGGGGATGACTCTGGACTAAGAGGCTATCCACTTCAATATCAACATGGTGATAATACTTGGCTATTGAGTGCTGAAATTCGCCGTATACCTAATATCAATTTATTTGAACTTGCCGATATTGCCTTGGTTGCGTTTGCCGACATCGGCCAAGCCTATGGCTCGGGTACTATCAACAATCAAGATCAAGGAATACTCTCGAGCATAGGTGCAGGACTGAGAATTTATTCATCAAAATCCAGTAACAATAGTGTTGGTCATATTGATCTGGTTTACCCCATCAATTCAGATCCCTCCATCCAAGGACTAGAGTTTCGATTTACCGTTAAACAATCCTTATAGGAAAATGTTCAAACTATCGACTACCTTTAATGAACAGTTGTTTTGAGTAAAGGAGTCACTCAAATGAAAATGCAATATACCGTTCTAGCCACTCTACTAGCAGGACTACTCTCTGCCTGCGGTGGTAGTAATAACAGCACAGAGAATAAACCCCAGCTTAACACCTTATCAGGCCAAGTCATGGCTGGCGCCGGTTATATCCAAGGCGCAAAGATTTGTATGGACACCAACGACAACGCCAGATGTGATGATACAGAGCCATCGGTCACTTCCGGTACCAACGGTGAATATCAATTTGAAAACCTCACTGATGCAGCACTAAGTCAGTCACCTCTGATTGCAGAGGTCGGTACTGAAGCCATTAATTCAGATACCAATAAAGCGGTAAAAAGAGCCTATGTGATGTCGGCTCCAGCTAACTCAAATACAGTAAGCCCTGAATCGGCTCAAGTTAAGCACTACATGGAAAAGTTCAAGATTACAAGGGCAGAAGCTGAAGCATTGGTTGGTGCGAATATGGAGATCGAAGAAGAAGTACGTAAGAAAGCCATGCAATATAAGAATTATCAAGAGGCTTTAAAATCATTGGATCCTGAGATAAGAAACATAGCCAAGCTTGCAAAAAATATGTTCTTAGTCATGACATACAACATGGGCAACACCTACGAAGGAATCCAAACAAACCCAAGCGGTGCACCTGCATTTAACGGTGTTTCTATTCCTGATAGTGTCAATGTCACACACAAACAGCTTATGAAGCTTGTCATACAGAAACAAATCGACAGCATGCCGACCATTCATAAAGTCGCTCACCTACATGCTGAAAGCGGCGCAAGTCAGGATACAGACTTTGCAAATATCGATTCAGCCGCATTAGCTAAAATGCAATTACCTACCTCTAAGCTGGCAGAACAAATTAAAGCGTTTGAGGCTTCAACAGCAAGCACAGTAGCCAACATTAATGATGCTCTTACTAATGATTCCATGCATCAATTTGTTACAGATGAGGATAATCTTGCGCCTAATATTCAAGTGAACTCATTTAATATTGAAAATAAAATGTTAAATGAAACGCAGAAAAAAGCCGACAGAGACGCCCCATCGCTGACAGCCAGTGATAAGCCAGAAAAACATGACTTTTTAATACCTGATGGAAACGGTGATTGGATGCGCCCTGATAATGCTTATGAGGCAAAGCCTAACGCAGATAGCAATAAGGTCGATCTCGTCAACAAAAGTAATCCAGATCTAAAAACCACAATATCGGCTATAGAACATACCTTAAATGATTTGGATACAGACACACAATTTTTAAACGACCCAGACATGAACGTGTATATGAAGCTCATGTCTGATGATTCAACATTTAGCGATGATGCTAAAGCCATGAAAATTACGTCCACTGTCAACAAAGATGTGCTAATGGTGGATAACAAATTGGATTGCGAAAAGGCAAAAGAAGGTCGCGCTGATTGTCATGTTCTGGTTTTTTCACATAATGACAACGACGTTGTATTAAATCCTCTCGAATTGGGTGATATCGAGTCATCTGAGCCATCTGGTGGAGACTTAGATAAGCTTAAAGGCCCAATTGTTGCAATCAATGGCAGTCGTTATATTGTTGCCGAACTCATTACAGCAGATTCGAATACATCTGAGGGTGTTGCCAACTATTATCTTATTCAGCAAGTTGCAAATGGCGACGGCAGCAAGAAACAATCTTCTTTATTTGCAACAGGGAAGTGGATGGTAACGGCAACGCTAGTGTTTCAAATGGCGGAGCTCAAAGTACCCAGTAAAGTTCTAGCATTTGATACCTCAGGCAACACCAAAAAAGACATGTTTTATACTAAGGCTGACGGCAAGGTGAGACAAGGTTATAGAGGCTTCTCAATGCCGATGAACAGCATTGCCTTTAATGCGGCAGCCATGAATGACATCACCAATAATATGGACACGGAAAAACTCAGTAGCACTCCGATAGAGCAATTTATAATAAAGTTAAAGAGCAGAGTCACTCCTTGTGCTTCAGGCAATAGCGTAAATAATGAGTTATTGTCCAAAACGGCTTATGATTTATACGTAAGTAACTGCCAGCCTATCTTAGTGAATTACGGCGTATTAGATCCGGAAGAATTCACATCAAGTGATACTCCCCTCATTTCATACGATGACAATGGAGACCAGCAAAGCAAAATTACTCTCAATACACAGCCAGCGGACGAAACACCTTGGAAAGTGGGATCTTGGGAGCGTTCAGCCTCAGCTGAATCTGTGACAATTCGCTGGAAGCTTGATGAAAAAGGTCAATTAATCTTTGAAAGACTAGATGACAGCAACGAACTTCTTGAACGAGTAACTATGACCGCTATAGAAAGAGAAGGCATTGTGCTTTCTACCAAAATTTTTCATGAAGATAGCTCAAGAAGAACGATTGATGGTCTATTAGGCACTATTAGCGATAATATCTTTATCGTTAACCCTCCACAACCTGAATAATCCCATCATATTTAACGAAAAAATGCCGCTGAATCAGCGGCATTTTTTATCAATAGGACGATTAAGTTATTCAACATAAGCCCTAAATTGCTTATTCTTGGATAGCACTGTCTGAGTGCCTTTTAAACTAAACGAATACCCACACAGCTGAGCTTTACCACGCAATGCTACATCTTTAATAATGCTTGCCGTATCCAAAGGGGAAAACTGGGCTTCAGTACTGGTATTTGGCAACAGTTTTACCTGAATAGGTCGATACTTTGAACCATTGTTAAAGGTCAAACTTTGGCAGTCTTTATCCCCTTTAGCGGTAGCAAGACTCCACAGGGTTTGTGGCTGCCCCGTATCTCCATTCCACGACATAAACAATTTGTCGCCTTCAAGGGATAAATTAAATCCATCTTTAAACTCTACAGAAGTTCGCTCCATCACAGGCTCTGCTGGAGCAACCTGCTGCTCAACATTAGCATCATCGTTGGATTCAGAAGAAAATACAAAGGTCAGAAATATCACTGATAACACTAAAACCATGATGCCAATGACAGCCATTATGACTTGATGACGCGACAGAGGCAGTTTATCTAACCAAGTAGTCCGATTGGATTGGTGGTGATACTCTGGCTCTTCTTGCTGCTCTTCAACACTGGCATCATCAATAAATACTGGCTCAGAAGAACCATCAAGACTCGGCTCAACTCTTCGGGCTGGACGGCTCATTGGCCCGTTAGCGGTAACGGGGCCTTGATAACCTTGTACATAACGTCCTCGTCCTTGGCTGGCTGGCAAGGCAATGAAACTGGAGAGTAATAACATCAGCATTCCAGCTATTAAGCCTACACTCCAGCTTTCTGTGAAATAAACCATTAAAGCCCAAATCAGCCAAGTCACAATTACACCGTAACTCCACCATTGAGGCTTTTGGGCATCACGTACTCGGCGAAGCCCAGTTAAACCAATCACTGGAGCCGCAAGCAAAGTAGGGATAACAATACTGGCATTCAGGCCAAATAGTGCCATCCAAATTAAGACTAAAAGATAACTGGCAGACAGGATGGCAAGTGTGCGCAATCCAGAGTCTTTACCACGAAAACAAAATAAAGAATTCAGTAACACGTAATAACCCTATTTAGGCTGTATAAAGATGCGTTATAATTCAGAAAATGTTTATCGACAAATCGATAAACACGTCCCAACAATATTACACTTGAAATTGTACCTTCTAAGGTTATGAAAATCAGTGTCAATTTCAAGAACATTAATGAAAAGTCGGATCAAATGCCCATGAGCGCCCAAGGAACCCTTTATATCATTTCAGCCCCAAGTGGAGCCGGAAAATCGTCATTGCTTAGTGCCTTGTTACAAGATAAGCCAAAGGATATGCAGATATCCGTTTCTCACACGACTCGCTCTCCGCGCCCCGGTGAAGAAGATGGCGTTCATTATCACTTTGTTAATCAAGATGAGTTCAAAGCATTAATTTCAGAAGGTCAATTTGTTGAGTGGGCTGAAGTATTTGGTAACTATTACGGCACTTCTAAGGCCGTCATCGAAAATACTTTGAATCAAGGTATTGATGTATTCCTTGATATCGACTGGCAAGGTGCACAGCAAGTTAAAAAATTGATGCCAAATGCCGTGGGAGTGTTTATTTTGCCACCATCAAAGGCCGAACTTGAGCGTCGATTAACGGGTCGAGGGCAAGACAGCGCTGAAATTATTACTGGGCGTATGGCACAAGCGGTTTCTGAAATTTCCCACTACAATGAGTATGATTACGTCATTGTTAATGATGATTTCGGTACTGCGCTGGCTGATCTTACAGGTATTGTTCGCGCTCAACGCCTAACACTTACTAGTCAGACCCATAGACATGATGGTATGCTTAAGGGTCTATTGGCAGAATCTCTATAATCGTGTAGAATTTTGCGTCATTTTTTCGATTAAACTTTGGATTGGAGTTCTAATACATGGCTCGCGTAACAGTAGAAGATGCCGTTGAACAAATTGGCAACCGTTTTGACATGATTTTGGTTGCTGCCCGTCGTGCTCGCCAAATTGCAGTACAAGGTAAAGATCCTATGGTTGAAGAGCAAAACGACAAGCCAACCGTAATCGCTCTTAGAGAAATCGAGCTTGGCCTTGTAAACGCTGGCACCTTAGATGCTGCAGAGCGTCAATCAGTTCGTGAGCGTGAAGCTGCAGAAATCGCAGCCGTTGCGGCCATTGCTGAAGGTCGTCAACTGTAATCATCGACTCTCTCAGTTGATGATTTGAGCCTAGTAAATACTAAGTTCTTGCAAGGATTGATGAAAGGAGTAGCGAAGCTTGTATCTGTTTGAAGGTCTTAATGAAGTAGCCTCGAGTTATCTCACGGCAGAACAAATTTCTCTCCTTAAACAGGCTTACCTTGTTGCCAAAGATGCCCATGAGGGACAAATGCGCAGCAGCGGTGAGCCTTATATCACCCACCCTGTCGCCGTTGCTACTATTGCTGCAGAAATGCGCCTCGATCACGAAACCGTGATGGCTGCCTTACTGCACGATACCATTGAAGATACCCCTATCACTCAAGAACAACTCACCGATCTGTTTGGTGAAGATGTTGCCGCTTTGGTTGAAGGCGTATCCAAACTCGATAAGCTGAAATTTCGCGATAAAAAAGAAGCACAAGCGGAAAACTTTCGCAAAATGATGCTGGCAATGACCCAAGACATTCGGGTTATTCTGATCAAACTTGCCGATCGAACTCACAACATGCGAACCCTAGGTTCATTGCGCCCAGACAAACGTCGCCGAATTGCTCTTGAAACCCTTGAAATTTATGCCCCTATAGCTAATCGCTTAGGTATTCATAACATTAAAACTGAGCTAGAAGAACTCGGTTTTAAAGCCTATTACCCTAACCGCGCTCATGTATTGCAAAAAGTATTAAAAGCGGCTCGTGGCAATCGTAAAGAATTAATTCAAGGGATCAAAGACGCCATCACCACCCGTCTCAGTGACACTGGCATCAATGGCACCGTTAAAGGCAGAGAAAAGAACCTGTATTCCATCTATAAAAAGATGCGCAACAAAGAGTTGCAGTTTCAGGAAGTGATGGATATCTATGCATTTCGTATCATTGTAGATTCTGTAGATACTTGTTATCGAATTCTTGGCGCTATGCATGGGCTATACAAACCTCGTCCGGGTCGAATAAAAGATTATATTGCCATCCCTAAAGCTAATGGCTACCAATCCTTGCACACCTCTTTGATTGGCCCTCACGGAGTCCCAGTTGAAGTGCAAATCCGTACAGAAGATATGGAGCAAATGGCGGATAAAGGGGTAGCTGCACATTGGGCTTATAAGTCAGATGACAAAGGCAGCACCGGAACCACCAGCCAAGTCCGGGCACGTAAATGGATGCAAAGCTTAATGGAGCTTCAACAAAGTGCCAGCAGCTCTTTTGAATTTGTCGAAAACGTAAAAACCGATTTATTTCCAGACGAAATTTACGTGTTCACTCCTGATGGCCGCATTCTGGAGTTACCGTTAGGCGCTACCGCCGTAGATTTCGCATACGAAGTACATACTGATGTAGGTAATACTTGTGTAGGCGCTAGAGTCGATCGTAACGCTTACCCACTGAGTTTGCCCTTGCAATCGGGGCAAACGGTAGAAGTGATCACCGCAGATGGCGCTCGTCCGAATGCCGCTTGGCTCAACTTTGTTGTCACAGCTAAAGCTCGTTCTAAGATCCGCCAAGTGCTGAAAAACGTTAAAGGCAGTGACGCTATTGCACTGGGTCGTCGACTACTCAATCACGCTTTAGGTGAACATAAGCTCGACACTATCCCACAAGAAAACATTGATAAAGTGCTTACTGACACTAAGCATGACAATATTGAGTCCTTATTAGCTGATATCGGATTGGGTAATGCCATGAGCATTGTAGTGGCCCAAAGGCTGATTGGCGATCGCCCAGCTGAAGATAACGACGACCATGATTCTCACCTTATGCCCATTCGTGGTGCTGAAGGAATGTTGGTTACATTTGCCAATTGTTGTCGCCCTATCCCTGGGGATGCAGTAATTGCCCACGTTAGCCCGGGTAAAGGCTTAGTGGTTCACATGGAAAATTGTGCCAATATTCGTGGTTATCAATCAGAGCCAGATAAATACATACCCGTACAATGGGATAATGCCGATGGTGCAGAGTTTGAAGCGAATCTTCGCATTGAAATCGTCAACCACCAAGGGGCATTAGCTAAAATCACCGCCATTGTTTCAGCTGAAAATTCGAATATTCATAATTTGAGTACCGAAGAACGTGACGGTCGAGTGTATTTAATCAATTTACGCATATCGGTCACCGACCGTATTCATCTTGCCAACGTTATGCGCCGTATTCGTGTACTGGCTGAAGTATTACGCATTTCTCGTAATAAATAGTCTGCTTGGGCTATCCCTACGGATAGCCAAGTACAAACGTTTCCCGCCAAATATAGTTCTGTTGAAAATTGTTAAATCAGACAAAATAAGCGTTCCTAAAAACACGCTTGTTATCCCCATTTATCTACGGTTAAACTGTCATTCCTACATGGACTCATTCAAAAGAGAACTTAAAATGGCAGAAAAACAAATTATCGCTACTGAAAATGCACCCGCCGCTATTGGTACCTACTCTCAAGCGGTTAAAGTGGATAACACCGTATATGTATCTGGGCAAATTCCGTTAGTGCCTAGCACAATGGAAATGGTAAGTGATGATTTTGCAGAGCAAACTGTTCAGGTATTTGAAAACCTAAAAGCTGTCTGTAATGCTGCCGGTGGTGAGCTATCTGACATTACCAAACTCAATATCTTTTTAACGGATCTGTCTCACTTCGCTGTCGTAAATGAAATTATGGGACGCTACTTTAGCCAACCTTATCCAGCACGTGCGGCTCTAGGTGTAAAAGAACTGCCTAAAGGTTCACAGGTAGAAATGGACGCCATTATGGTTTTATAACTCTGTGTTATAATGTGCAAAACTCAAGGCGCGACAGCGCCTTTTTTATTTGATAGACCGCAAAAACCATGACACCAGAACGCTTTGCTCGCATCAACAATATGCTCAACCATCGCCAACCTGATTTAACGTTATGCTTAGATCAAGTCCACAAACCCAATAATATATCAGCCGTAGTGCGAACCGCAGATGCTGTTGGTATACATGAAGTTCATGCCATTTGGCCAGATCCTGATATGCGTGTTTCTGGAAATACCGCTTCTGGCAGCCAGCAATGGGTCAATGTGAAAAAGCATTATCAAGTAAAAGAAGCGTTTGATGCCTGTCGAGCACAAGGTATGCAGATCGTTGTCACTAATTTTAGTGATGAAGCGGTAGATTACCGCGAGATTGATTACACCAAACCCACTGCGATTGTACTAGGGCATGAAAAAGATGGGATCAGCCCAGAAGCGATAGCCTTGGCTGATAAACAAGTGATTATCCCTATGGTGGGAATGGTGCAGTCATTAAATGTATCGGTCGCTGCGGCATTAATGTTGTTTGAAGCCAAGCACCAACGGGAACTAGCCGGACTTTATGGCACCAACAAACTACCTGATGACTACTGTCAAAAGTTACTGTTCGAACAAGGTCACCCTATTTATGCGAAAGCGTGTCGTAAAAAGGCTATCCCTTACCCACGTATTGATGAAAATGGCCAAATAGATGCGCCTGATGCTTGGTTTGAAGCACTTCGTACTACGCCTGATTTAGAAGAATTTATTGATTAACTTTCTTACTGGGCGACTGAAACTCGGTATCGAGTGAGCTATCCGTGCCACAAGAAATCAATAAGCCATTGCTATTAGGCCGCTTACGGGATGAAAGTTGCTCTTCTGGCATTTTTGCATTTTGAATGAATGCCTCAAGTGTTGCTATTTGCCACGCATTTTGGGGCACCACTTCTTCATCTGTAGGGCTTTCCACTTCTTCATAAGCTGCTACATCACCAACAGGTGGACACACTTCTACTTCTCCAGAAAATTCAACTATTCTAACATTAGCTGTTACTTCTCTATCGCCATTTAAAGACCAAGGACGACCGACCCTTTCTATTACAAATTCAGCTTGAGCTTGAAAGTTTTCCTCAGTCTGTGCTGTCATTGCAATCCCTTCCCCTCCGTTAAGCACTAGCTGTACGCGTTCCTTTTCTTCTTGCTCAATTTCAGCATTCAGTTCCCTTAACTTCAATTCAATCGACGCTCTTTCTTCCCTACATTCCTGCTTATGACGTGAAGAGATATAACAATACTCGGCTAATGTCAGTACTTGATCGGCAATTTCTAAGTACGGAAGCTCGTAGTCATTATTTTGCTTAGCTTCATCTTGTATTTTATTTGCTAAGTTCCATAGTCTGGCACCATACGAGGATCTATTTGAGCTGGCTAGTATTGCTTCTTTATTAACGGTTGATAGCATTCTTTTAAGGCGCTTTGCTAAACGATGAATGTCTTTTTTAGCTTCTAGCTCCGTTAGTTGAGCTTCAAATTCAGGACATTGCTTTAGTTGATTTTCAAGTTCAGAACATTGCTTTAGTTGATCTTCGAGCGACTTCACTAATTTTTTGGCCAATTCAACTTGCTGTTTACTTTGCCTAATTGAAGCCCGACAATTCTTCACATGAGCCTGTTGCTCTTCAGTGAAACCACAATAATTAGGATCCGTGAACAAGTCTTTTTCTTTTTTAAAAGCGGTTAAGGCTTGTTTGAAGCCTCTCAGCGCTTTTTGGGCACATGGCATTGCTTTTTCAATACCACGAAGATTTTTTTCTCGATCATCTTCTATATTCCAACCTTTCTCAAAGAAGCCCAAATTACCAAGCTCTTCTTGAGCTTTAGTTTGTTGAACACACGCCACTTCCCAACAGGTATTACCAAAAACAAATTCACCCACTTTGTCCCTATATCCAGGTGTTTTACGTAATTGATTAAGCCCTGCAAGCCTTTGGTTTGGGTCAGGTAATTCACAATAGTCAGTGAGCTTAGCTAAGCATCCCTCTTGAGTGAGGTGTAAAGTGTCTACAGCCATTTTAAAACCACGTTAAATCAAAGTTTTACCAGTATAACTAAAAAGGGATAAACTCATGGTGAAAGTGAAATGAGCAAGTATTAAGAAATCGAATACCTCTGCAAACGTCGCTTTTTCACATGAGGCTTTGGACAAGGAGGGGTTCCAAGCCTTTTTGCTCTTTTAGGATCCCCAAGTGTATACTCCATTTGAATCAAGCGCTTTAACTGAACAGTTAGTTGTTCGATTTCTTTTTGCATCGCTTTAATGGATTGCCTTGTCTTCGTTATTTTTAGCTTTTGCAACTCATTTGTGAGTTTCGTTATCTCGCCTTTTTTATTCGCGAAAGATGACGATTTTCTTAGCTTCAGTAGCCCTAGTTTATTTTTTAATGCTTCGCTTTTTTTAGCCACCTTGAGGTGAAGTGCCGTTAATTGAATTTTCATATGCTGTTGCAGTTGCACATTCTTAGTCTTGGAATCTAAATACTTATCTTCGAGGAGCCCCCCCTCTTCATCAATACGGTCAAATGTACTTAAAGGTATTGGCTGCGATGGTAAAGAATCGACAGCATTTCGCTCATAATTCCATACTGCAGCAATGTCTACTTTATGATTTATGCACTTCAATACTCCAGGAAGGCCACCGTCTTCAATCGCCCTCAACATATTAAATGCTGTATTACTGCAGTGCAGCCGACGCTCTTTACATTGCTGTTTATCTCTGGTTGAAAAATATAGTGATTGAGCCCTTTCCATCACCTGTGCTGCCAACTGGTAGTGTTGCGCAATAATGGTTATTGTTTCGGCTAGCCCTTCACTATCAGCATTCTTACCCTTTAGCTTTTCAATCTCAGTTTCGTATTCACTTTCTAAGCTATAACCCAAATTCCAGTAACTGGTGGCTAAATCAAGCTCTTCCTTACGAGTCAGAGCTCCCCTAGCAGGTAGTTGCTCAAATGCTTGGGCTTTTTCAGTGTACGATTCCATTTGAGCAATGAATTCGATGTGATCGCACAATGTTTCATGTGATGAAGCGGAATCAACCTCCATCTCACATTCTTTAGGCTTCATTTTTGACTGCAACAATTCAGTGTGTTCCTGTGCTTTAAGTACAAGATGAGAAGAAGTACTCGCATACCATTGCGCTTTGGGTTGAGGAAAACATTGTTGATACCGATGCTGTAATTGTTGGATATTAGCTTGGATTGAGCGCGCTTGCTGTTGCGCTTGTCTAGCATAATCCTGTGATGTTTTTAAGTGCTGTTTGTATTCTTTAGAGCTTGATTTAGGCATGTCTTTAGGCATCTTCTGGTAATCTTGAAGTGCTTCATGAAACCAATGCTCCGCATCTTTATAAAAAGTAATAGCTTGCTCAATATTGTCCGTCGCCGACTCTTCTGCTAACTCGCAATATTCCACCGCAAGGTTCCAACAAGTATCACCATGGGTCTGATAAGTCACTTTCTCGCAATACCCTTTATCAGCAAGCAGGCGCTGATATTCCTGAAACCTCGATTGGGGATCTTTGAGATTTTCAATTCTACGAAACTCATCGATATACTCTTCCCCAGAATTAAAATCATAACGCATTGAATGGTAAGCGCTAACACTTGCTGAACAAGACATAAATCAACCAACACATACATGGAACAATATATAAAGGATAGGCAAAACAGCTATTCTAAATCTTAATGCCACATGAGTATTTGTTAATTAAAAGCATGACTTAGCTAAAAATCGAATTAAAAATTCATCTACTTCATCGTAATTAGCAGTACATTGTGGTTTTAACTGATTCGAGAAATAAAGATGAAAATCACACGGAATCAAGTACTGGTTTTATTGGTGTTCTTATTTTCTGGAATATGCCATGCCACTGATAATCGTCATTTAGTCAGATTGGCAGTAGTTATCGCTCCGGCTGAAAGTGGGTTTATCCGCTATCTGACCAGTGATTTTCAAAATCAGACAGGATATCAGCTTCAAGTTAATAGCAGCACTAATCCGTATCAACTGGCACAAGCCGGCAAGGCCGATATCGTTATTTCTCACTTTGGTAAACAACAACTGCCAAGCTTTGTTCTTAATGGCTATGGCAGTTGGCCAAAGATGGTATTTGCAACTCAATCGGTATTAATCGGTCCACAGTCAAACCCAGCTGATGTACAGACTCAAAATAGCATGAGCGATGCTATGTCTCGCATTGCCCGCCAGAAGCAGTTTTACATTGATAATGAACTCGATGAAGTCAGCAAACTCACTGAGCTTTTTTGGGAACAGGCAGGCACCCCCTGTAAACACGGCTGGTTTGTTCACGATGGATTGAAAAAAGAACTTGCAGCTCAAGTCGCAGAGTCATTAGATGGCTATTACATCTGGGGCGCTTACCCATTTTTAGCTTACAAACAAAAGACACATACTTCCCAAATCATTCTTGTTTCACGTGATCCGCATCTGCAACGAGTCATGTCAGTTACTCGTGTTAATCCAAGCAAAGTTTCAGGTGTCAATGCCAAAGGCGCACAGGCACTTGAGGACTACTTATTACAACCCAATGTCCAAGCCAAAATCAGTCAATTTAGAATTAACGGTAGCCATCTACAACTGTTTTGGGCGAAAGCTACCAATAATTGAGGAGCTATCATGTTAAGTGCATTACTCTTACTAGGCTCATTGTCGCTCAGCAACGTCTATCAAGATGACAGTGACTGGACAGTATCTCGATATTCCGATGATGACGTAGCGATCCAAACTCAGAGTATCAATATCCCCGATACAACGCTCCAAATTCTTTGTCAGCATGGTAGTCAATGCTCAATTCAATTAAAAACAGCCAATACTTGCGGCCCAACACCGCCAATATTGACCACTAAGATCGATGCTCATAAAGATGAATCCATGACTCACTGCATAAATTCCAATACGGCCGCGATAGATGACTCCATAAGTGGGCCAGGTAGTACGCAATACTTTCTTCAATATGGAGCCTTTAGTCACATGCACGATGACGGCCAACCTTTTACCGTCGATGATGGCAGCGGAATAACATATCAATTTAGCCAACGTGGCGGAGCAAATGCGGTACAAGAGTTATTTAAGTCACAAAGTAATTTCGGCTTACCTGCGAAAAAATAAACCGATCAATTAATAACGCGCATTTTATACTCAGGTTAACCCACCATTAAGGTGCCACGCCCTATTATTGGTGCTCACTGTTAAGCAACCTTATGGTGCGTACTAATGCTAAGCTCACTGTTATTAGCCAGCACGTTGATGGCAAACGGAAACACCTATCATTACGGTGACTGGACTGTTTCGGCTTATTTTTATGGCCCCGTTATGGCCGAAGTGACAGATAACTCAAAAAGCGCCGTTTTCATTGTGCAATGCCTTTTAGGTAAGCACTGCTTTATTACTCTCAGCAGCAATACTCCATGTATAACCACTAGCAATCAGCTTCAAATTAAAATCAATGGCTCCATTTCTACCGATAATGCCAGTTGTGAAAACGATAGAATTGTTATTGGAGATGGCATTTCACCCCAAGTGGATAATGAAATCATACATGGACCATTACACATGATGCGTAATGATGCCGGATCATTTACGGTCAGCAGTGATAATGGTCAACACACTTATACATTTAGTCAAAATGGCGGGGCTGATGCCATTCAACAGATATTCGAATTACAAAACAACTTTACATACTTAAGGTAGGCTCAGAGGAAATAGCTCATGTTAAGTTCAATGATATTAATGGCCTCACTCCTTCAAGGAAAAGTGGGGGAAGAAATCGGTGATTGGGATGTTTTTTACTTCCCTAAAGGTCTTGTGGTTGCCGAGACACCATCCTTAAATTCGAAAACAGGCTTATTTCAAATTGGTTGTACTAATGGCAAAGACTGTTTTGTTGGAATCTATTCTACTCAGGGGTGTAGAAAAAATTCTCCAAATTTTTTTCTCACAGTACAAAATTTATCCGAGGAGTACCTTGCTAAGTGTATACAACCGAAAAACGCTCTAGTCGCCGATGACAGCGGGTATATCTTAGATTCAAGAAAATATGGGGCTTTAAGTGCTATCCGCGACGGCGATCCAGCTTTTTCAGTTAAGAGTTCTTTTCAAACGTATTCCTTTAGCGCTAATGGCGGAGCTGAAGCCTTGAAGCAAGTCTTCCTTACTCCAAGTAATTTCAACCTCCATCAACAATAAGCAAACTTTAACGAATTCAATTTCAGCTTGTTAAGCTCTAGTTAAGCAGTGGTACTTACACTGTTGAAAGTTAGATAAATTAAAAAGGTGATATATGCTTAGTTCCTTACTATTAATGGCATCCCTCACAACCAGTGGTGCTAGCTATAGCCAAGCTTTTGGTGATTGGAAGGTTTCACACTTCCCGAATGGATTAGTTGTCGCTGAAACCAACAGTTCTGGTGCCCAATTGCAAGTTGGCTGCACCAATGGCAAAAATTGCTTTATGTCGTTAGCGGGAAACGATGCGTGTGTAGCGTCACCTGCTGGTGCTGGAGTACTAATAGGTGTCAATTTTGAATTACATAACGAAGACGCAAACACTGCATTTTATTCTAAGTGTGAACAAGGAAAAACAGTAGCCAGAGACAAAACGGGCACTCGAAGCGTAGATATTGGCGGTGACATCAAAATGGGAACCTTATACTATCTTGGCCAGAAAGGATTAGGGCAAGGCGATGTCTTTAGCGTGAGAAGCTTCCTACCTTACAAATATGATGAGGCTAAGGTTTACACTTTCAGCCAGAAAGGTGCTCATGAGGCATTGGATCAGTTAATTGCCACCCCGAACAACTTCAATCTAACCAACGGAAAATCCACAATTCAATTTTAATCCAGCGATTTACTGAAGCGCTTCGCTGATACACAGATACCGATAACAGTGAAGCCTAGCATCCATAAGGTATCTGGCCACATGTCGATCATATCGGCACCTCGAAGGATCACGCCGCGGATCATTCGCATAAAGTGAGTTGCGGGTAACACCTCAGCAATCCACTGTGCAGCTTTAGGCATAGCATCGTAAGAAAAAACAAACCCTGATAATAAAATTGATGGCAACAGGATAAATATCGTCATTTGCATTGATTGCATTTGGGTTTTAGCAATAGTGGATAACAACAAACCAAGGGTTAAGCTGGCTGAAATAAAACAGAGTGTAACTAACAGTATTTGCAAAATGGAGCCATTAATCGGGACATTAAATAGCAAATGCCCAACGCCTAAAATAATGGACACTTGCACCAAGCCAATCAAGATATAAGGAATGATCTTGGCCACCATTAACTCTAAAGGTTGGATTGGTGTGGTGATCAGTAATTCTAAATTCCCTCTCTCTCGCTCCCTCACTATCGCTGAACTGGTAAACATGATCATCGTCATGGTTAAAATGATCCCCGAAATCCCCGGCACGATACTCACGGCGCTTCGCTGTGCAGGGTTATACAAAATGGCGACTTCAAAAGTCTTTGCAGGCGGTTCTTTGCGAATAGGAATATCAAAATCCGTCAATGGCATTGTTTGTAAACTTTTAATCGCACCACTGACTAAAGTATCACTACCGTCCACTAACCACTGCCCTAATACTCGTCCTTGAGCAGCTCGTTGAGTGAGATCTTTTGGTAAAATCAAAACAGCTTGTACTCGCCCTTGTTTTAGTGCTTCTTGTGCTTGAACCACCGTCGGGTAAGCCGCTTTCAATTTTGGAATTTGAGTCGCTTTCACCGATTCAACCAATAATCGCCCAAAAGCTGATTCACTTTGATCGACAACCCCTATTGGTATATGTCGAACCTGAGTATTTATCGCATAGCCGTATAACATGAGTTGAAATAATGGGATCATTACCGTCATGGTTAGCGTAATACGATCACGCATTAATTGTCTGAACTCTTTGATGATCATTGCCATAATGCGTTGCCGTGACTTCATGCGCGCCCCTCTCCAGTTACTGACACAAACACATCTTCTAAACTGGGGCGGGCTATTTCTAACTCGGCTGTTAACAATTCAGGAAACCGCCACTTTAACCAATCAATAGGATTACTAACGTGTTTACTGATCAATACTCGCAGACGTACCCCCAACTGCGCAGCAGAATGCACCTCTTCCAACGCTAATAATTGAGCTTTCAAACGACGTAAATCTGGGCAGAGTATTTCAACGACATTCACCCCCATTTGAAGCATCAATTGCTCTGGTTCGCCATGGGCTCTGATCTCCCCCGCTTCCATGATAGCCAGTTGATGGCAACGCTCGGCTTCATCCATATAGTGTGTTGAAATTAAGATGGTTGTGCCTTTATCACATAGATCAAACAACTGCTCCCAAAAATCACGTCGATTTTCTGGATCGACAGCCGAAGTGGGTTCATCTAAAAATAATAACTTTGGACTATGAATAGTAGCAGCGGCCAATGAGAGTCGCTGTTTCTGACCACCACTCATGCCTTCAACACGTTGATGCTCTATAGGCTTGAGATCATAAGTGAGTAACTGCTGCTCAATGCGTGTTGCTAATGTCACGGGATCCAGCCCGTAAATTCGGCCAATAAAGGCCAGATTTTCTTTCACCGTTAAATCATCATAGAGGGAAAATTTTTGAGTCATGTAACCAATTTGAGTTTTTAAGGCTTCCGCTTGCTCTGGTACTTGATAACCTAAAACTTGAATATCACCTTCGCTCGGAGCGAGTAATCCCGTTAGCAAACGGATTGAGGTCGATTTTCCACTACCATTCGGCCCTAAAAACCCATAAATCTGACCTTGTGGGATATTCAAATGTAACTGCTTTACGGCAGTAAACTTCCCAAATCGTTTACTCACCCCTTTTGCAATAATGGCGGAAGCTGATGTCATTGCACTCCCCTTTCATCATCGGCATTTTCAGGAGGCTGAATATGACTAAGATCCGCTTGAGCTGGTACTCCTGATGGCAATGATTCAGAAATCAATGGCAAAGTGATTTCAGCTAAATACATCAAATGAGAGCGCTCACTTTCAGTCAAAGCGTAATAAGGAGAAAATGAGGGTTCGGTGGCAATCCTTCTGACTTTTCCTACAAAGCTACCTTTCACACCATCGACATGCACAGGAACTTGCGCACCTATAACCATTTTTACTCGATGAGAAGCCGGAACATATACTCGAGCGTAGGGCACACTATTGGCTTGAATGATAGCCACAATACCCCCTAGTGGTGGCCGCTCCCCCAAATTGTAAGGCAAATTGTCCAATATACCGTTACGAGTCGCAGTAATCGTTAATTCCTTTAATCGTTGCTGTTGCAGTACCGCTTGTGCTTGGGCAGCAGCTAGTTCAGCTTTCGCTTGTTCAACGTCTTCTACCCTTGCACCAGCCGTCAGTTTTAAAAAAGCCTCTGTTGTAGAATGTAAATTTGCTCTGGCAGCATCTCTATCCGCTCTTACTTTGTCTAAGTTCGACTGACTCACTAATCTTTGGGCAAATAAATCTCGAATTCGTATGAATGCTTTTTCCGCCTGAATATCTTTGGCTTTGGCCTGCTGTACTCGAGCACTCGCAGCGGCTATGTCTTCCGGTCTTTCACCGTTAGTTAACCTTAACAATGCCGCATTGGCTTTTGCTTGTTGCGCTTTGGCTTCAGCCAACAGCGCTTGTTGATTTTTTGTATCGAGCTGAACCAGTACATCTCCCACTTGTACTTTCTGCCCTTCATGCTTAGGTAACTGACGAATAATTTCACTCGCTGTAGCAGCCGAGGTAACACGATCGCGTTCAATGGTTCCTAAAGCCTGATCAGGTGCAGGCTGACAAGCACATACCCATATAGCCAGCAAGGATATAATATGGTGACGTTTCATAACGAACTCCAGCAAGTGATTAGCTCATGAATCGTTGTCATTGATAAGCTTTTCTATAGTCTAGTCAAGAACTCCAAAGAGTGATCAATCTAAGCGGCTAGCATGTTAAAGAAGCTTGTTGAATGGAAGATAACACTCAGATGATGAGTCTATAAAAAACTTTGAATTATTTTGAATACTTTTTGTGCTATCTCAGGTCTTTTAAAATAGATGACTCACGTTGGTCAGTCATCTCCTTGTCCTCCTGCCTGATGTTCTGTAATACTGGTTCAGGTATGTTTGCAAGCCTTGGGTTGCTCCCAAGGGCTTGCTTTTTTTTTGCCTTATTCTTGGAAAGTCCAACACACCATGCGACTGATTTTTTGACCTTGACTCATGGTAACGATCTTATATTCCCGTACTTTAGCCTTTTTTAGTGCTTTCTTAATGATCGGCAAATTCTCTTTTTTTGCCACTAAAGAGGTAAACCATCGACATTTCTCAGCATATTGGCAGCTTTCGTTGATCATTCGCCGAATAAACGCTGACTCTCCACCATCGCACCATAATTCATTATGTTGCCCTGCGAAGTTCAATGGGGTGTCACTGGATTTAAGCTGACTCCCTCTTGCTTGCTTATTTTTATTAAGGTTGGCTTGCTTTCGCTGACTACCAGCTTGGGCTTCTTCAGCACTCCTATGAAACGGTGGATTACAGAGAGTGAAATCATAATCCTCCCCCTGCTTAATGATCCCATGAAATATATGCTGCGATTTAGGTTGCCATCGACATTCTATAGCCTTGCTCAATCCATTGGCTTTGATCAACATATCCGCTGCTTTGATAGAGGGCTTGTGAATATCACTGCCCACAAACTCCCAGCCGTAAACACTCCACCCAAGCAAGGGATAAATCAAATTCGCACCACACCCAATGTCTAAGCCTTTTATTTTGCGCTGCTTCAGCTTTTTCACTGGCAGTTGATAAGTCTGTGCCAGTAGATCGGCAATATAATGGAGCATATCGACACGCCCCGGAATGGGTGGGCACAAATAGCCGTCAGCCAGTTCCCAAAACTTGATGCCATATTCAGATGACAACAAAGCTTTGTTGAGTAATTTGACAGAAGTTGGATCTGAGAAATTTATCGACGTATCACCTCGAGGCGTGCTGATGAGCTTGGTTTTCAGCTCAGGACAAGCGACCACCAACTTATTAAACTCATAAGGTTTACTGTGAATATTTCTCGGGTGCAGTCTACCTTTAGAGGTCGATGAAGTTGAAGCATGAGATGACATAAGATACGGAACTGAAAGCAAAGAAATGGATTGTATCACGTCAATTAAGATCGGTTTTTGCCATTTTATCGTAATACTAATTATGAATGACAAGAGAGCCACATGATGCTGACCATTTTTTTCGACAGCCACTGTCCACTGTGTAATAAAGAAATGATACATTTAAAGCGGCTTGATCGCGACAATCAAATTCAGCTTGAGGATTTGCATCAAGCAGACTTTGAGTTCAAATTTCCTGAAATTGACAAAATCTTAGCCATGCAAAAGCTGCACGCCAAGCTTAATGGCGAGATGATTTACGGTATTGATGTCACTTACCATGCATGGAAAATCGTAGGAAAAGAACATTGGGTTCGCTCTATCAACAACCCTCTACTACGACCCATTTATCAACTGGGTTATCGCTTTTTTGCGCGTCACCGTGGCACGCTCTCTCGATTGTTAATGAGTAAGTCTCGATGTGATAGCGGCACTTGTTATCGTAAATAGTCTACTGCCAACCATAGCGCCAAAGTGAAGGTTCTTTTAGCTCTCGCCAATCTATTTGATATTGATGGTTATTAATAACAGCTTCGATTAAACAACCTGTAATATTTTCCAACTCGTCTTTGATCACCTTAACCACGATAAAGTGCTTCTCTTTATTGACTACGATTGTTTTGGTCCATTTACTGTTGATAAGTAGTTTTGGATTTACTTGATTCATAACTTAGCGCAAATTTTAGCTAACTTAGTTTCAAACTGATGAAGGTCATCTTTGTTGGGGTATTCAAGTCGATACTTTCCGTGAAACTGAAGCGTCATTATCAGTTGATTGTGTTGCAGATAACAGGTGTAACCATCGAAGTCATACCAAGCCCGAATACCATCTAATTCATAATAGATATCGAGCTTATTCCCTTGTGTTATCACTGCATTGAACAGCTTTAAACAATCTTTTTGTGCAATACTATTTTGCATAATGATTTCTCAGATCTTTAGCCAATAGACATCTGTTCCATGATCACCTAGCCCCACCATTTCATCGTAGGGTGTGTGTGACTCAAACATAACTTGTTTGACACCAATATCTGCAAACATCTTTTTCGCTTGATCTAGCGATGCCAAACGTAATGGCTGACTTTTATCTTCAGAAAAAATATTTCTGAATTTACCCTGCTTATCTCTACCACCAACAAGGTAATGAGATAAATCCGCTGTAGCGATTATAGTGGGCAAGGTGCCTAAAAACCGATACTCATGTTCATCAATATGCGCCGTCATAACTGTACCTCCGCAATCCATTGCCTATGGCTTCAAATTTTATAATTTTCAGCACTCACATTAAGGATTACGTTACTAGGGAGGATATGGTTCAGTTAGGCTATGAAAAATTACTTAATCTCAACTCTGTATAACGAAATCCATAACTTTCTGATTTACAATGCACACATTAAATTTTTATCTACAGTACTGTAGAGGTTGGCTTATGCAGAGCTGAGGTTGTTTAGCTCAAGAGCGAGTTTAGGGTATTTAGAGCGAGGCTTGATATGATCGACATGAAGTTGTGCACCTGACTCATAAGTAGCACCACAATAACATCAGCTGAATATGGTCTTAAGCCAAAACCTTCAGCCGCTAGGCTCCTGCTTTCGCAGGAGCGACGCTAATGTTTTTTACGCTAGCTTAAACTTACTTACGACTCCAACTAATTCTTGATTAGCTTCAGCTAGGTTTTCGGTTTGTTGTGCGTTTGTCTCACCATTCATTGATAGCTCATTGGCCATTTCACAAATGGCTGACATGTTGCGACTGATTTCACCAGCAACAGAACTTTGCTCTTCAGCCGCCGTGGCGATCTGAGTATTAAGATCATTAATTTGATTAACTGAATTAACGATTTCGTCCAAATCAACCGCGACTTTATCGGTTTCAGATGCAGTTTGCTCACAGGTATTCTTGGTCATTTGCATCGCATCAATAGTTGAGTTTGAGGCTTGGCGTAACTTATTAATCGTTTGTTCAATTTCAGCTGTACTGCTTTGGGTGCGTGCTGCGAGCGCTCTAACTTCATCAGCAACAACCGCAAAACCTCGACCTTGCTCTCCCGCCCTAGCCGCTTCAATTGCAGCGTTCAAAGCCAATAAGTTCGTTTGCTCAGCAATATCACCAATCACTTTTAAAACATTGGTAATTTCTACTGTATCTTTATCAATTTCACCAATATTATCTGCCGTTGTTTCAACTTCCGACACCAGTCTTGCTACGGTGTGGGTCGCATCATTAACCTGCTGTTTTGAATCTAGCGCTTGCCCATTGGTATTTTGAGTAAACAAAGCGGTCTCAGTAGCGTTGCGAGCCACATCGCTGGATGTCGCGCTCATTTCTTCAACCGCTGCGACAATTTGTTCAGTTTCTTGAGTATGGGCAGACAAGATTTGACGGTTAGCATCAACCTCGACTCGTAAACGATCTACGCTATTATTGATCGTGGTCGATGCATGCTGCACTTCCAACATCATTTGCTGTAGCTGGGCAATAAAACGGTTAATACCATTCGCCATGTCGCCTAAATCGTCTTCGGTATCAATATCGAGTCGACGAGTTAAGTCACCATTACCTTGCGACAAGTCCATAATCGTCGTTCTCAATTGCAAAATAGGGCGATACAGCACATTTAAAGTAAAGATAATTAATCCGATCCCAACCGCTACCATAATGATAGATGAGACAATCGCTTGGGTTAACACGTCATTTAAAGAAGCATAAGCAACTGATTTATCAACCCCAATGAATAAATACCACTGTTTGTTATTCACCAATGGAATGGCTTGGGTAAACGCCAGCTTATCAACGCCCTTAAGAGTATAAGTTTGCATTGTCTCAGCGTTGCTCAACATGGTCGCTTCAATATCCGCCATGCCAAACTCACTGAATTTACGGCCTTTGGTGACAACGCTGGAGTTTGATGCCATGACCACACCTTTCTCGTCAGTGATCACGGTAACTGCACCAGGAAAGTCAATTGCTGCCACCGTTTTGGCCAAGATACTAAGCTCTATATCGATCAGTGCTACACCATCTCCCATTTGCTGTATGACAGACACCACATCATGGCCGGTAGTCGCATCAGGATATACTTCAGTGACATCGGTTCCAGCCACTTTTTTAGCTTGCAGGAACCAAGGGCGAGTTAACACATTATATTTACTGGTATCTGCAACACCATTATTCCAAGCATCACCAACAGCAGTGGAATACGTATTGCCGTCGTCAAATCCTAGAAATACCCCTGAAACATTGCTCGTATCTTTAACTGTTCTGGCAATCGCCACAAAGTCCTGACGATAATCGCCCTTTTGATAGCTTTCAACTAGGCCTCGAACGACATCGGCCTTAGATTCGAACCAAGTGTGTATTTTAGACGCTTCTTGCCTAAGTATGAGCTTAGAAGTTTGATTGACGTTATCTATAGTGGTCTGTCGAATTTCTTGATACGACAACCAATTCGATACTAATAATGACCCTAAAATAAGCATTATCATGGACAGTATCAGCGCACGTTTAAATCCCAGAACTTTTATCACAACGACACCCTTTTATTCTCAGAAAAAAGTATAACTGCGCTTTATCCAGATAAATAACTTGCTTTTGAATAAAAAAAATAAAAATATTATAATATGAATATTAATTTGTATTATTATATTTAAGTAAACCCAATCGCTTCATCTTGGACAAAATAATCGCATCTTTCATATAGTACATCGGCACTAGATTCATTTTACTTTAATCATTATTTCATTTCTTTAGAGTAATCACACTATTTAAAAAAATTGACTGAAAACTTAAAAATTTACTTTACCTATAGAGTTAAAAAATTTTAGAGAGAACAATAAGTAGAAGTCAGATAGTTAAATCCTAAAAAATAAAAAAGCAACCCGCGAGGGTTGCTTTTTTATTAACCAAAGAAAAGGTTAAATCTTAGAATGCATGAAGCTCAAAAAATCACCAAAATCAGTTTCTTTAGTGATAAACTCAGCAAAACGTTGATTGCCTTGCGAATCTTTGCGGCCATAGAAAGTATCACCGTAGTAACCTTTGGTTGTCGGAATATCAGCTCTCATATAAGAAATACCGTTAACAATGCCACCATCGAAGGTTAATACATGACCGGCCAGATGATCATCTCGTATATCATTTTTATCGTCCCAAAGAGCTAAATAACCCGCCCAGTAATTTTCACTTGGCTTATTTCGAACTGGAACTTGGCGTAAATCGACACGCACTGAATAATCTTGCTGGTTTTTATGAGCAAGCAACATAGCTAAGTCTCTATAACTAGAGAAGCCTGGGCTGGTCATAAAGTAATTAATTATTTTTTTGCGAATCTCATTTACTTGTAAAAACTTAGCTTCTGGAATCGCATTTTTATCATCATAAACATACTTACCATTTTCGAAGGTTGCAGTAACAGGAAGCAATTGATAATTCAAACCAGTTTCAAAATTAACTCTACGATTTTTTCGATAAATATATTGTTCACCCATCTTAAGATCGTAAGGGCCAAATTCTTTATGGTTACCTACAAGCTCAACCGTCAATTTAGGAATGAATCCAAAATAGCCTTTACTATGACTTTTCTTTTCAAATTTTAAATTAATATAAATTTGTTCAAGTGGCTGACATTCTTGAGTTTTACAATCAACAATTTTACCAATATCACGGTATGAAAAAGGGTGTTGTGCAGCAAGAGCAGCTTGAGTCGCAGAAAATAGAGCAACAGCTGTAAATATTTTTGTAAGTTTTTTCATTTTGAAAACCACTCCAATAACGCATTTAAATTTTTGTGAAAGGTATAGCTTTTAATATTTAAAGTCTATTTTAAATATTCTGATCGTACCAGAGCAAATACTTTTATTCCTAAAAATTTAAAATAGAGCAATTACTATTAAAACAAGTTTAAAATAAAGACCGATTAATATAAAACACTAATCAATATCTAACACAAAAATAAAGCATTGGTCTGACAAGGCATTTTACTCTAGATTTTCTAAAATAAATAAAACCATTAAAAACAGATAAATAAAACAAATTAAGCATAATTATGACACTCGTCAAAATTACAGCGTTAAATTTTAACTTTAATAAACAAACTAAATAAGTTAGGGTGCGCTAAATTTCGTACCTTTATTATAAAAAGGGTAATTGCATAATAATTATTAGGTGCTAATTATGAATAACAAATTTAAATTATCTTTAGTTTTTGCAGCTCTTTCATTATCTTCTAATTTGGTTTCAGCCGAACCATTGGCACTCGGTAATAAAAATTTTGTTAACGACGGTGGTTTTGAAAATCCTAAGGTGAAACTTAACAACCCTCATCGCTTCAATGCCTTCAGTGGTTTTCATGGAAAAAATCAAATTGGAGCATGGTTTACTGGTCTCGCAAGACCTTCAGTCTATGTTCACTTAAATAATTTACATCGTTTTGGATTAGCTGGCGCTAAAGGTACACAACATCTAGCCGTAGCAACACCAAGCAATGTATATCAACGCTTGTATTCCTTAGACACTTCAAAAAACTATACTCTAAGCTTTGACTATGCTCTGCATACTATGGCTAACAATGGTCCAACAAAGCTAATGGTAGGAGTACCACATACTAACTCCATTACCGTTACCGTAGATAAAAAAGGTGATGACCAATGGAAGACAGCTCAATACACTTTCAAGCCTAGACTCGCAACTACAACGATTTCTATTGTTGGAGAAGAAAGCCCTAGGTTTTGGCCTGATACTCTTGTTGACAATGTCTCTTTATATGAAACTAAGCTAAATATCGTTCACAAAAATTTAGCCCATACAAATCAGAGAAATGTACTAACCATTCAAAAAGGCGCAGAAGTACAAGTTGTATCCAGCGTTCCAGAAAGAAATGGTTCAATTTTCCAAGTCACCCCAGAGCTTTACCAAAAGTGTCAATTCGCAGATTACAGTAAATATGGTGAAAAAGGCGATCAAAATAACACGGTATCAATTAACCAAGGACCGGTATTGCCAATAGGACAGAAGATCAGAATCGTTGGTGACTATGCACTAGAAAGTGATAAATTTACCAAATCACAGCCTGACAACAAATATCACTTTGTCTACGGAGATTATGATCAAGACCAACTTAGAAATGTAACCAGCGATCTTTGCCGTACTGGCAAAGGTAAGTTTACGCTTAAACTTGTCGATACCAGTGAGCACACAGCAGATATTAAGGTTTCCGACAAAAATGCCGTTATTGACGTGAATTCAAAACCAGTTGCTCTGGGTGATGAGTATGTGATTCAGGCTCAAAAACCGGGTGAATTATTTGCAGTAAATCGCAAAGATTTCATGAGTTGTAATTTAGATGATTCAGCTGTAAAAATTGGTGATTTTGATGAAAACAATGGCAACAAGTTGACATTAAATATTCGTGAGGGTGCCAGCGATCAACACGCTGACTTCAAGCCAGGTAATACCGTTTATCTTATCCAAGGTGTTGACGGTTCTGATAAAGCAACTGAATGTAAGGACGGTTCTAAATTCTCAGTTCGTGTATCACAGTAATAACTAACACCTAGTTTCCAACCATTTCAAACGCCGTTTAGCTATCATAAACGGCGTTTTATTTCATACTTGTGATACCTGAAAATGCAGAGTTTCAGCGAGAATACTATTAACTAAAAACATTGCCATTTAGGCAAGGTACATGCCCTAAGCAATAATTATTACCGACATTCACAACTGTCGTCATTTCTATTGCAAGGCGAAGTAACGCAGCATATACAATTTACAATCTAAATTATCTTTAACTCTAATTTTTACCAAACAGCTGATAACGTATTGTATCTATTAGATACAGACAATAACGTGTTGTGCATGTTGACTTACATCAGATCTGCTCATGGTTAGTTCATTGCCAAGAGCTACAAAAGCAACAGTCGAGACTCCACAGTGATGAACGCAGTGGTGATGCCTGCCTTGCGTGTTTTTTTCTCAGAAAACTTGCTCAAAACCGCAAGCTAACCTTAGCCTTAGTCCAGTTTCATGGACAAATTCAACGACCTGATCAGGCCCCTTTAAAACATCCACAACACGCTGAAGCATCACCCGATCTCACCACCTATGATGAAGCATTCACCGATGAATCGATTTCTGAAGAACTGATGCACTTTGCAACCTACAACTCTTGTGTCCTCGAAAGATTTATATGGCAACAAACAAGGTTTGCTCAGCATGGAACAGGACCTTTCCAGCAGCCCCCCCAATACTCTCCACTTGGTATTGAGCGACACGAGCGGGAACCCTTATCCGCTAAACCCATACCATCCACCACGTCGGTATTTCCAACATTTGCAAGAAATTTAGCCTATCTTGCTAGTGATGAGTTTATTGGGATACATACGCCTTTCGTGTACTCAGGAACACTGAATTCAATCGTATTGACTCGACCAGAACCCGCCATTAACTTCATCTCATTAATTCATTCGCAGAAAAGGCCATTGCCCGACGCTAAATCGCCTCAAAAGTTAGCCGCTACCAACCTAGGCGAAAAATCAAAACCTCACGTTTACAAGTCTCGAATTGAAGATACCAGTGGCATAGGCACGGATATGGCTGAAGAATACTTACCAAATAAAGACACTATCGATACGATTTGTCATATCGTCACTTCTAAAAAAGAAACCGAAAATGAAGCCGCTGAATTATCATGCTATGACACTGAAGTAACACAAGTAAAAATGCAGGCTGATTTAGGTAAGGATGAAACAACAGCAGTAAATCAACCTGTACCTGCTCTACAGAAGGTCTCAGAAGAGGCAATAGACAGTGAGCCTCATTCCGATAGCGAAACAACCCCAACGTCACCTAAAGAACTAACCTCGAATGCTAAACCGGATGCAATCGCTCTCGTTCAACACAATATAGAAACAGCCAGTTTACTGACTGATGTACATAAAATGATTGTTAATAAGTATTACACTGCAGCAATCAGGCAACTTGAGGAGTTCAAAGCAACAGAAGGTTGTGCTTACTATTTATATTTACGAGCCCTTTGCTTTCAGGGGATGGCAACACAATCCACTGAACCCTGTGAACAATACGAAAGTGAAGCAACATTGTCTGCTTACATAAAACATGAATCAACGGATGAAGAAAGTATGCAAGTACAACATGGTTCAAAAGTAAGTATTCAAATGCCTACACCAGTCAATAGCACGGTTATTATCGACCTCAACACCTTGCTAACCCGAAAAGATATTACGCCTGAACTTCGATTGGCTATTTGGGTGCTTATTGCAGAATGCTATACACAACAGCGTGGACACCAAGATGCCCTTTTTTGTTACCAGAACATTTTGCGAGACTTTTTTTCTAGCCCTCCAGTTTACGAGGCTCGATATGAAGGCTCAGATCCTCAAACGTGCTTTTTAAGATGGAATGCGGTGTCAGCCAGTGAGATTTTTCTCAAACTCGCCGCTCAACTAAAAGCATTGGGACAAGTTGAAGCCTCTCAGCAAAGCTACTTGAAATCCATTGAAGTTTCTCAACAAGGAGAAAGTTATCAGCAAATTGATGATGACGACATTCATCAACTGAGCGATGTTCATCATCCAGCAGTCATATTTGAAGGCTGTGAAGAGCATCAGCTTGTTACTGAGCGTATACGTGTTCGCCTTGATCACTCTGTTGTCGTACATCAACCAAGTAAAGTGGACCCCAGCGTTGTCATGAATCGCCTTGGTAGCGTACATCACCCTGAGGATGTCGAGCAATACACTGATGTCTATCACGCCCAAACGCAAATACCTTTAGATGATGCGTCATGGGTAGTCGCATCACACCTCAACGTAGGCAATTTATTGCATGCGCATGGTCAGCATCAAGAAGCCGTAGTGTTTTATCAAAAAGCACTCGCACACTGGGCTTTAGGAAATGTTTATAGAGCGTGGGTTACCGGAAACTTGGGGAATACCCTTCTGTCATTAGGTCAAAATAAGCAAGCCGGGGAGTATCTAAAACAGGCATTGGAATTAACCCTAGAGCACGAGCCTACCCCTGAAGCCATTGGTCGAGCCTATAACAATTTAGGCACCTATTACCAAGCTCTAGACGAGCTTGATAAAGCAATGCAATGTTATGACGATGCCTTAGGCCAAGCCGAATTTGGGCATGACCTAGCCGGTAATGCTCGAGCCCACGGTAATATTGGTAATATCCATATGTTACGTAAACAACCTAAGGAAGCAATAAAACACTATCGCGAAGTACTCAGGCTAACTAGAGATTCATCTATCGCCGAAGTGGCACATCACAACTTAGGCAGTGCTCGCTTCGACGTGGCAATGATAAATTACCAAGGTGAACGTCTCGCGCTTTCAGAATCACAGATCAAAGCGCTAGACAAAGCAATTATTCAATTCCATAAGGTATGGCAGAATGTGTGGCCAAAGCTAACCCCTATGTTAAGAAACTATGTGGATCACGCCAATCGAAATACGGCAGTTAATTACTTAGAAAGTCAAGCAAAAGCCTTATACAGATTAACAGATTCCCTCATGTTAACCGATAAAGTCCACACGGCATTGAGTGTGTTTACACTCTCTTACAACCTGACATCTTCATTGTGGATACTATCGCGATTCGCCCCTAACAGCTTAAAACAATTCAAGTTTATGTCAGAAGAGCCCAAGCCAAACATAGAGCCACAAGTGGTCGAAGAAAAAAGCAAACAGAAAGAGCTAGATGCAGGCTCGTGGCATCAGCAGTTTTTTGATCCCATAGAAAGATCATTATATGCAAACCTCACGAATCCCATTATCACGATGACGTTCACTGGAACACATTTGTGTACTTTGGGAATTTGGAAACAGGATGACGAGCTAGTCAAGCGGGGGTCAACAATTTACGTAGGCTCCAGTGCAAAATCGGCTATCTTTGGAAGCTTAACGACATTGGATCATTACTTAAGGTATCGCTTAGGTGAAGATGTCAGTGGCTTACATCTATACACCTATGATGAACTGGGGTATGCCAAATACCAAGAGTACGGCCCTAGCCTCAACAACCGACTACAAGGCATTAGCGACGAAAAGGCAAAAAAACAAGATTACACTATCAGTTGCATCGACAAAGCAGTATTAGAGGTTTTCGTCAACGGTCTAACACCGATACTGAAGGCAATAAATGAAGCCACTCAACGAACTCACTCAGCTATCACTCTAGTGCTTGATTCACACTTGAGTCATTTTCCTGTCGAGCTTTTACCTAAAAGCGTCGAAGATCTGCATGGGCCTAGACTGTTTAACAATAAGCCATTGCAACTCATACCATCCGTAATGGTACATGAGCTTTACCAGCAAGACGTTCAGCAAACGTCTTTCGAGCCTGCGTTATTGGTGGGAAACCCATCTACACCGCCTTTCATGTACAACAAAGACGAGTGGGATTTGGGCCCCTTACCTTATGCAGAAAAAGAGGCGCAATGTGCAGCGACAAGAACTCGCACTCAAGCATTAGTCAGCGATCTAGCCACAAAAGACAATGTGTTGAAACAGCTTCCTAACAGTAAAATCATTCATTTTGCCACCCATGGAAGCGCTGGAGGTGGTTTTCTTGTACTTGGCGCCCCCAAAAACCGCTTCCTTCCTACGGTTATCAGACACGTTTTTAAAGGGAAGTCGGTGGACAATCTTTTACTTACTCACACTGACATTGCAGCAACTAAGCTACTGGCAAAACCTCTAGTGATACTGTCGAGTTGTAATAGTGCAAGGGGAACCCCCTTGGGAGGCGAATTAACATCATGCGCCAATGCATTTTTAATTGCGGGTGCAAGGGCGGTAATTTGCTTCAAATTTAAAGCACCGGATGAAAGTCAGTACATTCTTCTTAATCTCTTTTATTCATTTTTAACTCAAGGTGAAGCTGCATTAGAAAGCATGCAAAAAGCCAATGCCTTAATACAGCTCATTCCTAAATATGGCGCTTTACCCTGTTGGGCTTCTTCACAATATATGGGCAGCAATATCAGATTTGAAGCCTTACAAAGAAAGTTACCCAATCAATTTCATCAAAATTGCTCTTTATTGATTGAGCAACGAACATTTACCGAACTCTCTGCATCATCGAAGATAACTCAGCTGTTTTCACTATTAAGTCTTAGTGAAGAAAAACCGTTTGAGAAACCGACTGTAATTTGGCTAACAGGCTCCAATACTAAGGCGCATCACTACACATGCTTGCAAATGATTGAGGAGTACCACAGCCATTATCAAGGCGGCATTTATTGGTACGCTCTACCACCGCAGTTTAATGTTAACCATTGGCTGCAACATGAACGACAGAGCATGCTTGATAATTTCGACCTTGAAAAAAGAAAGCTGATGATCATTGATTCTACAACCCTAGAAAATGCTAGCCAAAGCCTCACTTCCGCAGAATTAGCATTAATGATAAAAGACTTATCCAGAATTGACGTATTTGTCATTTCTGAGAATGAGCCCAATAATATGCAGGAATTTAGGCAAACTCTAGCACCATGCACAGTAACAGGTGTTAATGAGCATGCTATCGATATCATCCAAGCCGCATCGTTATTACTGCAAGCCATTGGTTATAGGCTCACACCTGAAAATAACGAAGAACTGTATACATCGTTTAATGAACTGGTGGATAGACTGCATGGAAATATTGTGCTCACTCAATATATTGCTCATTTGATCACAATAAACGCCCCAAAAGACACGCAACAATTGGTAACACTACTCAATCACATAAATGAACATATGGTGGATATTGAGCAAGCGGCAGAAGAAGAAACAGAACTGAGGTATGAACAATATTTAGCAGAAAAAGAGCAATTGGCTTCATCGAAGCAACTCATTGATAACATCATTAAATACAAGATAGATGACGAACTGATGTCGTCGTTTAAAGCACTCATCGTTAGCCTAAATGGCAATCGTTATTTAATTCAATTCGTTGCCCAACAAATACAATTTTATGCTCCTAAAAATACTGAACAACGTGAGACAGTAATTAAACACATTATTGCCCAGTTTGAAGATATTCCCCCGACAGCAGAAGAAGATAAAAAGAAACCTAAACCACAAGGAAAACATCTCCAACAGTCCGATTTTCAGTGCCCCCCGAATTACATGGGATTACTCTGCTGTGCCTTTGCATTAGACTGTGAAGACAGTAAAGAGCCAGCCCTATTCCCCCACTCAGGCTCAAATATCAAAGAGCCGCTTACACTCGATGGCATGTTTCATCGAATAAGAACCCTATTTCAATTCCAATTTAATACACCTGAAATCGAAACCAATATTCTCATTGTAATACGCGATGCTGTCGCAGCTATCTACGGACCACAACAATCAGATAAAACAGCCCTATTAGTATTTAATGAATTAACGAGGATCGGATTTTTAGAAGCCTATCCAAGTCCTACTCTTTTTCAAAAAAGCTCGCCGTCGAATCGACTCTGGCGAATTGCGCCATTATTCTATCAATCAACTTACCACCGAAAGTTAATCGCTACAGGTGCTTGCACTGTAAAAGATGAAAGAGAAACCTTTATCTCATTTTATTGCCGACAACGACTACGTAAATCAACACCCTCAAAACATCAACAATCTGACCCGCAAGCTACGCCAGACGCCCAAGCCCACTGAAAATTGAACCCCCCTAAATGACCACTAACATCCATCACCTCACCAATAAAATACAGCTTCTCAACTTTTTTACTTTCCATGGTTTTAGATGACAACTCATTAGTATCAACACCACCAAGCGTCACTTCCGCTGTACGATAACCCTCAGTGCCATTCATCAATAACGGCCATTGATGTAGATCTTTGACGAGCTGAGCTATCTCTGCATGAATAAGTTGATTTAATGCTTTATCCAGCAAAGTTTCATTAAATAAGGTTTCCACTAAACGCTTTGGTAGCCATTGGCTTAAGGTATTACGCAAGCTTTGTTTAGGATGCTTTTCTCGCTGCTGTAATAGCCCTTGCTCCGTATCCATATTGGGCAGCAAATTAATTTCAATGGTTTCACCGGGCTTCCAATAACTTGAAATTTGCAGTACCGCAGGTCCCGAAATACCACGATGAGTGAACAGCAACGCTTCGCTAAACTGCATGCCATTTTTGGCAGTGATGGTGCTTGGTACGGCAATACCAGATAAAGGCTCGAATTTTTGTTTGTCATCACTGTGCCACGTGAAAGGTACTAAGCCTGCACTGGTAGGCAACACCTTTAGACCGAATTGCTCAGCGACTTTGTAGCCAAAAGGGGTGGCACCCAGTTTTGGCATTGATAAACCGCCTGTGGCAATCACAAGGCTTTCACAGCAGAAATCACCATTACTGGTTGAAAGTTCAAAACCAGATTCTTTTTTGATGACCGACAGAATTTCAGTTCGAAGCTGTACTTTGGCTCCTGCCCACTCACATTCGGTCATCAAAATGTTGACGATGTCTTTGGCTGAATCATCACAAAATAACTGACCGTGATCTCGCTCGTGGTAATCAACACCATGACGTTCCACCAGCTCGATAAAAGCACTGGATGGGTAACGAGCTAATGCGGATTTCACAAAATGTGGATTACCACACACAAAGTTATTGGGCTCAACATTGCGATTGGTAAAGTTACAGCGCCCGCCGCCACTGATGAGGATTTTTTTTCCGGCTTGTTTGGCGTGATCCAGTACTAAGACATTACGACCTCGATACCCTGCTGTGGCCGCACACATTAATCCTGCGGCGCCGGCGCCAATAATGATCACGTCAAAACTTTGCATAACAATCCATACCTAAAAATCAAAGCAGAGGATTGTAGCCTTAAATTTCTCTGCTCCCTAGATTTTTGTTTCTAGGGAAGTGAATGGATGAACAGCAATTAACTTAACGGCTTGAATTAAAAGTGATAACGTCAAATAATGATTTAATAATAAGGCAATGAAATGGCAGCAGGTATACATTGCACAAGCTCTCTCAATAACTGGACTGATGACAGTAGTTACTGTTCTGCACTCAATCTTTATAAATTTGATGTTCTTAAGCTAGCCATAGCATTATACGGTTCTAGTTGTGATTGGACAGAATTGGGAGAAACATTGGGTATAACGTCAAATGCTCTACTCGATAGTCCCAACGCGACATATTACCACCTTATCGACATTTTATGTGAGTGGTCGTCAACAGGCGATCCTAGTATGGATCAACTCATTCAAGCACTGAAAAAGGTTGGTTTAGGTAATGCTGCAAGAAATTTGGAACAACGAGATATTAACTTTTTTAAATTTAAGAATACATCAACACTCACAGGTGCATTTAATCCAGACGGTAGCTATAACAAACGCTTTATATTAGAAGAAATCAAATGCCAGAAACAACGAGATCAGATAGCAGAAGAACCTTTCCCTAGGCCTTGGTTCAGCTGCAAACGCTGTACACTTGTATAGAACCAGCCGATAACATCGGCCAGTTTACATAGATTATCCAAGCACTTCGGCTTTTCTATCTCGCCCAAGTAGAGCTTTAGCTGCTTCTTTAGCTGCTTTACCTTGGTACAAAACTTGATAGATTTGCTCAGTAATGGGCATTTCAACACCTAAGCGTTTAGCTAACGTAAACACTTCTTTAGTATTTCGATAACCTTCAACCACTTGACCAATTTCCGTTTGTGCCGTCTCAAAGTCTTTACCTTGACCTAAAGCCAAACCAAAACGACGGTTACGAGATTGGTTATCGGTACAGGTCAGCACCAAATCACCTAAACCAGCCATCCCCATAAAGGTGGTTGGCTGAGCACCAAGGGCTTCGCCTAAACGAGTCAGTTCTACTAATCCACGAGTGATCAAAGCGGTACGAGCGTTAGCCCCAAATCCGATGCCATCGGACATACCAGCGCCAATAGCAATCACGTTTTTAACTGCGCCACCTAATTGCAGACCAATGAAATCTTCATTTTCATAAACACGAAGGCGTGACGGACAGTGCAGTAATTCCACCAGCTCTTGGCTAAACTGAGCACAAGTGCCCGCAACAGAAATCGCTGTTGGCATACCTGCTGCTAATTCTTTAGCAAAAGTAGGACCTGATACCACGGCAAGATCGATATCTTCACCCACAATATCTCGTGCGACATCTTGTAAAAGTCGACCTGTTTCAGGCTCTAAGCCTTTAGTTGCCCATACAATACGAGCATCATCACGTAATAATGGCTTAGCTTGCTTAAGCACTAAACCGAACACATGGCTTGGTACAACTACCAATACATTTCGACTAGCGGCTAATGCAGTAGCCAAGTCAGCTTCTGGAATAAGGCTTTCTGGAAATGGAATGCTCGGCAAAAACTGCTCGTTACTGCGATCATTTTGCAGTCGAGCGATGTGTTCCGGCTGATGTCCCCACAGTAGCGTTTTATGACCACTACGGGCTAAAGAAATGGCAAGGGCGGTGCCATAAGAGCCCGCCCCTAATACCGTAATATCGGCTTCAGTGTTCATGAATTATGCAGTAGCTTCTTCTGCTTTTTCTTCAACTTGCTCTGCGCCTTCTTCTTGCTGACGTTGTTGAACGTATTGAGCAAATAGTGCGTCAAAGTTAACTGGAGCAAGGTTAAGTTGTGGGAAAGTACCACGACCAACTAGGCTAGCAACAGTTTCACGAGCGTATGGGAAAAGAATGTTCGGGCAGTATGCACCTAGAGAGTGAGCAAGTTGTGGCTCAGTCAGACCTTCGATAGTGAAGATACCTGCTTGCTGTACTTCACATAGGAATGCTGTCTCTTCACCAATTTTTGCAGTAACCGTTAGAGAAAGGATCACTTCGTATACGTCATCAGCCAGTTTTTCGCTGCGAGTATCAAGATCAAGCTTAACTTCTGGATTCCACTCTTGTTGGAAAATCGCTGGGCTGTTAGGCGTTTCGAAAGAAAGATCTTTGGTGTAAACGCGTTGGATGTTGAATTGTGGAGCTTGTTGTTCTTGAGTTGCTGCTTCAGCCATAATTTCCTACCTATGTAATTTGTCTCGACTGTGGAGGGGCTTTCTTACCCCTTCTGGGTCTTATTATTAATTCGATCTAATCAGTCGTACTACCTTAACAAATCGTTAAGGACCATGTTGACCGCTGGATCAGCTTGTCAGAGTTTTATGACACTTTAACGTGTACGTCAACCTTAGATTGACCATAAAACACTCTGTTAGACACGATTATCTTTTGCTTTTGGAAACCGGCATGTTTGCCGCAGTCCATTCACCCATACCACCTTTGAGGTTATGCACGTTTTCAAATCCTTGTGCTACCAACAACTGAGCCGCTTGCGAAGATGTCATGCCAGCATTGCATACTAGAATAATGGGGCTGCTTTTATGCTTTTCAAGACTCGTGGCTTGATTATTTTTAATTTGTGCTAATGGAACGTTCATCGCATTAACAATGTGACCTTTTTTAAACTCATCTTTTGAGCGAACATCAACCACTTTTGCATTTTCACGATTGATAAGTTGAGTAAGTTCTTGAGGGGTCACATTTTTGTATTTTAGCGTTGATGCTTTAATGGTGGTAACAATCACACCAATAAACAGACCTACCCAGGCCAAAGAAAGGATAGGATTAGCTTGAAAAAACTGAATGTATTCTTGCATGTGTTCACTTCATTGACAGATTTAATTTAACGATTATAACTGTTTCGGGTCACAAATTGCGATCATTCCCACTCATTTTTAGATGTTAACTTTTTCTCATGTCTCAGTTCGAGTACACTCACAGACGCTTTTCTTATTTTACGGCTTTATACCCATGCTACCCATAACCCTCTTGAATAGGTGTCATGGGTATAAACCTGTTTTTAATTTAGTTAAGGTACAAAAATGATAACTGCAAAGCGCCCATTGGCACTGCTGATTTTAGATGGCTGGGGAAACCGAGAAAATACCCACATGAATGCCATTTATCATGCTAACACTCCTGTATTAGATAAGTTATACGCACACTACCCTAATAACCTTATTTCAGGCTCTGGGGATGATGTTGGGTTACCTCATGGTCAAATGGGTAACTCTGAAGTAGGCCATATAAACTTAGGCTCTGGTCGCATTGTTTATCAAGAATTAACTCGCATCACAAAAGCGATTGCCGATGACGATTTTAATAAAAACGTTGCCTTGTGCAACGCCATTGATAAAGCCATTGCCGCAGACGGCGCAGTTCATATTATGGGTTTGCTGTCACCGGGTGGTGTTCACAGCCATGAAGAGCATATTGAAGCGGCTTGTAAACTCGCAGTAAAGCGTGGTGCCAAGAAAGTTTATCTTCATGCCTTCCTTGATGGCCGTGATACTCCTCCTCGCAGCGCTAAACAAAGCCTTGTCCATTTTGATGCTTTATTTGAACGCCTAGGTCACGGCCGAATTGCATCGATAGTAGGTCGTTACTATGCGATGGATCGTGATAACCGTTGGGATCGTGTTGAAACCGCCTATGACTTATTAACTCAAGGTCAGGCTGAGCATCAATTCGACAATGCGCCAGCTGCACTAGAAGCCGCTTATCAACGTGATGAAAACGACGAGTTTGTTGCTGCTTCAGCCATTGTTGACCGCGAAGGCAACGTGGCAACAATGCAAGACAACGATACATTGATCTTTATGAATTTCCGCGCCGATCGTGCTCGTCAAATCACACGCAGTTTTGTCAATGCTGACTTTGATGGCTTTGCGCGTAAAGCGACACCAAAGCTGAATTTTGTGATGCTAACGGAATACGCCGCTGATATTAAAGCACCTGTAGCGTTCCCGAAAACCGATCTTGTGAATACTTTAGGCGAAGTGCTGCAAAATCGTGGTAAAACTCAGCTTCGTATCTCAGAAACCGAAAAGTACGCTCACGTAACATTTTTCTTTAATGGCGGTAAAGAGCAACCATTTGAAGGTGAAGATCGCATTTTGATTCAATCACCTAAAGTGGCAACTTACGACTTACAACCAGAAATGAGCTCAACTGAACTGACCGACAAACTGGTTGGCGCCATTGAGTCTGAAAAATACGATGTGATCGTGTGTAACTATCCTAATGGTGACATGGTAGGTCATACCGGTAACTTTGATGCTGCCGTAAAAGCATGTGAAGCCGTAGATACTTGCATTGGCCGTGTTGTTGAAGCTTTAGAGAAAGTGGGAGGCGAAGCCTTAATCACAGCTGATCATGGCAATGCTGAGCAAATGGTAGATGAACAATCAGGTCAAGCTCATACTGCTCATACGAGCGAATTAGTGCCACTGATTTATGTTGGTCGTCAAGGTAAAATCAATGAAGGCGGTCGTCTAAGTGATTTAGCCCCAACTATGCTATCTTTGATGGGAGAAGCGATTCCTGAAGAAATGTCAGGGCAGCCATTGATCACACTTGCACAATAGTCTTAGGTCGATACAATGAAATGCCGCTAACTTTAGCGGCATTTTTTTCATTTGGTTTAACGAAAAGGAAGTATCTGTGCGCTATTGTGTTCGTCTATTTTCAATAGTCCTTATGATGATCTTAAGTCTAGGGTTATCACTTCCATTATCGGCCACCACGATAAAAGAGCGCCAATCTCAACTTAAAGTCTTACAAGATCAAATTAATCGCCAACATTCACAAGTTAGCGATACTCAAAAACAACACCAACAATTGTTGAAGATACTAAAAAGTGACGAACAAGCCATCGCAAAAGTGGCCACTCAAGTCAATCAAAGTCAGCAGCAACAGCAGCAACTTAACAAGAGTCTTGCAGAGCTGGCCGATAAACAAAAGCAATTACAACAACAGCAAAAATCTCAGCAACATACTCTCGCAAAACAATTAAAAAGTGCTTATTTAAGTGGAAACCACGACTACACAAAAATGCTGCTTAGTCAGCAAGATCCCGCGACGGTTGAGCGTTTACTGACTTATTATCAATATCTCAATAAAGCCAGAGTCGAAGCTATAGCAAAGTTAAAAACCACGCTATCAGAACTTAAGCACACCCAAAATACCATCACAGATCAGAAACAACAGCTGGCAATAGTGGCTGAGCAACAACAGCAACAAGCTGAGCAATTAAAAAATGAAAGCCAACAGCGTCAACGTACACTCACTCAGTTACAACGGATACTCAATCGCCGCGGCGCTCGTTTAGAGCAATTACAAATTGAAGAAGTCAGCCTTAAACAAACCATTGAGCAAGCCATTCGTGAATCAAAACAACAGCATAATCTGTCTGGGTTAAGTGCACTAAGAGGGAAATTGAAATGGCCGACCCAAGGTCGATTAACTCACACCTTTGGCAGCCCAAGAGGCGGACAATTACGCTGGCGAGGCGTATTGCTTAGCGCACCTGAGGGACGAACGATAAAGGCCATTGCCGACGGAAAAGTCATTTTTGCCGATTGGTTAAAAGGCTTTGGTATGGTGATAGTTGTCGATCACGGCAAGGGATATATGAGCCTTTATGGTCATGCTCAAGCGTTACTTAAATCCTCTGGTGACCACGTCAATAAAGGGGAAACCTTAGCTTTGGTTGGACGTTCAGGTGGACAAGTAGAACCTGGTCTATACTTCGAAATACGTCACAAGGGGAAAGCCATTAATCCGTCGCGTTACTGCAAACGATAATCGCCGCCTCCTGGATCAATGGAGGCTGTATGATCAAGTATGCTCGACGGGTTGTTTTGTTTTTTTGTGGTGCGCTATTTGGAATTAGCATTAGCATTGCTGGGCGCGAAGTACCCCATCATTCTTATTATGGATTTCCACTCCTTGCCGATGTGATTGATAGCATCGAACGTTTTTATGTTACTCCCCTCACCCGTGAAGAGCTTATTGAAGCAGCCATTCAAGGTATTTTCCAAAAACTTGATGGCTATTCTGAGTTTTTAAACGCTGAAGATATCGCTAAACAAGAAGAAAACAATCAAGGCCAGTACAAAGGCTTCGGTTTCGAAGTTGATGGTAAAGAGCATGGCCTTGAAGTGATCAATGTTTTTAATGGTTCACCTGCCAATAAAGCAGGAATTGAATTCGGAGATATCATTACTCACTTAAGTAAACAGGCCATTACGTTAGATAATCAAGAAGCCATTTTAAAGCAGATAAAAACCGCAGCTTTAGACAATCAGCCTATTGATGTAACGGTAACGGATAGCAAAGGCAAACAGTGGCAGTTAAATATCAAACCTAACCTTATTCAAGTCGCCGCCATTGAAGCTAACTTATTCGAAAACAATCTCGGATACATTCGAATCAATGGCTTTCAAAATAGCACGTTCGACTCAATCAAAAATCAGCTAACGACATGGAAGCAACAACAGCTCAATGGCTTGATCATTGATTTAAGGCGTAACCCCGGCGGTTTGTTTGAGCAAGCCGTAAAAGTCGCCGACCTCTTTATCAGTAAAGGCACCATCGTATCGACGAAAGGAAGATTCAAACAGGCCAACAGTAATTACAGTGCCACTGACATCAATTTATTAAAAGACGTGCCGATGCTGGTGTTAATTGATAAAAATTCGGCTTCGGCTGCTGAAGTGTTAGCCGCGGCTTTACAGCAAAACCAACGGGCAACCCTAATGGGGGAAAGAAGTTATGGTAAAGGCAGTATTCAAGGCATGATCCCCACCATCTTCCAAAACAGTCGGGTTAAACTTACGATTGCCCACTACTTAACCCCTAAAGGTGATAACATTCATCAATCTGGGATCACACCAGACATAAATCTGCCGAGCATGACTGGCAATGCAAGCAATAATGCTTCTATAATCAATGGCACACAAGCAGACTCAGATGACAACGCTCTGAAATCGGCTATTTCATGGTTTAAGACTGATACATAACAGGGTTTATGACAATAATACGACTTGCGCTACTGCTTCTTTTATCTCTTTCTACAAAACTGCAAGCAGCGCAAGTTGCCATCATTATTGACGATGTAGGCTATCGCCATACCGACAAACAGGTGTTACAACTGCCCCCGCAAATCACGCTTTCGTTCTTGCCATTTACTCCACTTAGCCATAAGTTAGCCAAGCAAGCCTTTCAGCAAGGTCATGAAATCATGCTACATATTCCCATGCAAGCGCTTAACGGTAAAGCGATGGGGATTGGCGGTATCAATAGTGATATGAATCAACGAGCGATCAACAATATCCTCGACAAAGCAATAAAAGATATTCCTTATGCCAAAGGAGTAAATAACCACATGGGCAGTTATGTCACTCAGCTTGAGCAACCCATGCAATGGTTAATGGCAGAGTTAAAACGACGGGAATTGTTTTTCGTCGACAGCATCACCACACGCTACAGTAAAGCCCGAAAAGCGGCAGAGCAAGCCAAAGTACCTAACCTTAAGCGAATGATTTTTTTGGATAACGATACGTCGCCGCAAGGGCTTGAACATCAGTTTCAACAAATCATCAAGCTGAGCAAAACTCATGATCACTTTATTGTGATAGCCCATCCTTACCTAGAAACGATTGAATACCTAAAAAATAACCTCAGCCGATTAAAACAGCATAATATTCAAGTGACTTCCGTTGCTCAGCTTCTTGCTGAACGCTATAACGGTACTGAAACTAAGCTGTCTGAACTTCTAGCGAAGTAAGTAACCACAAGGCTTCTTCATTCGTTTCGCCACAAACATCAACTGTGGCAGAAAACGCATGGCAAACCTCTGGTCGCTCTGGCTGACCAAAAATTTGGCAAAGATTATCAACTGAAAGTTGCACACATCGCTCGCCTGCTTGTTTACCTTGAGGCATGCCCGGAATCGGACTACTGATAGAAGGGGCGATACAGCAGGCACCACATCCTAAACGGCAATTCATAACAAAAACTCACTGATCAATGAGGGTATATTTTATCATGCCTTTTTACTTCCCCTGAGTAATTTATCACCATATACTTCCTCTCTTGCAATAACTCAAATGGCTTACAACATATAAGCATTTGAATCATCAATAAATAATTCATCACCAGCTGTTTATTAGGGAGAATAACAATGGCATTCGATTACGGTTCCATTGATCTTGGGCTACGAAATCCGTTCAAAAAAGAAGGGGCGGCGACCACTATTCGAGGTGTGATTGTTGCTCTTATGGGGGTCTACTTACTCATCGATGCCGCAGCCACAGTGAAAAATGAAGCTGTTGGAGGCTGGCTACTGGTGGGATTTGGCATGTTATTACTCGGTGGCGGTATCGCTTCTGCTTCGGGTGGTATTCTTGCTATGCTTCGTTATTTTGTTGGCCGGAATCACCCGACGTCTCTCGCGTATAATCACAGTCGCTCTGAATCCAGCACAGCTAAAACAGAAAGTTCTTATGTTGCTTACACCAAGCAAAAGCTCATTGAAATGCTGGTAGGACGTAAGAACTCTACCTTTGTAGAACCTATTGGCATTCTGGCTCGTTTTGTTCACAGTCTTTTTCCGCGCTTGACCTACATGCCCTATCCAATCCGAAATATGGCGCAACGTCTCTTTGGAGCATGGATTAAAACAATTGTCGCCCTTATCGCCTTTGCTTTTGTTGCCTTTGTTTCATTGGCTGGCTTTGCTGGTGAATTAGGTGAATTTGCGTTTCCGTTTTATACCGCACTCCTCACAATTTACTTATTAAACGTATGGCGAAACGCTGGTACTAGCATTAATCGCAATGCCGATAGAAGCATCTCAAGCATGGGGAATATGGAACTGGTAAGAGTCATCGCAGGCGCGATTGTGTTACCCGTTATCGTTGGCCTAAGTCTGAAATATGCGCTTTCCATGACTCAAACGACGATCAGCGAATTGCAGCAAGTCAGTGCAAACTTTCCCACCTTTCATTCAACCTTATTGTTATTAGGGTTGTTAGTTGGCGCCGCAGTTACCAGTGCCATTGCCTTTATTATGCTGAAAAAGCGCTTGAACTATTCTGATCCTAAAGTAGAGGTTTCAGAACTTCGTGAAAACTGGCAGGAATCCATTCATCCCAATGAGATTTTTATCAATCTTGATAACTTAGTGATGGCCAACCGTCGTTATAAAGAAGTCCCTAACCGAGTGTATCAAGAACTCGATCCTGATTTAATTCAGCAGGTTGAAGGCAAAGGTAAATTTTTTGGGGAAATGATCCAAGAAATCCAGCCCAAAGTAAAAACCATGGAGTTGGGGGACGTATTTAAAAAGATGCGGGCTGTCAGCTTAATATCAGGCAATGTACTCTTTGTGATCAGCGCCATTCTGACCATGATATTGGCTTATCAAGTAGTAGACTTAACCAGCCTTACTCGCAGTATTGGTTTTGATAATATTCACGCCAATATGGCAACCCCTCAACTGCAAGAGCTTGCAGATTCAGTTTCCACCATAGTGCATATTTTCCTGAGTGGATTATTACTTCGTGCTCTTGCTCGAATTCAAACAAATACGGCTCATTTGTTTTATTCAGAAATCCTATTTGAAAGTGATTTAATTTACCTGAAAGTCGAAGGCACATTTACTGAGTCTAAAATCTCAACTGGTAACAGTATTCACGACTCTACTCGCTCTGAAAATGTATTGGTACGTTCGAGCATTACCCCTTGGGTCATCGTCTGTCGCATTGTTTCCAGTACCTTTGCTTCTACAGGTATGCAAAACCTAGAACACCCAAGGCTAATTTTAGAAATGCATAAAAATGAGCAAGAGTTGGCCGGTATTCGCGACGATATTATTTCATTCCTCAAAGACAGAGAATCCATCGCGTCCATTACCAGTAACCGAGATTTACAAAATGCATCACAAATCCATGAGATCAATCAGCAATCTCGTGCAATCCCGATGCAGTCGCAAAATCAATTGAACCAAATGGATGAAGAAGCCGCAGGATTCATTAAGCACGAACATGAAAAACAGCAAGATGAAACTGAAGACGCAAAGTTAGACGTTTAACCATTCCTACCAATTAATTATGTCTTAACATAGCCTTAGCTTTGCAATTAAATCCTTGCAAAGCTAAGGCTATGATTCGTCTTTGCGGGATATGATTTCATACTGGTGAGGCGATATAACTTAACTATACTTACTGCTTATGTTGTTTTTTCGTAGTTACATAAGGAAGTGTTGTATGTACCCTAAAGTCAGCCTTTGCGTATTACTCTCAAGCTTATTTCTTTTACAAGCGTGTCATGACAATGACAATGAAGATTCAAAGACCACAAACCCACAGACTCGATTCATCTATACCAGCACCAATGACGTCAATAATAACCAAGTTATTTCATTTGCTGTCGGCGAAAATGGTGATTTAACCGAAAGAAGTGCATTCGACACTGGTGGTGTTGGAGATGCCGATGATGGTGACTTTGATGCGCAAGGCGCAATCCGTATTTTCGGAGATAAGCTATTAGTCGTTAATGCTGGCGAAACCCTTGGTGACTCGAGTATTACTGAAAATAATGGCAGCATCAGTGTATTTCAAATCGATGATCAAAGCGGAGATTTATCTCGCATCGACCAACATGCGGATCGTAATGGTGTCCAAAACATGGACTCATTTGGTATTCGCCCTGTAAGCCTAGACATAAAAACCATCAATGGAATCACTTGGGTTATTGTTGCCAATCAACAAAATGTTTCCCATTGCGTTGAGCCTACGGAAGCAAATACATTAGAGACGTGTTTAGATCAGTACGACAACCCAATTAGTGAACATTTAGCCGATACGGATACCAATAGCAGAAACATCTATCTTTATCGTTTTGATCCACAAACGGGCGTATTAACCCCGCAAAGAAGGCTTGCTACTTATTCGGCACGCCAAAATGGTCCGGCACAAGTGAGCTTCAGCCCTGATAATCAAAAGGTTGTGGTGACTACACTGGGTATCGCTAATGCGGGGTATCCTGCCAGTGAACAACTGTCTACTCCTGCTCACACTTTTTTGTATGATGTTGAAGTGCGAAATAATCAATTCTCTCTTCAAAATTCTCGTTACTTTGCTAATGACGGTATCTTGGCATCCATTGGATTCAGTTGGTCCAGTGATAGCCGTTATGTCTATGTATCAAACGCATTGTTAACCGGTAAATTTATCAATGATATCGATTCAAATTTACGAGATAACGAAGCGGCACTGATTTCACTCGATACCACAAACAGTAATGATTTATTCGACAGTTCTCCTAATATGAACTCAGTACCTTCTGGTAAAGGTTCAATCATTACAGGGACAAGGCCAGCAGCGTGCTGGACATGGTTAACTACAAAAAACCACCTTTATGCTGTTGGGTTTAATTCAAACCAAGTCGTTAAATTTAACGTTGAAGGAAACCTGTTAACTCGAGATCAAATCCTCAACAGAAAAGCGGAAAAAGAAGGTGATTCTAAAGATATTTATATCACTTACGATAATAGCCATGCTTATGTACTTGGTTTTGAAAGCCATAGTATTGGAGTGTTCGATCTGGATGAAGATGGAAAATTAACAGAAAAAACCTCATCACCACTCACGGTAAATGCGGCACTGTTAGATGGTGAAAATCCTGCAATAACTCAGCGTTTCTTTTTAGGAATCGCAGGTTACCCAAACCGTTATTCTGGATTTTAAATAGTAAAATTTCTAGTTGTCCACCAGCATTAGAGTCGAATAAGCTTCGGCTCTAATGTCATTCAAACTCTGAAAAGTTAAAAATCGATAAATTAGCCTGATAGACAGCAAAGCTTAAGACAACTTGGTTTAATCTGATCGCATAGCGCAGCCAACGGATAAACACATGTCTTCTGAGATTAGTGGAGTCACAACAAAATTACCTCTTTATACAAAGGTTGGTACTGACTTTTTACTCCATTGGCAAGAGTCAGACATTCGCCCCCAAGCTACATTTCAAGACTATCTTGTTAATGCAGAGCTGGATGAAAACCACCAAACCGAAGCTATCTTACTCCCCGGTGAAATTGGTCGCGATCAAGAGCCATTCATTGTCGCTATGTTCAATGAGCAATTCGCTAATTTCTTCCAACATCAACAGCCCATTCCTGTCTTCTTTGACAACAAAGAATACATAGCAGAACTCAAACAGAAAGTGGCCAAAAATGACATTGTTAATCTTGATGTAAAGCAGGTTGCACTAAAATTTAATAGTAAAAATGAAACCGACTGCACCTCTCTATTTGCCCACTTAGCGTCACTGGCTTCGAATTACTCCCCATGTTACCCGTTAAAAGAAGTAGATCCCAAAAGGATTAGCAGCTTGTATATTTATGGCGCCGGAAAAGCTGGAGAAGATCGTATTATGGGTAGTGAAGGTTACTATACCGGGTTTCAGTTGGCCAATTACCTAGAACAAAAAGGACTATTAGCAATTGAAGATTTAAGGATTATGTCCCCACATTCTGCAGACAGTTATGGGCCCGCTTCATTTAAGCCTAGTGATTTAGAATATGCAAGAGCTCCCCATCAATTTAGCAATATAGAGTGGCTCAGAAGTTTAAGTAGAAAGCCTTTTAGTGGGCACCTAAAACAAGCTTTAATAATTAAGGGCTATAACAAAATAAGGGTTACCGGCTATCAATGTTCGATACTCATGGATGGCGATCCTCGCTTTTTAACGTCTCACACCCGCTCGTTAATGATAGATGGACAAAGACGATTTATGAATAGAGAAAAACTGGCGGTGGTTTATTAGGTTATCGAATAATATACAACCAATATCAAGCCAATGGCATAGGTTCAATTTACTCGCCAGAAGCGCCAGAATGTGGTTGATGGAATAACTCGCTGTTAGCTTTGTGAGTTATTTGATATATTTTGGCAGCATAATAATTATTCGGAAAGCTACCGCATGAAAGGGAAAGCTACATCTCTCGACATTGCCCACCTTGCAGGTGTCTCTCAATCTACCGTTTCACGAGCGCTTAGAAATAGCCCTTTGGTAAAAAAAGAAACCATTGATGAAGTGAAACGCATTGCCAAGGAACTGAATTATAAAGTTGATAAACATGCGAGTAGCCTTCGAACCCAAACCAGTAATACGCTGGCACTATTGATTTTTGCCGACCCAACCTCTGATAATTCTCTGATCAACCCTTTTTTCTTATCCATGCTTGGCTCAATTACCCAAGCCACTGCAAAAAAAGATTATGACTTACTGCTTTCTTTCCAACAACAATCCGATGACTGGCATGCTGATTTTGAAGATAGTCACAAAGCGGATGGCCTAATTTTATTAGGCTATGGAGATGCCGTTGCTTTTGAGCCGAAACTCAAGCAGCTTGAAGAGCAAGGTACTCATTATGTTCGTTGGGGACCTCAACTGGCTGAGCATCCTTCTGTCTGTTGCGATAATAAAGATGGCGGCTTTCAAGCGGCAACACATTTGCTGAATCAAGGTCATAAAAGAATTGCCTTTATTGGCGATGCTTCTGTGCATTGCCCTGAGTTTTTTGATCGTTACCAAGGCTACGCCGAAGCCTTGATCAGATCAGGTGTACCGATTGAGCCACGATTGCAAGCTGATGCCATTTCAACTGAGCAATCAGGGTATGAAGCTACCTTGGCTTTGTTAGATAGTGGTCAAAAGTTCACTGCATTATTTGGTGCCAGTGATTTAATTGCCATTGGCGCGATTAAAGCGCTAAAAGAACGCGGTAAGCACATTCCCACTAATGTGAGCGTGATTGGTTTTGATGATATTCAAATTGCTCAGTTTATGAATCCGCCGTTAACCACAATCAGACAGGATACTCATAAAGCGGGTGAAGTGTTGGTAGAGGTACTGATTGATAAAATTCAGGGCAATCAACAACAGCAAGTGATGCTGAGCCCTGAATTAGTAACTAGAAACTCATCTAAAGCGGTTTAGTGCCTAATCGCTGTTGCATTGAAGCTGTTAATGCTTTGATTAATGGCTTTGAAGTGAGTTCTGAGTTGTAGAGCAGAACTTGAACACTGTGCGCTGGAACTGAGATATTTGATTGAGCATTAATATCAATCTTTGCACCAGTAATGGCATTGTCCCAACCACCAGTTTGGATGTTATTAGGCATAGAGAAAGTCTGATCCTTATCTCCTTTATTTAACATCACCAACGCTGTTTGGTTGACTCCATTATGCTGATAGACACGGTAGAACATCGCTTTATCGCCTTGTAATTCGACATTCAATTGAAGTCCTTTTTGTAAGGCTATGTTGTCTCTACGAACTTTTGCAATCTTCTTAAGCTCTTTTGCAATTACGTGCTGTTTGGCTTTATTGATGTTGTTAACACCATAGTAATTACGGTTACCAAAATGCTCACCTTTACCACGCATAAAACCCATTTCACTGCCGTAGTACACCACAGGAATACCACGAGCCGTAAACAGCCAATTATGTGCATCGATAAAGCCGTTATCACTGGCATTCATCCTTGGCATATCATGATTGTCGTAGAAAGTACTTAGCTCGTACGGGTTTGCATAAGGGCCTTTAGTTAAATGAAGCTCTGAGCTAAGTGCTTCAAAGCCTTTACCATTGGCAAATACGTTATCCATGGCCTGTTTTAGTGGAAAGTCCAATACACTCATACCGCCAAATTCAGGGTAGGTGTATTTGGCTATTTCGTTAGCATCGTAGGAGTACACTTCTCCAAACATAAATAGGTTAGGATGCTCTGCACGAATTGTTTTACTGAACTGTCCCCATACCTTGGCTGGAACGTGCTTTACCGTATCTAAACGCATCGCACTGGCGCCTTGCCCAAGCCATTGCAAATAAGCATCGGTAAAGTATTTCAATGCTTGTGGATTCTCAACATTGATGTCAGCCAATTGAGCTAGGTCTGGCTTGGTGTAAAACCAAGCATGCTTAGCGTTGGTCTTTGGTGATAATTCGGCAGGTTTGAGGTTCAGATGATCCGCCACCAACTTACCGTCTTTGTCAAACAGCTTACCGAAATCAAGCTGTGCTTTTGGCATAGTGTAAGCAGGAGAACCGTGATTGATCACTACATCAATAATGGTTTTCAAGCCATGTTTGGCAAGCTGTTGGTTGAGTTGTTGATAATCCAATCCTTTTGAAGGTAGATGCTTATCCAGCTCGTAAAAATTTACGCCCCAATAGCCATGATAACCCGACTTACCTCTATCCATGGCAAAGCCTGTCGGCTTAATTTCATCACCACCAGTAAAGGCTTCTGCTGGGTTTTTAATGATTGGCGTCATCCAAATGGAAGTAAAACCCAAGTTTTTGATGTAATCCGCTTGAGACAATAAGCCCTTAAAATCACCACCTAGGTAGCCGACATTGGCTTTATCACCATTTGGCCAATTAAGCGGTTTGTTAAAACCCGTTTCATGCTCAAAATTATTGTTTTTATCACCATCAACAAAACGATCGGTAATAACAAAATACACATTTTCTTTGGCGAACGGATGCAAAGTGCCGTAAAAATCTTGCGCTTGTACGCTAGAAAAACTAGCCGCAATAGAGATACCTAATATTAACTTTTTCATATTCAGTTACTCGCTTTTGGCTGCGGTGACTCTCAGGGTTAAAACACCTGAAACCATAAAACTGATGGCACCAATCAGTAAGGCGTAAATAGGTTGGTTTTCAAATCCAATTTTTAACAATACACCCAGTACGCTGGCAGCAAGCAATTGTGGGATCACAATAAAGAAGTTGAAAATCCCCATATAGACGCCCATTTTCTTCGCAGGCAGTGAGCCTGCTAACATGGCATATGGCAGCGAAAGAATAGAAGCCCATGCAAAACCAACACCGACCATAGAAATCAGTAAGTAATCAGGATCATCAATCACTAAAAATAGCCCTAAGCCAGCCGCACCTAAGAATAAATTGCTTAAGTGAGCTTTTCGCAAACCAATGGTTTTAACCACAAAAGGAATGACGATGGCAGCTAACGCGGCAAAACCGTTGTAGGCCGCAAACAAAACACCCACCCAATTTGCGCCGTCATTGTATGCTACAGATGAGGTATCGGTTGAACCGAAATGTACTGAGGTAACCGCAGCTGTGGTGTAAATCCACATGGCAAACAGAGCGAACCAAGAGAAAAACTGTACGACCGCAAGTTGTTTCATCACTGTCGGCATTGAGAGTAAATCATCAAAAACTGAATCGAAGCCCGACAGCTGAGCATTATTTTTGCGACGCAGTGCCACAATAAACTGCAGCAAACCAAATACCACTAAACTGATGGTTAGAACATAAAGCTGTTTGTCCCATTGGTTTGAGAAAACCATAAAAGTTGTCAATAAGCCTGTCGCTAACCAACCAAAGCCATTTCTGAAATACACTTGTGCAGCAATCTGTGGAGTAGACTCATTTTTCGAATCATCTTCTTGCTCAAAGCTTGCAAGTTCTTCTGGTGAGTATTCCTTCGACGAAAACACCGTCCAACCAATAGCACCAAGCAAAACGACAGCGCCCGCATAAAAAGAATATTTGACGGTATCAGGGATCACACCTTCAGGTGCCTGATTATCAACACCAAACTGCGCTAAAATCCAAGGCAGCATAGACGCCACGACAGCACCGATACCAATAAAGAAGCTTTGCATCGAATAGCCCTTTGGCTGCTGCTTTTTCGGCATGTTGTCCGCAACAAAGGCTCTGAACGGCTCCATAGAAACATTAATTGACGCATCTAAAATCCATAATAAACCCGCCGCCATCCATAAGTAACTGGCATTTGGCATCAATACCAAGGCTAAGCTGGTCACAATGGCACCGTATAGGAAGTAAGGGCGACGACGGCCAAGTCGAGTCCACGTTTTATCACTCAAATGACCAATGATAGGTTGGACGATTAATCCTGTTACAGGACCTGCAATCCACAAAATAGGGATTGCATCCATCTCTGCGCCCAAGGTTTGAAAAATGCGACTCATATTGGCGTTTTGCAGCGCAAATCCAAATTGCAGACCTAGGAATCCGAAGCACATGTTCCAGATCTGCCAAAAGCTCAAATGCGGCTTTTCGTTCACCATTTGGTTTTCCTTATTATTGTTTTTGCTTTCTTGCTTTTCAGCGTTATCGCAATGGTAACGAGCTTGTTACGGTAGCAACAGCTCTTTACATACGTATTCACAAGCTAACATCAATTGATTGGCTACCTTTCCAAATCGAATCAATGGTTAGTTGGTTGTTTTTCCATTTGAATTTAACGAGCTTGCCATTAACCATAACTTTTTCAGGTTCATTGCGAACATTGTGAATTTTTAGCGTTAATGCTCTTTGCTTTACAGCTTGTTGATATTGATTGAGTTTTCTATCAAATTGGAAAGATAATTCCTTACCATTAAATCTAGCCTTAAATGATGCCAGTTCATATTGACCTTGCTCGATGCTTTTGGGGTTACTACCATCATCATCGAACATTTGCCCTGAAGCGTGTTTGACACTTTCATCATGGTAATAATGCAGAGTGAGATTTTGAGTTGAATAATCTTTGGTAGATTGTATTGGCTCAATCATAGGGACAAAGCTTCCTGCTTTAACCATTACTGGTAGGGTTTCTAACTGAGTAGGAACCAATACAGTCTTTCCACCTCGATATTTGGTGAGATTAAAGAAATCAAACCACACACCTTGTGGAAGCTGTACTTCTACTTGCTTAACAGCTGGGTCAACGACAGGCGTAACTAAAAACGCACCACCCCAGAAATAACTACTGGCATTATCAAAGCTGCGGTTATCTGAATCAGCAAACATCATAGGGCGCATCAGCGGTAACCCTTTGGTTGAGTTCTCGAACGCCAAGGTATAGTTATAAGGCAGTAATTGATAACGAAGCTTAATGAACTTTCTCACGATGTCTTTGGTTTTTTCATCGTGAAACACAGGCTCTGGGGCAATGTTATCTTGCGCGTGTGGGCGATATACAGGTTGGAACACTCCGTATTGCAGCCAGCGGGTGTAAAGCTCTGGATCAAATTTTTCACCACCAGCAAATCCGCCAAGATCGGAGTGAGTATAAGCTAAGCCCAGCATTCCCATTTGTAGACTCAGCTCAACTTGAGGTTTTAAACCTCCCCAACTGCGGTTTACATCTCCCGTCCATGGAATCATGCCATAGCGTTGCGAGCCAACAAAGCCAGAGCGCATCATGATCATAGGCCGCTGTTCTGGCTGCGCTTGTGTTAACTTCTGGTATAAATTTTTCGCCCATTGATGACCATAAGCATTATGGATTTCATTGGCGGTCACTTGAGTGGAGCCTGTTACTGAATTCAGCGTATGAACAGTGTCATGGGGATGAACTTCGGGCTCGCCTAAGTCTCCCCACCAACCCGCAACGCCTTGCTTTAGAAGCGGTTGGTATTTTTGCCAAAACCACGCTTGCCCTTTTTGTGAGAACACATCTACAAGCCCTGTGTTACCAAAATAGAAATCCCACGTTTTAACTTTTCCAGCAAAGTTTTTCGCAAGTGCATCCGCCGATACCGCTTCGTCCCAACGCTTTGAAGTGGACAAAATGAATGGCTCAGTGATCAATACAGTGTTGACGCCTTTTTGCTTAAAGTCAGCAATCATTTTTTCAGGCTCAGGGAAGCTGTCTTTATCCCAAGCCAGATTGCCCATGGTGCCTTTGATCTCTTTACCGAACCAAAATAAATCCAGAACTAAAGCATCAAGCGGGATGTCTTGGTCGATAAACGCATTTACTGTATCTTCCGTTTGCTGCTGGGTTTTATAGCCAAAACGTGAGGCGAAATTCCCCAATGCCCAACGAGGTGGCATAGGTTGACGCCCCGTGACTTCAGTGAGGTTTTCAATCAGTTCTGGATAGTCTTTGCCTGCTGCAACAATGTAAGCTGTGCGACCGCCTTCAGCTTCAAATTGCAGAACGTCAGATTCTGTCTTGCCGATATCTAGCCAACCGTTAGCGGTATTATCAAAAATCAGTGCGTATTTTTTATTAGACATCACCGCGGGCAAACCATAATACATTTGCTCGGCATGAGTGGTGTAACCGTAGGATGCTTTGTTGTACAAAGGCAGACGTTGACCCCTGCGATCCATACCCACAACTCGTTCGCCACCGCCTATCAGTTTTTCATTGTCGGCTAACTTAAAGCGGAACCCTCGAATACTGTCATGAGCAATTAACCCGGAATCTTCCTCAAGTAGAAGTTGTCCATTGTGGTGATAACTCAACTTAAACGGGCTGGCTTGAACCTGAACGATAAGATCATCTAATTGATATTGAAACCCTGTTTTCGTTTTGCTTAAGTTGCCACTGGTGAATGCTGCATGTTCATCAATCGAAAATGACGGCAGCTGCTTCATACCTTCAACTTGATAATGGACACTGACTGCTCCGTCGCCAATAGCATCAATAACGATTTGATGCTCATCAGTTTTTAGCAGCAACTGCTTGCCTTTAACAAACGCAGATTCTAATTCTGCAGCTTGAATTGCCGAAGTTACGTTTAATGCGATGGCAACACACAGTGCGACCTTTTGAAGCCTTTTTATTGTTTTCATTGATGTACTTCCTACTTCTGCAATTCAAGAATATAAGACTGCAATGGCTTCATTGTTAATTGGATGCTTCCTTTGCCGTTAACCACAACAAGCAGCTGTGATGTGCCAGAAAGCTTATCTATCATTGGATATTCACCGTCAGCCAACTGCCATGCTGACACCAGATTTTTAGGTAGTTGATAACTCAAGTCTGAGCCTAAGTTTTCTGAAAAATTACTGATCACCACCAGCTGTTGCTGTTCATCAAAACGGGCGTAGCTGTATAACTTTTGGTGGTAGCCTTTAGCCGCTTTATTGGCTTGATGCGTTGAAACGTAACCTCCCATTAACGCCGTTGAGCTCTTGGTAAAGGTCAACAAAGTACGATAATAATTTTGCAATGCTTTTTGCTCGTTCGAAAGCAAAGCGCCATCAAACTTACCGCCGTTCATCCATTGTTGATGCGCTTTCACGCCCCAGTAATCAAAAATCGTGGTGCGGCTGGCTTTACCAAACCCTGCATCTTTAGCCGCTTTTTCACCCACGGTTTGACCAAAGTAAATCATAGTTGGGCCTTTGCCTATGGTGGCTGAAACTACCATTGCAGGCAGGGCTTTTTCAGCACGACCAGCAAACTCAGGGCTGGCGATACGCTGCTCATCGTGGTTTTCTAAAAAGTGCAGCAAGTTTTCATCAATATCAGCAAATTTAGTGGCGACGTCATCAAGCACGTCAGTATTGCGTTTGTCTTGAATGATTTCTTTTAAGCGATCGTACAAGTCCACTTTATCGTAGAGGTAATCCATTTTACCAAGATGGATGAAGTCACGATAAATCTTAGGTTGATAAATCTCGGCCAACAAAAAGGCATTTGGATTTTGCATTTTGATGTGACTGTTGAGGTAACTCCAAAACTCAACAGGTACCATTTCTGCCATGTCATAACGAAATCCGTCGACGCCTTTTTCTGTCCAATATAGGGCAATGTCTTTGAACTTTACCCAAGAACTTGGCACCGATTGCTGTTGCCAAAATTTAAAGTGTGCTTGGTGATCTTTTTCAGCGAAACTTTCTGGCAAGCGAGGGAAATCATAGCTGCCATCAGGGCGAACACCGTAATTTACCTTTACGGTTTCATACCAATCATAAAAATGAGGCTGGGCTTTACGTGAACCATTGCCCGTCCACTTAGCAGGGCTTTCAACAAATTTACCATCAATCAGTGGGTGCCTTTCACCACCTAATACCTGATAGCCATCTAAGCTAGTTGGCAGTTTAAAGTCTTCATCTTTTACATAATAAAAATTATTGTCTTTGTGATAAGTCACTTGAGTGTTATCACTGGCACCAAAATCTTCAACGCCTTTAGGCTTAGTCAAAGATTGATAGCTACGTGCAATATGATTTGGCACGATATCTATGATCACTTTTAAACCGTGCTGATGGGTACGCTCAATTAGGGCTTCAAATTCTTGTAATCGCTTAGCAGGTTCGACGGCTAAATCAGGGTTTACATTATAATAATCTTTAACCGCATATGGTGAGCCAGCGCGACCTTTAACCACTTCTGGATCATCTTGGCTAATGCCATATTTGCTGTAATCAGCGACTAAAGCATGATGTAAAACACCCGTATACCAAACGTGGCTAACGCCTAACTCTTTAATTGCACTCAGAGCGGTATCGTCAATATCCGCAAACTTACCGACACCGTTTTCTTCTTTGGTGCCCCACTCTTTATTGGTGCTATTTTTATTACCGAATAAGCGAGTGAACATTTGGTAGACAACAGGTTTCTTTGGCTTAGCGGCTTTCTCTGTGGCTGTGATTGGTTCTGGTTCCGTTGAGGGTTTGCAGCCCGCCAGAAAAATGCTGGCGGTAAATGTAGAAAGTAAAATGAGTTTATTTTTCATAGTAAACCTTATGGCTAGCGATAGAGCTAAGCACTTTGCTCAAACATATGGCTTCATGCTAATGAGCTTTGTTCCAAATGTATTTTTGAATACGTATTCGAAATTAAAAAATACACTTAACTAAAAAAGCCCTGCACAAGGCAGGGCTGGAAACTTACTAGTAATTACAGAGAGTAATTAAAGCCTAAGAAAAATTGACGGCCAAAGTTTTGGATTGTGCCGGTCTGGTGTTTCTTACCAAAATATGTTTTGTTAGCTTCGTCAGTTAGATTGTTCACCTGAAGTAACAGTTTTAAGCCATTTTCAAATGCATATGAAGCTTGATAATCAAATACTGTTTCAGCGTCGAAGAACGCTAATTGGGATTCAACAGCGACTTGCTCTGAAACATATTTGCTACGATATCTCATACTTAAACGTGTATCAAAACCATCTAATGTGTAGAACAACGTGGTATTTAGTACATGTTTAGAGAGACCTGGTAAAGGAATGTCTAAATCTGAACCGCTTAAATTAGTTGTAAATTTAACTTCACTGTCAGAGTATGAATAGCTACCTGTAAAGCCTATACCATTAAGAGGATCCGGTAAGAAATCAAACAGTTGAGTATAAGCAAGCTCTAACCCACGGATATACCCACCCTTATCATTATTGATTGCCGTCTGATATTGCCCCTCATTTTTAATGACATCATATGTAACGCCATTGTCTGTCACAGTATCAGGAACAATGAAGCCTTCTTTTTCAAAGTCAAAAGGCTGTATTGTGAAGTTATTAATAAATGATTTAATGTTTTTATAAAATAGCGCAAAAACAAACGCCCCTTCACTTTCTGAAAAGTATCGCTCATAAGACAAGTCAAATTGATCAGCATAAAACGGATCTAATAATGGACTGGTATTTCCCCAAGAGTTATAGACTTTGTATGTCTTTTCTTGAGGAGTGCCTTTGTTTACAACTTTGTCATGATACCAATTACCACGGCCAGATTTCAGCTTATCGATTGGCGGACGAGCCATGACTTTTGCCGCAGCAAAACGAATTTGATCATTTTCAGTTAAATGGAAGTTCAAGTTTAGTGATGGTAAGTAATCAGTATATTTTTGACCAACTTCATTACGGATGTAATCTTTACTGATTTTGCCGTTATCGTCAGCAATAGCTTCACCTAAACCGAAACCAACTTGCTGTAAACCAGATGAATATTGGTCGGTATTAACAACGCGAACACCAAGGTTACCCGTAACTTTAGTATCGCCTAAGTCAAAATCTAGATTACCCTGAACATAGCCAGCTAATACATCTTCATTCACTGAGCCACTTTGGATCATTGTCCAGCTGTTGCCCCAGTTAGCCGTTGGTTTAAACGGGCCTTTTCCACTTGCAGCAAGTTGTTTATTAACAAGCTCAACGGCCTTATCAAAATCAATTTTTAAGAAGCTAGGGAAACCTGAAAGCTCACCACCAAAATCTACTACGCTAGTCATATCGTTGGTCAAACGAAGAACAGGCTGATTATCTGGATTTTTGCCAAACTCATTACCGTATCCAGCTTGTGAGCGCTGCGCGTTGAACTCACGCTCTGAGTAACGTACGCCAAATTCAACTGAACTAAGATAGTCGTTATCAAGGCTATATTTAAAATCAAGCTTATAGGCCACAAGCTCGTTTTGTTGATCATAAGGCCACATACCAATTTGACGTAAGCCAAGCTTGTTTACATCGGTATAATCACCAGAAAAACTCGCAGTAGCGTGATTTAAACCATTCAAACGATAAGTTACAGATTCCGGAGTCCGAGTTTGAGCATCAATATCATTATAAAGAACTGCTCGTGTACCACCGTTTACGAATTTTCCATCAGCCTTTGAATAGCTAATGTCCGCCGCAATCGTTAGGTCTTCTCCATCATTCCATTCTACGTTAAATGCGCCAGATGTTAGGTCTGATAATTTTGTATCGTCATCATTTACAACAAAAACTGCAAAGTTACCGTTGCCTTCTGAAGAAACAGTACCACCAACCATTGATCCATCTTGGATGACTGGATTGGTGATTTTTCCATCTTTAAGATTTTTTACTCGGTAACCTCTTGCAAAGTTATTTGAGTCAAACTTCGAATGAAAAACATCAGTTTTGATGCTCCAATTATCATTAGGTTGCCAATGAATTGCAGCCATGTAGCCGTCACGCTTATCTTCACCACCTTTTTGTTGAATCTCAAAGCCTTCACTTATCGACTCTTCAGAACCATTGCCGTTTAAATCACGTTTTCCATCATTGAAGCGTAATCCAATAAATTGGCTCGATACATAAGGCTGGTATAAGTGTGAATAACCAGCTGCTACACCTAGAGTATCTTCTAAAAACTTACCTTGATATGAGAAACTGAGTCTATTACCAAATTTGTTTGCATCTGAAACTTGATCGGCACGATCATTAAAGGCACCACGCATATTAATGTTAAATGAGTGCTCTTTATCATTTTTGAGCGGATCAGCCGTTGTTAATTCAACAGTACCAGCAACGCCACCTTCGATGAGTGATGCTTTTGGCGATTTATAAACAGCCGCTTGGTTGATTAACTCAGAAGGATATTGATCAAACTCGATAGCACGCTTTCCACCAGTGGTCACCTGCTCTCGACCATTCAAGGTTGCGAAAACAAAGTCACCGTCTAGACCACGAATGTTTAGACCACTAGCTTGACCGCCTGTACGAACAGCTGTAACACCAGGTAAACGAGTCAATGCATCTGCGATAGATGAGTCAGGAAGTGCTCCTAAATCATCAGCTGAGATTGTTTCAGAAATCGTGTCGTTAAAACGCTTCGCATTAATTGACTTTATGATGCTTGTTTTAAAACCTTTTACTTCAATGACCTCAATGTCATCTTTTTGGGCTTCTTTTTCTTTTACTTGTTCATCAGCAGCGTAAGTATTTGCGCTTAAACCTGCTGAAAGAAGGGCAAGTGTTAATAGGCTTGGCTTAAACGGTGACATAGTATCTCCATATAAGTAGTTATTATTATTGATGGCTAAAGCATGGTTATACTTCGTTTCCATATGTCTGGTTTAGCCAACTCATGTCCCATAGCATTTAACGGCAAGCTATAGTTGTAAATTCATCACGGCTGAATGTTAATCAAATGAATGTATGGCTAACAAACTTCTACATACGTATTCAAAGACGGAATAATAGCAGTAAGTGCTTTTTATTAAGAGTGGGAGGAAGATTAATTATCAATATCGCAATAGCCAAAAACAAATTAACCAACTGAAAAATAAGAGCATAAATTTGTATCGAAGCTAGATTTTATTTTATTCAACTGCTGCTTTTTTGTATTGCAATTTATCATTGGCTAATTGAGAAAAGGTGGCTTTATTTTCAACTGAGATAAGGATTTTTCGCCAATATGTTAATTAACAAACATTTGTGTAAAAAATTACATTCAGTCTCCATTTTTAAGTGAAAAGAGCCGTTTTATCTTATCTTTTTTATTAATAATGAGCTCACCATGAAATTAAGTTACAAAATGGTTAATTATTGTTTGAATTCGTATGCACAATGACGAATCCAAAGGCATTGTTTACTATCTGCGATAATTTATAGGACCAGTAAGTGAATCCTCTATTTCATTTGCCTCAAACAAGTTGAGTATTAAACAATGAGCCAATCTGAGATCCAGTGGTGGCAAGGCGCCATGATTTACCAAGTTTATCCACGTAGCTTTGCGGATAGTAATGGCGATGGTGTCGGTGATCTAAAAGGGATCACCAGTAAACTGGATTACATTGCAAGTCTTGGTGTGGATGCCATTTGGATTTCACCATTTTTCAAATCTCCAATGAAAGACTTTGGCTATGACATTGCCGATTACCGCGATATCGATCCTCTCTTTGGCAATATGGCTGATTTTGATGAATTGTTAGAAAAAGCCCACGCTCTAGGTTTGAAGATCATGATCGACCAAGTGCTTAGCCATACCTCTAACGAGCATGATTGGTTTAAACAAAGTCGTAGCACAAGAGACAATGACAAAGCCGATTGGTATGTATGGGCAGATGCAAATGAAGATGGCACACCGCCAAACAACTGGATGTCGATTTTCGGTGGTGTTGCTTGGCAATGGGAGCCTCGTCGCCAGCAGTATTACTTACACAACTTCCTATCATCGCAACCAGACTTAAACTTTCATAATCCAGACGTACAGCAAGCTGTGCTAGATAATGTTGAATTTTGGCTGAAAAAAGGCGTTGATGGATTAAGACTTGATGCCATTAATTTCTGTTTCCATGATAAAGAGCTAAAGGATAATCCAGCTAAACCCGCTGACAAACGTCAAGGTCGCGGCTTTTCAGAAGATAACCCTTATGCTTTCCAATATCATTACTACAACAACACCCAGCCAGAAAACTTGGGCTTTCTTGAACGCCTAAGAGCTATGATGGATAAGTATCCAAATACGGCGGCTTTGGGTGAGATTTCTTCAGAAGATTCATTAGCTACTATGGCGGAATACACCGAAGAAGGTCGTATCCACATGGGTTACAGCTTCGAATTACTCACTGATGACTATAGCGCAAGCTACATTCGAGAAACGGTTAGTCGTTTAGAGGAAAACGTAACTTCAGGATGGCCTTCTTGGTCTGTGAGTAATCACGACGTTAAACGCGTTGCAAGTCGCTGGGGTAAAGAAGGTGTAAACCCTGAACAGTGCAAAATGATCACAGCATTGGTTGCCAGCTTAAAAGGCAGCATTTGTTTTTATCAAGGTGAAGAGCTGGGTTTGCCAGAAGCGAATATTGCTTTTGAAGATCTGCAAGATCCTTATGGCATTACCTTTTGGCCTACATTCAAAGGTCGTGATGGTTGCCGCACCCCAATGCCATGGGAAACCAATAAACCTAACGCAGGTTTTAGTGAAACCAAGCCTTGGTTACCAGTAGTAAAAAGTCACCAAGCACTAGCAGTGGATATTCAAGAAAACGACTCAGACTCGGTATTAAGCTCTTTCAAAAACTTCATGGCGTGGAGAAAAAACTATCTTTCTCTTATTGCGGGTGACATAGAGTTTATCGCTACTGAAGAACCCATTTTGATGTTTAAGCGTAACTTGAACGATGAAACCATGATTTGTGGATTCAACCTCTCTGAACAAGAAGTGAAGGTAACGATCTCAGAACCAATCCAATTACTTGAACATCCTATTCAAGTAAAAGCGGATCAAAAGCAAACTGAAATTATTTTCCCAGCTTATGGCGTACTGTACGCAAAATAGTTGCTGAGTTTAATTGTCACTAAAATGAAGTGGACTAAAAGGTCCACTTTTTAGTTTGAAATAGAGGAAGAAAAGTATGATCCGTTTTGGCGTTGATTTAGGCGGAACCAAAATAGAGTTGGTAGCATTAGACAACGAAGGCAAAGAGCTTTATCGCAAACGAGTGCCTACGCCGAAGGTATATCAAGATACTTTAAATGCTATTGCTCACTTGGTTGCTGACGCAGAGACAACTCTAGGACAAAAAGGCAGTGTTGGGGTTGGTATTCCTGGCGTCATTTCGCCTTTTACAGGCTTGGTTAAAAACGCTAACTCAACATGGATCAACGGTCAGGCGTTAGATAAAGACTTAGGTCAATTGCTAGACAGAGAAATAAGAGTTTCAAACGATGCCAATTGCTTTACCGTTTCAGAAGCTACCGATGGTGCCGCTGCCGGCAAAGCGGTTGTATTTGGGGTTATCATCGGCACAGGCTGCGGTGGTGGCATCGTATTTAATGGCAAAGTTCACAGTGGCGGTAATGGTATTGGCGGTGAATGGGGACATAATCCATTGCCTTGGATGACCGCACAAGAGCACCGCTCCACACAGTGCTTTTGTGGTAATTACGATTGTATCGAAACTTATATAAGCGGCACCGGGTTTATTCGAGACTATCAGCTTCATGCTGATGATGCTACAACTGGCGTAGAGATTATGACTCGCTTTCATCAAGGCGAAGCTTTAGCAATTAAGACCCTTGATTTATACATTGATAGATTAGCAAGATCCTTGGCTCACATGATCAACATGATTGATCCTGACGCCATTGTATTAGGTGGCGGTATGTCAAATATCGATGAAATCTATCAGCGTTTACCTACTATTTTGAATCAATATGTGCTCGGAAAAGAGTGTAATACCCCAATATTGAAAAATAAGTATGGTTGTTCATCAGGAGTTCGTGGCGCGGCTTGGTTGTGGGAAAAATAGAACGTTTATATTCAATAGAGTTTAAGTATAGCGACAATGCTCTAATAGACATTGACTGTTTGAAATAAATTATGTTTATATTCTACGCGCAAACTATACGCAAAACGTATACATAAATGGAAGATGAGAAAAACCAATTAAGACATTGATTTTAAATTAAAATGGTCGGAATGAGAGGATTCGAACCTCCGACCCCTGACACCCCATCAAAACGTAAATTCAACACCTAACCAACTGATTTATATAAATATACCATGAGTACACCTAACCTTAAAAAGCTTAATTTGGTTAATAATTTTAATTTTTTAACCTATATAAATCAGTGAGATGCAAATAGTTTTGCGAGTAGCTTTTTCATGAATGATACAATAACAAAGACGTGAATCCCTGACAAATTTCGATAGTGCACCAAGCGTAAATTAAAATATTTTCAACTACAGCAAGCTATCGACGAATCACTTTTGGTGCACATTTTTTTCCCGCTTAATCATGTAATGCTTCCGTTTGAGTTATGGTGCTAAAATAAAAGTTCCTTATCACCTTCGGATTGAACATGAATCAAGCTGAACAAGAAATCGAGCTTCGAGCTATTGAGTTCGCCAAGAAAAATAGAACTCGAATTGGCAGAGAATTAAGCGACAGCAAAAAGTTTCCTGCCGATGAGCAGCCTGTTTCAATCTTTATGTGTGGCTCTCCTGGAGCTGGAAAAACAGAAGCCTCTAAAGTTTTTTTAGAAGCCTTTGCAGATACAAGCATCATTCGCTTAGATCCGGATGAACTAAGAGGTTACTTCGAGGATTACACTGGAAGCAATTCTTATCTTTTCCAAAAAGGTGTCAGTTTTATTGTTGAACGCACTCTGGATTTCATCTTTAAAAATAATCAAAGCTTTGTATTGGATGGCACATTCTCTAATTTTGATATTGCCTGTAAAAACATTGATCGTTCATTGAACCGTGAACGTTCTGTGCTCATTATTTTTGTATATCAAGAACCGTTGTTAGCTTGGAAATTTGTTCAAGCCAGAGAAAAAGTAGAAGGAAGAAGAATTAAGCCAGAAACCTTTATTGAGCAATTTTTCGGCTCTCAAGCAGTGATCCGCCGAGTAAAAGCTAAGTACGATGACGCTGTAAAGGTAGATTTATTATTAAAAAATACTGACGGTAGCCCCCGAGAGTATAGAGATAACATCGAAAATATAGACGAACATATAGATAAAAAATACTCTCGCAGCGATTTAGAAAGGCTGTTAGACTTATAAAATATAAACTTCAACTGGAGAGAAATTATGACAGCTAAAGCAACAAAATCTGCAAAGTCTTTAACGACTGCTTCTAAGCTTTCGTATTTTGTTAATAGTGCCAGTGTAGAAGAAAAAAAGAAAATTTATGATGTAGTGATGTCAAAGGCAACAAAAATGCAAAACGACATCATTGAACAAGCTAAGCACATATCATAGTTCAATTGTGCCACAGCTTGTGGCATTTTTCTGGGTAATTAATTTTCTGTATATTTCCACTGATTTCAATTCCCCCACATAAATCCTAACCTCACCATAAATCATCTTGCCATTTGCCAAATGGCCAGTTTTACGACAGTGCTCAAATTGGTATTAACAGATTAAAAAATAAGAGTTTTTTATGTTGCTCGCAAAACTCTCGCAAAACATACTGGAAAATATTTTTAAGAGCTATTGGAAGGAAAATATGTAAGTCGTTGATTTAAAGAAAAAATGGTCGGAATGAGAGGATTCGAACCTCCGACCCCTGACACCCCATCACTCGCTCACTGTCATACCTATCTTACTGTATACAAACAAAAAACCTTGGTTTGACCTGCGAGGTAAATTAGGGATTTTGAGTAATTTGAGTCCTTTTAGATACAATGAGTTATATGGGTATCTCGCGCATTTTGGGGTATTTCGAGCCTGCTCACTGACATTTTTGACAGTGTCATTGAGCATAAGAATACTTATTCAAAATCTGTTATCAAATCCAGCCTTAACCAATAAAAGTATAAGCCTTGTACATAGCAAGCTTATCCTTATCCCTCACGACCTCTAACATATTCATCTAGTGCCTTAGATGAGGGCTCAGATATATCAAGCAAGTCCACTGCAACCAAAAGCTTTTGAGCAGCTGATATGGGCGGTTTGTCGGCACGCAGCATCGTCTTAATCTTTCTGTAAGTCACATAATCAATCAAATGAATATAAGTGATAAGGGAAACAATAAAAGCCAGCAGGTACATCGAAAGAAAATAAATATACAACTCCACTTTGTCGGCGCTAACAAGTTGGTCTAGTAAAGAGCAAACACCCAAACCAACTAATGAGAAAAAAGCCAAGCCTAAGTGATAATTATTTTCTAGATTTACAATTTTATTGGCTAAATCAGCACACTGCGCGTTCATATGGGTCATGTTGACACCTCAAATTGAAACTAACAAAACCCAATGGCACCAATACAATGTATAGTGACATGGATTCTGTTGATAGTTTATTTCTCGAAAAGACAACTACAACTAATGACTCTTAACTTAGCTCGCCATTCTAAGTTCAGTATCTTGAGAGATAGAATCAAAAAGCTCATTAATTTGCTTAGCGTTTAAGAACTTGTCTTTGATTAGCCTCTCGCTGATCATATGTAAAGCATCTGAATGACTCTCCAATAGAGCCGTCACTTGCGTCAAACATTGTTGTAGCCAACTGTTAATCTCTTTAGCAATTTCCACTTGAGCATGATTTAATTCAGTGGAAAGCGATAAGCCTGCTTGTTCACTAAGTCCAAATTTCTCAATTGCCATTTTTGCTAAGTGAGTCGCTTTTTGTCTGTCCTGCAAAGAGCCTGCAGAGGTGTCTTTTCCACCGATTTGCTGTTCTGCAGCAATACCTGCTAATAGCACTTGGATACGCTTTTTAATACTTTCAGACGTCATATTATGGAATTTCGGCTCCTCTTTAACACTTACAACTCCCAAGCACTTTTCTCTTGGGATAATTGAAACATGACTGCATATGCTATTTGGGAAAAGTAACTTTTCTGCTAATAAATGCCCTGCTTCGTGATAAGCTACGGCTTTGAAATCATTTTGATTGAACTGTTCATAGGGTAGTTCTTTCCCATAAGCGCTTTCCAATGCTTTCTCTAGCAGTATTTCAGGCACCCAAGCTATATTATTTTCTACCGAATGCATCATCGACTCCCTAATAAGAAGTTCTGCTTTAGCAATCGTGATATCTGTAGCATAAGAAATGAAATCGTCGATTTGCTCATCAGTTATTTCATATCCCATATCGATAACTTTCTTTGCGACATACTTACCCAATAACTCATTCGATGGCAGCTGACACTCTATAACTTTTTCTAACCGTCCCGGACGAAGCAGTGCAGGATCTAATGTTTGATAATGATTTGTCGCCGCTAAAACGAATACTTGTTTTTTATTACCTCTGAATCCGTCTAACCTTGTGAGTAAAGTATTTACAGCTACCTGCATAGTATGTGAACTTTTTGTCCGATCTTGAGCTATCGCATCAATTTCATCTAAATTCAAAATTGCTGGAGAGTACTTTTCCAGCACATCAAACAGATTATTGATATTTTCAATGGTATTCCCAACAAGTAAATCAGCTGCATTTACATTAAAAAAAGTGACATTACATTCACTCGCTAATGCTTTAGCAAGCATGGTCTTCCCCGTACCCGGCAAGCCAGTTAGAATGAATCCTTTTGGTATATCAAAGCCGCAATGGGTTAAAGAGTTTTCAGCTTTCATTGAGTTAACGATTAGCTTTAACCGTTTCTTGATATCATCAAGCCCCACAACATCTGCAAACTTGATATTAGGCACTCCCTCAAAGTTTAGAAAAGGTAGGTCTAAATCAGAACGGTCTAATTCAAAACTGGATGAAAATTGGTGAAAAATAACGTTTACACTAGAGTCAGTTAACTCATACCTAACTGAATACTTAGGTCTTTTACCTCTTGTTACATTTTCATTTATATAGGTAATAAGACTAGAATGCCTATCTAGCATTTTTATTAACTTTTGAAATTGTGATAATGAACGTTCTTTGATCTCGAAATCTCTCTGGATGTTAGCGCTCAAAAAACTGGGGACATTACTCTGGCTTCCCATATGGTCAAAAGTGTAAATGGCTTTATCACTATTGCTAGACAACATATCATCGAGCTGACTTAAACTAACATCCAAACAGTTTCTATCAATAATATATGCATCAGCGGATATCGAAAACGCACTATTCAAGTCATTTATGTCAGCACTATTCACGACAGTATATTGTTCGCTGCGTAATTGAGCTAGCTGCGTATCATTGGACAAGAAAACATACCTACATGACTCAACGCTTTGTTCGTCATCTGAAAACACTTTAATATTTTCAAGCTTTGAATAATCATCTTCATTTTCAATTGCTTTGATAGCTCCAGACGTAATTTTGCCCTCCAATTTTTTAAATTGTGTTTTAATAGCTCTTGGAGTGATCTTGCTTTCTATGGTTTTCAGTACCAATTCGATTTGATTATTGCCCCATAAGAATTGCTCGCAACTCTTAGGTTGAGTATTAATTGCAACTTTAACTAAGTCTTTTGCCAGTAAATCTCTAAATAGAACAATATTTCCAGCTGATAAGCGATTGGCGAACTCCGCAGATAAAGAGCGTTTATTGTCTTTATTTGATAACAACTTCAGCAAATCCAATTTAAGATGGTTACCTATTGACTTACTGGCTTCCTCACCACCTAAGTTGGTTGTAAAAATAAAGTAGCACTGAGAAAAGTCCACAGACTTCATCGTTGTACGATCAACCCCCTTCCCCGTATCAATCAACGTTAACAATGACTGAATCACTGAAGGAGCTGCTTTTTCCACTTCATCAAAAACAATAATGTTGCGAGGATATTTGGATGCAAGAGTAGTAAGCTCACCTAAGCCAGAATCAACGTATTGAGAACCCGATCCCCAAAGCTTCATCACGTCTTTATCGTCAGAATATTGTTCCATGTTAAATACTTTGCATTGATAACCTAACTTGAAGTATTCATTGATAGATTCAAATACTTGATGAGCCAAAAAAGTTTTACCTGTTCCGCTTTGCCCTAAAAAAGTGGATACTCCCATAGGTGAAATTCTATTAGGTTCGCCTTTGAACATGATTGACAATAGATGCTCACATACTGATTCAACGGCTGCACGTTGACCAATAATGTTGCTATACAGTTTGTTAGAAATAGCTTTTATCGAGTGATACTTTTCATAAGGTTCTGGTTTATTGCATTCATGAACAAACTGATAAACTAATTTTAGCTCTGCTGATTCACATTTGAGCGACTCAAGGAAGCTTATCAAGTTACCTTTTTTATCATTACATGAGTCTTTTGAATAAATGATTTTCAATAGACAAACCAGATACTTATCTAGCTCAACATTCTTAGAAAGTAACTCTGACTTTTTGAACCAAGATGTATTGGAACGACTACCAGAGCTGTCATCGAATGTTCTGTCTAACACATGCCTAAACAATGATGATCTTTGCTCGTACACCCTTTTAGGGAATGCAACTGAATAAGTATTTTTGTCGAATAAATAACAAAAAAATTCTAGCCCCTCTCGGCACCCCAGCAAAGCAACTAAAAAATCACTTATTGTAACTTTGCGAGGAATTAAGTGTTCATCTTCATCAGTATTAATGGATAAATCTGGGTTCAGCTCTCGATTTTCTACACCAACTGCACTATTAACCCAATAAAGCTGACTTATTAACGTGGCTGGAATATTTAAAGAATTGTCTTGCTGAATTTCTTTCAATTTTGCTTCAGTACAAAACTCTCGCCAATGATCAGTATCTTCAAGCGTATCACTCTTTGCTTTTTGATATCCCCACTGAAACTTAACATCTTTTACTACTTCATCAGACTCATCGCTCATCTCTGAAGTAGGCTCACAAGACTCCTCTAGCCCAACAATAACACTTATTTCAGACAACTCATTTCTTGTGTTCATCGGATACAAGTATTTTTGTTCAAAGGTAGTCAAAATCGTCTGTAAAAAGTCTTTTGGATTTATAACCGTCACACCCATGCTACGCTGTTGATTGTATGAAAGCTTATCTATCGCTTCTCCAGCGCATTCATTTATTTGAGATATGGTAGCTTTTTCCATCAAACATTTTTCATCCGACAAAGCAATATCAACTGCAGCCAGCAGTATCCCTTCATCAATGGAGTCCGAAACATCGACTGCAATACATACTTGAGCATCTTTAAACCAGTAGAATTGGAGTTTAGTCATGTAACTTGCAGGTAAAACACTCATTGCATGCAACAAAGGAATAGCTATCAAATCATCGAAAAAGCCTTCTTCTATAAGCTCAGGTACTGAAGAAAAATAAGTGGTTAAAATCTTTTTCTTAAGTGATTCTGATAGCATCGTTATCGCTCCAAGTAACATTAAGAGATCAAGTTTTTATTGATTATACGGATGCAAACGACAGTATTTGTCTATACCAAATTTTTTATGGGACAAGGCTCTTATTGTGAACGTTCCGCAAAGCCATACTTCATTTGACTGTTCGTATTAACTAAATCTCGGAGCCACTTCGGAAAACAGTAACATTGGTTATCAAGTTCAATATTTCTTTTGTTACTTGCTGTTATTCCAACAATTTTTAACAAAATAGAAATGGTTACATTTCTGACAAAATTCCGCTTAAAAATTACCTTTTTAGCTTTTTCTCTACTCAACAAGTTTGATATGTCGTTTTGTTATGTTGCATTAGGTTGCATTTCGAAGTGTTTATTCTTTAAAGCATTTACAGCCCGGTCTTGCCATGTAATCTTGCTAGCACGCCATTTTTATCTTGATGCTTCAAGGATATGAGGTGTCTTTCATAAATAGCTCTAGCCCTTACGTTGGGTTTATGTTTGGAGTAGACAATGAAAGTAAATTCACTCAACACAACTGCCATAAATTCGATTCAATCAAGCAGATCTCGGGCGCTGGTCGCCCACCTTATTTTGGTTTCCATTTTACTGCTGACTCCCGAACTCGCCTTTGCCGATCCCATTTCTGAAGGAGTGGATTGGGTAATGCAACTTCTTACCAATGGTATTGCTCGCAGTGCTGCGATTATTGGGATTGCCATTTTGGGTTATTTGGCTTGGTTTGGGCGTATCACTGGTGAGACTTGCGGTAAGTATATCGCCGGAATCGTGCTGGTCTTTGGTGGATCGACTATTGTTGACCTCATTATTTCTGCTGTGAAGTAGAGGGAATAATCATTATGTCCTTTACTGAATTTCGTGATCCCTTATTTGTGGCCGTAACTCGACCAGCGATGAAGTGGGGCGTGACCTTGGACGGCATTATCATTGTTGCTGCTGTTGTTACAGTACTGATGATAGCCACTAAAAATCCCTTTGCTTTATTACTATATTTTCCCCTTCATGCACTGATGTATTCGCTGTGTTTACGTGATCCTTTGATGTTTCGTTTGCTCAAACTATGGATGAATACCAAAGCCAAATCTGTTTGTAGGCGATGCTTGGGCTTCGCCAGTGCCAGTCCTATTGTGAACACCCGAAATAAGGAGAGAATGCTATGAGTGCTGTTGCCATAGAGAAACTCAAAGAGCAGTGGCAGCGAGAAAACTCCGTTGATGAGTTTATTCCTTATCAAGCGCATGTGGATGAACATACGATTAAAACCCATAGCGGTGATTACTTACAGATCATCAAGCTGCAAGGTGTGGCACACGAATCCGCCGATCCTGAGCAAGTGAATTTGTGGAAGGAACAGTTCAACTTAATGCTGCGAAATATCGCTAGCCCTCATGTGTGTTTATGGACACACCTTATTCGTCGTGAATCTAAAGTCGTTCCCAAAGGTGAGTTTAAAACCGATTTTGATAAACAGTTAAATCAAAAATACATTAATAAAATCTGCCAAAGTCAGTTAATGGTGAATGAGCTATATCTGACAGTGATCTATCGTGATACCAATGCGCCGCTTAAATCAAAGTTGAAGCTAAAATCCCTAAGGATTGAACAGTTACTTGCCGAGCAAAAACAAACTATCTCTGCTTTGAATGAGGTCGTTTCTACTGTCTTATCATCAATGGAGAATTATCAGCCCAGAAGATTAGGGATCTACTCTAAGGAAGTCATCAATCAAGATATCATTAAAAAGAAGAAGGTTTTCTACAGCGAATTACTGACGTTATTGGATTATTTAGCTAATGGCGAGTGGCAACCTAGAGCTATCACCACTGCTGATATTGCAAAGTCATTGCCCAGAGCAAGACCATTATTTTCTGATAACACCTTAGCCCTGAAAGGCATTACGCAAACCCGTTTGGGCGCGTGTTTAAGTATCAAGGAGTACCCTGAACACACCGAAGCGGGTTTGCTTAATGCACTTTTATCAGCACCGTTTGAACTGGTACTGACACAAAGTTTTCAGTTTTTATCGAAACCTGTCGCTACTGAGATATTGCTCCGTCAACAAAAAAGACTGACCGCTACAGGGGATTTCGCTCATTCCCAAGTTGATGCCATTGATATTGGCCTTGATGATTTAACCGCTGGGCGCATGGTTTATGGTGAACATCATTTGGTGTTAACCGTATTGACTGACACGACAGAAGCCCTTGATAAGCATTTATCGGCACTAAAGTCTGAGCTTGCCGATCAAGCCATTATTTTGACTAGAGATGATTTATCTATTCAATCAGCGTTCTATTCTCAGCTTCCTGCAAACAGTCGCTTTCGTCCTCGTCCGGCTCGAATATCTTCTCGAAATTTTGCCGGGTTTTGCAGTTTTCATAACTATCCCTCTGGGCAAGTTTACGGCAATCAGTGGGGCGATGCGGTCACAGTATTGCAAACAGCGTCAGGTGCGCCATACTACTTCAACTTTCATGAACCCCACTCTCATCCACAAGAGCAGCGGTTAAACCAAGTCCTCAACGGTCATGAAAGTCGTGAAGCTAAGGAAGACTCGCTCAAGGATGAGCATCACGCTTTAGGTAATACCTTAATTATCGGAACTTCTGGCTCAGGTAAAACCGTACTACAAGGTTTTCTCATTTCCCAAAGTAAGAAGTATCAGCCGACTCAAATCATCTTTGATAAAGACCGTGGTTTAGAGATCTACGTTCGTGCCACTCAAGGGTTATATCTCCCTTTGCAAATGGGTAAACCCACAGGCTTCAATCCGTTTCAGCTTGAACCTACTGCCGACAATATTCTGTTTATTACAGCCTTGATTTCCAAACTATGCGGTGGCGAACTACTGCACCAACATCAACAAGATTTGACTGATGCAGTTAAAGGCGTAATGAGCTTACCTAAACCTCAGCGTCGATTAAGTCGCTGTATGGAGTTTCTTGATCCCGTTGACCCAAATGGTTGTAGCTCAAGGCTACAAAAGTGGTGTTGTGGTGGTGAACTATCCTGGGTTTTAGATAATGAGGTTGATGAGCTATCTATTACCAACCAAACTTTGTTTGGCTTTGATGTGACAGAATTTTTAGACATTGAAGAAATTCGTACTCCCATTGTCATGTACCTGTTTTATCGCATTGAAAAACTCATTGATGGTCGCAAGTTGCAAATCTTTATGGATGAATTTTGGAAACTACTGGCGGATGAATACTTTGAAGATTTAGCCCAAAACAAGCAAAAAGTCATTCGTAAACAAAATGGCATTATGGTCTATGGCACTCAGTCAGTTAAGGATGTTCTTAATTCACCCATAGCTCATACCTTGATTGAGCAATGTGCGACTTTGATTTTAATGCCCAATCCCAAAGCTCGACGTGATGATTATATGGATGGACTCCATTTAACCGAACGTGAATTTGAGCTAATCCGCACTGAACTTCAACCCAATTCCCGCCAATTCATTATCAAGCAAGGCCATGAAAGTGTTGTCGCTAAATTAGACCTAAACGGTTTTGATGATGAACTGTCGGTGATCTCTGGCACCACAGACAAAGTGAACCTGATGTATCAGATAGTGGAAACCGCTGGCAGTGATCCCAAAGACTGGCTCCCTGAATACTTCAATGCCTTGCATGAACAGCGAGGTGAAGTATGAAACGCCTTTCTTTAATAATAGCGCTACTGATGACGCTAACACTGCCATTACCCAGCTTGGCTTTCCCTGTCATTGATATTGCTAATCTGCATCAAAAAATCATTGAAATACGTCACTTACTGGAAGAAATCGATACGCTTAAACAGCAACTCGATACCGCTAAACGCCAACTGAGTAGCATCAACGGTATTACTGGCATGAGTGATGCCATTGATTCTGTTTACGATGTGGCAGTCAAAGTCGATCCCAACCTAACTCTCAAACAACAAGGCTTACACAACAGCGAATGGCTCAAGCTGGGCGGTGACAGTGCAAGTCTGTTTGATGCTATCAATCGCTACCGCGGACGTTGGTTAGGACAAACACAATTATCTCTGCAAGAAACCCAAGTCAGATATGACCAACTCACAAGGCTTATTAACAAGATCACTCAAGCACCAAAACAAAAAGACATTCAAGACTTACAAGCCCGAATTCAAGCGGAAAACGCCATGCTTGCTAATGAGCAAGCCAAACTGCAACTACTGAAAGCTCAAGCGCAAGCCAGTGACGCTTTAGCACAGCAGCGTATCACTCAAATGGCTATTGAGTCGGCTGGTGAATTACACCCGATTAATGTGAATTGGAATTAACCCACCACGGATGGCAGAACCACTCTTATCAAATGAGGACTCTGCATGAAAACCATCAATCTTATTGTCATTTCACTATTCATCAGCTTATTGGCTGGCTGTTCAAAAATGAGCAATCACCATAACCATCAAAGCCAAGCCCATGATGTGGCTTGGTTCAAAACGCATCAGAAAATCTTGATGCAAACCTTAACCCAATGCAGTAACAATCCGGCTAAATTTCGAAAGCATCCAGAATGCATCAACGCTCAGCAAGCGGCGAACGACATTGTGGCAGGTGATCCCGTGCCACCTCGAATCAACTTTGATCATCCCAAAGAGTAATAACAATGGCTGCCACCAGTAATTTGTATCGCAGTATTTTCAGCTTGGTAGATCAAGCCTTGCACAACTATGTGCAACAAGGTTCGGCAAGACTAATTCAATATCTGATCCCCGTATTTACCAGCATGATGATCTTATGGGTGGTGATTTGGGGTTATTCAACGATGTTTGGTCGCAGTCAGGAGCCACTACAAGAAGGCTTTTTTCGAATACTGCGCATTGGATTTATTCTGACCTTGGGGTTAAGCGTTGGTCACTATAACCAAACCGTGGTGCGCTTTTTAAGTGAAACACCTCAATTTCTGGCGGCTGTTGTGTCTGGCACCAAAACTCAAAATGCGGCGCAGCTTTTAGATCACCTTTACGGGCAAATCTTCATTCTTGCCGATAATGCATGGCGACAGGGTGGAGTGATGAATGGCAACTTTGGCATGTACATATTGGCTATGGCGTTGCTCATCATTGGCAGCTGTCTCACCTTGTTAGTTGCCTTCTTTATTTTGCTCAGCAAAGTCATGGTCAGTGTGTTGTTGGCTATAGGTCCGGCTTTCTTTGTTCTACTTTTGTTTCAAGCCACTCAACGCTTTTTTGAAAGCTGGCTGGGAATGGTACTCAACTTTAGTTTCATCTTGCTGCTTGGCGTATCGTCTGGGCAGCTGATGACCACAGTAGCCTCCAAGTATCTAACGCAAATCTCTCACAATCACGCCGCCTTAACCACGCTCAGTGACAGTTCAATGCTGTGTGTGGTGTTAGGGTTGTGCATTTTAGTGATGAAGCAAATACCCGCAATGGCTTCTGCTCTCGGTGGTGGTGTCGCAATTGCGGCTCACGGTGCCATCGCCAACAGCGTTAATGCGATGCGTCCGACTACGCTTCGTAATCAATATCGCAATATCCGACGAGACATGAATTACACCGGGCAAGCGTTGTCCATGCCCATGAAACCTGTGGGCGCAGGTTATCGAGCCTATCAACAACGCTTTAGTAGCAACAGCATTTCGGGAGAATCTGAGCAATGAAGAAATGCCTATCTGTGTGCTTTATCCTACTGCTAACCCACTGCTCTAGTATGCCCAAACCACCCCATTGTAAAGACGATGGTAAAGGCTTGCAGCCTGTGAATGTAAATCCGATAGTGGTTAAGTCTGTTGAGGTACGTCATGGCTGAGCTTGAGCAGCAACTTACTGATAAGCAGTTATTACAGAAATACTTTGCCGAGGCCAGAGGTTGGGATGCTGAGCTCAACGTCAAAATCAAACAATCTGAGCAACGTGCTTGGAAATACTGTTTGTTGCTGGCTTTGATTACCACGCTTTTGGTCGTCAGCCTAATCACCTTAATGCCGCTAAAATCCATCGAACCCTTTGTGATTCGAGTCGATAACAACACAGGTTTTGTGGATGTGGTATCGTCCTTAAGCAGCAAGGGACAAGTCAAACAACAGGCTCAGGAAGTGCTAGATAAATATTTCTTAGCTCAATACCTGCGCCATCGAGAAGGCTACCAGTGGCAAACACGAAGTTATGACCGAAAGCTTATCGGCCTAATGTCTGATGAAAATGTTCAACAAGATTACGGCATACAAACCGATCCCAAATCCAATCCCAATGCGTCCATTAATCTTTATGGGCAATCAGCGCAGCTATTTATCAAGGTTAATGCCATCAGCTTTATCGCTCACGATAAAAGCAATGGGGAATCAACCACAACTGCTTTAGTTCGATATACCAAACGAGTAAAGCAAATTGGTGAAGATCACCCGTTAACCCATTGGGTTGCTACCATCACTTTTACTTACCGTAATGCACCTATGTCGGTATCTGACAGGCAATTGAATCCTCTCGGTTTTCAAGTACTGAGCTATCGCAATGACCAAGCCACAGGAGGGGATTAGGATGAGTAAACTATCTACCTCCCACCGTCGCACCTGCGAAGGCAGGTGCCTAGTGCCTTTGAGACTCAGTATAGGTAAAAGTCACTGGGTGCCCGTCTTCACAGGCATGACGTTAATGCTGTTTTCTTTTACTTCTTTTGCTTTAGAAACACCGCATATCGGCCATTTTGATAAACGAGTACGCCATATCAACTTCAATCCGCAACAAGTGGTGAAGTTAGTTGGCCATTATGGTTTTGCGATCGATATTGCCTTTGCCAACGGAGAAACCATCAAACAGATTGCGATGGGCGACAGTGCTGCATGGAGTGTGACTCCCGTTGATAACCACATTTTTATCAAACCCAAAGCCCAGCTAGCCATCACTAATATGACGGTGCTGACTAATCGTCATGTGTACCAATTTGAGCTCAATGCGTCACTGCTAAAAAACACTAATCAAGCCACAAGCCGTAATATGATGTTTGCGGTGGATTTTATCTATCCCGATGATCTTAAAACTCAGTTACACCAACACAATCAACAGCAGTTACTTGAAGATCAGTTAAGCCTTCACACCTCGCCACAGGTGAATAGCCAGAATTATTTCTATAAAGGTGATAAAGCCTTATTGCCTGTAACGGTCTTTGATGATGGCCGCTTTACTTACCTCAAGTTTAATCCCAAACAAGACTTGCCTGCGGTATATACCGTCAATAGCGACAACAGTGAAAGCTTGGTGAATAGTCATATCAATCCTGACTTTCCCAACACCATAGTGATCAGGCGAGTAGTTAGAAGATTAGTGCTGCGACAAGGCCAATTAGTCTTGTGCTTGTTTAACCAATCCTTTGATGCAGAAAAGCCTGCAAGTTATCAAAAGACACAAATCCCACAAGTAAAGCGCATTGCCAAAAGGCGTGGAGGTTCGCATGGCTGAACAACACACCAACCAAGAGCCAGAGCTTTCCAACAATCCGGTTCCAGAGCTAGGCAACCGAGTTCAAAGTAATACGTGGCTCACCAAAGCAGTAATGTCTGCCATCGCTGCCTTAATGATTGTGCTGTTAGTGGCCATCAATGGCGGTTTTAGCCATGCCCAATCAGACACAGACTCAACCCATCATCATTACACCATTGCTGATCACCTTGGAGCGCCACCTGAGCCAACGAATAAACCTGTTACCAGTATAAAAACAAAACCAAACATTGAGACAAACTCAATCATTCATACTGGGCAATTGGACGAACCCAACTCACCGCAGTTTGGTCATTTAGCTCGTTTAAGTGGCCAGAAAAAAACACTCACTCCACAAAAACGTAAACAGTTAGATGGCTTATTGGTACTCAATAACAGCTCGCAACAGGCTGTTCCAAGAAACATTCAACAACAAGACTCCTTGCCAGACATAAACCAAGAGCAGCCTAATAGCCACTCACTAAACCAACAATTACAAGCCACTAAAATTCAGGGCAGCATCGCTAGTCGAATCATTGATCCCAACTTGTTTATTACCAAAGGCGCATTTCTCGACTGCATTTTAGAAACCGCCATTAGCAGCGACGTAGCAGGCATGACCCGTTGTCAACTCAGCCGTGATATTTACTCTACCAATGGCAAGGTATTGCTGCTCGAAAAAGGCAGTCATATTGTTGGTGAATACCAAGCTGGATTAGAGCAAGGACAAGCTCGAATTTTTGTATTGTGGGATCGCATCGAAACTCCAACGGGTGTGATTTTGGATTTAGCTTCACCGGGAACCGACAGCCTTGGCCGTAGCGGTCATAGTGGTTATGTCGATGGTCATTTTGGACAGCGATTTGGCAGTGCGATGTTACTCAGCTTGATTGGTGATGTCGGAACCTATTACGCCAATAAATCTAAAGGAAATAGCAACACAATCCAATTCGGAGACACCATTGGAGGTACTAAAGATCTCGCTTCTATTGCACTTCAAGACTCGATTCATATCAAACCAACTTTGTATAAAAACCAAGGGGAACACATCAATGTGTTTGTGGCCAGAGACTTAGATTTTAGGAGTGTTTATGAGCTTAAACTTAGCCACTAATCAAAGCCCTAGCTCTGATATCAAAATCGAAGATTGTCGTTCTTTGGCTTTGCTGGAACATTTGAAATTGCTGGCTGCTTATTTGATGCAGCCCAGTGTTACAGAAATTGTTATCAATCAGTCCAAGCAAGTATTAACTGAGTCAAACACAGGTTGGAATAAACATAAATCCAATGCCATTTCATTGGAGTATTGCCAACGCTTAAGCAAATTGATTGCGACCTATTCAGGGCAAAAGTTGGATGCAGCTCACCCCATTTTATCGGCCACACTGCCTCATGGTGAGCGAGTCCAAATCGCCATACCACCTGTGACCTTAATCGGCAAAATCAGCCTGACTATTCGCAAACCATCGAGTGTGGTGTTCAGCTTGGATGATTATCAACAGCAAGGCTATTTCAGTGCTCAGCATATTGAAGTGGATAACCAACATCAAAGCGAACAACAGTTAATAGAACTCAAACAACAAGGTGCCATAGCTGCCTTTTTGAAACTCGCCATTCAGCTTAGAAAGAACATCATCGTCTCTGGTGCCACAGGCTCAGGAAAAACCACATTTCTGCGTTCATTACTGCAACAAGTGCCAAACTCAGAACGCCTAATATCCATAGAAAACGTTGACGAATTGCAGCTGTATAACACTCATACCAATACTGTCAGTCTGTTCTATTCCGCTGGCAATCAAGGCATTGCCAATATCACTCAAAAGCAGTTGTTAGAAGCCAGCTTACGGATGAAACCCGACCGAGTGTTTGTTGCAGAACTCATTCGAGGCGATGAAGCATTCTATTTTCTTCGCAATATTAATTCAGGGCATCCGGGCAGTATCACCACCATGCACGCAGGTAGCCCAAAGCTGGCTATGGAACAACTGATGTTACTGCTAAAAGAAAGCCAAGCGGGGTCGTCATTATCCAGAGAAGACATTAAGCAGCTTTTGAATTTATGTGTAGATGTAATCGTGCAGCTGCAAGTGGTTAATGGCAGGCGCTTTGTCAGCGAAGTGTTCTTTAATCCAAAGGAGGTGAAAGCAGAATGAGCAAACGTGGCTGGATTATTTTATCAAGTATCATTAGCGTGTTAATCGCAAGCCTATGGTTCAGTGGTGTATTGTTCTTGTGGTTTGCCAACCTTAATGTCAAAGAGTCCAGTCCGTTAACCATCTTCAAATACGCTTACTATTTTGGCCATCAACGCATCACTCAGTTCTATCTCATTCTATCCGTCATCATTGGCTTTGCGCCAGTTATTGCCTTTATTGCTAAGAAGCTTAAAACAAAAAAGCAGCCACTGTACGGTGATGCTAAATTTGCCGACACTAAGCAGATCAAGCAAGCTGGACTGTTAGCTAAATCTGGCATTGTCGTGGGCAAAAAACGCTTTGGCTTGTCAGAGCAATATCTACAGTTTGCAGGTCAACAGCATGTATTAATGTCTGCGCCTACCCGAAGCGGTAAAGGTATCGGTGTGGTGATTCCCAACTTACTCAGTTGGCAAGATTCAGTCGTAGTGCTGGATATCAAACAAGAGAATTGGCACACCAGTTCAGGTTTTCGAAAGGCTCACGGTCAGGAGTGTTTTCTGCTTAATCTTGCGCCTAGAAACTACCAAAGCCATCGCTGGAATCCACTGTATTACATCTCTAGTGATCCAAGCTTTCGCATTAACGATATTCAGAAAATTGGGCAAATGCTGTTTCCCAATATCGATAACGAAGCCCCAGTATGGCAAGCCTCAGCTCGATCATTGTGGCTAGGCTTAGTCTTGTACCTAATTGAGTCGCCACCTCTGCCCGTAACTATGGGCGAAGTGTTAAGGCTGCTCACTCAAGGCGATGAATACCTAGCTCAGCAATTAGAGTTGAGATTAGATTCCAATGTCAGCTTATCCAGTCAATGCCTGTTAGCACTCAAAGAATACCTCGATACGCCGGAGCGAACCCGTGGCTCAGTTCGCAAAAGTTTCAGCTCTGCATTAGAGCTGTTTTACAACCCAGTGATTGATGCGGTTACCGCAGGCAATGACTTTGATTTACGCCAAATACGCCAGCAAAAAATGTCGATTTATGTGGGGGTTACGCCTGATGATTTAAGTCGCTTATCACCACTCATCAATTTGTTCTTTCAACAATTGATTGACCTCAACACTCGTGAGCTGCCAGAGCAAAACCCACTACTGAAATACCAAGTGTTACTACTCATGGACGAATTCGCTGCTATCGGCAAAGTCAGCATTTTAAGCAAAGGCATAAGCTATGTAGCGGGTTATGGCTTGCGACTGCTTACCATTATTCAATCGCCAGCACAGCTAAGAGAAATCTATGGTCACGATGGCGCTGAAACCTTAATGGATAACCATGCGCTACAAATCATCTTTGCGCCGAAAAACCCAAAAGTGGCCAGAGAAATCTCCGACAGCCTTGGCACATCCACTATTAACAATCGCAGTCGCAGCCGCCAGTTATCAGGCAAAGGTGGGAAAAGTGAAAATGTCAGCGACCACGGTAGAGCCTTAATGCTGCCACAAGAGTTGATGCAAATGGGCGCTGATAACGCCATTTTGCTTCTCGAAAGTTGCCCTCCTGTACAATGTCAAAAGCTACGTTGGTATCAAGACAAACAGCTAAGTATTCGTGGTAATCATCCAGATAAAAATTACTACGCAACACCAAACATTCCCAAGGTCACACCCAAACAGCATTCAATCACCATCACTCAAATTCGCTGCGCTGAGGATGGCGATACAACAAGTGTTGAGCAATCTGAACCTGACAATAGTGTTGCAGATCAACCGAGCCAAACAGAACCCAAACCTATATATCAAAAAACACCAATGAACGACTTGGTTACTGATTTCAAAAATGTAGTGGGAGATGAAAACTATGAGTAATGAGCAATTGAAACATAAAACCTATTTGGCTGTGGGTTATGACGATAGAGCGCAAGCTCAACAAGAAATTGGCAGACTCAGCAATGGAGTTGCAGGCATTAGCTTTGATGGTGAACAAGGCTTGTGGTTCGCCAAAGCTGGCACTGATAAACGCAAAGTTCAACCTTGGCTGCCCGATCCCAATATGATGAAGCAGCACAGCGATACCGATCCTCTGCTTGAATTTAATAATGTGCTGGAAACCGCAGGCTTTTTACTTAAAGAGCCACCGATGATGGACGGTCAAATTCATCGTGTTGCGACACAGGATGACAAACGAGGTCAAAAAAGTGGAGTCTATGCCGTGTTCAATGATGGCCTCCCTGTTGGCTGGTATCAAGATCACCGCAATCACAGTGAACCACAAAAATGGCATGCCAGCTTTAAACAAGCCAATCCAACCGCAAGGCTTCATCAAAAAGCCCATATGGCCAATATTCGCTATCAACGAGAGCAAAGTCTTAATCAAAAGCAACAACATCACGCCAAACGCTGCGCACAGCTGTATCGGTTATTGCCCTCACCAAGAGGGCAAGAGTATCTTCAGCGCAAACTGGTGCAGGCGTATCCGGGCGTATGTAAGGATAAAAAAGGACGCTTAGTTATTCCTTTGTATGACACAGAGCAGAATATTCATAGCCTACAGCGGATCAGCCCCAATGGTTTTAAATGTCTTAAAAAAGGGGCAAAAAAATCAGGACACTTCTTTGTGGTCGGCGATAGACCACTGAACACTGATGAACCTATTTTGTATGCAGAAGGCTACTCAACAGCTGCGAGTATTGCCGAAGCGACAGGTCGTAGCGTAGTGATGACAGTAGATGCGGGGAATATGCCTAAAGTCGCTGAAAAGATTAGTGCTAAATACCCCAATGCCAAACATCTATTCCTTGCCGACAATGACCATAAAAATCAAATCAATAAAGGCATACAAAAAGCCAGAGAGTCAGCCAACTTAGTCGGTGGGCACTGGCTCACGCCTAAGTTTTCCACAGAACAAATTCAACATGGCTTAACCGACTTTAATGATCTACACATGAGCAGCAGCGTGGTTCGAGTGAAAAAGCAAATCGAAGGCTATATTGAAAGTTGTTGGCCTGAGCTAAAGTATCAAAAGTCAGAGCGGATCTTGTCAAGACTTAACAGCATTATTCCAGAGAAAGTGCCCCCTGAAAAAGCAGAGCAATACACTTCATTCCATGAAACAGATCAAGCTGAATCACCCAGTAATCACAGCTCAGTGGCAGAACCAAAGACACAAGCAAAAACTGAAAAAGACGACACGCAAGATGCACCCAAAACTCACAAAATGCCTATGCCTAAACATCTGTATTTACGTTATGTGACTGTCAATGGTAAAGGCTATTTCCCTCATCGAAATTCAGCAGCACTTGCCTTTATCGACAAAGGCAACAGGCTACAAACACGGCTTGAGCACAGCAAAATCATTATGGATTTATTGGCGATTGCCGAGCATCGAGGTTGGCAACAAGTCAAGCTTCGAGGCAGTCAGAACTTTAAGCGTGAAGCATGGCTGCAAGCTAAAATCAAAGGCATAGAAGTCACAGGCTACAGACCACACCCCTTGGATTATCAACGCTTGGCACAGCAAGGGGGAACCATCAACAAGCCATCCCAACAGGCTCAAGCTCACCAACAAACTCAAATAGTAAAGCCCCAAGCTCAGCCAGCCACTTCACCACCAAAGCAGCAAGCTACCACACAAAACAAACCCCAATCCGCATTAGAACGATTTAAGCAGAGGTTTTCCCCACAAAATTCGATTGCCAAATCCCGTTTTGCACCAAACAAGGAAACCCACTATGAACACCAACTCGAACACTAAACTCGATGAAAAGCTATACCGACTCAATATTCCACAAAACATTGTAGAAGTCACAGCAGCAGAAGCCGAAGAACTAGGCGCATTTGAGGAAGATGCACTATCGGAACAAGACGCATGGGAAGCAGTAGAAGTTGATACTGATGAGGAGTAAACCATGCCAACGAACTCAAAGAACAAAGTCCCGTACCATGAACAAATCGCCAACAAGCTTATTCAGCAACTCAAACAAGGCACCGCACCGTGGCAATTACCTTGGAAACCTGGCGAGCCAAGAATGCCTCACAATCCAGTGAGCGGTACTAAGTACAAAGGTTCAAATGCGATATGGTTAGCTATGCAAGGAAGGCAAGATCCAAGGTGGATGACCTTCAAACAAGCCAATAGCCTCGATGCCAAAGTAATGAAAGGACAACATGGCACTATCGTTCAATACTGGAAGCTGTTCGATAAGGTAGATAAAAATGACAGCAACGGCAAAAAGATCATAGGCTCTGATGGCAAACCCATAAAAGAAACCATCAAGCTAGAAAAGCCCAAAGTCTTCAGTGCTGTTGTCTTTAATGCCGCACAAATTGAAGGCTTACCAGAGCTTGAAATCAAAACGGAACCCGACTGGCAACGCCACGAACGAGCTGAGAAAATCTTAAACAATGTCGGTGTCGCCATTCACCATGATCAATTTGATAATGCTTACTACAGCCCAGTAACCGATAGCATTCATTTACCCACCAAAGCCCAATTTGAAACCGCAGACCGTTATCTGGCGACCATTTTTCATGAGGCAGCCCACAGCACAGGTCATTCTAGCCGACTAGATCGAGATATGACAGGCCGTTTCGGTGATGAATCCTACGCCAAAGAAGAACTCAGAGCCGAAATTGCCTCACTCATGATCGGCGACGAACTGCAAATAGGCCACGACTTCGGGCAACATGCCGCTTATATTGATGCGTGGGTTGAGGTTTTAAAGGATGATCCTAAAGAAATATTAAGAGCTTCAAGGGACGCTGAAAAAATCCAGAGTTATGTGATGTCGCTTGAGCATGAAAATCAAAAAACAACAAATCTCAATAAGCCCATGAATACATCTGTTTCAAAGTTAATTTCAAAACAGAAAGACACTAAAATTGAAAGCGGTATGGAATTATGAGCCGTGCACTTAAGCTAAACATGACAAAGACTGTAGCTTCATTAGATGTAGACGTGAAAGTGTGAGCTGTGAAAGATGGCCTGTTCAATAAACCAGACCACGTTGCTTTCTGTCATGACATTTAGTTAGCGTGACATTCCAGTTTTTCAACTAACTTCAATTTAGCTCTTTTCTTATCTTCAGCCTCAAGAGCTTTAAATTTTCGGATATCTTTTAATATTGAATTATAAGAAAAAAATGTACACATAACTTCATCTACAACTCTGTCTTCGATATCTGTATATTTTTTATCTTCATAAAGACCCCATACACTGGAGCCGCATTCAAACCTTTTCCCCTGTTGATATTTATTCAATATGTCATTTTTTGCTTTTGGGTATAAATAGTCACTCTTACAATTGAACGATACTAATGCTAATTGCGATAAATCTAGTACCCTGAGTTCATTTTGAAAAATAAAAGCATCCGAATTTGAAAGAATATTATAACGTTTGAAAAGCTCAAAAAGGACAGGAACATCTGAAGATGTAATTCCAATACCACATAACACTGATGAATGCCTACCTTGATGAGATTTCCTAACTAGCTCTGATTCTCTTTTAATAAACCTAAAAATATCAACTAATAGTTCTCTTTCAGAATTATAATTCCAAATCCAAAAGGACTTAACCTCGCTTCTATTTTTGTGATCAGTTTGAACAAAGTTTACTTGAGGGTTTACAGACAAAAACGAGCCCCCAATAAGTGTATTTTTTTTATCCCAAGGATTGTAATTTAAACCTACATCTTTTCGATTACATTCAGGAACATAAAACTCAAGATCAAAAAAGATAGTGCGACAATTCCATGGTCTAAGCTTTACAAAACTCATTACTTCCCCTTTTGGTTAGGGTTTTGTTGCTTACCACGATTACCATGAACTTGGTCATATTGGCGATTAGTACCAGAAGAACCTTTGTTTCCATTTTTCATGTTTGAGCTATTATCTTGAGGCTTGATAGTAAGTGTATTCATTTCTATATCCTTTAAATTATTTCTCGGCCAATCAACATGATTGGTTATCAAGAGTTAAAGTTGTTCTCCAAAGTTACCTTTGTTCGAACGAGATACAGATTGAATGAGTGCACTGCACTCACAACCCCAAAAAATTAAATATTTTCTAAAAGATGATCAAAATCTACAGCCTCTTGATACTCAGAAGCAATAAGCAATTGATACTTATTGATAACTTCGTTTGTCGAACGGATTGAAAGAGAGGTTTGATAAGCAAGCTCCAAATCACCACTAAGGTAATGCATCATCATTTTTTCTCCTTGAGAAATTGCAGCGCTTTGCATGAGTATGCCCTGAACCAAACTTGAACCAGACAATATAGGTAATTGTTCAAATGGATTTGGAAGCTGTACTTCATCTAGCGGATTATTAGAGAATAGTATCTCAACCAATCGGCAACTTTTGTCTGCAGATAAACTAATACCAATAGCTGATTGCCTATCAATCAAGAGCATTTGAATAAACTCTGCTGCCAGTGTGCGCTTTTTTCTCTCGACAAAAATATCTTTCACTTTTTTTGTGTCTGCGAAGATACACTGCAGAATCACTGCATTATGCAGTTTTATCAAACTAGCATAAGGTACTAGGATATTGTACTTATCACTGTATTCGATTTTTTCTCGAACAACATTTAAAAAGTTCTTTGCTGGACTCGACTTCGGAAATCGAGCTAACGGATAAACAAGATCTTTTAATGCCTTGTTTTCCGATAGCTCAACACCGAATAGCTTGTTTATTGCTTGCGGTAGCGATAGATTATCCATGTCAGATTTTACAAGATTGCTTCAAGATATTTTTCTCAGAAAGACGATCTCTTTCATCATAAAATTTTGCAATAAATTTAGCTCGCTCGAACCAGTCGGAACGACAATTATGAGCCTTAGAGTACTCTGCAATAACTCCTAAACAATAACCTGCCCGGAGAGACTCAGATAAAGAAGTTGTTTGCGCTGCAAGTAATCGTCTTTCATTTTTATTTTTCTGAATATTCACCAGTTCATGACAGCCTTCAATCAGAGACATTTTGGGCTCCTTTGCCTGAACGCTAGCAATCAACATGTTGGTCATTAATGCACTAAACAGCAGAGTTTTTATCAGCTTCATTTACTTCTTCCTTGGTAGATTGTTCTCTTGTATCTTTTGGTTTTGTATCTTGTTCAGGTTTGGACTCAGAAGTGTTTTGCGTCTTCGCTACGTCTGCTGACTCTTCAACTTCTTCATTGTTAACCTCATCATCAACAATAAGTTTTTGGCTTGGTACCGAGATATAAAGGCTGAATAAAAAGATGGCCATCAAAATTAGTTGAAGACGGTGCTCTTGCGTTTGGAAGTACAGCTCTAGATTTTCTTTTGCACCTTGAATATCACTCAGTAAAATTAGGCTAACCATTGACCAACCCAGTAAAACGAATATACCAAACCAAAAGAATGGAGTTGCATAAGTTCTCCAACTGGAAACACTGGTAATTGATGAGTAAATGAATAATCGGCAAACTAAGATTACTGCTAACACAATAAAGCCAATTTCAGCATTAGAAAGTTCAGCCAAACCTTCTCCGTATTCACTAATCCCAATCAGCCCTTTTCGTACTAGTAAAAAACTCACTATTGCAATGACCGCCATTAATAAGAATTTAATTGATTTAGCTAGAATTCGGCTAAGACCCCAGTCAAGCTGAATGAATACACCTTTGATGAGCATTCCCCAAGATAAATTATCTTTTGAGGGGTGATTTGAATTACCTTCCATAGAAAAGATCCCTAATTACAACAAGGTGTATATTATATATGCGGAGATACATAACGTCTGTTTGCAATTTAGCCAACTAATTATTTTTATCGTTGAAGTTACAATAGACGACAATTATTAAGATGATGTCTTCAGACCTTTATAACTTTTTTAGTCACTAAATCCCCCTCAAAGAACCATACTGTTTTAGTATTTCTCACACAAAAAGAACTCCATATGGTAAAGTTAGATTTCCAAAACAGGAAAGCGCTGCAGCCAAGGATAATACTGCAAAGTAATGGATTACAACGTTAAGGAGTATATGTGAACAAGCTGTATCACATCTTAAAAGCCGAAGAGCTTTATCAGTTCAACCTTCATGATCATTATCAGCCCAAGTCTTTAAAACAAGTTGGCTTTATCCATCTCGCTTACGAACATCAAATCCAGAAAGTCATAAAAGCTTTCTTCAAAGGTTCAGATGAAGTCTATTTGCTAGAAATTGAAAAAGACTTGATCCGAAACCATATAAAAGACAAAGCGTCGGTGGATTTAGGTGATGATGAAAAGTACCCACATTTATATCAAGCACTACCTAAGTTTGCGGTTAGAAATATTGCGCATCTAGAACTAAAATATCAGAGTTATTAAACATAAAATTTCTGTAATCAAGGATGTGAATGCATGTTAGTATCTTCTGATAATCAATTGCCACTCCCGTTTATGATTTATCTAGATACAGCTGCTTCTTACCCTGTTTTACCCGAAGTTCAACAAGCACTTATTGATGCTTTTAAGCTTTCTTTTGCTAACTCGGCATCGAGTCACAAATTGGGTGTTGAAGTCTCAGATAAAATACAGCGTGTTAGAGAGCAAATTGCAGATGAAATCGGGGCGTATCCAAGTGAGATAGTGTTTACGAGTGGTGCCACGGAGTCAAATAACATAGCGTTTAAAAGCCTGTTGTTTGGGGGAAGTGTTCCAAGCAATAAAAAGCACATTATTACCTCACAAATTGAGCATAAATGTATCTTTGCAATTTGTTCGTATCTTGAAACTCAAGGGTTTGAAATTACTTTTATCAAGCCAAATGAGAATGGGATCATCACTGCAGAAGCGGTTTCTAAATCATTGCGTGAGGATACTGCTATGGTTTCAATCATGCATGCTAATAATGAGCTTGGCACGCTCAATCCGATTGCCGAAATTGGAGAGCTATGTTTTTCAAAAGGTGTTTTGTTTCATAGTGATTGCGCTCAGAGTTTTATGAAAGAAGAGATTGATGTTGATGATATGAATATTGATGTTCTTTCGTTGTCGGCGCACAAAATTGCTGGACCAAAAGGAATTGGAGCTGTCTACATTCGTGATTTACGAAAAAAGCACTTACAGCCTGTCATTCATGGAGCAGGACAAGAAGATGGTTTAAGAGGTGGAACCGTCGCTGCGCCATTAATCATTGGTTTTGGTAAAGCGGTTGAGTTATTCCCACAATACTATAGCGATTTCAAAAAGACTGAAGCAAAAGACTATTTAATTGATAAGCTAGATTCAAATGACATTCGTTTTTCTATCAATGGTAACTCGACCACATTACCAAGCTGTATGTCACTCACTCTTCATGACACAAACACTTCCCTGTTGATCAGACAGCAAGATGATCAATTTTGTATTGCCCAAGGCTCTGCTTGTACCTCTAAAACGATTGAACCTTCTCATGTATTAACTGCGCTAGGTATGCCGAGGGAGCAGGCAGATAAAACATTTAGAGTAAGTTTTCCTCTAGATATTACTCGTGATGAGATTTCTACTTTTGTTGAGGCTATAAAAAAAGCGACAATTTAGTCGCTTTTCAAGTGATAGTTTTTTTGAAGCTTATTTGTAGCAGGTTACGCAAGCACCGCCACCTTCAACTTCATCGTAGATATCATCGAGATCACCAAATTCACAAGTGCCCCCAAAATCACCGAGTAAAGCATTGCGGCGCTTTTTCTTGTAAAAGCGAGCGACTTGTTTTTCATGGTTAAGAATAATTCTTTGCTGAACTTCGGGATCTTCCAAAGTTTCTAGAGGTTGTCCTTGCCCCATCCAATAGAACTTCTCTCCGACAACATTATTATCATCGCCTTTTTCAAAAGCCTTTGCTTCTTCAAAAAGTTGAGGGTGCTTTTCTTTTAATCGAATCCACTCAATTTTGCGTTGATAAAAACAAAACGTACAACCTGAACGAGAACGCCATTCATAATATGCAGGAAGCTCAAGGCCATTTCTTTGAAGAATGTTCTCAATGTCGCTTTTTACAATGCCACCTTCACGAAATGGAAACACGGAGGTAATCGGTTTTTCAATGGTCATGTAACCCGTACGTTCAGGTTCATCAGCTCTGATCCCAACGTAGTTCATGATTTTATAGCCGTCTGCAATAAAGCCATCAACCCAACGTTCAAAAGGTTTCAATTTCATTTGAACGGTACACCAGCGATCTCGTTGTGAAGGTAAGTAGTTTCCATGCTCTTTAAGAAGGCTAGCAAACTCTTTCTCTCCACGGCCTTCAATGCCATTCAGAGATCTTGAATTTAATCGATGTATGAAGCCAAGCTTTTCCTCTAGCTGATCAATAAAATCATTGGTTTCTGGTAATTCATAACCTGTATCAGTAAAGAAATATTCAATATCCAAATCAGGTCGAGTTTCCTTTACATACAGAGCAAGAGCACTACTGTCTTTTCCACCAGACAAGCCTAAGACATGTTTAACTTTATCTGTCATTGCTTTCAGTGCCTCCTGTTTCATCCATTAATTCTGTCAAAAGATTTGTGGCAATATTCAACTGCTCATCTTTAGACATTGTAGCTAATTCCCTTTTAAGCATATCAACCTTGTTTGTGACACGTTGCTCACTTTCACAAGAGAGTTTCATGTAAGCAGAATACTCTTTGTAGTTACCTTTGCTATCAGTCGTAATAAATGCCAATGGCTTCGAACCAGTGTCGTTTTCAAAGTTACTGAAAGATTCAATCCTTCTAAACTGTACACACAAATTCAATAGTTCATCAAAACCATTTCTTAAATGCTTATCTGTCCAGTTTCTTTCAGGTGTACCGGCTGCTAAGTTAATAATTTGCTCAAATTTAGCCTTATTCTCTATAAACTTAATAAGTCTAAGTGCTAACTCTTTTACATTCGGTCTTTGGGCAGCTTTTGCGACTCGCTCACAACGTGCTTTTAACTCTTCATCAAATTCAGCTGACAAATTGGATCTAATTAACTCTTTAAATCCTGTCAGTAACATATCGTGTTGAGCCGATAAGTCTTCAATTGCTGTTTTTAACCGACTTGCAAGTTTAGAGTCGGCATCCTTTTGCTCTTTTGATATATCAAAAATTGCAGGCAGATCTTCTAAAATCAGCTTGTACGGATCATTAGCTGCAATCACCTTGTTTCTGAATGCTTTTGCTTCTCTGGTTAACCCTGATTTTTGACCATTCTCAGTGAAGCTCTCGCCACTGGTTTTCTTAACCCAAGCAGGTAAACCATGTACGATCCTGACAATGTGCTTAGCAATTCCAAGTATGTCATCATTATTTTTCAGCGAACCGATTGTTGCCTGAGCTAATGTACTGAGCAAATGGGTCTGAATTTCAGACATTTCAAAATAACGTACACCAGCTTCTTTTGGATGCTTATAAATCTTATTAACAAGCTCTTCGTCCAGTTCAGGAATGAAAATGAACTGCTGACTCGAATCGTAGTCATAGAATGCGATTTTGCCTTCAAGTGACTTAAGCAGTGCTAACGCGTAAAGTCTACAAAGGCCTGTTGTTAAGCCAAATGGCGGTTTCATCCATCTGTCGTACAAATCAGCAATCGTCACCATCTTATTACTGTCTTTGATAAAGTTAAAACCATCTAGCCATAAGGCATACATATCTGGATTACGTTTTTGTTCTTCATCAGACCAAGCACTAGGGAAACCAAAGCCCTCATCTGTCTTACGGTGCCAACCTTTATCCTTAAGGCATGATAAATAAACGCCTTTTTCAGGAGGGAATGAATCATTGTCAAAACCTAGATCCTCCTCATCTCCATCACTAAGCATTGCATTCATCAATTTGCGAATTGCACTGTTTGCACTGCCTGAAGGTTTAGTCCGGTTTACAAGTTCGTTGATGACCTTAAAATGTAGTTTCTCTTCGCTTTTAAGAGGTAAACCTTTTATACCGTATTGTTTATGATTTAAATTAAATACGGTGTCTGCAATACTAGAAGTTGCAAATGACAAGCTTGATTGACGAACAGGGTTACCTTGATGCTCCCAATCCGCAAAAGCAAACAATTTATTAAGCTCGGACTCTACATTTCTAGAAGCAGTGATGATTCTTGTTTCAAGCTCTTTTTGAGCAATGAGATCATGTTTAATCTTTACTTCTTCTTTGACTACTTTTTGTAAAGCAATCAACTCAATAGCGGCTTCTTCTAGATTATTAACAGACTTAAACCCACCAATAGCGATATGCTTTTCTTTAGCAATTTCACTGTCTTTTAAAGCTTTTTCAATTGTAGAGTCAATTGGCATTAAAAACGTTAAAAATGACTCATTGGATGTTGGTTCGCTTTTTAAGGTACTAATTAAAGTTGCGTCTACTTTGCTCACCAATTGAGTTTTAGCCCATCGCATAGTACCCGTTTGATGATAGTGTGCTGTCGCCAAAATGTTTTGTGACATATCACAAACAGATGTCCAATCTACGCCATCACTTATTGACTCAATTTTTTCAAGAATGAGGTTATGGATATCAACATCACTACCTTGAAAGATAAACAAGGCATTGTGCTTGTTTCTGAAGATGACTACAGACCAAGCTTCTAAATCATCAATAGCCTTTTTAATTTCATTTACAGACGCACCTCTAGCTTTAAAGTAAGCGACGAGGAACTCTTTACTTGCATGCAAGTGATGATGGAATCCAAAAATAGTCAATAAGGCGATGACTTTGGTTATCGAATCATGAAGTTCAGTGCCTTTCTGGCTTGCTCTATGAATCGCATCACATCCTTCAAGCCACGCTTTACTATCATGAGAGGTAACGATTAGATGGTGTAAATTATGATGTAAGTAATCCCAGAATTGTTCAGGAGAATACAAAGCATTGGTCGATACTGACTCACTATAATTCTCTGATAAAAACTCTCTAAATCCATACTTTTCATGTGATGCAAGGAAGCCGAATAAACTCCTTTCATTTTGAGAAAAGCGTCTTCTTGAGATTGGCCCAAGTAGCAAGCTCACCAAAGGATCAATTGGTAATGTTTTTATTAATGCTCTGATATTACGATTCTGATTAGAAAAGTGACATGCCACATTTTCAACTAGTGAAGAGTAGTTATCTTCTAACGCGGTAGCAGTCGCTCCGTCTTTCTTAATTGAATCACCGACTAAAACTAAAGACTCATCAATGGATGGATTGAAGCTTAGATCACGATATCGACCTTGTACCTTTGCCCACTCTTGTTGTGCTTTTGTGTCTTTGTTTTTGGCATAGTCGATAAATGCCTGATGCAAAAAGCCTATTAATACTACTGGTGTGGAAGATTGTTGGCATATGTCGGCTAAAGACTGAAACAAATGCAGGTCTTTATTGGCTCGGGATTGGAAATCTAAAGCCTTACCCATCTCATCAAGCAGAACAACAATTCCATCATGCTGCTTAGCATTAAATGTGAATGCTGATTTAATTTGTTCAAGACACTCTTCATCATTGAGTTGAGCAATCTGTTTTACATCGTATTCAATGCCTAAAGACTCACTAACACTAACTAGAATTGAGTGCGCAGGCGACTCTAAGCCACATACATGCTTGACAATGTGCCAGCCTTTTTTAACGTTCAATCTTGATTGAAAATCTTTAAGCGCTTCACTGTGCTGATTCAACTTTGATTGAGCGTATTGCCGCTCATCTACATTTTTTGATAGAAGTGAAGACAGAAACAGCGCGATGGTAGATTTACCAGAGCCATATGGACCAGTTAAAGTGTAAGTTCTTTGAGCACTTCCAGAAATATCCCGGCTGATAGTATCAAGAACATTTATCGCTGTACCGTGAACGATAAAGCTATCAACAAACTCTTGATAATCATGTGCTTCGCTATCAATCCTTGTTGAACTTTTGTATCTCTGGTTGATTGTAATGAGTTCTTGTGCCATGAGATCAGTTGCCATAATACTTGTTTAAAAATGCTTGAGGTTCTTTTATTAATGAATCTGAGATTTTCACCTGTCTTAAGCCGAGTGAGTCAATCCAAGATATATCGCTATTGGTAATCTCTTGTGCTTCATCCAGTTTTTGACCTAAGCCCGCTTCCGATAATCTAAAAATTCGTCCGGGGGAACATGGTTTTGTCAGTAAAGAGTCAAAGTCGATAGTATTAATTTTCGATTCAGCTGTCTCTACTCTCATAAAATGGATCAATGAGTAGATAAAAATTTCAATAGGCAGACTTTCACGTTCATCTAACTTACTGATGTAAAAACCACCACCCAGATCTTGTACTAAATCAAGCTCAGCTAAAGGAGAGGTAAAATGATCTTCGTTAACAGTTTCTTTCTTTTTAGAAGAAGTGTTTTTTATCTTTTTGCAATAGGTATTTAGAAAACAATCTACGTCTTTTTTGATGGTATTCGGATTACCAATATCATTTGTAACAAGTGAACTGCACTCATCAATAATATCTGTAGTTAATTTCGATTTCTCAAAATACTGTACATTTGAAAAGTTAAAAAAGTAACGATAACTTGTAAGAGTTTCAAAGTTAAAATTCAACCAAAAATGAATCAGCCAAACCGAACCAACTTGTTCGAGATAAGGATCGCTTCCGTCACCGTCATGCTCTTTATCTTCAAAAAGGTACTGACCCAGCTTTGTGACGGATTGCTCAGATTTATTATCAGTAGACATTACGTTACAGGCTTCAGCCCAATAACGAATGGCATTAACCATGTTTTTACCAACACCGAGGTTTACAATGGCTTTTCTTACTGACTCTTCATTAGACGTCTGAAGTTTTTCACCTGAATTCAAATGGTTAACAGCTTTATAAAGCCATCCATATCTAAGAGGGAAGGTATCGTGTCCCGTAAATTTTGCTTTCATGCTTCTGCTGTTTTGGAGGATTTGTCCAGAAGTAAAGTGTATACCTATTTATAAGCAGTTTAAAGGGATGAGCTAAAAACATGTGTATGATTATTGTGATCATTAACAGTTTATTTTTTTGCACCTAATCACTAGAATAGCCGTTGAGTGGAAGCCGAGGTGAAGCACACTCAAAATGTATCGCTGCGTCGAATATATTGCGTATATACTCTTCTATATACTCGTTATATTTCAAAGTATTACACAGCAAATACAATAAAGATTACAATTTTAATTAATGGCTTCGATAAGCTATTTTGAAGGACTATTAATGCTAAAAAGGATACTGAAAAACTTTTCTATGGATGAGTTGCTTAATTTTTTTGAGCCAAACTCTCTCCAGTTTGCTATTGATTTAGATTCAAATTCTCAGGAACCCGAAAAAGAACAATTAGCTCAACTTTTATCAATTACACATGCATATGACTTTGTGTATAACGAAAACTTAAGAACACTTCTTATTGAACGTCTAACACCAAAACTATTGTGTAAACTATTTCCTGAGTTCGAAATAACTGAAAAAGAGGTCGAGCCAAAACATTATGATGCTGTTATTAGTTGGTCTCAAAAAAACCTTAGTACTTTTTCACAAAAAATAGGTCTTTCAGAACTAACTGAAGCAGAAAGTGAGGAAAATGACTTATTCCAAACGATCAAGAGGATTGAGCCCAAATACTCTGTTTACCCATATCAAAGGGAGTTAACTCAAAAGGTAATTTCAAGCTTAGAAAAGAACTCTAATGAAAAAGTCTTAATTCACCTTCCAACTGGTGCAGGTAAAACTAGGACTGCGATGAATATAGCGTGTGAGCACTTACGAGCGAATTCTAATGCTTTAGTACTTTGGTTAGCAGATCGAGAAGAGCTTTGCTCTCAAGCGTTTAATGAATTTGAAAAAGCATGGGGAAATCTAGGAAATAGTGACTTATCTCTCTATGCTTTTTACTCAAATAGCTACGAAAGCTTAAGTGGGATTGATAATGGTTTCATCGTTGCTGGTCTATATAAATTTTTGAGTCTCAGAAAAAAAGATAATCCGGGTTTAAAAATCTTATATCAAGAGCTTATGAAAAAAGTAACTTTAGTTATTTTCGATGAAGCACATAAGATTATTGCTGAGAAGTTTCAAGAAGTTGTAGATGATTTCATTTTAAATGAAAAATTCAATTCTAGATTAGTTGGTTTAACAGCTACTCCGGGGAGAAACTACTCATCTGATGGTTTATCTGAAGAGGATAGGCTACTGGCAGAATATTTTAATGGTAACAAGCTGTCAATGAACAGTATTGGCTATATTTCTCCTATTGATTATTTAGTCGATCAGGGTTATTTAGCTAAGGCTGAATTCAAACCGTTATTATATGATAATTCAGACATCTCTGCTTATGAGCTGAGAGACTCTGGAGGAAATGAAACGCTGAAAGCTCTTGCTAAAAACAAAAAAAGAAATCAGCAAATTATTGAAACAATTATTAAAGAGTGTGAAAAAGGTTCACAAATCATTGTTTTTGCATGTTCAGTCGAACACAGTAGACATTTATCCGTAGCACTACTTTATAGAGGAATTAAAGCAGCCTCGATTGATTCCCAAAATGACACTGTTGAATCAAGAAGGTATAAGATACAAGACTATAAAGATGGTAAGGTACAGGTTTTATTAAACTTTAATGTACTAACAGCAGGCTTTGATGCACCAAAAACAAATGTAGCACTTATTGCAAAACCGATGAACTCGCTTGTTCAATACTTACAAATGGCAGGAAGAGCTATGCGAGGGGCTAATAGTGGCGGTAATGCCGAATGTCGAATATACACAGTTATGGATGATATACCCGAGTTCAAAAGCGTAAATATTGCTTTTGAGTACTGGAATGAAATGTGGTGTGAAAAGAGTTAGAGGTTGAGATGGGAAATAGATTTTTACAAGCAGCAACTGTAATCGAGTCATTAAGAGATAATGGATATAACAACACGGCTTATGCTCTTGCTGAACTCATAGATAACAGTGTTCAAGCAAAGGCTACTAGAGTTGAAGTTGGCTTTGTTGAAACTGCAGAAAAAGTAAATTCTAGAAAAAAATATTCAGTATCAGAAATTTCCTTATGGGATAACGGTATTGGTATGGATGCTGAAACGTTACGATTAGCAATGCAATTCGGTGGTAGTGCTAATCGTAATGATCCTAATGGCATGGGAAAGTTTGGCATGGGTCTTCCGAACTCATCAATATCGCAAGCAAGAAGGGTCGATATCTGGAGTTGGGTTGAAGGTGGAGAACCTCATCACACATATCTTGATATTGATTTAATGAAAACTGGTGACCTTGAAGTTGTTCCCGAACCAGAAAAAATGGAAGTTCCTGAAAAATATAGAAAAGCATTTTTTCCGAAGCCTCCTAAATCAGGTACCTTAATCATTTGGTCGAAATTAGATCGTTTAAGCTGGACATCAGGAAAATACATTTATCAAAACTGTGAGCTCCTAGTAGGAAGAATGTATAGAAATTTTATTTGTGATGATCATATTAAAATTCAAAGTTTAATATATCGCAATTCATCGGATGAAAATCTTTCTGTTTATGAGAAATTTGATTTTAAAGCAAATGACCCTTTGTATTTGAAAAAAGAAACTTCTTTACCTCAGTTACCTGGAGAATATAAAAATGAAGCTTTTTTTGAATTAAAAGATAGAGAGGAAATTCCAATAAACTTTGTCGATCAAGATGGTAATTTAAAACAAGAGCATGTTTTTATCACTAGAAGTCTAGTAAAAAAGTCTATTGCAGATGAAGTTTTAAAAAATGAAACAAAGACTCTCGGCGCTACAACTTGGGGAAAACATTGTAAAAAAAATATTGGAGTTTCTATAGTTAGAGCAGGCCGAGAGTTAGCCTTACGGGATAGCTTTATACCAAGTGATTTAAGGAACTATAAAGGTAGATTCGGCGGGATTGAAGTTTCGTTTCCACCTGCATTAGATAATGTTTTCGGTGTTACAAATAACAAGCAAGATGCTTTAAAACTGATACCCTACGATATGAGTCTATTATCTGAACAAGCTGGATTTGAATCAGAACAAGAATATATACGAGAGCTAGAAAATAACGAAGATCCAATCCTGCAAGTGCTTAAAGTTGTAACTGCAATAAAAAAACACGTTTCAGCATTAGATAAAGAGCTTGAAAGTATTAATGTTACGGGGAAAAAAAGCAAAAGCAAAGAACATAAAGGTGAGCTAACTAAATCGACATCTGAAGAAGCTGCCTCTAAAGCAACACAGGGTTCTGATTATAGGGAGAGTCATGGTAAACGTACTAAAGACGGAAGCATCCCTGAGTTAAACAAAAATGACGTAATCGATCACTTAACAAAAACTGGTGGTATGTCAATCAGTGAAGCTGAAGAAAAGGCTGATAGATTGATACTAACGGGAAACCGCTTTTTAATTGAAGATGTTGCACGTGATTCAGAGGCTTTTTTTGATGTTTCAACGAAGAAAGGTCTAACTTTAGTTTTATTCAATACTAACCATATTTTTTACGAAGATTTCATAAATAAACTTGAACAAGAGCAACTCGAAGTTATTCAAACTGCAATTGCAGGTTTTGCACGTGTCATGAATGAAACATCTGATGGAAAACGATTACAATTCCTAAATACAATCAGAAGAGAATGGGGCTTAGCAATTAGCCATTTTCTTTCAAAACCTTCAGATGATCAGGATGACTTTTAATGACTGATTTGATTTCAGGGAATGATTTTTTATCAGAAATATCACGAGCCCTTCCAACTTGTCATAAATTAATAATTGTATCTGCTTACGTCACACAACCAGCTATCAGCTGGTTGTGTGATAATATTCGACAGCAGAAATTAGAAACTATAATTGTTGGCAGATTTACTCCTAATGATTTTGCGAAAGGAGCAAGCTCTTTACAGGCATTAAGACTATGTATATCTGAGGGGTTTAAAGTCAAGGCTTTATCAAATTTGCACGCTAAAATTTATCAACTAGATGATGATCTTATCTATAGTGGAAGTGCGAATTTTACCTCCAATGGCTTATCCCTATTAGAGCAGGGAAACCTTGAATGTATGTCTCAAGTGGTGGCAACAGACAAATCAAAAGCTTTTATTCAAAACATTGTTAATCCCTCAATAGAACTAACGGAAAAAACATTGGATTCTATGGAGCAACTGCTAGAACAATATTCAGAGGATGATAGATCTATACCTTCTAATTGGCCTGAAGACATTTTACCTCGTGTAAGCAAAATCTTTGTGTCTGATTTTCCGTTATCAGAACCGGGGTGTGTTGTTGTTCCTAAAGAATATTCTTTAAATCCATCTCTTCCGTTTGCAGTCGTTGAAGCCAACAATCAATGCAGAGATACAGCAAAGCTCTTCTTTAAAAGAACTAAAGCATTTCTCTGGTTCAAAAACGCCTTGCTTCAGAATTCAAGCGATAGGGGGATAAATTTTGGCCAAATATCCAAAATGCTACATGATGCACTGTCGGATGATCCCGCTCCGTATCGGCAGGATATTAAAAGTATTCAAAGCAATTTTTACAAATACCTTGAATTGTATGCTTCTGATGAAATTGAAATATTCATACCTGCAAGACGGAGCCAAGTTGCTAGGATGATATCTTAGCTTGATAAAACCTATATCCTCTAATAACCAAACCTTCCTTAGCCAGCATATGCTCTAACGCTGGCTTTGCAAGATTAGGTTCAGTTAAGAACTCGTATTTTGCCAATTCTAACAAAAGGCGTTTATTAAACGCCTTTTGCTTTTTGAAGTCAGCAAAGGAATCATCAATAAACTCGCATTTATTGAGTAGCAAAGGCCGCTTTTCTAGAATCACATAGTCAAAAAAATCGACATCTTGATCCGCCATCTTGATTTTGACTCGCTCTACAAGTTGAGGCAATGGTGAGTCATCAAACCCTTCATAACTCAATAAAGTAACTTTACCTGAATGAATGTGGATTTTAATTAGCTGTACTGTATCTAGCTCTCCATACATTTGAAGTGCTGCACCAACATATACTCGAAGCAACAATGGCAAATCATCCACAAACTTTTTATGGAAAATAAATGAGTGAGGTTGTGCATGTTCGTAGTTAATGAGGCTAGCACCGAGTGACTTGTGGCTTTCAATACATAGTTCTTCGATCAGGCTCGTCTCTACAATCTTAAATAGTACTTCTTTAGCTTCATTGATGCAGATATTGTAGTTGTCGAAAAAGGCTTTGATGTCACGCTTTAGATTTTCTGGCTGCTTAGTATAAGGCTTTCTTTTTTCGAACAACCCCATAGCAAATAATAACAGTAAGTCTTCTTTTCTTGATTTCTGTGCTGCTGTGAACGCATGAGTATCATACATTTCACATAACAAGCTGAAGACTTTCTTGTGAGAGCCAATTAATTGCCTGATTTCTTCAGACTTTGAAAATTCTTCATTTACAGGTATACGACCAAGCTCAAGGCACACGTTCCAAAAATCAGTGAAAAGCTCTGAATTCTGAGTAATGACGAGCTTTGCTTTATCTTTCGCTTGTATTGGCTCGGGGGAAGTGAGTTGCTGCCATTGATGATGACGGCTGTATTTAGCAATTAGATAATTCTGCTCTTCTATTTTGTCTTTGAAGATAATGAAAATGCCCGGAGCTAGTGTTACTACATTTTCTTGAAGGGTTCTCTCTATATAAGCTTTGATTTCTGACTGCGCATAATATTTTTGGAACGTATTTCGTGAGGTGATCACGCCATCCTTATATGGCGTGAACTGTGCAATGTAAGAATCCGCTGCCAACATGACGGAAACAACTAAAAATTTATCAGTAAGTTCCCATGCATTAATTAATGCCTCTAGGCGTTCATCTTGGTCTTCAATGACATTTAGAACAAACCCAAGATTTACAATATCAGAGTTAATTTTTTCATTATCAGGTTGGTAGTTTGGATCCCAACCTAGAGCATCTAGGCCATGAGCTTGAAGCTCTCGTAAGTCATCACCTCTCCCGCAACCATAATCAAAAATAGAGTAATCACCACTTAAAAAGCCATGCTTGGCCAATAATTTCATTGGCGCGGAAAGCTCATGACGAACAATGGCTGTCTTATGCCTATCGATTTTTTCTGAACTATCGTCAACCGTGATAATAGAAGAACTTCTAAACAACCTGCCATCAATAAGCTCATAGCCTTTACTGTGGATCAAGTTTTGCCACGTTCGTTTAAATCCGATGATCCTTGTGTTCTCATATAAACCTGCATTTTCACCTTCTTGGGTAATGTCAACAAAGTGCTGATAGTGCTCACTTTCTGGCAAAACCATCGTTTCTTTACGGTGTAATATTGGAGGGTTTTCTGAGCCATCGTATGACGTTATTTTATGCTGAAGTTTAATAAGGTCGACATTGATGCTTTGTTGCAGAGAAGGATAAGAGTCGGTATAGAATGTTGGATAAGAGAGCAGAGAAACCCGAAACTCTTTCTTAAAGAGCTTTACTAAATCCCACTGTTCGTCATGCACCGATAGCGCTTTTGCAACTGCAGGAATAAAGTCTTGTAATTGCTTAGGTATAGCTGAAAATGCATCTTTATGAATGTATATGGCATCGGGTAAATGCTTTCCCGCTTTAACTAATAACGTAAGTTGCTTAAAGGTGGCTGCGTCCATTTTATTGTTACTTTTTAAAATTATTATTGAGTAAGTAGTAATAAGCCCTACCAACGTTCTTGAAAGTTAATTTGCCAGATTCTCTCAAATGCATCAACTGACAATCGCTAACCTTTAACACTGACTTGGCCTCTTTGCTTGTAAGCCACTGCTCTTCACTCTGAGTATTTGTTTTATCCATATAAATTCAAGTATAAATTTCAATCAATTGGTTCTTTGGATGTAGTTTCAAATACTACGTCTGATATGATGAAACCTCAATTCGTAAAAAATGAACGCATACAAGGATCGTCATTTGAAGTTTATTTTTGTTGATGCAGAGAACATTGGTCTGCAAAAAGTTTCTGAGATTGAGGCTACGTTAACAGATAAAGTGTTTGTTTTTAGTAAACATGAGTCTGTGATTGAATTATGTGAGCGTAAGTTATTTCAAGTATTTTCTTGTTATCCTACCGGTTCCAACCAAGCTGATTTTCATATCATTGGAAATCTTGTAGGGGTATTGGCATCACTAGATACACCACAAAAGCAAAGCTGCAAATTTGTATTATGGAGCCAAGATAACGCATTAGTAATGGCTTTTGAGTTCCAATGTAGGCTTCACAAAGCTTCGTGTTTCATTGCTTTACCTCCGAAGGAAATAACAAAAATCCCTGCTGTGATTGAAAAAGTAACTGTTTCTAATGCAAAAATTCTTAATTATTTCAAAAGACCAAAGCTAGCTGAGTCCGTCAGGGCTATGGTGCAGTTCGAAAAACCTGACTTCAACAGAGTTTTAAATGAGTTCATTAAAAAAGGACTTATTGTCAGAGCGCCCAATAACAAGAAGAAATGGGTGCTGAAATCAAGTGTTTGTTAAATTCCATTTCTTTGCTAAATATCTTAAATATTTTCATCTATTAGACATCTAGTGTCTGGTCGCTTCCTTATTATTCCTTCCATCTTCACAAACATTTATTGCATATCCTAAGGGGAACATAATGGGAACAATCATTGGCGCTTTCGCTTTATTAATAGCTAGTTTGCAACTACACGTTCAACGAGTAGAACTCAAGAAGGGTAATGAGCTAGAAGAAAGCAGTAACGAGCTAGATAAACTCAAAGCAACGCTTGATGCAATAAAGAGTGAAATCGAATTTCGTGAAAAAATCATCAGTGATGAAAAAACGAAAAGTAAAGCAGACTGGGATAAAATCAAAAAAATTGCATGCGTGATTAACAAGAAATTACGCCCAGCTCAAAGAGAAATTCAACAAAAAATCATTCGTCTGTACGGCGGTGAGTATTCCGATATCATCGATCAAACAAAAAATTCAAAACAACCTCAACAACAGAACAATCAAGTTTTACAAAAAGCGGCTTAAACGGCCGCTTCTCCCAGTGAAAAATGATTGTTCAACACTTCAAAAACCGTCTTCAAGTCCACCACCCTACCAGAGCGAATTATCTCGATAGGCGCCCTACCATCAAAGAAAGCATTGTGGTTCTTAAAGGTCATAAACCCTCTGATGTTTTCTGGATTTTCAAATGTGCTTCTTAGTACAGCGTGAATATTGAGGATGTAGCTGACTCTAATCAACTGATCACTAGAAAGTACAACAGCTTCGGGCTGGCTATGCAATAAGGTACCAATTGGTTCACTTATACCGAGTATCGTTTGTATTTCATTATTCGAGCAGCCCCACCCTTTTAAAATATTTGAGCAGGCTTTGATTCCAACAAAGTCTTTTTCCACCATAACATCTCCCTTACTTATCTGAGCATTTAGGCTAATCACTGGTTCACATTTGAATCAGTAATTAACCTTTATCATTGAAGACTTTTTGTCTTTTTCAAAATAATTCCTCAATGAGACAGATAGTGTCCATTCCCTCCTCTATTATGCTCATCAACAGACAACGGGCTGGTTCGGAATACCAAACAGCTCTCTCATTCAAGCACACTAACTTGTGCAAATTTAAAACAATTTATTGGGGTAGAAATGCTTTTTTCTCTTGATGCAATGGGTGAACAACTTTCGCTAATGTTGGCTATTTTGTTTTTCCCAATTCCGATTGTGTGCCTAATATTAGTCGCTATGAGAGCCAACTATTTAGGTCGCAACGGCATTGTTTGGGCAGTAATTACGGGCTTAATTACATTCCTACTTGGTAAATTCGTATACTTCATGTTCTTCTTTGCAATACCTTTCCTTGTTTCTGTGTTCTTGGCAGATCGAGTACGCAAGAAAAACGAAAGAGACTCATATTAGTTTTGGTAATTCCAAACTTATACTGGCTTGCCAAGAAACCATTACTTAGATGTTGGTGTTCTTGGCAGGTTTAAGGTGGTATTACTCAATTGGCTCAAATTTAGGTAGTTTCTCTAATGGTATGCCTGTAATAGAAATTTCATTTTTGAACTCATTAAGTGAATACGCAACTTGGCAATGCATATTTATTTGAATATCCGGGCTCGATTCGGTTATTAAAACATATTTAGCGCCAAGTGCTAAACCAAGTCCAGTATATTGCTGAAGTGCTTTTTTGTTGTCTATATGGCCATCCATAACAAAACACGCGATAAGAGGCTCCCCTGTTGGCTCATAAGCCATAAGGTCACAATGGAGTTTTTGATGAGGCGTGATTTGAACTTCAAAGTCTGCTTGAACAAAACTTGGTGGGTAATATAAAAAATTAAATAATAGCTCCATTAGATCATAAACGGCGTCACGCTTAGTTATAAACGCAGGTAAAGAAAATTTATTTTTCAGTAGTTTTCTCGCACAAAGGCAATGCAACTTATGAGCAAGTTGTTGGTTAACATATTCAGTTCTTTCGTTCTTTATTCTGGAAATTGTGGATTGCTCTACCCCCAACTCCAGAGCTAATAGAGATTGATTGGTAATTGGAGTACCAACCTCAGCTTCACCAACATTTTTCGTAAGCTGCAATTGGCTATCGCCTTTATGAAGCAATGTCGCAATGATGACTGGGTAAGAACTTTGTGAGCATTTCTCTACAGCAGCGATACACTCATCGCAGGAATATATGTATGAAAAACGTTCGCTTTGGTTAAGTTGGGAGTCGGCATGGCGTTTCGTTATATGGGGATTAACGTTGATAGAAATAACTGGAGGTTCACTGCGGCATACCTGGCAAAGCAAGTCACCTGTATTAGTGAATGCTGTTTGCTCAATAGAATCAAGCCAATTTTCTGAGGTTGATTCACGTTCTACTAACTGCATATATTTAGGGCTATATCCGACTTTAAAAGCATGCTCTAATTTTTTGATGGTTGTTGCTCTTGGACGTTCATTATGCTTTCCAGATAGCAGCCGATAGAGCGTTGATACCGGCACCTTGGAGAGTTTTGATAAGCTTTCAACACTATGAGGGAGTTCATACTTGGCATTTTCTTTATTGTATTCGATGAGGTCAGCAATCCATAAACTCAATGACATATTTTCTGTTTCCAAATTCCAAATGTATTGCGCATAAAACCTATCATACCACGCATATTTTAATAAATAACTAGTGAGTATTTGCAAGGCTCTCATATTGCGCATAATTTCATGATTTTATTGCTTATGAGAATTCCAAACAGTATCTTTGCATTCATCAACTCAAGTGCTGAAGCGTAGAAAAATTCTGTCTTAAAAAAGATAGCCCTGTCACTTCACTTTGGCCTTGAAGAAACAACATGCACTAGCGACATATTAAGGGATGCAAATGGCTTTGATCACGGATAAAACTGCACGAATTGAATTTATTTACTCTATTTTACCTAGTAGTCATTCTGAGGGAATTTCAATTAACTCTATTAAATCCAAATGTGAGGCTCACGGTTTCGACGTAAGTCGTAAAACAATTGAAAGAGACATTAGCCGATTAGAGTTTGATTTGAAGTCTACCTGTATACGAGAGTGTGGTCGAACTAAATATTACTCTAAGGCTGTTAGCCAAAACATTAAAATGCCAAAAGAGTTAGCATTTGTATTAAGTTTTTACTCTGACAGAATAAATAATGATTTTCCATCTAATGTATCTTCTGAGTTAGATGAATATTTAAAAAGTGCTGAGAAGATCGTAAGTAAAGTAAAGAAGTACAAGCCTAATGATAAGTTATTATCTACTTTTAAAGCCATGAAAAGTAATAGCTCAAACGACCGTTCAATTTTCTTTAACAAAAGCCAAGAACTTGTAGCTTAGAGAAAGTCATTCTATCGATTTTAAAAATTAAACGATAACACCATCACTTAAAGTAATTACAAATGAAAACCTAATTTCATAAAAAAGTTCTTCCTTATAAAAAATAGGTTCTAACCACTTATAAAACTTTAAGATAATTAAACCAACACCTTGCCGTGTTATTTATTCGAATGATCAACTGTGTCAGACATAAGTTATAAAAAAAGCACTACTTTTAATCAAGGATTTATTATGAACCCGTTAATTCCGCTTTTTGCAATTTTATATTATTTTATTGCTAAAGATACTCAATTCTTCATAGAAATGTTTGAAACATACCTCGAAACAACATATGGATATGGGTGGAGATATGATGATTTTTTTGGAAGTATGCTTTTTAAATTTTATCTGCACTTGGCAAGCCTTGCATGTGCAAATCTGTTTGCTGGATTAATTATTGGCTTTTGGGATGAAGAATACCCACATACATCCGTGCTAGCAGGAATGATTATTACAGTAGTATTCCTCGTATTAGGCGTCATCCTCATGATTCTGAACTTATTAGCCCCTTTCTCATTTTTGAGCAAGGGACCTGATCCTTGGTTACTCGAATATTGGTATTACATTGTTAATTTATTAATCATGGTAATATTTGGATTTATGGGTTCTTATTTGATGGTGAAGTTTAAACGCCTGCTTTGTATACAAGAAGTTGGACTCACTCACTTTCTCTATATCGCAAAGGTTATATGTTGGCTAATTGGTTATGTAATTTACCACATTGGATGTTTTCTCTTAAGATGGCTTTTATTTCCTGTTTATTATGCTTACGTATTTATTATTGTAACTGGAATACCAACTATGATTTTATCATTTTACTATCATGCAAATTACCAGACTTTTTATTGGTCAAAAGCACATATTCATTGGTGGGAGTTTTTAACAGGTTTATTTAGTTAACACTTCAATTTAAAAGCATTAATTCAACCGCAGCATAAAAAGGAAAAGCATCAATGTCTAAAATCACGGATAAAGAATTAATTAAGCTGATAATAAAAGAACTGACAGCGGATAATGGTAATTTAGGAACTCAAAGTTGTCGTCATTCATTTGAAATTAAAATTTCTATTCTGAACCACACTCTTAAATATACTAGAAACTGCCAAACTTGTTATTATGATGATAAATTATACGGCTACCATGACCACGATGCAGGTATTTATTGCCCGGAGTGTTCTTCAGCTTGTAATTGTTCATGCTGTGATTGCTCATGCACTTCTTGTCTTCCAATCTACTTCCTTGGTGAAATTACTGGATGTAAAAATGGGATTCATCATTGTGCTGATTATAATGTCGCTGATATTTTTGCACTTGGTGATATATCTACTCCGAGTGAAGAACTCAGACATAATAAAAGTGAACTTGCTAAGTTGATTTTTAGTATAGAGCTTAAATGCGAGACGACATATGGCTCAAATATGCCTGAAAAGGATAGAGCTATACTCGAACGAAAGCATATACTCCAAGGTAATCTGTTAGAGATAAAGGAACATATGAATAAACTACGGCTGTATATTTAGCTGTTAACGACTGTCTAAAATCTGCGTGTCGTTCGTTTGTTGGATTGATCTCGAATTTAACAATGCTGCTTTTCTTAGGCTAGGCGTAGCCTCAGCTGCTATGCCTTGCCTTTCCATTTCTTGAGCAAAACGTTCACGCCATATTTGTGGTAATCCTTTTCGAACATGCAACCGTTTACCATCAAAACCTAAGTTTTTTACGGTTAAGTGAACGTGTGGACTGTCGGTATCTGTATGCAGTGCCATAACGTATTGGTGATTGTTGGAAAACGTCTTTTTGGCAAACTCTCTTACGGCTTTTTTTACGGCTTTGGGTTCGGTGCCATCAGGCATGGATAGAACGATATGAGTGCTATGACGAGTACGTCTTTTGGTATTGGTTTGAGGTTCTTCCCAATCTTGAGCTAGTTGATGAAGTGACTGTTTATCTTGGTAGATCTGACCACATTCATCTTCAATTTCCAGTTTTCCATTACGACTGATGTAATCAAAATGGCTTTGGGTATGAGCTGCTGTGTAGCAATAGCCACTGATCTTCACCATGACTTCTGGTGGCTTTTTGCTGTGCCGAGAAAGTGATTTGATTCGATTGGCTTTATACCTAACATCACCAGATAATAGCCCTAAGATGCTATCATTACTAAGGCTACTCATTGCAGTTACCTCTCTTTTCTTCACATTAGAACTGTCTGTATCGGCTTACTTTTTGATAGTTAGCAAATTACGGTACGAACTCAATGCACACTGATTATAAAAAAGAACTCACTTTTCTATCGAGCTCAACTACTAAGCTATCCGACATAAATTGATATTTATCTTCAATTTCTAGATTAATGATCTTATGTAGGTATTTATCGTTCGTATGTTGCTGTATGCGTTTGATATGTTCGGGCTCCATCACAAACACAATATCAGCCCAATTAAGCATTTCTTCACTGCAAATTTGGCTATTGTACTTCTCACACAATCTAAAGCTTAACCCTGCTGACTTATAAGTGTTATTCGGTTTTGTTTCGGTAAAGTAAACCTCAGCGGTCTTACTTCTTTGTATGTTCGCAGTGCAAAGAAAGAGTATTTTTTTCATAAATCCATTTGTTATTCAGCTACAACGCTCTCGTTATTAGCTATTCGACAGTCATTGACAGTATATACTTCTTCGCTCTCAAGCTGCCAGCGATGATAGCTTTGATGAATCAGTTTGTTCACTTTCGTTCTGTGACTATTAAGACGTTTGGTTAGCATTTCTATCATGTCTTTGGTGACTTTGTTACTTTCCCTAAACTCTATATTCAACACTCTGGCAATTTGATTCAGATTACGTCCAATAGCTGCCAGCTGACGGTTTGATTCTCTCAGAGCATTTACCTCTGAGTCGGTGATAATTGGGTTTCTTTGTAGACTTGCGGTGACGGATGCTTTGACCCAACTTGTTGGGTTTATATAGCCCTCAGCTTTAGCTTGGGATTCCAGCTTTACAAATTCATGGCTGGATAACCGAATGGTAATTTTATTGGTCTTGGCTTGTTTGAAAGATTCGTTATAAGCAATATCAGGAACGGAATGTTTGATAAGTTGTCGCATCATGCCAGATTCAGAAACACCTTGGCTTTTGCAGTATGATTTCCAGTTAGACTTTTCATCGTCTGTTAAACGAATTTCAACCCTCGCCATCACGACCTCCAACTTTGTGAAGTACAACCGTTTATAGGTTTGAGATTATCGTCATGATGGATATTTGTACAGTTGAAAGTCCCTATTTTGGGGTTTTAAAACGATTAAATTCACCTGTACGGCAAATGCTGGCAATGGTTACGGCATTTGCTGGCAGAAGCTACGGCAAACGCCATCAGTTTGCGAATCCTGCACTAGTTGTTATGGAAGCAGAGTTTGTTCAAAATAAACTAAATACCCTGCAAGCTCATGCTTTGCGCTTGTTTGATTTTTACTTCATCAGCACTAAGGGTAGTCAAATGTTTCTGAACTTTAGATTTAAACGCTGCAATTTGTTTCTGCTCTTCAACAGTCTCTGCACTTGAACAAAATTTATATTCTTTCAAAGCATTCATAAAAAAGTTTTTTGCCAAGGTGTTTAAATCTAATACATTTTCAAAAGCACCCTTTTCAAACTCTGAGTCCCTTAGTTCTAAAGAATCACAAGCTAAATCCCAGAGAGTATCTACCCTTTGACCACGATTAAATATCGTAGGGTTATGTTTTAAAAATTCAGTGATTTTCAATATCCTTGAAATTGAGTTTTGCTGTCCATGCAATACTTCAAATTCCTTTAATCGTTGAGTTTCCTTGTTTACTACATTAAAGGTGCCACTGATTCGTGAACCATGAATTAAGCTTACCTTTTGAGTATCAAAGCCTTCAAAACTATTATTTGAAGCCATTGCTGTTGGTAAAAATGCCATAGATATAATTAAAATTGATGGGTGGTCATTTAAGATTAGAATTTTTTTGAAGATAAATTGTTAAATTGTGTTAACTAAAACTGATGTTTTTTGGATTTTAACTGCATTTGAATAGTACACCCGTCAATTCAAATTCCAGTGAGTGGAAGCATTCCAATAAACGATCACACCAACAACTAAAGTTATCATTCGGCATCAAAGATTAAGACTCTTAAATGTGTGAATTACCACGTTATGTGATAATTTATCTCGATTCGGGAAAACAAAAGTTTAATCTTTACTATTTTTTGAGTAGCTATCCAGTTTTCTACACTTTCGCTTGTCTAGATGATGTTAGGTTTGAGTATGAATACACTTGCAGAACGGCTTGATTTTGTCATGAAAGAGGCTGGTATTAATCAGTCTGAACTTGCATCTCGTATTGGGATCAGGCAACAAGCAATCAGCCGTATGCTCACTGGCATTACTAAAAATTCTCGTTACTTCTTGCCTATATGTAATGAACTAAGCGTTAGCCCTAAATGGTTGATGGAAGGCATTGGTGAAACTTACTCAAGAGATCTCAAAACCAGTGCAATTATCCGTCGTGTTCCATTATTAACCCTAAAACAAGTAATCAATTGGCCACAAAACAAATCAGAAATCACAGAGGATATGATTGATGCTTGGTGGGAAGTATCCAGCACCAATGTCGGTGAAGATGGCTACGCGATTAAAGTGCGTGGTGATGGAATGGAAGGTCAAGGGAATCGCTGTATTTCTGAGGGCTGTACTCTGATTGTTGAATCTACATCAGAATACGAATCGGGTGACTTGGTTATCGCTAAACTACCAACCTCATCATCTGCTTGCTTTAAGCAAATCGTCGATGAAGCTGATGCCACCTATTTGAAATCTTTTAATCCAAATTATCCTTTGATCAAGTTTGAAGATGGACAAGTGTTAGGTGTCGTTAAGCAGGCTATTTATGAATATTATTAGTGCCTAGATTTATTTGGTAGCTAGTTCAGAAATCGATATAAATTAGTTAAAGGTCTGATAGTGCCCTATTTCAACAATCGTACTCTTGGCACTAGGCAGAGGCTTATTTAAAAATTTCTCGATCGCCTTCGCTGTATTTTTAGTACCTTTTTCAAGAGGGATGACCTTGAATCTACCACTCTTAAAAGCCTGAATTGTGAAAACGACGTCTTCTACTTTTAATTCACTCAGAGGTTCCTTGGGGTCGAATAGACCAAAATCATATGAGTTTTTTATATAAGCTCTGATGGCACTATCACTAAGCGACATAATATTCACCCCCAAACTTTTTCCTACACAACAGATCGAAATCTCAAAATTATTTCAGTAACTTTTCTCAATTGACAACAAAAAACTTTAAAACTTGTGTTTTGAATACGTTATCAAGCAAATGACGTAAAAGTAAAAACACATTGTTTGATAGGCAAGTTTTCGTTCAGAATGTATGCGTTATCCAATTGCAGCAGCCAAACACATCTTATTTTTCAACATCTGCTGAGCACGCCTAACGGTTTGCTTTTCTGAGTATAAAGGCACAATACTAATCTGCTGCTTTAGCCTTGTTGGGTTCAATACAAACCAATCAGTGAAGTAAATGCCGTCAGCTATTCGCCATTCTGATCCTTGCTGATCTTCTATTTTGATATTGTGCAAGAGAGCAGCGGCTATGTAGGTTAAGGTTTCAAAAAATCTATCACATACAAGTTCATCGCCTTGCAGATCTGAGCGTTCGTAACTTTTGATAGCTTGAGCTAAACAGATCCCAAACAGTGGTTCATCGAATACTCTGAGAGCATCAGAAAGGTAATAGGCAAACAGCTTTAGAGGGATTTCGGCTTCTGAGTATTCGATTAAAAATAAGGTCAGTGTGGACGATAGATTTGGATATCTTGTTCGCCATTGCTCTAACATTTCATCAACGCTGCTGGTTGATAGTGCCAACTGGATAATTTGAGTCATAGACCACCTCGTATAGTGAGTCCATTCTGTTTCTGCTGTTAACCCTTTTCTTACCACTTCACAATCAAAGTTAACCAAAGATTAATTTCTAGCTCATTGACTAAAAGGAACGCTAGCTTTTAAGCTGACTGAATTTCATTAACAATGGCTAGATTTCATTCGTAACCTATTAATTAGTTGAACTAATTTACTTAGAAAAACCAACTATTTTATAAGCCATTGAAAACTATGTTAGTTAAATTTGTTATCAAGATTAAGGTGATTGATGGAATAAGACTCTTAACAAAAACAAGGTAATAGTTATGACAGCATTGAAGATAAACGCTGCTTACGAGTCTAAAAACATCACTTTCAAAAAAGCCTTTGCTATCGTTTTTTTGCCGTTTGCTATCGCCTTTATCCTCAGTTGCCTGTTTCGAACAATGAATGCGGTTTTAGTGCCTACCTTGCTGCAATTAACTAAAGCCAGTCCATCTGAGCTTGGGTTATTAAATGCCACTTATTTTCTAGCTTATGCCCTATTTCAGATCCCACTAGGTACACTGCTTGATAACTATGGTGCTAAGAAAGTTCAGTCTTGCCTATTCGTTATCGGTGGGCTTGGATTGTTGCTATCCGGGATCACAAATAGCATTGAGACAATCACTATCGGACACGCTTTGCTAGGCATTGGAATGTCAGGTGGGTTAATGGCGGCATTTAAAATGATCGTGCAGTGGTTTCCAAGTGAAAAGATCCCGATGCTGAACGGGATCATGATGACGTTTGGTGGTGTTGGCATCCTTTTATCAGCCACTCCCACTGATTATCTGATAACGCATTTGGGTTGGCAGGCTTTAAACATCGGCTTTTGTTTATTAGCATTCGGCGTTGCCTTACTTATCTTTTTCATTGTTCCAGAGAGCAACGTCGCTACAGAAAAATCCAGTTTTTCTAGCCAACTCAAAGGCATCTCCACAATTTTTAAATCTAACTACTTTTGGACGATTGCACTTATCACCGCAAGTGTTTTACCTAGCTTTATGGCGATTCATGGGCTTTGGATTGAGAAATGGCTTCAGACTGTTTCAAATGCCAAACAAAGTACAATTGATGATTACCTAATGCTAATGGGCATAGCAATGACTGTTAGCCTATTATCGACTGGCTTTATAGCTAAAATTGCACGCTATTATCAAAAAACACTTGAGAATATTTTGGCTGTTCTGCTGACCGTTTACATCGTTATTGAACTGATGATCATCACTGTTCATGGCCAATACGAGTGGATATGGTGGGTACTGTTAAGTTTGGTATCACAAATTTTTAATTTATCCTATGCAGCACTGACTCAACACTTCCAAAAGACACATTCTGGCAGGGCAAATACGGCATTGAATGTTGTGGTGTTTACTTCGGTTTTCCTGATCCAATACCTCATTGGGTTAATCGTCACTCTATCAAGTCATTTCCTTTCTTTGGCTGACAGTTATAGGGTTAGCTTTATGTTGCCCGTATTGATTCAAGTTATCTGTCTTAGCATTTTTTTGTCTAGAACTAATGCGAGAACCTGAAAGAATTGTATAAATGAGGCTGAAACTGGCCTTAAAAGCCAGAGATCATATCCAACTGAGTTATTAGCATTCATCTATCATTTTTGTTGCTTTAATTGACACCATTAGGTAGCTAGCCAAAATTAAAAAATAGTTAATTTTTAATTTCTAAGCTATTGAGTCAAGATATAAAAATCACAAAATCACAAAATGACAGAGTATTCAATGAGTACAGAATCATCTTTAAATTACGTTTTCATAGATATTCCTATCGATTTGCAATGGAACCTATCAACTGAAACCTTGAGCCAAATTGGCGAGCTATCAGATAAAGTCTTTATTCTTAAATTTAATGAAAAAAGCTCAACCTCGACGTATAGAGTCAGAATAAAATCAGCATACTGTGAAGAAGCTCGCATAGCTCATTTTAAATTTATGACGGAGACAGCACTTAAATCAGGGTCAATCGTTTTGCATTTCCATAGACAAATGTCGACACTTGAAGGTGAAAGTACAGATATGGGAAACGCTTTCGTATCACCTCTCGCACAAACCAGATTATCCATAGAGATTGAGAGCAGCTTTAAGTGCTTTTTGAAGCAAAGATTACGTAGCTCTTTTGATGAATTATCAGAAGCTTGTACGAACGATGATTTGCATAAACTGGAAGGCATTTTGCACAAAGGTGTTAATTTGAGTGCTCGTAATAAAAAAGGGGAAACAGCTCTACATATTGCAGCCAATAATGATAGCGTATCGTGTATGCGCATTTTACTTGAAAAAGGAATCCCAATAGATTCTATTGATTATCGAGGAATGACACCACTCCACTGTGCTTGTTGGAGTGGAAAAATGGCTGCTTATCGGTTTTTACTAGAAAAAGGAGCTAATCCTAACACTCTGAATGATAGAGGTAGCAATATATTTCTCCTAGCAACAGTCGGCTCTGGGCAAAATACAGCATTTCTGCAGGAAATAATGTCAAATCATCCGCAATTAATCGGTAAGTCCAATAGACTTGGAGCAACTGCTGCTCACGGACTAGTTCAGAGCGGAAACGCATTTGTCTTGAACTTAATATTGAGTACGTATCCAAACTTAGTGTATTTCAAAGATAATAACCAAAGAACACCATTGCACAGTGCTGCAGAAAAAGGAGACATTGACTCTATTTGTGTATTGATGAAGTATGGGGCTAGCTTACGTGCAATAAATGGTTTGTTAGAAAGTCCTATGATAACCGCCTGCTTTACAAATCAACCTAAAAGCATCATGACCCTAAGATATTACAGGGAGCAAAGTGCCTTATGGTTTTACCCAAGAAGCGCTTTTATTAGTGCCACTACATTTCAGTTTAAAAACCTCAAAGCCCTATGCTCCCCGATAAAAAAGCCTGACTCTCCATATATTAATGATGTTTGATTAGCATAGTCATAGAAAACGCACAGAGAACAATGTTATCAATATGCATTTTTTCAATTTTAATCATGTTTGTTTGCCAAACCGGAACAACAATCTAAAACTCCATTTGCCAAAGCACCAACAATTTGCCAAAACTTATTAGGTCTTTCCAGCATTGACCAATGACCAGAATCTTGAATTACAACTCGCTCGTATTCAGCCTTTTCTACATGAGCTACCTCTAGCTTAGACATACTATGTTCACCATAGACGTATAACTTTTCACACCTCAAATCCCTATAGATAGAATCAATGGCATTTCCGGCTAACAACTCTGTAGAAGATTTTGACCAAGCATGAATAACCTCAGGATCGGCTTTTTTGACATTTTCAAGATAGCGCTTGATGTAGATATCTGACTCGGCACCAATCTTTAATCGAGAACACATATACTCAACATACTCATTTGGACGCTCGAATTCGCTGGCTTTGGTTAGAGAACGGGCGTTAATTTTGTCTTCGACCAGCATTCCTTCGATATTTAAAAGCAACACTACGTTATCTAACTTAGGTATGAGAATTGTGGCTAAGGTTGCTCCTAATGAATGACCAAGGATGATGAGCTTTCTGCCTGATGAATACTTTGAAATTAGTTGCTCAAGCAAAGTGACGATATTGTTTAAATCTCGATATTGTTCTTCGAATCGGCTTTTGCCAAATCCGGGGAGATCGGGAATGAATATGTTCAGTTGTTCAGTGATAGGTGTTTCGAATACTCCCGATAGGCTATCACTACATTCAGTGAATCCATGTATCAGCCACATATCAGCTACTGCATTCTGGTTGTGTTGATAGACAATATTAATGCCTGTGCTTTCATCGAGCATTTTTTTTGGCATTGGGATCACCTTAGTCTTTTCTTGATTTGCAACATCTGATCTGCACCTTTGGTAAAGTGATAATTGACCTTAACTATTCGATATTCAACGGGCAGCTTATCAAGTGCTTTAAGAACCTGTTTTAACTGCATCGGTGTTTTTCTATCATTACCAATCAACGGAAAAATGCGTACTTCTTTTGCGATTCTTATCAGCTCAAGTACTGAGTTGATGTGAAAGTCTGCTGACAAGATTTCCGAATATAAAAAAAGGAAATTGCCGCATAGCGCTAGGTCAAAGCTATTATCCTTGAATGGCAGTCTTGGCAGCTTTGCGTTAATGAATCTTCCACTGTCTCCGTTTTTCGAAAAATCATCCAAAAAGGTCTTTGATGCCAATAGCCGTCTTGCTTTCAACTCTTGGGGATTTTTAAAGTAGCTCCAATTGAAATCATCTACACAGCTGACAATTTTGGGATAAATTAACTCGCAAGATGTCCTGATTTTGTTGGCGATATCTTTTGGCTTGAAGCCGTACAAGGGATCGCAAGAAGTAACATCAAGCCCTAATGATGTTGCTGTCACATTGAATGACGCTGCGCCATCAGCACAACCTAAGATCTTTTTGCCTAGGTCATCATTAGTGAGTGCAAATATCTTTTGATACTCATCAAATGAGCGACTCCAAATTAATACATGATCCAGTAAAAAGGGCATAAACTTCTCTACCGTCCTTGTTGTTCAAGCTGTATTGATGGCACTGATAAGTTCTCGAATACAAAATCAATAAAGCATCGTATTCGTTTGGGTAAGTTCTTGTTTGTATGAGGGTGGATCAGATAAATTGAGTTTGTGATTGTTTTATACTGGCTCAGTAATGGAACTAACAAGCCAGCATTAATGGCATCGGCCACAATAAAGGTCGGAGCATAGATTAAAGCCACGCCACTCAAAGCAAGGTGTTTTACAAAGAGCGCATTATTGGTGAACACATTGGTTTTGACTGGAATATTATAGGCTTCATCACCATCAAAAAATGTCCAAACTCTTTCTTTCGGTTGAATGCCATGATGACAATCGAGGCAATTGTGCTTTGTAAGCTCATTGAGGGTTTTCGGTGTTCCATTTCGCTGTAAGTATGACTTACTGGCACAAACGGTATAGTCGTGTGTAAAAACCAGTCTTGATATCGCTGATGAATCTTCTAAACGTCCACATCTAAAAGCAATATCGTATTCACCTATGGGTGGTAATGGTCCGAGTGCGCCATCAAGTGTGATTTCAAGTTCAACATCACTGTATTTGGCTAAGAACTTTTCCAGTATGTCGGATAACACTAAGTTACTAAAATTTTGTAACGCTGATATCTTGATCTTGCCTTTAGGGTTGTTGTGAACATCGATAACTTGATCACATACAGAGCCAAGTTCCAACTGAATATTCGCACACTGCCGATAGAGAATTTCACCTGCTTCTGTCGGTGCTAAATTTCGAGTTGTGCGCTTTAACAGCTCAACGCCTAAAGAAGCTTCTAACTGTGAGATGCGTTTACTGACAGCTGCTGCCGTTTTGTCATTTTTCTCTGCCGCTGCAGTGAAGCTTTTGTACTTAACCACATCGACAAACAGCATCATATCGTTAACTGGAAGCATGTTGACTCCACGGCTAAAAAAGATGGTTCAATAAAGCTTGTTTGGCTTTATCGTTAATGTTCCTAACAGACCTAACACTGCAATTAGCATTAGGTAGTACGCTGGCATTAACGGATTCTTGGTGACTTTTATCAGGTAAGTGACAATGAGTGGCGTGGTTCCACCAAACGCAGCAAAGGCAAGATTGTAGGCAAGACCAACGCCTGTATATCTTACTTTTGGTGGAAAGAGTTCGGCTAACATCGCACCGTAACTTGATGCCACTAAAGAGAAAGACACGCCAAGAGTAATGAGTGAAACCAATACCGCTTTAATCGAACCGTTAAGCAGAGTAGTAAACATTGGATAAGGTAAAAGAATTAATAGAATCGAGCCGATAAAAATCAGCTTTTTTCTGCCAATGTGATCTGAAAGGTAGCCGAACAGCAGCATAAATACAGAGAAGACACCTAAGCTGATACTGTTTAATAGATGCACCTCATCAGCCGGAATTAGATTATGCACTTTGAAGTTCACTAAAAAGGTGGGCATGTAAAGAAACAATAAGAACATGCTGACGGCATCCAAGCATAAGATCGACAAGCCCTGTAACAGTTGTGGGAAGTGATTTTTGATTAGATACACAGCAGGGACATAGCTTTCTTTACGCTGGATTTTTATTGAGTTAAACGAAGGCGTTTCTGATACGTTCTTCCTCATATAGCCACCGACTACACCCAAAATCGCACCGATTAGAAAAGCTATCCGCCAGCCCCAATGGTAAAATTGCTCTTGGGTTAACAATGAATGCAGCAAGGCTGTGATGCCTTGAGCAAATAAAACTGCCAAGCTTAGAGCAAAGAACACAATGACGATTGCTCTACCTCGTTTGTTTACATCTACATGCTCGAACGTAAAGGTTATCGCTCCGGGGATCTCACCACCTACAGCCAGCCCTTGTATTATTCGCAGTAAAACAAGAATGATCGGTGCTATGAATCCAATGTGTTGATAATTAGGTAGGATTGCTATCAGCAAAGATGGAACAGCCATTAATAAAATGGAGAGATAAAACGCCTTTTTTCGACCTCGTAAATCTCCGTAATGGCTGAATACCAAGCCACCTATTGGTCTTGCAAGATACCCAACAGTAAAGGCACTAAAGAGTCCTAAGAGTGAGTTGATATGCTGTGTAGCAGGGAAGAATTGTGGGCTGATGGTATTGGCAAGAAAAACAAAGATCATAAAATCGTAAAACTCTAACGCACCACCAAGTGCAGCAATGCCTACCACTTTTAATTCTGACGGTTTCAACTTGATTAATGTCATCATGGCAACACCGCCAAGACAATACGAGTAATGCCCCTGACAAAGTGGGTTTTAAATCGAACACCTAACCTAAATAACGCGAAAAGATTAATAGCTTTAACACCTTACCTACCGTTCATTGATAGTATTAAGGCTAATTTCTACAAGCTTAATAGAAGCTGTCTAAAACTCATTCTCTACACGGTAAATCAAGTAGTTAGCGCACTTTGGAGTAAATGAGGTCGTTTTAGGTAAAAGTGGACTTTACAAGTAATTGGTCATCATGTACTCATATTAACTACCAAATACAACCTAAATTGTATAAAGGTGTTTTTTATGAGAGCGAAACCAACAATTATCGTCAGGCAAATTTGGTTTACTAATTCTCAGCTATGTGATCACTTTGGTATCCATAGAGCAACGCTCTGGCGCTGGAAAAGACACAGAGAGTTTCCTCGCCCCGAGGGAAAGTATATTGGACTTATTAGATACGATGTTCGTAAAGTTGAATTATTTTTACAATCAAAGTTGTAATTTTTCATTCATCGTTAGCTGTGGAGTATTGAGATGTATCCAGAGTTATATCAAGAAGTGTTGCGCCGATTACCGAGAGACTTTGATTTCAAGAAGCAAAGTACTGACTTTTTACAACAAGGCATTTGCCCTAACTGCGGCAAAAGAGAACTTTATACTTCTAAAAATGAACCTTGGTTACTTCGCTGTGGACGATTAAACAAATGCGGACATGAACTGCATATCAAACAGCTTTACCCTGATCTATTTAATTCTTGGAGCGAACGCTTTCCTGTCAACGACAAAAGTCATGGTGCAACCCATACCGCTGATGCTTACTTAAAATACGGGCGAGGTTTTAAGCTCAGCCTTATTAAAGCTTGGTATCAACAAGGTTTCTATACTGATAAAACCACTGGTTTTAGTAGTTCGACGGTCAAATTCACGTTAACCAATGGCACCTCTTGGGAAAGGATAATTGATAAACCTGAGCGTTTTGGCAGTAAAAAAGCGATATTTAATGGCAAGTACCAAGGAGAGTGGTGGCAAGCACCCAATTTTTGCGTCGATACCCTACCCCAAGAGTTATGGCTTACAGAAGGAATCTTTGATGCCATTGCCCTACTCCATTCTGGCTTAACTGCTGTTAGCACCATGAGCTGTAACAATTTTCCTGAAAAAGCACTCCAACACCTTGAAGTGCTATTAGCCGGTAAGCCCAAACCAACTTTAGTCTTCGCCTTTGATACGGGCAATGCAGGCGAATCGTTTACTCAAAAGTTTGTTGATAGAGCAAGAAAAATTGGTTGGCAAGCCACAGCAGCTCAACCCTACACAGCCAAAATAAAACTGGATTGGAATGAACTGCTTTTAAGAGAAAAGCTTACAGCTGAACATCTTGAACATTACCGACACCTTGGCAAATTGTTGGTCGCAAGATCAGCAATGGATAAAGCGTTATTGATCTATCAAAAGCAGGGTTATACCGAATTTACCTTTGATTTTCATTCCTCTTTGTATTGGTTCACCATTGATGTGAAAAACTTCCGTAAGGTAGAAGAACAACTTTCAGATAATGATTCTAATAAAAGTAATCAGGCTGAAATAAAGACACAGGCAATAAGAGAATCCAGCAAAATAAAAATGCTAGCCAAGTGCTTTCCGAAAGCGCTTTATTCGTACCAAATCAACGATACCAAAGAAGTTCGCTATGCCTTTCGAATTGACTTTCCTCACCAAAACTATTCGATAAAAACGACGTTTTCAGGCTGCCAACTCAGCTCCAGTTACGAGTTTAAAAGACGCTTATTAACGGTAGCATCAGGCGCGATTTTTCGTGGAAATACGCACCAATTGGATCACTTAGTCGAAAAGCAGCTTTATGATATCAAACAAGTTCAAGCACTGGATTACATGGGCTACAGCGTTGAACACGAGTCCTATATTTTTAATGATATTGCCGTTAAGAAAGGACGGATTTATCATCTCAATGAAGATGAGTATTTCGACATTCCACCACTCACCGTTAAATCCATTTACTCACTACAACTTAATATTAATACCGACCTTGAGCAGTTCAATTCAGATTGTTTTAACAAGCTATGGCAAGCCTTTGGTGCAAAGGCTTTTGTCACTCTGGTGTTTTGGTTTGGCAGTTTGTTTGTTGAGCAGATCCGAAAACTACAAAAAACGTACTGTTTCTTCGAACTATCAGGTGAACCCGGTGGCGGTAAAACCACTCTTATTGAGTTTTTATGGAAGTGTTGTGGTCGCTCAGATTACGAAGGCTTTGATCCCAATAATGCCACACCATCAGGTAGAGCGAGGACATTAGCACAAGTGGGAAATCTTCCTTTGGTGATCAGTGAAGCCGAAAGAGATCCCGGTAAAGATTCCAAGTTTGCTCGCTTTGATTGGGAAGAATTTAAAATGCTGTACAACGGGCGACCTACTTGTACTAGGGGAATAAAAAGTAACGATAATGAAACTCGTAATCCTAAATTTCGTGGTGCCATTCTTATTGAGCAAAACTTTGATGTTCAAGCCGACAAAGCCATATTACAGCGGATTGTAAAACTATCTGTTGATAGCAAAAGCCAAACAGCTGAAAGCCTTGAAGCGGCTGAGTGGTTAGAGTCAGCTGAAATTGAGCAAGTATCAGGGTTTATGCTCAAAGCCATTTTGAATGAAGATCAGGTTCTTTCTATCGTTAAAGAAAGAATGCCTTTGCATCGAAAGCGGCTTAAACAAGAGTGCAATATTCGCAGTAATCGCATTGCTAAAAATCATGCTCAACTCTGCTCACTAATGGAAGCCATGGCAAGCATATTTCAGCTCCCTCAATGGCAAATAGAAGAAACTCAACAGTTACTTGAAGCCATAGCGAAAGAAAGACAGCAAGCGACCAGTCGTGATCATCCCCAACTGCAATTGTTTTGGGACGTTTATGATTTTTTAGAATCAGAGCAAGTTAACTCTGTTAATCACGCAAGAGATCCGCAGCTTATCGCCATCAACCTGAACCAATTTGCCGAAGCCGCTGCTGCAAGAAAACAACATATCCCGCTGCTCAGTGAACTAAAACGGCTACTCAAAATAAGCCGTATTCATTCCTTTGTAGGGCAAAAAACCGTAAACAGTGCGGTGAACCATCGCTTAAATCAATCATTCCCAACCATGAAAAAATCGAACTGTGTGAAATGTTGGGTATTTCAACGAGGAGATTTACTATGAACCACAAACTTATGCGCGCTTCTGCATGGGCAAAACGAGAATTTGATCAAGGCTCTATGCCAACAGCAAAAACTATCCGTAGCTGGATAAAATCTGGCATTATTGAGGGGCGCTTTATTGATGGCAAAGCTTACGTCTTTGCCAACGAAAGAGCCGGAATGATGTCTAAAGTTTCAGATGATGTGAGTGCATTGTTGAGGGCGTAATGGCTGATGTTCGCAAGCGTAAAATAACTAAACATTTACCAGAGCATGTTTACTATGATGCTCGACGTGGTAGTTATCGCATTAAATTAGTTGACGGTCGCTACAAGGAGTTAGGGAAAGACAGAGAAGTCGCCATTTCCGTTGCTAAGGAATACAACCGTATTGCTCGACCTAAAGTGGGCATCACAGTAGATAAGCTGCTTAATGCTGACAGTGAAACGGAAAGCTACTTTGGTCATCATGTGGATGGACTACTAAAACGGATTTTTAAAGAAGAACAGCCATCTGATGACTTTAAACGTACCATGGAAAAAGATGCACTCAGAGTTAAAGAGTTCTTCATCAATGTGCCAGCATCTGAGATCAGCTTGCAACACGTTAACGACTACCTTGCAGAATATCACCCTGAAGCCAGCCCCAATGTTCAGAACCGCAAGGTAGCATGGCTTAAAAAGCTGTTTTCTTACGCCATTGACGAAAGCTTAATGACGGTGAATCCCGCTTCATTTAAAAAGCGTAAACGTCTCAATGAGAAAAAGCGCCAACGGTTAAAGTTAGATTGGTATCACGAGATCCACGCAGCGGCACCTTTATGGCTGCAGACCGCGATGGATTTAAGCTTGCAAACCACTCATGCGCGATTAGAGATCTCACGCATACGCTACAACCTTAAAACACCAGACTCCAAAACCTGTGGCTGCTATTGGTTTAAAAAACCAGAGCTAACCGCTAGTGGTTTGGTGTACGGCAAACTCTATATCCACAGGCAAAAAGTACAACATAAAGAAGCGGCACATGTCGCAATACCCATTGGTGATACGTTAAAGCAAATTATTGACCGTAGCCGTGACCGCTTGATCAGTAACTTTGTTGTTCACCGTTTACCTGAGCGCTGCAGTAATACGCTGAGTAAAGAAGTATCACACTTAACCCAAGTTGCCCCTGACTACATCAGCCGTTCTTTTTCAAAAGTACGTGATCAAGTCGGCTGTTGTGATCACCTCACGCTATCGCAGCGCCCAACATTCCATGAGATTAGAGCCTTAGCTGCGCACTTATTCGACAAGCAAGGTATCGATCCACAATCACGCATGGCACACACCGATGCCAAGAGCACCAAAATCTACACCGAAAATCATGTCCAATGGGTTGAAGTGCCCTTTGCTGAAATTAAGGTTAAGTGATGTTGGAACTGGTATTGGACGCAAAAGAAAAAAGTAACTTGGTTCCTTATTGGTTACCTAAAAAGTTACTTTTTGGTGTTTGAGATTTATATTGCCTGCTCAAATGGTTATGGCTGGTTTGTAGGTTTTGAAACTAAAGTTACCTTTTTCCGATAAGGTTGCGGTGGTTGTTCTAGATACCATATTGAGTAATTTTTAGTTGTTCTATCTGTTGTACCGAGGTTGTAAAGCAGACATTAGACCACGTCAATTCAAGGCTCAAGTTGAATTACATTTTTCCATTATGTGCTACTCCTGATTGAAATTGCTTAGCTTGCCACTGTTCCAATTAACTGTAACTGTATAGCTAAGGAAAAAATTAGTTGGTTTTCCTCCAGCTTGAATCTGATAATTAGCATAAAATGGCGTTGGAATATCTAAGTCATACAATGGAACTGTGCTTTCCATATCCCTGTTATTATGAGGTGGAAAAGATAATAAAGCGGTTTTGTCATAAAAAGTGCAAGTTCCATCTTCCTCTACTTGATATAGAAATGCGTGTCCCTGATATTTTTTTATGTTTGCATGGCATTGATACTCTATACCATTAATTTTCTTTCCATCATGCCATGCAGCCATAGCTGGCGCTGCTAGGGCTGCTAGGGCTGCTATTAGTATTAAAGCTTTCATTTCGATTACTCCAAATTGAAGCTACTTTATCTGGTTGCCGATATAATTATTCACGGCAACATCCACTGATTAAATAAGTATCCAATGGGTTGAAGTGCCATATGCTAAAATCAAAGTTAATTGATGTTTAAACCAGCACTTTTTGCTGTTTGAGATTTGCTTTGTTAGCTCAAAGAGTTATTGCTGATTTGTAGGTTTTTAAACCGAGGTGACCTTTTTCCGATTTTGATAAGAGAACTTGTGTGAGTCTGTTTCTGGTCAGCTTTGCGCAAATGCTGCCTAGAAAAATATTAACCCTACTCTCTAGTGGCCAACTAGCTAATAACATGAATTATCCCAGATTTCGTAGTGATTCATTCATTTGGAAATTGAACTGTTATATCATATTCAGTCCTATAAGAGTCATCATAGTGTCGATCAAAAAAACCTGTAATTTTATTAGATTGCTCTAATTGATTGAGCCTTAAAACATCACTAATTCTTCTGTTATTCTTATCTATACTTGAAATAGTTAGATAGTTTTTATTAAAAACACATACTGTAAGAGACTCAGGATAGACTTTAGTAACACCGCAACTATCCGGAATATCTACGCTGCAATATTTCACAGTTCCAGAACACCAAAACGTGATCCCGTCGATGTCTCCATGGTTATGAGTTGCAGCCATACAGTTGAAACTTAGTGCCAATACAGCAGTTATTAATTCAATCCTCATAGCGCTTACCTTATACAGAAAAGTGTTAACGTTAAGCCATCAAATTATTCCCACTAAAATGAAAAGTACGATCAACATTTGATAGTAATCAAAAGTGTCCATCTAAAATATGCTTTGATTTGTGATTAGCATCACAAAAAGTTGATAAAAACGATTTCACAGTGCAAATGATGTGGTGATTTATTTAGAAGCTATGCTCAGCAATTCCTGATTTTTCTATCTGTGTATTGAGGTTGCTATGCAAAAAGATAATTCCAAGTTAACGGAGCTTAAATCGTTTTGGCTTGCGCTAATTGTTCCAAATTTGATTGCGTTACTTCTGATATGCTTCTCTTTCTTTCAAAGACACTTGGTCATAGACGTATCTATTCAAGGTTTTAATTTTTTCCTAACCAGCTTTAAGCTCCCCTTGAGTATTGCAACCCTGTCCCTTCCGCTAGTTGCTTTAATTGCCTCAATTCACAGATCATCACAAACTAAAAAACAAATAAGCCTAACAACCAAGCAAAACAACTTTATCAATTATTACTATCACTTAGAGCAATTTGAGCGATATATAACAAAATACTTAACTAAAGAAATAAAAGTCGAATTGGAAAATATGGGAGCTATAGACGCAGAAAAGTTACCAACCTATTTGAAAAAGGAAAATTTCTATATCCAAAATGCAAGACAGATACACAACACTTTTTTCCCAAATGCCATGAACGGTAATTTTGGAGTAGGCGACTGTATAAAAGTCTATATAAGCAGCTTGTTAGAGCTTAGTACATTAGAACTACAGAGTTTTTGGGAGCAAACGAAAGAAAAAAGAAAAGAAAAATTTTGCGAGTGTATGAATGTTCTAACGCTTTTTTTGGTAAAAACAAACTTAAACGGTCTCGTCATAAACCACATTAGGCTCCAGCATAATCAAGATGTAGAGGTGATACATTTGATTCAATTCCATGATGTGGTTGAGTATTTGATAATCATTGTCAATAGTATTGCTTCATTCGATACTACATACAGTAAATTTAATTTCCCCTACCAAATTTATCACACAAGCATTACAAATTTTGAATTCGACTTCTTTACACCTCTTTTTGAAAGCTACAATATCGACAAAAACGCAAACGAATATTTAAAGTTCATATGGGAAGTTACTCGTAAAGAATAGCCTTTCGATCAGAGAAACCCATTAATCTTGTAGTCTTATCCCGACTGCGTCATTAATTTGATAATGCTTGGCTGTGCGAAAAACGGAATAAAAAATCTCCACCTGAATAAATAATCAATAAAAATAAACAATCATCCCTATAAATTTAATGAAAATAAGAACATTCAGGGAAAGAAAAAGGGCTAAATTTCGATTAAGCGTCGCGCGAATCTCGCGCAAATCTCGCGCATTTTAAAAATCACGAGTACGGTATGATGAATTTTTTGCTTATAAAACAAGAAGAAAAATGGTCGGAATGAGAGGATTCGAACCTCCGACCCCTGACACCCCATGACAGTGCGCTACCGGGCTGCGCTACATTCCGACACAGAATGAACTATAGCGGATTCACCTTATTACCTTCAAGTAAATTATCGTTAAAACCAAATAGTTGCCCAGATTATCGACACATAATTGCAAGGTTATTAATTCAAATCCATATGTGTAGTCAATACTCATGAACCTTATCCAATATATACCGTAGACTCGCTTCCTTTTCTGTCGATAAATGTTTATCTGTTATATGAGTTAATAATATAAGCCCCGAGTACACTTAATTATTCCAACTGTTGGGCACCTTTAATTTGATTTTTTGCCTTTCTCGTCTTCTCTGTTAAAAAGACTTTTACTGCTTGATGAATCACTGTCGTTATGGTCAACCTACTGCTTGTTAATATCAACTCTTCCAATGGCATTTGTGTTAAGTCATATATTTTTTTGGTTGGCTTCCGCCATAGATAAAAGAAGGGTTGGGAAAATGAGCTTGAACAACAATAGAAGCACCATCTACACTAACGCAACCTATTTCATGTTTACTGAAACAGGTTGTAATTGGATGTTTATGAGAATGAGCTTCCCCAACTGGCTTGACTTCAATTGAAAATGACTTTTCTACTGATATAGCATTTAAGCAAATAAATTCAATTTGTTATGCTCACAAAATTGCGCCAATGTGTAAAACTAATATTGTTTTATAAAAACCATTAACAAGAGGTAACTATGACATTCGCTACCATCATGCTGGCTCTTGGCATAATGCTTATTTTCGAAGGTTTAGGCCCATTATTAATCCCAAATAAGTGGAAGCAAGTATTAGCTTCTATTTCAGAACAAACACCCCAGTCTTTACAACGCCTTGGAGGTGCTTTAGTTACGGCAGGCTGTGTTTTGATATTCATTTTTCTGTAACGCAAACGTAAAGTGGCTAGTTTTAATGCGAAAATCTGTTAAAATCCCGTTTTAACCACAACCGACTGCGAAAAATGGGTAAAAATGTTGTTGTTCTCGGCACTCAATGGGGTGACGAGGGAAAAGGTAAGATTGTCGACCTTCTGACAGAACAGGCAAGTTATGTAGTGCGTTATCAAGGCGGACATAACGCTGGTCACACCTTAGTCATTGACGGTGAAAAAACCGTACTTCATCTTATTCCATCAGGTATCTTACGCGACAATGTGAAATGCATTATCGGTAACGGTGTTGTTCTAGCACCTGATGCGCTAATGAAAGAAATCCACATGCTAAAAGAGCGTGGCATTCCAGTTGAAGAGCGTTTGATGATCTCTGAAGCTTGTCCACTTATCTTACCAATTCACTGCGCATTAGACATGGCGCGTGAAAAAGCACGTGGCAACAACGCTATTGGAACTACAGGTCGTGGTATTGGCCCTGCTTATGAAGATAAAGTATCTCGCCGTGGTCTACGCGTGGGTGACTTGTTCGATAAAGAGCTGTTCGCCAAAAAACTAAAAGAAGTCATGGATTACCATAACTTCATGCTGACTGAATACTACAAAGTAGAAGCAGTTGATTACGACAAGACCTTAGCCGATGCACTTGAGCTGGCTGATTACTTGAAATCGATGTGCGTAGACGTGACTGAGCTGCTTGATCAAGCTCGTAAGAACGGCCAACCTATCCTATTTGAAGGTGCTCAAGGCACCCTTCTTGATATCGACCATGGTACTTATCCTTTTGTTACCTCTTCAAACACTACCGCTGGCGGTGTAGCGACGGGTAGTGGTTTTGGTCCACGCCACTTAGACTACGTATTGGGTATCATTAAAGCTTACACCACTCGCGTAGGTGCAGGCCCATTCCCAACGGAACTTGAGTGTGAAATTGGCGATCACTTAGGAGTGAAAGGCCACGAGTTTGGTGCAACTACCGGCCGTAAACGTCGTCCGGGCTGGTTAGACATCGTAGCCATGAAGCGTGCGGTACAAATTAACTCTATCAGCGGTTTCTGCCTAACTAAATTAGACGTATTAGACGGTCTAAAAGAAGTGAAGTTGTGTGTAGGTTATCAAATGCCTGATGGCACTATTTCTCATCAAACACCACTGGCTGCAGAAGGTTACGAAAACGTAACGCCAGTACTTGAGACTATGCCGGGTTGGGAAGAAACCACTTTTGGTGCAACTTCTATCGAACAACTGCCACAAGCGGCCATCAATTACATCAAGCGTATTGAAGAGTTGCTTGAAACTCCTGTTGATATTATTTCTACAGGTCCAGATCGCAATGAAACTATGATTTTGGTAAACCCATTTAACTAAAACAGTTTTTGCATCTTAATATTGAATACCGCTCAAGTATGAGCGGTATTTTTTTACATCTTGTTACATCTCTCTCTGTTCCTTTACCTTTGCTTTTGTTATGTTGACCCGTTGAAAAATAATTAGAAAAGGCCACTGGAAAGTATAAAACTCAAGCTTGAGTGAGCATTTCCAGTTGCCTTTTCAGTTCTCAATCAGAACAAAGGAATTAAAATGAAAAAAGTTAGCGCTCTGGCTCTTGGTATTGCCATCAGCCTTGGTCTTGCAGGCTGCTCAAAACAAGAACCACAACAAACCGCAGCCAAAACCGAAGTTCCAAAATCAGTTGTTCAATCCGGTATCGAAAAAGAAAACTTCGATACCCATGTTCGTTTCCAAGACGATTTTTACTACAGCGTCAATGGTCACTGGTTGAAGAACACCCCTGTTCCAGGTGATAAATCAAACTACGGTGCTTTCTCTGTTTTACAAGAGAATAGCAAAGATGCGCTGAAGAAAATTATCGAAGAAACCGCCAAACAGCCTAATAAAGTTGATGGCTCTAGCGCGCAAAAAGTCGGTGATTTTTATGCCAGTTACATGAATACCGATAAAATCAAAGAACTCGGTATTACGCCACTAAATGGCTTACTTTCGGAAATCAATTCAGCGAAAACCCATAAAGACATTGCTGCGGTAATGGGTAAGCTAATGATCAACGGTGGTGGTATTCCTTTCGGTTTTTACGTTAATAACGACGCTAAAAAATCTGATCAGTACGCGGTGTACTTCTATCAATCTGGTCTGACTCTGCCTGATAGAGATTACTACCTAAAAGATGATGAAAAGTTTGCCAACAACCGTAAGCAAATGCAGCAATACATCACTGACTTGTTAACTCAAGCAGGGGTTAAAGACGCTGGCAAAGCGGCTGATAATGTGATGAAAATGGAAACCTTCATTGCAAAAAATCAGTGGAGCCGAGTTCAATCTCGTGACGCTAACGCCCGTTACAACAAGATGGATCGCAAGCAACTTAACAGCCTATTTGGCAATGTTGATTTTGAAGCTTTCGCTAAAAACGTCGGTATTGGCAGCAATGTTAAAGAAGTGATTGTCAGCCAACCATCATACTTTGAGGCATTAGGTAAGCAGTTTGATAAATTCTCAGTTGATGCGTGGAAAGACTACCTAAGTTTCCACCTTGTTGATAACTATGCCGAATTGCTTACTCCTGAGTTTGCTAACTTAAGCTTTGAGTTCCACGATAAAGCCCTACAAGGTATCCAAGAGCAAAAACCACGTTGGAAGCAAGCGGTTGATGCCGCGAACAACGTAATCGGGGAGCTGGTTGGTCAGCAGTACGTTAAAGAGCACTTCAAACCAGAAGCGAAAGAGCGCATGGAAGGCCTGATTAAAAACTTGATCAAAGGCTTTGAAGTCAGCATCAACGAACTTGAGTGGATGACGCCTGAAACCAAGAAAGCGGCTCAAGAAAAGCTGTCTAAGTTTACTTATAAAATTGGTTACCCAGACAAGTGGAAAGACTACACAGGCTTAACCATTAAAGGTGATGACTTAGTAGGTAACTACTTACGTTACACCCAGTTTGAGTACAAAGATATGTTAGGAAAGCTTGGTCAACCTATCGATAAAACTCAATGGTTTATGACGCCACAAACCGTAAATGCTTATTACAACCCAGTAATGAACGAGATCGTATTCCCAGCGGCTATCTTGCAGCCTCCATTCTTTAACATGGAAGCGGATGATGCCGTAAACTACGGAGGTATCGGTGCGGTTATTGGTCATGAGATCAGCCACGGCTTTGACGACCAAGGTGCTAAGTACGACGGTGACGGTAACCTTCGTGACTGGTGGACAGCCAAAGACAAAGAAGAATTCCAAAAGCGTGGTAACGCATTGTCTGAGCAATACTCTAAATATGAAGCATTGCCTGGCAAATTCGTTAATGGCGACTTGACTCTTGGTGAGAACATCGGTGACCTTGGTGGTTTGACCGTAGCTTACCGTTCTTATCTAATGAGCCTAAATGGCAAGCCTTCAGCTGTGATTGATGGCTTTACCGGTGAGCAACGAGTATTTATCGGTTGGTCACAAGTATGGCGTCGTAACTACCGTGATGAAGAGCTAGCAAAACGTCTATTGACCGACTCTCATTCTCCAAGTCACTTCCGTGCTATGGGTACGCCACGTAACATCCCTGAGTTTTATAAAGCCTTTGAGGTTAAAGACACAGACAAGATGTACCTGCCAGAAGATAAGCGTGTGAAAATCTGGTAATCTTTCTAACGCTTAACGAAAGCCGAGTGGAACACTTCTGCTCGGCTATTCTTTTCTAAAGAACTTTTTGAATTTCTGCATTCTATTAGACCACTGCATATCTGTTAACTCTTCGCAGGAAGTATCTAGCTTCTCTACTTCGGAGCCATTTCTTTCAATGTAAACTCGACTGGTTACTCCGGTATAACGTCCCCCGTCACTTTCGATGAACAGAGCAGGCTTTAGATATCGAATATTTTCCTTAACTTGCTGCCATGTATCTTGAAACGGTAGGCAACATTCTGGAATATTTGAGCTCAACACACACACTTTTCTCTGGTTAACACTTGCGACTTCTTTAATAAACTTAAACGTCGCTTTATCTGCCCAATGTTGGGTGATGCAAAATACCCTTTCGATAACGAGTTTTTTCAAGTAGTTAAATTTATCAGCATCTCCATCATCAGTAATGTTTCTAAAAAAATCAACTAACTGCATAAAGTCATAACTTTCAGGTTTTATCCCGACTTCATCGCAGTTCTGTTGAAATGTATCAGGTTGATAAGTCTTAATTATGTTCGGTTGATTAAAAAAGTCGATAAAATCCTTTGCAGTCTCCGAACGAGCCAAAATGGCTTTCAATTCGTTCCAAAGGTGCTTGATTTTGAGATTGAAATCGACAACAAAAATGAGGGGCATCTTTTTATAGGCAGCCCAGTTCATTAGATGTTCTAATACTGTTACGCCACCACAACAGACATAAACATAAGATGACCCTATATCAATATATCTAAAGCTTTCGATTTTTGGGTCATTCGATTGAGCAAACAACGGTGATACACAGCCTTTAGGTAATTGAACTGGCCTCAAGAATTTTTGTCGTATGGACCTCCCTCGATATAGTGCTTGAATCTTTACCACCTTATTTAATGGGTATTTTGAACAATTTACATCAGAAGATACAGCTGGCTGAGATGCACCCGATACATGAAAACTCTGTACTTTTCGATATTTACAAGGAAGTAGCTCATCATGAGGGCATCTTGAATGGTAAGGCTTCAAAGGCACAGGAGTGTATCGCCAAAAATGTCCTGTCCACCAAAAAGTAAATGAACTTAAAGGCTGATAAGGTAATAAAGTAGAAGTAGTCTTTTGAGCCCCTTCTACAGGCATAGCTACAGACATTTCACTTCACATCAAATAAAACAATATTTGATTATACCGATAACAACTTGAACAAAAACTTAACACGTTAGCCGTCAAGGCCATACTTTTCTGAAAAACCCATTTTTGGAATGAGATATTTCCCATACCTCCTAAGCCATTGATTATATTTACAGCATCTTTATTGAAAATTTAAGAATCATTCTCCAATCGAGCAACTCTTGTCTATATTTATTTTATGTTTCATGAATAGGCTAAAGCACATGTCTGGAATCTCAATACAAGGGCAGAGAACAATACCCATTACTCGTACATTTTCTGATTCAGAATTACAACAAATCAAAGAATCGACACCCGAGCAAATTGAAAAAAAATTCAGTTCGTTACTCAATAGGCTCAAGGACTTTATTTGTGGAACCAATTCCACAGAAGTGGCTTTGCTTTTGAGACAGCTTTTATTGTCTGATAGCACTGAGAAAACCAATAATGCTATGAACCAGCTTAATGAATTATGCGGCCCAAATCACAACCCTTTTAGCGTACAACTGGAAGTGGGAATTCAAGAAAGCACACATACTTATTACTTTCATTCAGAAAAAGGGAAAAGATATTCCACCCCTATTCGTCAGCTCGATGTTCCTAACATCAGTGATTCCTCCACAATGGAGGACGTTAGAAGAGCAGAATGGCGGCCAGTTCATGATTTACAACAGCTTTCAGATCTAAGGTTTCAGGCATACCAATTACTTGAAAAAGAAAATAATACCTTACACCAAGAACAGATGACTACAAGAGAGCGTAGACGTGCATTGGAAGAGTTGCCTGAAGATATTAGTGAACCACCACAACCCGAGCCGAGTTTGAATATGGCAGAAATAAACAGTGCGCTCAATCAGCTAACCAAGCCAAACTGTACCCATAAGCAAGCCATCCACGCCAGTATTCAAATAAACCAAGTATTAGCTGAACATCGCTCAAGAATGCGTTGTGTGGTTATTGAAGAACCTGAAGCAAGTCATTTTGCACTATTGCCTGACGCAATAACCTCAGAAGATACATTATTAATTGGACTAAACCATCACAAAGACGGCCGAATAACCGTCAATGATCACGTTGATCACCCAATGTTTCATAACGACTCTTTACGTGGCCTCATTCTTGAAAAGGGTAAGGGAGCAAAAATCACTCAACTGTCGAGGCCATGAATACTGATGCCAGATGAGTTAAGTCTTCAAGTTGATTATGGGCCACACCCCAACCAATTTGCAGCTGCTGTTCTTTAGGCAGAATCGCAATGGTTTGCATTGATGTAGCTCTTGCCAATTAATCCATTAAACGAATCTTTAATGCTTCTCTCATCTAAATTAGGGGCGCAAGGATCGAATATAAGACACCGAAGGTAACACTATGTAAATCATTAAAATTAACAGTCAGTTAATTATCATGCCGTTAGTTAAAAACTAATGTTTATAAAGCGACGACTCATTACTTAAACACACTCAGCCGAGCGCTTTGTATTATTTTTGCTATCTTATACATAGAATTGTTGACCAAGGAGAGGTTATGTCAGGTATTCAATTATCTAGTAGTACGATATTACATCGTTCATTTTCGCAAAAAGAAATTGATACTATTAAGTCTCTTTCAAAACAAGAAGTTGCTAAAACATACAGCGGCATCACAAATAAAATTATGGATACCATATGTGGTACCAATAAAGCCAAAGCTGCAGAATATTTACATACCCTTTATACCTCGACTGACTTTGCAGAGCTGGATAATGCTGAATGGCGACTCAATGCCATGTGCAGTCAAGATCATAACTATTTCACTCATAAGTCTGTTTTAGATGCTGGTCGTACATATCGCAATTATTCCTTTATTCCTAAAGGCAAAAATACACAGCCTGTTATCTTCCGGAAAGCCATTCCGATGCACACGACATCCGTGGTTGAAGTCACAATGGGTACTCAAGAATTCGCTGGCATTTATCGAGATGAATCCATCGAGCCAGATGACACTCTTCAACTCAGGTTACAACACATTCAACAACAGTTAGACAAAGCGAGTAAATCCGACGAGATCGCTTATTTAAAAGCCGTACAATTCAGCTTACAACAATTAATGTTATCAAAAACCGATCTTATCGAAGCCGAGAGACAAGCTAGAGCCCTAAACCTCGAGTTTGAAAAAGCCTCGAATTCAGCCCGTTGCGTCACAGTGGAAGACCCTAAACGACAAACCATAAAATTCGTGTTATTCGAAAATGCAGCCCCAAAGGGCGTATTATCTAAAGGTTTACTGCGAACTCCTAAAGGTGAAGTAAAGATTGATGAAGCAACAATAGAAAGCAATCTAAACCGTCCTTTAGATATTCAAGATAAAGATCTGATTTTTTTAGCAGGCCAATACCGAGAAGGTGGCCTTATCTTATGTCAATATAATCAAGCCGCATTCAAACCCACTGTATAATACCAACATTATTCGATTACATTTGCATGAGTACTTAATGTCACTTAAATACTGCGGATAATTGTGTGAGATCTTTCAGTTGTGTATGTGCAATAACCCAGCGTTCTTGTTCCTGAAACTCGGGAGCCGGAATCGCAATGGTTTGCATTGATGCCGCTCTTGCCGCAATCAATCCATTAAAGGAATCCTCAATCGCTACACATCGACTTGGGTCAACGCCCAACTCACTCGCACAATTTAAATACACTTCAGGGTGAGGTTTGCCATATTCCAATTTTTCAGCGGATTCAATGGCTTCAAAATAATGGCGAATATTCAGGGTATCTAGCACAGCATCCACCAATACCATAGGCGATGATGTCGCTAAGCCAATCTTAAACCCTTGCTGCTGACAAAAATTAAGAGCCTCTAATACGCCATTCATCGGCTGACCGTCACGGTGAATAAAATCAACCACAGCTGTGACTAATTGCTGACTTACTTGATTATTATCATACTTCGTCCACGGATAACGTTGATGCCAATAATCGACCAATAGATCGACTCTCATTCCCGTGGTCATTAACGTATCTTCATAAGTAAGTGGCACACCGTATTTCGGTAATACCTCTAATTCTGCCTGTTGCCATACCGGCTCAGAATTAATTAATACACCATCCATATCAAAAATAACAGCTTGTGCTTCATTCAATGACATTTGCTTACTCAAAAATCTAAAATTCAGCGCAAGTATAACGATTTATTGACAAAAATTCGGTTAATTTAGCGTTAAGATTGTCCAATAATTATGTGACTTGATTCATACTTTTTTAAAGCTGGTGTATAATATCCCCCCAAAAAATAAAAGCAGTACTTGAGCTTATTCTCTGTTGTTTATGCAGACGTAATTCAAGCCATACTGTTGTCCAAGCACTTTAATAGTGCAATCAATAGAGGAATGTTGCCGTGCTAGAAGCTTATCGCAAACACGTTGAAGAGCGTGCAGCAGAAGGAGTTGTACCAAAACCCCTTGACGCTCAACAAGTCGCTGATTTAATCGAATTACTAAAAAATCCACCAGCAGGTGAAGAAGAAATCATTCTTGATCTGTTTGAAAACCGCATACCACCTGGTGTAGATGAAGCCGCCTATGTAAAAGCGGGTTTCTTAGATGCACTAGCCAAAGGCGAAGCCACTTCTCCACTTATTTCTTCTGAGCATGCGGTTAAATTGCTTGGCACCATGCAAGGTGGTTATAACATTGAGCCATTGATTGCTCAACTAGACAATGAAGCGTTAGCACCATTGGCGGTTAAAGCACTTTCTCACACCTTGCTGATGTTTGATGCTTACCACGATGTGGTAGAGAAAATGGAAGCCGGTAATGCTTTCGCTAAGCAAGTGGTTGAATCTTGGGCGAATGCTGAATGGTTCACCTCTAAGCCTAAGCTAGCTGAAAAAATCAGCCTGCGCGTATTCAAAGTGTTAGGTGAAACCAACACTGATGACTTATCTCCAGCGCCAGATGCTTGGTCTCGCCCTGACATTCCACTGCACGCATTAGCCATGCTAAAAAATGCCCGCGAAGGTATTGAGCCTGATGAAGCAGGTGTCATTGGCCCAATCAAAAAGATTGAAGCCATGAAAGAAGGTGGCTTCCCACTGGTTTACGTTGGTGACGTAGTAGGTACGGGTTCTTCTCGTAAGTCTGCGACTAACTCAGTACTTTGGTTCATGGGTGATGATATCCCTAACGTACCAAACAAGCGTGCTGGCGGTTTCTGCTTCGGTGGTAAGATTGCACCTATCTTCTTCAACACTATGGAAGATGCAGGCGCTTTACCTGTCGAGCTAGACGTAAGTAAAATGCACATGGATGATGTGATTGACGTTTATCCATATGAAGGTAAAGTTCGTCGTCATGACAGCGATGAAGTCATTTCTGAATTCACACTTAAAACTGACGTATTGATGGACGAAGTTCGCGCAGGCGGCCGTATTCCATTAATCATTGGTCGTGGTCTAACCGATCGCGCTCGTGAAACCCTAGGCCTTGAAGCTTCTGACGTATTCGTTCGTCCTCAAGATGTGGCTGATACTGGTAAGGGCTATACCCTTGCACAGAAAATGGTTGGTAAAGCATGCGGTGTAACCGGTGTTCGCCCAGGTCAGTACTGTGAACCTAAGATGACCTCTGTTGGTTCTCAAGACACTACAGGTCCTATGACTCGTGATGAACTTAAAGACCTAGCGTGTCTTGGTTTCAGTGCCGACCTCACCATGCAGTCTTTCTGTCATACTTCGGCGTATCCTAAGCCAGTTGACGTGAACACTCACCACACTCTACCTGATTTCATCATGAACCGCGGCGGTGTATCACTGCGTCCAGGTGACGGTGTAATTCACTCTTGGCTAAACCGTATGCTTCTACCTGATACTGTAGGTACTGGTGGTGACTCGCATACTCGTTTCCCATTAGGTATTTCATTCCCAGCAGGTTCTGGTCTGGTTGCGTTCGCAGCAGCAACTGGCGTTATGCCACTGGATATGCCTGAGTCTATCTTGGTTCGCTTTAAAGGTGAAATGCAGCCGGGGATCACCCTACGTGACTTGGTACACGCAATCCCACACAAAGCGATCCAAATGGGTCTATTGACGGTTGAGAAAGCAGGTAAGATCAATGCCTTCTCTGGCCGCGTTCTAGAGATTGAAGGTCTTGAGCACCTTAAAGTTGAGCAAGCGTTCGAACTTTCAGATGCATCGGCTGAGCGTAGTGCCGCAGGTTGTACTATCAAGCTAGATAAAGAGCCAATCATTGAGTACTTGAACTCAAACATCGTGATGCTTAAGTGGATGATCTCTGAAGGTTACGGCGACCGTCGTACCATCGAGCGTCGTATCAAAGCGATGGAAGAGTGGTTAGCCAACCCAGAGCTAATGGAAGCAGATAGCGATGCGGAATACGCTGAAATCATCGAAATCGACTTGAACGAAATCAAAGAGCCAATTCTTTGTGCGCCAAACGATCCTGATGATGCGGTATTACTATCAGAAGTGGCTGAAACTAAGATCGACGAAGTATTCGTTGGTTCTTGCATGACTAACATCGGTCACTTCCGCGCAACGGGTAAGATGCTAGATAAGTTCGCAACAGCACTACCAACTCGCCTATGGGTTGCTCCACCAACTAAGATGGACCGTGACCAACTAACTGAAGAAGGTTACTACGGCATCTTTGGTCGTGTAGGTGCGCGTATCGAAACTCCTGGGTGTTCACTGTGTATGGGTAACCAAGCACGTGTTGCAGAGCAGTCTACCGTAGTATCGACTTCGACTCGTAACTTCCCTAACCGTCTAGGTACAGGCGCAAACGTTTACCTAGCTTCAGCTGAACTCGCAGCAGTAGCGGCTATTCTAGGTCGTCTGCCATCGCCAGCTGAGTATCAAGAGTACGCGAAAGAAATTGATGCGACTGCAGCCGATACTTACCGTTACTTAAACTTCGACCAAATCGAAAGTTACACTAAGAAAGCGGGAGAAGTGATCTTCCAATCAGCGGTTTAATTTGAACTCTGATTGAACTGATTAAATCCTCCTTCGGGAGGATTTTTTTTGGCTTGAGAAAAGTGATAACTCATGCATAGTTGCTAAACACTGCCGTCATGCAATACAGTTCATTTAAAGGATTAATCGTCGTATCTGCGAAAGCACTGAGGGCTCCCAAAAAATTTCAAGTGATTGAATATACAAGGGAGAGGGTAAGCAATAAGCTGAATGTCCGAGGCATGGATGCCGAGGCCAAGCGCCCATGGATGGGCTTGCAGCGTTTCAGCGTTTTCTTATCCTCACTTTTTATCAAAAAATGGGGATTCGCCAGTGCGAAAACTGGTACCCAGTAGCTGTCAGTTTAAAAGATGCTAGGCTACCGACATACAAAGCGGTCGTTACTTCGTTTCCTGCCTTCGCTGGAGCGACGAAAGATCTTTCTCGTCATGAAAATTTTCCTAGCTAGAGGAAAGTTTCCACTTCCTAACGCCCATAAAAAAACCCAGCCAAGGCTGGGTTTTTTGGTAAAGCGTCGAAACGTTGCTTTTCTTGTTCTCGATACCGAGTAGAAAATTAACGCTTAGAGAATTGTCTCTTACGACGTGCTTTACGGAAGCCAACTTTCTTACGTTCAACTTCACGAGCATCACGGGTTACGAAACCAGCAGCACGTAGAGTAGGACGTAGAGCTTCATCAAGTTGCATCAATGCACGAGTAATACCGTGACGGATTGCACCAGCTTGACCAGTTGTACCACCACCTTTAACAGTGATGTTTAGGTCTAGCTTTTCTAGCATCTCAACCAATTCTAGTGGTTGACGAACTACCATGCGAGCCGTTTCACGACCGAAATACTCGTCCAATGGACGCTTATTCACTACGATAGAACCGCTACCAGTTTTCGCGAATACACGAGCGGTTGAAGTTTTGCGACGGCCAGTGCCGTAGTACTGAGTTGCAGCCATTTGCTTAATCCCGTTTAGATATCAAGAACTTGAGGTTGTTGTGCAGCGTGGTTATGTTCTGCGCCTGTGTAAACTTTAAGTTTACGGAACATAGCGCGGCCCAAAGGACCTTTTGGTAACATACCCTTAACTGCTTTCTCGATGATCATTTCTGGCTTGTGAGCTTGCAGCTTTTCAAAGCTGATTTGCTTAATTCCGCCTGGGAAGCCTGAATGCGAGTAGTATGTTTTGCCTTTCGCTTTGTTACCAGTTACGGTTACTTTTTCAGCGTTGATAACAACGATGTAATCACCGGTGTCAACGTGAGGAGTATATTCTGGCTTGTGCTTACCACGTAGGCGAGCAGCGATTTCAGTTGCGATGCGACCTAAAGTTTTACCTTCAGCGTCAACAACATACCAGTCACGAGTTACAGTTTCTGGCTTAGCAGTAAAAGTCTTCATTATTACAAAAACCCAAAGTTAAATACGTTGTTTACAAATTACCTATCACCGGATAAGTAACGTAAAATTTACCTTCACTTGCCCCTTCGAGCAAACGAAATGACTATCAAAATCTGCACCTTACGTGCAGAGTAACGTGGGCAGGCGGCAGATTATACAGATAATTGGATTAAAAATCATCTATTTTTTACATTATGAACTTCATATCCAGACCAACAGAAATTAGTCGTTTAAAAGTCGAACATTGCTTTCAATTGATACAGACATTATTTCTTAGTCGAAACGGTTATTTTTGATTCTCTATTTCACACTTACTATTAAGCTCCACTTATTACACTCAAGGCAAAAATCATGGCAACAGCATTAGAGGCAAAACCTATCTTACCTAATGTAGCCTATGCTGTTGTCTCCAAGTATGTAAACAAGAAGAACTTGTGCTTAAATGCCTTTTCATCCATTTTCGAGCAATATCAGATACCAGCAGATCAAATGAACAGAGCGTGCTCAGCATCTCAAGCTCAATGGGAATCTTTTCATCAAAAGCCTTCTTCCATGACTCTCATCGCCTCATTCAAACAGCAAGATTATTCCGTAGAGGCAAATGACAGATTGCACGGCTGTTATATTGTGCTGTTTTTAATGAAAAATAGTGTAATTAGCCACATCTCGGATTTGTCAATAAAGCCAGATTGGTCAAATGAAGACATGCATGACCTACAAACAGAAATGATAGATGTATTATGCACACTCGCCCCTCGTCCACAAAAACTCGTGAATTACATTTCAACCATGGATCATTCACAGCTCACCCTATATTTACAAGGTCGTTTATCTGAGCTTACAGATTTAAAAAAGTGCTTAACTAACTATGCTTTTTCATTAGAAGAAATAAAAGTGTTATTAGATTACTTTCCGAAGCTTGCTCCAACAATGACGGATAGCATCATAGATACTCATTCGACACCTAAAAGTGATGACAACAATTCAGAAAAAGACTTAATTCACTTTAAAACAGAGGAAATATTGATTGATATAGACGACTCTGAGGAAAAGAAGCTAACTAATAATGATGATAATCCTATGACTTTACCGCCGCCACCTCCTTCTTTTCCATCAACGTTAAAAGGAAACAGATATAGGCAGGTTGCTGAAGGAAAGCTAGTAGAATTATCTGATTCTGGCTGCGCTTCTATCGTACGCCCTCGACCTAGACCAACTGGTAGCCAGCAGTCTAGAGTATCTTCGTATACAGAAGCGCCTTGGAATCAGTGCCATCAAATAGGGGAGTTACCTAAAGCATCATTAGTTAGAAAACAATATTCTGAGCTTACCTCAAAATAGGTAAAACCAAAGCCATCATAAACTTGAGAGCTAGGGTAAATGTTCTAACGCTAGGTAATCATGGGATTGCATTTCAATCAAACGAGAACGACAGCGGCGGAATTCAAAACTCAAAAGACCATCGGTATAAATATCTTCAAGCGCCACTTCAGCCGAAATGATCAACTTAACATGACGTTCATAAAACTCATCCACTAATGCTAAGAATCGACGCGCGATATCATCACCGGTTTGCTGCAATCCCATTTGCTTTACACCACTGATCATCACAGTGTGATAGCAACGAGCTAACTCCATATAGTCGCGCTGACTTCGCGGGCCATCACATAAAGCCATAAAATCGGCCAATAGCATTCCATTAGCTTGCTGACGGATAGCGATTTCACGTGATTCGATTTCAATAGCAGCAGTTGTTACTTCACTGTTTTGATTTAAGCTTGCAAAATATTGCGCCAAATTGGTTTCCGCTTGCTCATCCAGTGGGTAATGATAAATTTCTGCCTGCTCTAGGGTGCGAAGGCGATAATCAATACCGGAGTCAACATTCAATACTTGGCAATTGGCATTCAGCTCTGCAATAGCAGGTAAAAAACGCGCTCGCTGTAAACCATTCTTATACAAATCATCAGGAATGATGTTAGAAGTGGCCACCAGCACAACATCTCTTTGAAAAAGCGCTTGAAACAAGGTACCCAATATCATGGCATCAGTGATGTCCGACACAAAAAATTCATCAAAGCAAATCACTCGATATTGCTCAGCCATTTGATCAGCAATGACCAACAAGGGATCTTGTGTTCCTTTTAAAGTATCTAGATCGCGATGGACTTGATGCATAAAGCGGTGAAAATGCGCCCTTAACTTCTGCTCAAACGGCAAAGCATCAAAAAAGGTATCCATTAAATAAGTTTTACCGCGGCCAACGCCTCCCCAAAGGTATAACCCTTTAACCTTATTGGTGACTGAACGCCCAAATAACTTACCAATATTCTGCCACAGGCTATTTGGCTGCTCTGCCACTAATAAATCATCATAAACACGTTGCAAAGCTCGAACCGCTTGCTCTTGCGCGGGATCATGTGAAAAACCATCTCGGGTTAAATCTTGTTGGTAATGTTGTAAAGGAGTTAATTGAGTCACCGAATACTGCACCTAAATTTGCTGTAAAACCGCGCAAGTCTAGCACGGGGCGTATGGTATAAAAAGTAGCAGAATAGGATGCTTTTTAAGACCTTTCATCAAGATATAATATTTTGCAATTCAATCCGCTTTAGCACTACGCTAACTTGAATTTTTTTCATTCACCATTATAACTATTGGAAGCAAACTGCTGTTTTAATCATCAAAAAATTAATGTTTTTTAATTATTTGTGAACTTTGATTGTGCAGAATAGTCGGATTTTGTATTAACAGATTCAAAAGTGCTTAGTCCTTTCCTTTTGATGAGTGTTGTTCAAAACCCTCACTGACGTATGTATTTGGAGCAAAATAGATGAAGATGAAACATTCTCTACTTTCTGCTGCCCTTCTAGGCGCAGCTTTATCATTAACTCCCGTTGTTTCTCAGGCAGGGATCCCCGCACCTCAAGTGCAAGACGGTGAAGCCATGCCGAGCTTGGCACCCATGCTACAAAAAGTCACCCCTGCGGTAGTCTCTGTAAATGTTTCTGGCGTTCAAGTGTCGAAACAGCGTGTACCTGATATGTTTCGTTTTTTCTTTGGCCCTAATGCACCACAAGAGCAAGTACAAAAACGCCCTTTTAGAGGTCTAGGCTCAGGGGTCATCATTGACGCCCAAAAAGGCTACATCATCACCAATCACCACGTGATTGATAATGCCGACGACATTACCGTAGGTCTAATTGATGGTCGTGAAGTTCCAGCCAAATTAATTGGTAGTGATGCCAATGCTGATGTTGCTTTACTACAGATCAAAGCAAAAAACCTGACTCAGATTCAAGTAGCAGACTCAGATCAGCTTCATGTGGGCGATTACGCCGTAGCCATTGGTAACCCTTTTGGTCTAGGTCAAACCGTTACTTCTGGAATTGTGAGTGCTCTAGGTCGTAGCGGCTTAGGCATCGAGCAACTAGAAAACTTTATTCAAACCGATGCAGCCATCAACAGTGGTAACTCAGGTGGTGCACTTGTTAACCTCCGCGGAGAGTTGATTGGCATCAACACCGCCATTGTTGCACCCAGTGGTGGTAACGTGGGAATTGGTTTTGCGATCCCAATCAACATGGTTCGTAACCTAGCCAATCAAATTATCGAGCATGGTGAAGTTCGCCGTGGCGTACTTGGTGTATCAGGACGCGATTTAAGCCCAGAGCTAGCCAAAGGCTTTGGACTTGATACTAAACATGGTGGCTTTGTTGGTGAAGTAACCCCTGATAGTGCTGCGGCGAAAGCCGGAATGAAAGCTGGCGACATCATTGTCAGCATTAATGGTAAAAACATTCGCTCTTTCACTGAGCTTGCGGCAAGGATCGCTAGCTTAGGCGCGGGTGCAAAAGTCAAACTCGGCATCATACGCGATGGTGAAAAGAAAACGCTGAATGTCACTTTAGGTGAAGCCAGCCAAGTTGCCGAAAAAGGGGCTGCTGAATTGCATCCAATGTTGGCTGGTGCAGCGCTTAAAGACGGTAAAGGTGGCGTTGAAATTACTGACGTTGCGCCAAATTCACCTGCGGCAATGAGTGATCTGCAAAAAGGCGATGTGATTGTAGGGATCAACCGCAATAAAATTCGCAATTTAAATGCCCTACGTAAGGCACTTAAAGATAAGCAGGGAGCGGTAGCGCTTAAGGTTCGTCGTGGAGATGCTTACCTATTCTTAGTACTGCGCTAAGAAAAACATTTACCTAACTTGTTTAAGGGAAGCTCAGCTTCCCTTTTTATTTGTTAGATCAATTTCTTGTCTATTTTGCAACCGCCGTGTTCTTTGTTACTATTTCTCGCTAATTAAGCTTCTCATTAGGTTTTCCATGCTTGTAAAAAACATTGCAATATACATTGCCAAAGCCATTGTTTTAGGTTTGTTTATGGCTGTGATTTTCTTATTGTTAAACGCCAATTCAGGAAAACTATTAGATTTTAATCAGTGGGGTAAACATAGCGATGCTCCTCTTTCTTTTGCCCCAGCGGTCAGACAAGCGGCACCAGCTGTTGTTAATATCTATAACATTAACTTTGTCCCCTCTCGTTCTAATGGCATTAATGCATTAACTTCACGCCAGAGCTTACAAGGGCTAGGTTCTGGTGTGATCATGAACAAAAAAGGTTACATCCTCACCAATTATCATGTGATCAAAAAAGCCGATGAAATTTATGCCGTTTTGCAAGATGGTCGTCAATTTAATGCAGAAATTATTGGTATGGATCCAGAAACCGATTTAGCGGTACTGCGTATTAATGCCACTGAACTGCCCACGGCGTCTGTCGATCTTCATCATATCGCCCAAGTCGGTGACATCGCATTAGCAATAGGTAACCCATACAATATTGGCCAAACCATCACCCAAGGGATCATCAGCGCCACAGGCCGAAATGGCTTAAGTTCTAACTTTCAAGATTTCCTACAAACGGATGCCGCCATTAATGCTGGTAATTCAGGCGGTGCCCTCATTGATACCAAAGGAAATTTAATCGGTATCAATACTGCTGCCTTTCAAGTGGCCGGCGAGAACGGCCATGGCATCAATTTCGCTATTCCAATTCGACTCGCATATAGCATTATGGAAAAATTAATCGAAAATGGCCGAGTCATCCGTGGTGCGATAGGTTTTGGTGGTGATGCGGTAAATGCCAAGGCCGTACAAATTCTGAAGCTTCCAAGCTTTAACGGTGTGCTTGTCACACAAATTGATGACAACTCACCTGCTGAAAAGGCCGGATTACAAAAATACGATGTTATCACTCAATTCGATGGCCACGATATTCCAGCGGGAATGAATGGATTGTGGAGCCTTAAAGATTTAATTGCTGAAAGTAAGCCTGGCTCTAAAGCAAAGATCACTCTGATCAGAAACGGACGTATCTTAACCATTACCTCAGATATTATTGAAAAGCAGCAACCAGTAGGCGAGTAACTTATATCATCAGCCAAATGCGGATCCAACGATTAGCATTTGGCTTTCACAATTAATGTTAATCAAAGATTAATCCGAGTCGCTATCTTCGATAGCGGCTTCACATTATATTTAGCTAAAAGCACTTTATAGCTCCCAGCTAATGATACTAATGAATCCCGCTTTTTGTCCGCCTAAAGCAGAAGAAAGCTACCTCCCAACCCAATCACAACCAACGAATGGCATTGAGTTCCAAACCACAACTGAAGTGAAGGCATTCAGAGCGCTATGTGAAAGGCTGGGCTATTTTACTTTTCCAGAAATCGAAGGCTTTTCCCCACCTGACATTCATGATTTACATGCACCTGATATCGATAGCTTAGCCCACCCGTACCGTGAACAGCTATCACACTTAGACATCGGCTATCACGCCGTACTGTTTGTTCAGTTCGCCAATATCATGATTCATCAACAGTCAACGCTTGATGACGGGGACATCTTTTTCGGATCCATCACTCAACAAGTCTCAGAATTAACACAATTATTGGCTGACCCCGACATTGATGAAGCCACAAGACGGTTGGCAATCAAGAAATTGCCATCACCAATAATGAAAACTCCCGCCCTAGGAAAATCGTTATTTGCCTACCCCAGCCTTTGCTTGCTTCGAGCCGCAAAAGCAAAAGCGACAAAAGAACTGCATTCGTTTATTAGTACCCAAGTAAACAATTTTTGTACTAGACATGAAATTAATGATGCTATAAAAGCACAATTACAAATTGTGATCGGCATCAGTAAGACAAAGAACACCACTCTAAGACTGTCCCTCGCAGAAACCCAAGCACTTGATTTAACCTTAACCGCGTTTTGGTGTGAATTATACTTCGCATCCACATTAACTCTTGCCAAACCAAGAAATGATAAGGTCAAATGGATATTCGATGTATTTAATCTACCTAAAAAGCCGTCTTCAGATATAACCGTACTTTCATCAAAATCACACGGTAGCCAACAATGCGCCATGCATGTCACCACCCACAATTTTCTCACTTTTAACATTACCAATGATAGGCCTGAGTCGAATAGTCTTCTTTTAACTGATTTAGTTCATCTTCCATTACATCAAGCTCACCCCATTCTTAGACTATTGATTTATAAAGATTGCGCGAACAATACCAATGACTTTATGGACCACTTACAATTTTTGTCTCGCTTCAGTATTGAGTCGGTCCCTCAGCATCTGGCTCCCATGATTTGTGAATGCGGAAGGTTTTTGGAAGAAAAACAAAATTATCAAGCGATTAGCCGATGGATAAAACAAGAAGCTAATTTTCAGCAACTTACTCTAGCATTTCCCCATCTTCCGACTAAATTACAAGCCAAATGCCTTATACAGCAACATAAGCTTAAATCCATCGACTATGATGCAAGGATCTGTCACTCACATATAGCCACATACTTACCCGGCTGGATGCTATCAGCGCAGCACCTCACTACCCACCAATTCTTTTTTTTGTTTAATCAGGCCTGTAAAAATGAGCTATACGACCTTATTGATAAGCTTCTTTTAACGGAGCGATTTCTTTCGTGCTACCAAGAATATTTTCCTGCATCATCAAAATCGGGAGAAAAAGTTACTGATCCCATCCAGTTAGCCTGCGAGCTGAACAAAGTAAAAGTACTGGAAAAAATATTTACTCATTATCAAAGCAATGATGACAAAGAGATCTTGCTTGTAAAAACAACTGGCTCCCCATATAGAACGGCGGTGATGGCTGGGAGCTTAGAGTCACTCATATTCTTATTCAACACTTATAATGTTAACTTGCAGAACAATATTAGCGTCAACTTAAAGCAACTGGTTTCATTTCCACTTACCATTCGAGCAATAAAATACAATCAACCTCACATACTGAAATATCTATTGTCATTGCCATTTACGGAATTGATCCCGAGTTCCAGCGTTAAAGAGCATACGCTAAAGCTATTTTGCCTAAGTTATACAAGCCCTCAACAACAACAAATGTTAGGTATTATTGCTGAAGCCGAACAAAGCCCAACTCATAATAAAGACGCGATTTCATATTGGTTAATGCAAGCATCTGAGAGGAAAATCAACCACATTGGTATTTATGCTCGAAATCAATTGTTATTACACGCGGTATCCGCCAACAATATACCCGCAATTGAAGCCATTTTAGATTTCAATCCCTCTCATCATGTACTGGCTGAAGCATTATTTAAAGCCTGTCAGTATGGAAGAATCGATGCTGTTAATCTCATTTTCAAGAACACCGAAAAAGACCTTTTTGATTCGTTGCTAACAATAACAACGGTCTCTCATAAAAGCATACTCCAAACGATTATTGACTCTAGCAAACAGCATGCTCCCATCATCTGCGATATGCTATTGTCCCAATATCCAGATCTACTTAGGTTACGCATACAGTTCGATAAACCGCTTTTCTATGCCATTAAAAAAGGCCGTTCATTAATGGTTCAATGTCTATTAAAGCATGATCCAGATATCTTTGAGGTCGATGACAATGGGGAAAATATTCTTCATTTAGCCGTCAGATCTAAATCATTAGCAACGGTAAAGGCTGTGCTTACGAAGTGGCCGAAATGGAAGCTGTATGATGCACCTCCGGCATGGTGGAAACGCAAAACGCCCTTGGACATTGCTCGGAGTATGGGATTATCACAAATCGCTCATCAGATTGAATTAAAAGAAGGGATTTTAGAGTCATTTTATTTATTAGGACAAGATGAACAAGAACTATAACAACATTTAATAACACATATATCACAAACGATGAAGAAAGCTGAAGTAATGAATGTTGTTAAATTTCCCCCTAATAAGCCATAAAAAAACCCCGACCGAGATCGAGGCTTTAAATGCTTATCAAGACAGCTTCAAATTACTTTTTCTTTGCCTTTGGGTTTGGCAAATCAGTAATTGAACCTTCATAGATTTCAGCCGCTAGACCCACTGACTCATGCAGCGTTGGGTGAGCGTGAATCGTCAAAGCGATGTCTTCTGCATCACAGCCCATCTCAATAGCAAGACCGATTTCGCCCAGTAGTTCACCACCGTTAACACCAACGATAGCACCACCAATCACGCGGTGAGTCTCTTTATCAAAGATAAGCTTAGTCATACCTTCTGAACAATCAGATGCAATAGCACGGCCACTTGCAGCCCAAGGGAACGTTGCGGTTTCAAAGTTAACACCTTGCTCTTTCGCTTCTTTCTCGGTTAGACCAACCCATGCAACTTCTGGAGCCGTGTAAGCAATGGAAGGGATCACTTTAGGATCGAAGTAGTGCTTCATGCCAGAGATAACTTCAGCCGCTACGTGACCCTCATGCACACCTTTATGCGCCAACATTGGTTGACCAACAATGTCACCAATCGCGAAAATGTTAGGTACGTTGGTACGCAGTTGCTTGTCTACATTGATGAAACCACGCTCATCGATGTTCACGCCCGCTTTATCAGCATCAAGTAACTTACCATTTGGCGTACGACCAATGGCAACAAGAACAGCATCGTAACGAACAGGCTCAGCCGGCGCTTTTTTGCCTTCCATTGTTACGTAAATGCCATCATCTTTAGCTTCAACTTTGGTCACTTTAGTTTCTAGCATCAAGTTGAAATCTTTCTTGATTTGCTTAGTGAAGACTTTAGCAACGTCTTTATCAGCCGCTGGGATCACTTGGTCAAGCATTTCAACCACATCAATTTGACTGCCTAATGCAGAGTACACAGTACCCATTTCTAGGCCAATAATACCACCACCCATAATAAGCAGCTTTTCAGGTACTTCTTTCAGCTCTAACGCATCAGTAGAATCCCAAATACGTGGGTCTTCATGTGGAATGAATGGTAATTGAATAGGACGTGAACCTGCCGCAATGATCGCATTGTCAAAATTCACAACGGTTTTACCGTCTTCGCCTTCAACTTCGATGCTGTTTGGACCAGTAAATTTACCCAGACCGTTAACGACTTTAACTTTACGCATCTTAGACATGCCGCCTAGACCGCCAGTTAACTTGCCGATCACTTCTTCCTTGTAGCTGCGTAGCTTATCAAGATCGATTTGTGGCTCACCAAATACCACGCCGTGATTGCTTACCATCTTCGCTTCTTCAATCACTTTAGCAACGTGAAGTAGCGCTTTTGAAGGGATACAACCTACGTTAAGGCAAACACCACCAAGTGTGTTGTAACGTTCAACGATCACGGTTTCTAAACCTAAATCCGCTGCGCGGAATGCCGCAGAATAACCAGCAGGGCCAGCTCCTAATACGACAACCTGAGTTTTGATTTCGCTCATGTCTTCCTCAATTATTATCATTCATTCCCGTAGGGACGATGCCACTCTTTCAAAAAGTAACATCACGATAGCTCGCATTTTAGCGTGGGAATGTGATTAATACCAACAAAAAGGCCGCCATTTAGGCAGCCTTTTTTTCAATTACAGAACTAACTTACGTATATCTGACAATACACCGGATAGTGTTACCGCAAAGCGTGCGGCCATGGCACCATCAATTACACGGTGATCGTAAGATAATGACAGTGGCAACATCAGACGAGGTTCAAAGTCTTTGCCGTTCCACTTCGGTTTCATTTCCGACTTAGATACACCAAGAATCGCTACATCTGGGTAGTTCACGATTGGGGTAAACGCCGTACCACCAATACCGCCTAAGCTTGAGATAGTGAAGCAGCTGCCTTGCATGTCAGCGGCTTTTAGCTTGCCATCACGCGCTTTAACAGACACTTCCGTCAACTCTTTAGACAGCTCAAGTACACCTTTTTGGTCAACGTCACGGATAACCGGAACTACAAGACCGTTTGGCGTATCAACGGCAATACCAATGTGAACGTATTTCTTCTTGATCAGCGACTCACCATCTGGGCTTAAACTTGAGTTAAACACAGGGAATTGCAGTAGTGCATTCGCGGCCGCTTTCATCATAAATACAAGCGGAGTGATCTTAACGCCAAGCTTTTGCTTCGCTAACAGTTCGTTTTGCTGCTTACGGAAGGCTTCAAGTTCAGTGATGTCGGCTTCGTCAAACTGCGTCACGTGTGGGATGGTTACCCAGTTGCGGTGCAAGTTTGGACCAGAGATCTTTTGAATCCGGCTTAACGGCACTTCTTCCACTTCACCAAATTTCGCAAAATCAACCTTAGGTGCAGCAATCACGTGCAAACCACCTTCGCCACCAGCACTTGGTGCAGCGGTCGCTTTAGGACGAGACAGCTCGTATTTCACGTAAGCTTGTACGTCTTCTTTAACGATACGACCTTTACGACCGGTACCTGTCACTTGAGTTAAATCAACACCAAACTCACGTGCAAGACGACGAACGGCTGGTGATGCATGAACCACTTTACCGCTTACCGCAGGTGCTTTAGCACTTGGGTGATGAGGTACTGGAGGTTGTGCCGCTGGTGCAGGCGCAGCTGCTTTTGGTGCTTCAACCGCTTTTGGCGCTTCAACGTTCGGCGCAGACGCAACAGCTGGTGCTTCACCTTGTGTCTCAAGCGTGATCACTAACGTACCTTCCGATACCTTGTCACCTTCTTTAAGCTCAACCGACTTAACGATACCCGCTTTTGGCGATGGTACGTCCATAGTAGCTTTGTCAGTCTCAAGGGTCACAAGACCTGCATCAACGTCAATTTGGTCACCAACGCTAACCAGAATTTCAATCACTGGAACGTCAGTGTCGCCACCAATGTCTGGTACGGTTACGTTGATCACTTCAGATGCCGCTGGGGCAGCAGGCGCCGTTTCAACAACAGGAGCAGGCGCAGCTTCAGCTTTAGGTGCTTCAGCAACGGGTGCTGGCGCTTCAGCGGCTGGAGCCGGTGCTGCTTGCGCATCACCTGACTCAAGCTTAGCAATAAGTGCACCTTCAGAGATGGTGTCACCCACAGCGACTTTAAGCTCTTTTAACACACCCGCAAATGGCGCAGGAATGTCCATGGTCGCTTTATCGCTTTCAACGGTTAGGATCGCATCATCTTCACCTAAGCTGTCACCGATAGCGCCACAAATTTCAATAACTTGTACTTCGTCCCCACCGATATCAGGAACAAGAACGTCTTTTAACTCAGCCATGTCTTAATTCCTCTTATGCGTGTTGTGGGTTAACTTTGTCAGTATCGATACCGTATTGCTTGATGGTGTCAGTCAATACGTTTACTGGTAGTTCGCCACGGTCAACAAGGCTCTTCAGTGCAGCTACTACGATGAACTTAGCGTCCACTTCGAAGTGGTGGCGCAAGTTAGCACGGCTGTCAGAGCGACCGAAACCATCAGTACCTAGCACTTTATAGTCGGTTGGCATGTAGTTACGCAGTTGCTCACCGTAGATCTTCATGTAGTCAGTAGCCGCAATTGCAGGGCTGTCTGCTGAAATCACTTCGCAGATGTAAGGCTTCTTCGGCGTAGCTGTTGGGTTAAGCATGTTGTAACGTTCAACGTCTTGACCATCACGAGTTAGCTCGTTGAAGCTGGTGACTGAGAATACGTCAGTCGTGATACCGAAATCTTTCGATAAGGCTTCAGCCGCGTTGCGAACTTGCTCAAGGATAGTACCTGAGCCCATAAGCTGTACTTTACCTTTACCAGAACCTTCAAGCGTCTCTAGCTTGTAGATACCTTTCTTGATGCCTTCTTCCGCGCCTTCTGGCATCGCAGGCTGAACGTAGTTTTCGTTCATGGTGGTTAGGTAATAGAAGATGTCTTCTTGCTCACCGTACATACGACGGATACCGTCTTGAACGATAACGGCAATCTCATAACCGTAAGTAGGATCGTAAGTCACACAGTTCGGGATGGTATTTGCCAAAATGTGGCTGTGACCATCTTGGTGCTGTAAACCTTCGCCGTTAAGCGTTGTACGACCTGAAGTTCCACCCACTAGGAAACCACGGGCTTTCATGTCACCCGCTGCCCACGCTAAGTCACCAATACGTTGGAAACCGAACATTGAGTAGTAGATGTAGAATGGGATCATTGGCTTGTCGTTCACCGAGTAACTGGTGGCCGCTGAAACCCAAGATGACATTGCACCTAGCTCGTTAATACCTTCTTGGAGTACCTGACCTTTCTTGTCTTCACGATAGTAAGCCACTTGATCTTTATCTTGTGGAACGTACTTTTGACCTTCGTGAGCGTAGATACCTACCTGACGGAATAGACCTTCCATACCGAAAGTACGCGCTTCATCAGGAATGATAGGAACGATGTTCTTACCAATTTGCTTGTCTTTTAGCAGTGAAGTCAGAATACGACCGAATGCCATCGTCGATGAAATTTCACGACCGTTTGAGCCTTTCAGTACATTATCAAAGGTGCTCAGTGCAGGTACTTGCATCTCTTCAGAGAATTTCTCTAAACGCTGCGGTACAAAACCGTGTAGCGTTTGACGACGCTCAAGCATGTACTTCACTTCAGGTGAGTCCATACCTGGGTGATAAAATGGAATTTCTTCTAGCTTGTCATCTGGTACTGGGATGTTGAAGCGATCACGGAATTCACGAATAGAATCAACCGCCATCTTTTTCACGTTATGAGCGATGTTTTTACCTTCACCCGCATCACCTAGACCATAACCTTTAACGGTTTTCGCTAGAATAACCGTTGGGCGACCTTTGGTCTTTTTGGCTTTATCAAGAGCAGCGTAAATCTTAACAGGATCATGACCACCACGGTTTAGACGCCAGATGTCATCATCAGACATGTTCGCTACCATAGCAGCAGTTTCTGGGTACTTACCAAAGAAGTGTTCACGAGTATACGCGCCACCTTTAGCCTTACAGTTTTGGTATTCACCGTCCACGGTTTCTTCCATTAACTGCAGCAGCTTACCGCTGGTGTCAGACGCTAACAGTGGATCCCAATAACGACCCCAAATCAGCTTAACCACTTGCCAGCCAGCGCCCGCGAAGGTGCCTTCAAGCTCTTGAATGATCTTACCGTTACCACGAACAGGACCATCTAGACGCTGTAAGTTACAGTTGATGATGAAGACTAGATTATCAAGCTCTTCACGTGCCGCTAAACCAATCGCACCTAATGCTTCTGGCTCATCACACTCACCGTCACCTAAGAAGCAGTATACGGTTTGCTCTGAACAATCTTTGATACCACGGTCAGTCAGATATTTAAGGAAGCGTGCTTGGTAAATGGCTTGGATAGGACCAAGACCCATAGATACCGTTGGGAACTGCCAGTAATCACCCATTAATTTTGGATGTGGGTATGAAGATAGACCTTCACCATCCACTTCTTGACGGAAGTTGGCTAGCTGATCTTCAGTTAAACGACCTTCAAGGAAAGAACGAGAATAGATCCCCGGAGCGATGTGACCTTGGAAGTAAACTAAGTCACCGCCGTCTTTTTCATTTGGACCACGGAAGAAGTGGTTAAAGCACACATCATAGATAGTAGCACTGGATGCGAAACTTGAAATGTGACCACCAAGCTCTAGATCTTTTGCCGACCCACGCAATACCATTGCCAAGGCATTCCAACGTACTAACGCGCGAATGCGGTGTTCCATTTCTTGGTTACCCGGCATCTGTGGCTCTTGGCCCGCAGGGATAGTATTTAAGTAAGCGGTTGTAGACTTATAAGGCAGATAAGTTCCGTTACGACGCGCCTTGTCGATCATTTTTTCTAGTAAGTAATGCGCACGTTCAGGACCTTCTTGTTCCAATACCGCTTGCATGGCTTCAAGCCATTCCTGAGTTTCTAATGGATCTACGTCTTGTAGTAAATCTTCAGACATGACACTGTCCTTCTTTCTATTTATATACGACGACAAAGCCCGCGCTTAGTCATTGCTCTTTAAACGGCGCAGACTGCGTTGCAACCTGCTGTTTTCTTCCCGTGTCGACAACATGATTTCTTCAATATAGCTAAGGTGCTTATTGGAAGCTTCGCGTGCCTCATGGGGGTTTCTAGCTACAATCGCTGCCAGCAGACCACGGCGATGGTCATTAGCCATTTGGGCGGCTTCTGGACGACGATGCAGTAACACTAAATTTTCAGCTACGTTTTTATGTAAAACAGGTTCTAAGCTTAGTACCAAATGCAACATAGCGACATTGTGGGAAGCTTCGGCAATGGACCGATAGAAATTCACAATCGCTGTAGCCTTTTGCTCAATCTCTGTCGCTTGTTCTACTTCGACAATGCAGCGCTTAATGGACTGCAAATCAGCATCGGTACCGCGAAGGGCAGCAAAATAGGCCATCATGCCTTCAGTGGCATGACGAAACTCCAATAAATCATACTGACTTTCTGGATCGCTTTGCATCAGCTCAACAATAGGATCAGCCATACTCTGCCAAAGCTGAGCTTTAACAAAGGTGCCTCCACCTTGACGACGACTCAGTAAGCCTTTGGCTTCTAATTTCTGAATCGCTTCACGCAGTGACGGACGAGACACGTCAAACTGCGCCGCGAGCTCACGCTCAGGCGGTAGCTTTTGCCCCGGCTGTAAACTGCCTTCAAGGATCATTTGTTCCAGTTGACCCATGATGACATCAGAAATTTTCGGCTGGCTGACCTTGCTGTATGCCACGTTATCCTTCCTATTTATATGAACTTAGAACCAGTACATATAAGCATAGCGGTTAATATGTAAATTGGTCTTACCAATTTTTTTGAGTTGCAGCACTTTAGCAAATGGAAATGTTAAAGTCTACACAATGGAAAAAACGTGGGGTGTGATCCATGACTCAAATCCTTTTATCGTGTGAATTAGAGGGGATTCATCAGAGCGGTCTGACCAATTACATCGCATGAAAAATAATTCACTTTTGTTCAAGTCACGAATCGATACAATCTAGGTAAATCGTTAAGCTTTCACAGGATTCTCATCATGGCCGCCATTTCAGCTTCTTCAGAATTACCCCCGCAACTACAAGGAAACGAGAACCTCCTCGACCAAATGCTCTTAACCCAAGAATATAAAGCGCTTTCTCAAACGTTACAGCGAACGGCTGTCACGTTTGTAAGCACTGTACCTGCTGCAAATATAGATAAACTGTTAACACAGCTTGCTTTACTAGACACACCAGAGCCCCCCAAAGGTGAGAACTTTACCCGAATCGCCTCAGCGATTATGCAATGTGTTCCTGAAGAGCATCACGATAAATTGACTGAATTTGCCAAAATCCAAGAAGCTAAACTAAATCCTTTGACAGAAGTGGCCATTGAAGGCAGCAATCAAATAGAGGGTACTAAACAAGAATCAATGACTGGTTTCGAAGCTCTATTTAGTAAGCTATTAGCCGTCAGGAATCAGCAAAAGGATGACGGAGAGGATCTTCTCGCTGACGACCCTTGGACAGCAGATTTATTTTCCGGGATCCAAGAAATTATGCAAGAAACCGAATCAGAGCATCAGCAAGTAAAACAAGTAATCATTGAGTTTCCTGATTCCATAAAGCTGTTTTGTGACATTGTACTTCACAACCAGTTGCCCAGCTGAGCAAATAAATACTGTTGGCTTTTCACTTTTGGGGAAAGTAACACTCCAAAATAGTTATTGACCTATTTCAAGAGGTTAACGTTATGGCTTCACCTAATACAGGGGTATCACCAAGCTTACAACTAAAAACGGCATATACAAATGAATTCCTCACAGGAGCAGAAGTTAACACGATAAAAGTCGCGGCAAGCTTAGAAGAACTTTCTAGTTACACTAATGTTTTCTCACGAGTGTATAATTTTACTCAAACCTCTAATAAAGCAGATGCTGTAGAAGCGTTTTTTCATTTAACTCATGCCGACAGTGGCAGAGAAATGGCTCCCCACTTAGCCAAATTAAATGACCTCCTCGCCAGGCAAAACGAACTCGCATACGCTCCGACGTTACACAATGGTCACATCAAAACAGGCATTAAATTAATCGTAAAACACAGTGGCACCTATGCTCGTCCACCAGAAGAGAATGTACTTGTATTACCGAAAGAATGGGAGGTAACTCAAACACTCAATTTATCAGCCTATAGCAATGACGGCAATACTGACCAGATACAGCAAGAAAGCAGTGACAAAACGAGAACACCTGACATCTCTTGGCCTTGGTTAGAAGATGACATTACTCGAAGTCACACCCAAAGTCATAAGATGACAGTACGTTGGAGAAAATGGATGCTCAATGATGTTCCTCTTCCCCAATCCAACTGGACATTACCGCAAATTGACGCATTTACGGGAGATGAAAGAGAAAACCAGCACAATTTTATTCAATTGGTATTCCCCTCTACAGAATGCAGCCGCCACAACCCTAAAGCACCATTGTTAACCCAAGAAATGGTATTGGACATCCAACATGACAAACGACTGCAACGTGAAATATTCAAGCAGTTCAATGCCATGCTAAACCATTGGGGGATCAAACTGACAGATGGAGGGTTTGAAGAAGATCTTACTGATGCGCGACAAATCGCTAACTTCGACAAACGAGTCAATAACTCTCATGGTTTCGATCACAATTTCCTAAGGATCACACGTGTTATCACTTTTCTAAAACAATCAGGATTTGAAACCTTAGCCACAGACTTTAACAGCTTTTTACAACACTACACCACCCCACAAAGTGAAAATACCCACTTTGCTACAACCAAAGAATTCTGGGCTGAAGCGGCAAAAAAACCAAATTTAGGACCGAAAAAACTCGAGGTGAGTGATTTTGTGTTTAAACCGTTACAAAACCCTTAGTTAAATATACTCGTATATTTCGACATAGACTTTGCTATAGTGTTTAAAAATCGACAAGCAAGATCTCAATGGCACGTACTTTTCGCGATGGCTGGCACCAAAGCGCTACACATCGACATTCTTCTCACTTTAATAAACGACCTAATAATGAAGTCAGCTTATTAGTAATACACAATATCAGCTTACCTGCCGAGCAGTTTGGTACATCCTATGTTGATGACTTATTTATGGGCTGCTTAGATTGCCAAGCCCATAAAAGCTTTTCACAACTACAAGGCCTGAGAGTATCGGCTCACTTCGTTATTTTTCGTGATGGTACATTACACCAATATGTATGCTGTGATGACAGAGCATGGCATGCAGGTGTATCTGAGTTTAAAGGGCGCGAGAACTGTAATGACTTTGCCATCGGCATAGAGCTTGAGGGCAGTGACCACCAGCCTTTCTCTGAACAACAATACCAATGCTTGATTTCATTAACTCAGGACATCATGCAAGCGTACCCCCAAATAACTTCAGAGCGCATAACAGGTCATAGTGACATTGCCCCGAACAGAAAAACCGATCCAGGCCCCTATTTTAATTGGAATTATTATTTATCTCATTTATCCTAACGGAAAGGATAAGCTCAGTTTGGATGAACAGAAATGGCATTATTTTCACTATTGATAGCAATATTTGTAGAACGTATGAAATGGGTGTCAACGTCGTTTCAAATTGATGCAATACTCGAACGATTTCATCGACTGTTCATTGGTGATAATTCACTGACCTCTCCGTTATTTTTACTCTTGGGTTTGACCCTTCCTACCATTGTTATGGCGGTACTGCTTTGGTTAGCACAAGGTGTGTTATGGGGCGGCATCAGTTTATTGCTCTGGGTGATAGCGGCATCCATTTGTTTTAGTCATACAGAGCTTCGTGACATTTTCAAACAATTTATGCAATCCGCAAGTAATGGTGACGTGCAAGGGTGTTTTCGTTTTGCCGATCAACTTGATTGTCACCAAAAGTTGGATGCCAGTGGGGAAAAAGAATTAGGAAAAAAAGTCGGGCAAAGTGTCGCATGGCTCAATTACCGTCACTATGGCGCGATTGCAATTTACCTTGTGTTACTTGGACCTGTTGGTATTGTATTTTACAGCACCATTCGCTTTTATGCGGATAAAGCAAGAAAAGAGCAAAGAACGCTCCCCATCTTATCTAACCTATTTTTCATTGTAGATTGGATACCCAGCCGCATTTTTGCGTTTGGTTACCTTCTTAGTGGACACTTTTCTTTGGCGTTAAGCACATGGATATCTCGCGCCAGCAACCCAACCTCTTGTGCCAGAGATATTATTACTGAAACCGCGCTTGCGGCTGAAATGTTACCAGAAAAATCAGATTCACCAGTGTGTATACAGTCAACCTTAGCTTTACTTACGTTAACCAAACGCACATTTATTTTGTTAGTGGCCTTATTGTCGTTACTTACGATTTTTGGTTGGGTGAGTTGATCGTATTCAAAAACCGAATGTGAAATTCAGCTGAACTAGCTTCAGAATTAAGGGTTGCTTTAAAGCTTACTATCTCTTCTGCTGAATTTTCCCACTCTTGTTCTACCGTTAACCAGCGTGAAGCTTGTTCTTTTCTTTGCAGTTCAGTCGTCGACTTTAATATTGTGATGATTTTCATTTCAGCCAAACTCACTATAACTTGCGCTGCAGTTAATTCTCTTTTAACAAACGCCTGTTTTTCTTCATTAATTTGCGCTGCGCTCTTTGGTGGACGATTTTCAACACTCTTTTCACTCTCGATTTCTTTAGGTAATTGAGGAAAAAAATCAATAATAGTATTTACCACTGAAAGATATTGTTTCAACCGCCCAACTTTTCTTTTAACTTCATCGCCATGCTGCTTTTTAGCCTGCGTTAAATCCGTCATCTCTAACTCAATCGAGATTTTAAAATCACTGAACATTCCTATTTTTAAGCCATCACTCGCGATACAATAATCTGGTAACCAACCACAGTCTTCATACCATGTGGTAATACCGTCAGCGATTTTACCCGTGACGAGCTCAAACAATACTTGAGTACATGCATCAATATACCGTTTTTTTTGTTGATGCTTTCCAACAGCCACCATATCTGCTTTATATTGCTGATGTGCAGTGCTCCTAACTCGTTCTAGTACTTCTTCACTGAACACCGAAGCCTTTGTTTGTTGCACATGTGGGTGTTGTTCTTGCTCTGGTTGGCTCTTTTGCTCTGAAATCTCTTGTTTAACAACTTTAGGCGGCAATAGACTTGGATTGTCACAGTGACGCTTTCGATTAGAGAGCACAGATGCTTGAGAGCGACATTTTGAACTATCCAGTTCAATTTTGGGTATAGGGTTCAAAGGATGAGCTAGCGTAACCAATGCTTGTGTATTTAAATGACAATCAAAGCTGGAAGTGTGTGTAATACGACACAACCATACTTTAGAGCCGCTCTGCTCAGGCAGCATCATTAATTTACTCTGAGCATGAGGATACAAATAACTATTAATGAAGTGGATCAAAAAGTTATGATTCGTGGTTGAGTGACAATCAATGAGCTGGCGGAAGAATCCTTTTATGGCGGCGTGTTTTTCAGGGCTTGAGTTTGAATATAAATAGGCCTCAACCGCGACAATGGACTGATAATCTTCATCAGGTATGTGTAAATCTAATTCAGCGGAGACAGAGTCTGCCATCTTTGTTATGTCTTTCGTTTCGACAGATAGGCTCATGTTGCGATAAGATATTGATTTTAGAGAACTTGCTTCTAATTATCGGAGATTTATCGTCTTAATGTCGTGAAATTTTGTTTATAAACTCGCAGTAAAACCTCAATCACACTTCAAATCTTCATGCGCAGTGATCAATATGATACCCTTGCGCCATTAGCGACACTCCAACAGGATTGTGCTGTTTTACTTTGGTTTTGCAAGGATTTCCACTCATGCTCGAAAATGACATTCGACTCTCTGTAACCACAGCTTTAAACGAAGATCTTGGCTTGACGCCAGCCGCAAATAATACGGCAAGTTTGCGGGCGCAACAGTTACTTGAAGCCGATATTACCGCATCTCTTATCCCCACAGATAAGCAAGCTCAGGGTCATTTGATCACCCGTGAAGATGGGATATTTTGTGGTAAAGCATGGGCAGAGCAAGTATTCAATCAATTGGGTGGCGAAGTCGTACTACATTGGCATGTCGATGATGGCGATCTTATCGTCGCCAACCAAGTGCTGTGTGAATTTGAAGGTCCGGCTCACGTGATCTTAACCGGTGAACGCACCGCCATGAATTTTATTCAAACGCTATCGGGCGTTGCCACTCTCACAAAATTATATGTCGATAAACTGGCAGGAACGAACACAAAACTATTGGATACTCGTAAAACATTACCGGGTATGCGCCTAGCTCAAAAATATGCGGTCACTTGCGGCGGTGGTCACAATCATCGTATCGGCTTATTTGATGCCTTTCTTATCAAAGAGAACCACATTTTAGCCTGTGGTGGTATTGCTCAGGCGGTTGAAACTGCCCGTGGTAATCATCAAAACAAAACGGTAGAAGTGGAAGTCGAATCACTTGATGAACTCAAACAAGCGCTTGAGGCCAATGCCGATATCATCATGCTGGATAACTTTGATGTCACCATGATGCTCGATGCCGTGCAAATCAATAAAGACTATCAAGCTCAAGGTGGCGGTGCTAAGTTGGAAGTTTCAGGAGACGTTACCCTAGATACTATTGGTAAATTTGCTGAAACGGGTGTTGATTTTATTTCGGTTGGCGCCTTAACCAAACACGTTAAAGCATTAGATTTGTCGTTAAGATTGAAATAACGATCTTAAAACTCGTGATACTTAAAGATGCAACTTTCAGGTATTACGAGTATAAAGAGCAAAGCTAGCACCCGTTGTTACCTTTGGCTTTAATTTTGTAGAAGCCTTTGATGCCTGCTTTGGTACTGAAGTAGGATTACCAAAATTTTATTTTAAAGACTCCTGTTTGCTAGGTAAGTTTTCACCTTGCTCAGCTCTCATTGAGATAACACAGCTTTCATGCTTGCACAGAATCACTTTCAACGTCTCCCATAACCAGCTCCGCAAGGAGCTTATTCTCCAATGGCGTAAGCCCACCCACCAACTCTATTTTTGCACCAGCTTTCAATAAGGCTGACACTATCCGCTCTTTACCATATTTAACGGCTAGACTCAAAGGAAACAGGCCCATGCTGTTAGGTATATTAACATCGACATTTAGCGCAAGTAGCTGATTTTCAATATCCAAACTGTCTGTTTTATTGCTCAATGCCAAATGTAACGGAGTATTCCCGTTCCCCATCGGCTTATTAGCACAAGTTGGATCCCGTTTAAGTAGCTCTTTCATCAACTTCGGCATATTATGCGCTGCCGCGAAGTGCCAAAGATTCTGTCCAACTATCAAGGTATTAGTATTGGCACCCTTATCAATTAAATGCAGTGCAACCTTTTCTTGAGAAACAGAGTTAACGTTCGACTTGTTCTTCATGAACGCACACATTAATGGAGTGTGACCATTATGAGACCCATTAATATCCAAACCGCTAGCAAGCAGTTGATCAATCACCGCTATTTTTCCTTCTATCACAGCCCAAACTAAATGATACGTCGTAGGGGTAAAGCCTTCCGACATCATAGTGGCGACTATCGTGGCCGCGTTCTCTGGCTGCTTCGGTTTCAATGCATTTTCAAAAGGCGAAGGTATACCTGGCACCTTAAAATCAGCGGGGACTCCTTTACACAAATAATCTTTTATCGCATCGTAATTGGCATCGTGGACACTTTCGCTATAGTGCTTAAGTTCCGAAAAAAAGGCTTGAATATGAAACCGCTCAGAACCTGAATATGGATCTGAAGTTGAAAGAGGGCCAACACTAAGCTTTGCAACGAACTCCTGATGAGATTGAGTACAGGCTTTGTTACAAACTGGACAAACACGATGCTCACTATAGACCTCATACGTATTGCTGCCTAAAACAACGCTAAAAACACCATTTGTGTGTGCTCTATGAACTGTTTTTAAGCGTGATTGCACGACTTGATCAACTAACTGTTGATAAATAACTTGAACATGGGCACCGACTTCAACTTTAGGGGTTGCCATACACTCTCCGTAAAAAACACGGGATCTTGTTTAATAGTGTATAGGTAGAAGGTTAAGCCACACTCAGTCTAAAAATGAAACTTGCTTCATTTAAACTAGTGTCATTCCTGCATAAGCTGCAAATGAAATAACGACTGTTTTGTATGTCGATAGTCGTAAAATAAACAATAGAAAATAAGGGACAACAGCGTATTGTCCCTTATAGCTAGGTTAACTTAACAAGCTTTATTTCTTTTTGATGTTGAAGTGCGCGCTTCATGACTGGATTTGTCGCAGCCCATGTTCCTCTTAATGCTTCCTCTTCACTTGGGGCAGAGTCTAATTCTACGATTTCCGCGTCCTCAAACTCCTTGATAAGGCAGTGTTTCTGTTCTTCAAACGACAGTTCATGAATATCTGGATACGAAGCTTTAGGGAAGGTCTCTAGTAGTACTTGTGATAACTTAGGGTGCATTCCAGATCTCTTTGGTGCCAATTTATCCTCAAACCCTACTTTTGCACCAGCCTTTAATAAGGCTAACACAATATCATTTCTGCCTTTATGGACTGCCATACTCAAAGGTAATCGACCTTTGCTGTCAGACTCATTAACATCCACGTCTAGAGCAAGTAGCTGATTAACAATATTCAAACTGGGGTTATTAGTGGTTAATACAAGATGTAATGGCGTATCTCCATTTTGTGTGGGTCTATCGGCATTTTTTGGGTGTAGCTGAAGCAACTTTTCTGTTAAATTCGGCATATTGCATTTTACCGCTTGGTGCAAAAGAATACTTTTATCCTCCCGCATAAAAATCTTAGTGTTAGCACCTTTAGCAATTAAATGCAGTGCCACTTGCTCGCGCGTAACATTGGTATGATAACAATCTTCAGAATTTTCTATCGCATGCAAAATTGGAGACCGGCCGTTGAATTGTTCATTAATGTCTAGCCCCGCAGAAAGTAACTTGTCGATCACCTTTAGCTGACGATGTGTCACAGCTAAATACATATGGCGTGATGTTGGGGTAAAATTGCCAGTAAACATGGTAGTTACCATAACGATGGCTTGATCTGGGTCTCGCCTCATGACTTGTTCAAAAGGTGAATCCAAACCTGGCACTTCAAAATCAGCGGGTAACATTGTAAACAAATACTCTTGCATTCCCTGATAAGCACAGCCTCTGACACTAACACTGTATCGCTTAAGTTCTGTAAAAAAACTTTCAATTTGATGGCACGCAGGGTCGTCATAAGGATTGATAGGCGAAAAATAATCGGTGTCGAGTTTTGCGAGATACCCTGTATGAGACATCGTTGCTCTACCAGCCTCATTACGAGGTCCATAATAACGTTCTTCTCGTCGAACGACAAACCTCTTGTTGTTTAAAACAACCGTAAAGTCTGAGCTATGAAGGCCAGGATAAGGGGTCAGACGAGACTCCATCACCTGCTGGGTCAGTTCTTGATAAATGGCTTTTACATGGTCACCAATTTGGACTTGAGGTTTTGCCATAACTCCTCCGACATACGACATACTGTAAAGCAAGTGTAACGCCACAAGATGAAACCAACCCCGATCAATCAATGAAATATAGTTTACAAACCTGCACAACCAAACACTTTATCTAAACTCATACCTCAAATTCTGTATAATCCATCCGCTCTTCTGCTTTTATTCCATTCAATAATTGACCATTAATGATTTCAACCAAGGCCCTTATTCTTTCATTATTGGCACAATTCATAAGTGCAATGAAGCTTTGCCTGAAACTGTCATCATATTGCTCATAATCGACATGCACCTCCACTTTAATAAAAGCGCTATAAATCTTACGTGCCCGAATGCTTTTTGCATGGCTCTTTCCATTTTCGTGTTCAATGTGTTTCACGCACCGAACCAATGATGCTGTGGTTTGCTGAAAAAACGCTTCCATTTCCGTTAAATCTTGCTCCTCCCATAGAAATTCAAGCATTTCTTTATCGAGATCAGACGAGGTTCGATCATGACTTCTCCGATTCTCTCTGTTTTCCCTTGTAGCGTTGTCATGGCGGTGAAAAGCCTCTAAATTAAAGCGCGACATTGGCTGTCTACCTATGACGTGTAATACTTGATACGTCTCAGATGGAGAGCTTTCTGTACTGCCTACATGAAAAACACCATCAAGCAAAGAAAGTTCAAGCTGAGGAAGCTGCTGTGCCGCATCAAGCAACTCAGGAAAGGGGATATTTCTCCCTGTCGGTGCAGGAAGGCTGGCGCTCAGTCCACTTAAATCGAAGCTCATGGTTAACACTCACGACCAAAAAAGGTAGGTTAATCATACCGTTTCATTACCACAAAAAAGATTAAGTTTTATTTATTGAATGTGCGTTCACATTGGCTGTGTCGTTATCTTTCCCTCACTCTATTAAGAACACACTCAAACTATAAACCTAAAAACAGTGTCAAAATCGCGACATGTACATTAAACAGTCAATATTTTGTTACTTCATCTTTATTAAACCAAGCCAATTCATCGAAACACATCACTTTTTGATCAAATAAACTTCAAAGAAATACATAATTCACACAATTTAGCTAAATTAATATTCCAATTTCAAAGAATTTATAATACTTTTTACTGAGTCAGCGAAAAACGAAATTTTGGGTACGTGTAACATTACTGAAACACTTAGGTTTCTGATATACTGACCAACAGCCGCTAAGCCATGGCTAAAAATAAGGAAGAACAACGCAATTTGGAACGCGTGCGGCAATAACATTAATCAGCAGTGTTACCAACAATGTTAAAATTAATGTTTTACAACGAGCTAAGGCTCTAAACTCTAATATGCAACAGGTTTTAAGAGCAGAGCCCTTAGACCTAACGAATTTGACAAAACGGAGAGTAACCATGAAAGGTATGAAGTCCATGAAAGGTACTAAGGGTTTTACCCTAATTGAATTAATGATCGTGGTAGCGATTATTGGTGTGTTGGCAGCAGTAGCGTTGCCTGCTTATCAAGATTACACAGCACAATCCCAAGCTGGTTCAGCTTATGGTGAAGTGTCATCTCTTAAATCCCAATATGAAGTATCTATGAATAAGGGGGTTTCTCCTTCTTTAACAGCTACAGCAAAAGGCTATGTTGGTCAAACAGCAACTGGTGGAACTTATTGTGGCTTAGCACTAGTTGCTTCAAATGGAGGCTTAGAGTGTACGATTAAGGGCGGTAATGCTTCTGTAAATGGTAAAAAAATCACTCTTGGTAGGACTTCTGCAGGTGTATGGTCTTGTTCTTCAGACCTAGACGATAAGTTCCTTCCAGGTAACTGTACTTAATCATCATAATATTTAATTTTGACAAGGCAGCTCTGCTGCCTTCTTAACTTTATCTAAAACCAAAATAAACCAATCAAAGGACTGATTTACTTAATGCCAGTTTGCTTCATAATAATAACAAATACATTCATTTAAAGGGCCGCGTTACCTATGCCACAATCCGGTCTTCATATTGCTTTTTCTACTTTACTGCTGCGTCAGCGACTGATTGATGATCAGCAGCTTGATAACCTCGTTAAATCCGCCAAAAAACACCAGCTCACCTTTATTCAAGCCTTAATTCATGACGGTATATTAACCGCCAAAGAGATCTTTGAGTTGGGGCATCAGGAATACCATACGCCTAAAATGGATTTGGCTGAATTTGACATAACGACTATTCCTGAGCAATTTCTCAATTTAAAGTTGATTGAGCGTCACCGTTGCTTGCCACTATTTGAAAAAAATAACCGTTTGTATGTGGCCACATCCGACCCAACTTATTTTCGCGCCCTAGAAGACTTCCAGTTTAATTTAGGCAAACACACCGAAGCGGTGTTAGTTGAAGACGACAAGCTCACCCACGCCCTTGATAAAGTGCTAGAAGATGATTTATCCAGCCTTGATTTATCCGACATGGACGAACAGGCGCTAGCAGGCGTTGAAGTCGCGGAAACAGATCGTAAAGATGACAACGATAACGACGGCAAAGACGATGCGCCGATTGTTATTTACATCAACAAGATTTTGACCGATGCCATTAAAAAAGGCGCATCGGATTTACACTTTGAGCCTTACGAAAAACGTTATCGGATCCGCTTTCGTGTTGATGGTGTACTCCAACAAATCTCTGAGCCGCCAATTTCACTGGCCAGCCGTATTGCCGCCCGTTTAAAAGTGATGTCAAAGCTGGACATTGCTGAACGCCGTGTGCCGCAAGATGGTCGTATCAAGCTAAGAGTCAGCCGTAAGAAATCTACTGACTTTCGTGTCAGTACCCTGCCCACCATTTGGGGCGAAAAAATCGTAATGCGTATTTTGGACTCAGAATCCGCAAAACTGGGTATTGAAAAACTCGGCTATGAGCCAACTCAACAAAAAATGTATACCGATGCGCTTGCTCAGCCGCAAGGTATGATTTTGGTTACAGGGCCAACCGGCTCTGGTAAAACCGTTTCTTTATATACTGGCTTAAACATTCTTAATACCGAAGAGCGCAATATTTCCACCGCTGAAGATCCAGTAGAAATTAACTTAGAGGGCGTCAACCAAGTCCATATTAATACTAAAGCGGGCTTAACCTTCGCTTCGGCGCTGCGTTCATTCTTACGACAAGATCCTGATATCGTTATGGTCGGTGAGATCCGTGACTTAGAAACGGCCGAAATAGCCATTAAAGCGGCACAAACCGGACACTTGGTGTTATCGACCTTACATACCAACTCAGCCGCTGAAACCTTAACTCGTTTATCCAATATGGGGGTTGCGGGCTATAACATTGCCAGTTCGGTCACCTTAATCATCGCACAGCGTCTCGCTCGTCGTCTATGTGAGCACTGTAAAGCGCCCGAAGATGTACCTATACCTGAATTACAGCGTCTTGGCTTTAGCGAACAAGACATCGACAGTAAATTTACCGTTTATAAACCCGTTGGCTGCGACAAGTGCACCGCAGGTTTTAAAGGTCGTGTGGGTATTTATGAGGTCATGAAAATGTCTGGTGAACTGGCTAAATGTATTATGGAAGGCGGCAATTCACTGGATTTACTTGAAATCGCCAAGCAAGAGGGTATGGACACCTTACGGGAATCTGGCCTTAGTAAAGTCGTTCAAGGCATTAGCAGTATTAATGAAATCAACCGAGTTACCAGCTTTTAACATCACTAGGAATAACACACATGGCATTGGCAGCGGTTTCTTCCAAAAAGTCAAAAAAGAAAAAGACTAAATCGAAAGAGCCCAAAGTATTTACCTTTGAGTGGAAAGGCAACAACCGTGAGGGCCATAAAACTCAGGGTGAGCTTCAGGCTGCCAGTGTGGCTGATGTTCGAGTTCAGCTGCGTAATCAAGGGGTTGTAGTCAAGTCGGTTCGAAAAAAAGCTAAGCCTTTATTTAGTGGTGATAAACCGATAAAGGCGATTGATATCGCCATGATCACTCGCCAGATTGCCACCATGTTATCGGCAGGTGTTCCTTTAGTGACCACCATCGAAATGCTGGCGAAAGGCCATGATAAGCCCAAGATGAGAAACCTACTCGGCAGCATCTTAAATGAAGTCCAGTCGGGTGTACCTCTTTCTGATGCACTGCGCCCCCATGGGCGTTATTTTGATGATCTATATGTCGACTTGGTGGCGGCGGGTGAGCACTCAGGTGCACTTGATACCGTATTTGATCGTATTGCAACTTACCGTGAAAAGTCTGAAGCGTTAAAATCTAAAATTAAAAAAGCCATGTTTTATCCGATCGCAGTCATCATTGTTGCCATGGCGGTCACCGTCGGTTTGCTGCTATTTGTGGTACCTCAATTTGAGGAAATCTTCCGTGGCTTCGGCGCTGAATTGCCCGCCTTTACCCAACTGGTGTTAGGCATTTCTCGTTGGCTACAAGAATGGTGGTGGGTGTTTGTCATAGGCATTATTGCGGGTGGAGTATCCTTTGTGAATGCTCACCGTAAATCACAACAATTTCGCGATCAAGTCGATGCATACTTACTTAAAATCCCCTTAATTGGTGAAATTCTCCATAAGGGTGCGATGGCACGTTTTGCTCGCACTTTGGCTACCACTTTCGCGGCTGGTGTCCCCTTAATTGAAGGCTTAGAGTCTGCCGCAGGTGCATCAGGTAATGCTGTTTATCGCAATGCCTTATTAAAAGTGCGCCAAGAAGTGATGACAGGTATGCAAATGAACATGGCGCTGCGTACTACCAATTTGTTCCCCGATATGCTGATACAAATGGTGATGATTGGTGAAGAATCTGGCGCTCTAGATGATATGCTTAATAAGCTAGCCAACATTTACGAAATGCAGGTAGATGATGCTGTAGACGGGCTTTCCAGTTTGATTGAGCCTATCCTTATGGTGGTCATCGGTGGTATTGTTGGTGCTCTAATTGTCGCTATGTACCTCCCCATTTTCCAAATGGGACAAGTGGTCAGCTAAAACCCCTATTGTTAATTTTTTACCTAGGATTTAAGACCTAGGAGCAAGCAGCTAGGATTAAAATGAACCAACTGATATTAATATTCTCCGAGCAGCCAGCCTTATTTATTGGGCTGGCTTTTGTTTTCGCCGCATTGCTGGGCAGCTTTTTAAATGTGGTGATCCACAGACTGCCCGTAATGATGAAACGTGAATGGCAACAAGAATGTAATCAGTATCTAAGCGAATATCAGCCAGAGATTGTTAAGCAAGTTGGAGAGCAAGCACTGAATAAGCCGATTGATGGCTTTCCGGAAACCTATAATTTAGTTGTTCCTACATCAGCTTGTCCCAAATGCAATGCAGGCATAAAACCTTGGCATAATCTCCCTATTGTGGGCTGGTTGCTACTTAAAGGTAAATGCGCCCAATGTTCGAATACAATTTCGGCTCGCTACCCTATCATTGAGTTATTAACGGCCAGTTTAATTGCGGTATTGGCTTGGCACTTTGGACCAACTCTGCAATTTGCCAGTGCAGCCTTGTTAACCTTTGGGTTAGTCGCTTTAACGGGCATCGATCTTGATGAAATGCTTTTGCCTGATCAGATCACTTTGCCATTGTTATGGTTGGGGCTGCTGCTGAACCTTAACGATCACTTTACGGATCTAAACAGTGCATTGATTGGCGCCGCCGCAGGGTATTTGAGTTTATGGTCCGTCTACTGGCTATTTAAGATGCTAACAGGTAAAGAAGGCATGGGATATGGTGACTTTAAGCTCATGGCCGTGTTTGGAGCTTGGCTTGGCTGGCAAATGTTACCTTTAGTTATTTTACTATCTTCTGCAGTGGGTGCTGTGATCGGCATTGCTCTGATCCTTACCAAAAAACTCCATTCGAACAACCCAATTCCTTTTGGACCTTACATAGCGCTGGCGGGTTGGATTGCCTTAATTTGGGGCCAGCAAATTGTAGATTGGTATTTGGCTAATTTCGTATGAGTCAGTTTATTATTGGATTAACCGGCGGCATTGGCAGTGGCAAGTCCACCGTCGCCGATTTATTTGCTGAACAAGGCATTGATATTGTCGATGCCGATATTATTGCCAGAGAAGTGGTGGCATCAGGTAGCAAAGGTTTAAGAGAAATTACTGAACACTTTGGTAGCGAAATACTACTGGAAAACGGCGAACTCAATCGCAGTGCCTTGCGGGAAATCGTTTTTAATCATCCAGAACAAAGACATTGGTTAAATCAGTGCCTACATCCTAAGATCCGTCAGCGCATGTTAGATCTGGTTAAAAAATCTTCTAGTGTATATACTTTATTGGTTGTCCCCTTGCTATTTGAGAATGGTTTGGATAGTTTAGTAAATCGCACTTTAGTAATTGATATTACAGAAGAACAGCAAATTAAGCGTACAGCATCGAGAGACAGCAGCAGTACCAAAATTGTAAAAAATATAATAAAAAGCCAAATGTCACGGAAAGACAGGTTATCGAAAGCCGATGACATTATTAGTAATCAGGGAGAGATACAAGACTTAGAGCAAGCAGTTATAGCTCTGCACAGAAAATACCTAACTTTATCTGAAAAAAGCTAACGATACTTTATGACGGAACTCATATACGAACAGCCACTGAATGAAAAAATACGTTCTTTTTTACGCTTGGAATACTTAGCTGAGCAACTTGAGTTCAACTTAAAAAAAGATCACCAACATGCCTGCTTTTACCCGTTGTTTTCACTTTGGGAGTTGTGTGAACGCTGCGATTACCGCAATGATGTCATCAAAGAGCTTGATAAGCATCTTAACCAACTCCAAAAATGGCAACAACTACCTGATACCGACCACAACCATATCACCGATCTGATTGACCGTATAACAGAGAAAAGACAAAATATTTCGCAGCTATTTAGACCTTGCGAACCTCTTAAAGCCGATCGCTTTCTCACTGCCATTAGGCAACGATTCAGTATGCCAGGCGCCAGTTGTAATTTCGATTTACCCCAACTGCATTTTTGGTTAGCTAAGCCATGGGCAGAAAGGCAACGCGAGTATCAGGTTTGGGTTGCTCACTTCATGCCACTTCTTAAGGCCGTGAAGCTGTTATTGGAGTTAACCCGCAATTCTACAGAGTTTCAACCACAAACAGCGGAAAGCGGATTTTATCAAGGTAATGGTGATAACCTATCCTTAATTCGAGTTCGTTTATACGCCAATCCAACCAGTTACCCTACCATCAGTGGCAACCGTAATCGCTTTGCTATCCACTTCATGGATTTTGGACCGCAAAAGCATTTTGATGGTAATGTGAATTTTGAACTGGCAACTTGTCGATAAAAAATAATAGTAACACCACATTCGTTTTAGGTTACCATCTCCATTATTTCTCAATCAAAGAGTGTAATATGCCATTAACGGTACAATGCCCTACCTGTCAAACCGAGGTTGAATGGACAACACAACAGCAGTTTAAGCCCTTTTGCAGTGAGCGCTGTAAATTAATTGATCTCGGTGATTGGGCCACAGAAAAGCACGCGATTCCTGTAAAGCCAGAGTTTGATCTTCAACAGCTTGATGAACTTGGCTACGACGAGCCTGATTTTTTTAAGGAAAACTCATGAAGCGTATTCATGTTGCTGTTGGGGTGATCATAAACCCACTAGGTCATATCCTCATTGCTAAGCGTCCTGATCACCTACATCAAGGCGGTAAATGGGAATTTCCGGGCGGCAAGCTAGAACAAAACGAGTCTACCTCGCAGGCATTAATCAGAGAACTCAAAGAAGAAGTGGCGATTCAAGCCAATGAAACTAGGCCGTTTATGAAGCTGTGCTTTGATTACCCTGATAAACAAGTATTGCTAGATATCCATCAAGTGACTGACTATAAAGGAGAAGCGGAAGGCTTAGAGGGACAAGAAGTAAAGTGGGTTAGCAAAAGTAACTTAGTAAAATATCAATTCCCAGATGCTAACCAACCGATTATAGAAAAACTTAATCAACAAGATTAACTTGCTGCTTAACATTCGCCGAGAACTTCAAGCTCGGCTGATTGTAGCCATCAATTTCAATCGTTTCTCCAGTCTTAGGGTTTCGACCTTGCTTAGGTAAATGATAGCGAAGTTCAAAAGTACCAAATTGAGGTAAATATACTTTCTCTCCCTCTGATAATGCTTTTGTTAATTGAAACAGTATCGCATCCAACGCAGATTTAGACACTTTCTGAGAAGACTGTGACTGTTCAGCCATAAACTTAACGAGCTCTGATTTATTCATACTGCAACTCTAATGTCATGCCTTAATAAAAATAGAGCGTGAAGTTATCACAATCGTTATTATCTTTCCAAACAGAAAATTACAGCAACCTAAAAATGAATAGCATATAAATTACCGAACTATTTACTCACTGCCTAAAGAATATACATTTGATACAGAGGATTAGATTTATAAGAGAGATAGGCAAATGAATAACGTATCCCTTCTGCGAGTGGCAGTCTTAGTAAGCTCAGCTGTCTTTTGTTCCTATGCTACTGCAGCAACATCTAACACTAATATTAGCACTAACAATTTCACACATTTCAAATCAGGTAAACAGCTCTGTGAGACCGTAATGAAACAAAATAAGTTGATCAAATCTTGCATGCCGTTATTCAATTTCGATAAAGCGGTAAAGATCAGCGGCCAAGTTGAAGGAAGGATCGGTGCACCAACGCTGCCACCACAAGGCGTTTATGGTTTTTATGGTGAGGAAGGCACAAAGTCATTAGTCATCATTGTGACTAATCTTGAAAGTGGGAAAATCATCTATTCCGGTAAATCACTCAATATGCAAGGGCTCAAGTGCAATGCTAATTACTGTATACCATGGGAATAGGCATAGAGATGATACTGACTGAACTGTCGCTCTAATGCTTTTCTTACAAACACAAAAAAGCCCCGTCATTTCTGACGAGGCTTCGTTGTATTGGCGGAGCGGACGGGACTCGAACCCGCGACCCCCGGCGTGACAGGCCGGTATTCTAACCAACTGAACTACCGCTCCAACTCTTTATGAATCACCGCCTTGGCAGTGTATTCAAAATTGGT
>NZ_JBWQOG010000005.1:0-329741 GCF_056591735.1 Parashewanella sp. 2210YD4-3 | reverse complement strand
CAGATAAGTCGTTAGTTCAGTCCCTTTTTTATAAATACTCTCACAACTTATGATATTAAATTCATACCAAAGTTAATATTCAAGCCATTTATTCTTACTGTAAAAAACTAGATTCAAATTCGGTGTATGCAGCTGGTAGGCTGTTCAGGAAAGGCTGAGGATGATGAGTAATCTTGCTATATGAGTAGCTATGTAAATACTCTTTATGGCCAGTAGAATTAACTCGTGAAAAGTAGTTTCTTAATACTTGCTCTAAATCCTCCATTAAAATTGGAGAATCTAAATCGACACCTTTCCAGCACAAAATGGAGTTGTCTAAAGAGAAAAAGGCATACAAATCATAAGCTGGTACTTTCTGTTCAGCTTCAACTCTTTTTTTTATATGAAAAGCTACGCTTTTAACGCTTTCTGGTCCACAACGATACTCATTTGCAGTAATTAGTAGTTCGCCTTCTATCCTTAATGCAGCAAAAAAATCAGGATCTAGTTTAATCTGATCGCACAAAACAATTTCTTTGCGTTCTGCAAGATAGGTTTCCCTATTTTCATAGTACTCCAAAACTAAAACCGATAAATAACTATATGTTTTTGTTTGCTCAATAAAGGGAATAAATTTAAAAGGGTTTGACTGGTGTCTACAGTAAATACTAAAAAGAATTGCTATGCCGTAGGGGGCCATGTGTGGAGGGTAAGCTTTTAGTGCTGTATGCGGTATAGCGCCTTGAGAAGTTACACTTAATGCTTGTTGGGAATTTCCTTCTTCAATTGGGAATTGCAACGGTAGTGAATGGTAGCGTATTCGATTTAAGCTTCTTTGTTTATCAATTTTGGCTTGGACATTCAAATCATGAGGGCAAATTAATGAAGTTGAATAAGATAGGGCAAGGCTTTGTATTCTTTCGTTATCCCTAAGGTCGAGACTACAATGCTGCCGCAGTATATCAGGATGCTTTAAATAGATAACGGTGAGAATACGGTATGGTCTATTTTCAGGCTTCAATGAATTTACTTCTACCTTCTTTAAAAATTCAGTCGCTAGTTCACGTTGCCAGCAGAGAAATTCCAGAGCGTTTGATGCGGCAGCACAATCACTCTCGTGTAGTCTGCTAAATAAGTTAACTGGTATGTCATTCCAGATTTCTTGTGCTAGAACTGGCCATTCACAAGCTAACAAAGCTTTTAGGATGAAGCTTAATTGAACTCCATGTTCTTGTGCATATGAGAGAAAAGTTACTGCTTTTTCTTCTGTATCGAGACAAGCGCTTGCTATGTCATATTGATCGCCTTCGTGTTCGAATTTAGTATTGGAATTTATTGCCCCAAGCATTTCAGGGTGAAATTGAGCTACTTGGGCAAAAGCTTCTGGTTCTAGAACGGATGAAAGTTGGGTAGCTGTACTAAGGTCTTCCTTGATTGCAAATATGGCCATCTCATATTGACAAAATTTACCAGATTTACCAGATTTATCTCTTATTGCTGCAAGCACTTCTTTTTTGGGATATGGATGATGGAGAGTGCACAGTTTTCCTGATAAAAGTTCCATCCTGTGTTTCTGTGCTAATTCTTGTAATTCTTTAGTTTTTTGTACCAATCTAGGCAATTGTACATCGTGGTTGGTAGCGAATTGTTGCATGTCATCTGTTTCATCATCTGGTAGAGCGCACGAAAGTTGATCCACTAAACTAAAAATATGCACGAATCTTGGTTTTTGTTGTTTAATTTGGCTGGCTGTTTGTTGCTTAAGAGTCTCACTTTGTCTAAAGACATAAATACAACGTATTCCAGCTTTACACAGTTGAGTAGCTTCAGAATTGGTAGTTAATAAAGTGCTTTCCTTACCTATTGGGACATAAAAAGATTTATCTATTTCATGTTGTAGCATCAGTTTGAGTGTAATACTGCATAATTCAAAGTAATGAGTAAATAACCTTGGTTCAGCTGAAAGTTGCAGCATTAGATCTAATACTATCGTGAGGTTTTCTATTTTCGGAATACTGGGAAGCTGTACTTGAACTTCTTGAGGTTTATGTTGAGTAAGTAGATTAGCAATTGTGCTTAAAATGCTTGCACTCTTAGGCCGTTCGTTTTTGACTAACTCTTTTTCTCTAGGGACAAGCATAGAATGATGTAATATATACTCGAAAAAATGAGTACTTCCTGAAGAATTAATGAATGTCAGTTTTGGATAATGCTTCGTGAAAAGCTGAAAGACTTCTTCTAAGGAGTAACTAGATGCGAATTCACCTTTAGTTAGTAAATCATATAAAGTTTGTCTTTCTACTGTAGAAACGTCAGGCAATTTCCAGCGAAACAAGGTTTGTGTCAATTCAGGAAAGGTTTGATGCAATAAAGCTAATTCATTGCAATTTAGTTTAAAGGCATCATAAAAGCATTCGAAGCCTGTCCTTTTATTCATACGGTGCCCTATGCTGTCAAGCAAGCTTTTCATCATCTCTTGATACTGCTTTAGATGACTAGGATTTGCCGTACAAAAATTACCTATCCCTATAATTAACCTGTTTACTTTGGCTTTTGTGTGTGGCTCAAAATTGTCATCATCCCACTTATGACTTGTGAATATATTATATATAATAAATTCAAATAGTTGAGGTTTGGCAAGAGTTAAGCTTAATAAATCTTCATTTGTTAGGCTATATAAAAGAGCTGGAAAGTGGCGTTTCTCTTTACTACTTTCAACGAAAAGGGCGATCTGTAATCGTTCATCCATATTGTGAGAATTTAGTAACCTTGAAAGCTGTCTTTCTAAATGCTGAGGAAGAAAGCCGTGATAGTCTCTAGTTTCCCGCTCAATATCAGATTGCAATTGACAAACCCTTTGTGAATAAACTGCTGCGTATGGGGGAGGTGTTAAAGAAGTGCTATCTGCTTTTAAACTCATCATTATGTCTAGCTGCAATACTCCAAGAGGTTGATTTAAGTTTATCTGAAAGCAGGGTGAAGTTCGTTAAACATGAGTGAATATTTATTTATCTTAGCGTCAGTTCTGTATAACGAATTTAGATTGAGTGGCTTGTATTTAAAAGGGTTAAAAACTGTATAATAAAAAATTGCCTAGCGAATCAAATTAGCATTTTTTAGAGGGAATTATCATGAAAAAATTATTTTTATTGATGCTGTGTTTATCACTATTTGCGTGTAATGCGGAGTTAAAGCCTAATTCGAATGTTCAAGTATTCATTAGTGATGGCGCAAAACAGTGCTTTGGCGGTGGAATGACTTTAAAAGACACAATGAGCCAACTTGAATTGCACGGAATTAAGGTCGCATCATCAACGTGTGGCCAAATTAAAGATATGATGGTGATTGCTCAATGTGGGGCATCAACACTCAATATTAACGTTCATAGCGTAGCTGAGTCAGATTTAGATAAAGCCATACAACTTGGTTTTAAACCAGTTTCAGAGTTAGAGTCTGGATTTGATAAAAGCGAATGCCCTCATTACAAAAGTACTAGAAACAATATAGATTCAACTAAATAGCTTTAGCTTTAGTTATTTTTTAACTGCTACCAGCTTATGTTCAGTAGGCTTGAGTTACTCTCCTCTGTCGTTAATTGAAGTAAATTTAAAGAAACGGATCTAGCTTCAGAAGGTGAAAAGTAATTGCTTTGAAGTTTTATGTACAGTTGCTCAACTCAGACAGCTATATTCGAGAGGTATGGGGTCATAAAAATGAAAGGCTTAATTTTATTCATAACATTGAGTGCGCCTGCTTTAGCTGCAGCACCAGTTCATACTTTTGGGAAATGGAAGGTAATTGGCTCAAATACTGGGTTTGCTACTCTTACACCCACTTCAGAACCAGAAAACTCAATAGTCTTTACACTTACCTGTGATACTACACGCAATTGTGAAATGGCATACACAGATTCTAAATCTTGCCGTACAGGTGCTACCCGCACAGCAAAAATAGTCACAAGTAATGATCATGGTTCATATACTTTTCCCATTACTTTTACCTGCACACCAAGCAAAGGTTGGGCAGATGGTAATCCAAATGAAGTTAATGATGTCAGATACGCTATTACCGGGGGGGATCACTACTACACAGATCTTGATATCTCTTATGAAGATGACTCCAATACGCATAACCATTATTCACTGGTTGGTGGTGCTGATGCCGTAATGTATTTATACAATCGAGGGAATAATTTCTCGTATTCTAGATAAAATGCATAAAACTTTGAGTCATCCTCGCAGTAAAAAAATACTAGTCTAATTGAATGCACGATGCATTATTTTTAGTAAGTTTTTATTATCGTTAGATAGTTGCTACAAACTAATATAACTGGAGATATGTACGGCTCTGAAGTTTTCTTCAATCAGATACCGTACACAAAGTTTTGGAATGGACTTTTCAGGCTGAACTAATGTAACGGAGTTAGGGGATTAGATCTTTTTCAATTTTTCTATTCGGTTTTGACTTGCTTTAGCCAGCTTTTGTAATAGCTCTTTAGTATCTTCCCAATGCAAACAAGCGTCGGTTATGCTTTTTCCGTATACAAGAGGTTGATCAGGAATGACTTTTTGGTTGCCTTCCTCTATAAAGCTTTCTGCCATAATACCTGCAATTGCCGTGCTGCCACTTTCTAGTTGGGCAATGATGTCATCTGCAACATCTAGCTGTTTTTTATGCTGTTTTTGGCTATTTCCATGGCTAAAATCAATGACCATACGCTGGAATAAACCGACATCCTTTAAACCTTGTCTTGCTTTTTCAATGTCTTCAGCAAAATAGTTTGGCTTCTCGCCACCACGTAAAATGATGTGACCGTATGGATTACCAGAGGTTCTTAGTACCGCCATAGCACCATCTTTATCTGGTGAATAGAAAATGTGTGGCACTTGAGCTGCACGCACTGCATCTACAGCAATTTGGATACTACCATTTGTACCGTTTTTGAAGCCAACAGGACAGGATAGTGCAGAAGCCATTTCACGGTGAATTTGGCTTTCAGTTGTACGGGCGCCAATGGCTCCCCAAGTGATCAAGTCAGCAATGTACTGGCCATTCACCATGTCTAAAAACTCAGTGGCAATTGGTAGGTTTAACTCTGTAATTTGCTGTAATAGGTGACGAGCTTTTCTCAAACCTTTATTTGGACTAAAGCTACCATCTAAATCTGGATCTGAGATCAGTCCTTTCCAGCCAACAATAGTGCGCGGTTTTTCAAAATAGACTCGCATTACGATACAAAGATCTTGTTTTAACTCATGGTGTAGGACTGCAAGTCGTTTAGCGTAGTCTAAAGCCGCATCGGTATCATGAATTGAGCAAGGACCGACAATCACTAGTAAGCGTTGATCTTTTCCTTCAATGATAGCTTCTACTTCTTTACGTTGTTGAAGCAAGTACTCAGCTGCATGAGTCGTTAGCGGATACTCTGATGCTAACTGTGCAGGTGAAATAACCTTACAAAGTAATGAGGTTCGTAATTCGTCGGTTTTGATGGTCATTAATAATCCACTTGAAAAAACAGCTTGATAGCAAAACTTAGCGAATTATATCTAAACAAAGTATTAAGCACAGCGAAAATTTTAATAAAACGGGGATAGATGAAGAAATATTGATGCACTCGAGAAATGGAACGATTAAATTTTCATATCAAAGCAGTACAAATTTGAGCCGGTTAAGCCGGTATGAATTTTAAAATATAGCTTTTGTATGTGATTAATATTCGTTCACATTTCAGTTTTGCCATGAACATTTTGGTATTACTCTAGTCAAAACAAAATTCGATAAAAATTGGCATAACTGTGGTTGTTAAGTTTTCTTAGTTTCTATTTATAAATATTAAGGTTGTACGTTATGGCAAGCTCGGCTGCAGTAGCAACATCAGCTCAAACTTCAACGGTTCAACAGACTGGTAGTGCTTCTGGCAACGGAATGTTGTGCTATTACACAGCGGGAAATCTATATTATTTAGAGTTTCGTGATCAAGAATATCGAATGTCTCGAGGCTATGCAGAGCTGACCAGTAAACTCAAACAACAAGTTGAACTTAGTTTCCAAATATTTAATGGAAGTCCTGACCTTGAAAGTAGTGCTACTTGTTCATTAGACATATCGCTAGACGTCCATCGCTACCCTGTGGTTGGGAAAAAGGCAAATGGCTGGCAGGTAAAGTTCTTAAATAGTGATAAATTACCAGAGGCAATATCCAATTCAGTTTCTTTTGTGGACGATAGACTTAATAACCCTCAACGAGCATTTGAACTTACCAAAGCTATTCTTCGTAATGAAGAAGCCAAGTTGCAAAAACTACTCATAAAAGGGGTTTGTGTAAATTATGTCGTTAACAGTACTAATTTTTTTGTGAAACAGGATGATGCAGGACACGAACACGGTTTTACGAGAATTAAGCGATCTAACGACTATGATTTAGTTCAATGGGGGAATAAGAAGAAATTCCAGTTTAAGGAGTTGATTCCTATGGTGGCAACACCTTTGCATCTTGCTGTAGTACTCGAATATCCCAGAATAATAGCTCATTTGATTAATGCTGGCGCATCTTTAAATTTTACTGATAAAGATGAAAATACCCCACTTGTTTTAGCGTTAAAGGCAAAACAATATGATTTATTACCGCATTTGCTTAAGGCCTGTAACCCGACCAATGTCAACCTTGCAGATAAGGATAAGTTGACAGCCCTGTTCCATGCTGTCAAAGCAAATAAAGTAGACGTTGTAAAAGAATTGCTTAAACGAGGTGCTAGTTGCTCTATAAAAAATCCACAAGGTGATACTCCACTTCATCTTGCAGTGGAACTTAAGTATTTAGCAATAGTTCAAGAAATACTTAAAGTTGATGCAAAGGCCGCTTTAATAAAAGATAAGAAAAATTGTACTCCATTTTATAACGCTGTTGATAATCAATCCCAAGAGTTAATTGAAGCCTTTATAAAAGCGAAAGTAGATGTGAATGCACAACATTCAAATGAAAACTCTTTGGTTTCTTGTTCGGTAATGAAGGGAGCAAAGGCAGCTGAGGCAGCGGTTAAGTCGTTGATTGCAGCTGGCGCGAATCCATTTTTAGTAATCGAGAATGGCAAACCAGCAGTGGCTCTAGCAATAGAGGGTCGTTTGTCACGGTATAGTTCAGCAATGTTTGATGCTGTAATAAATGTTCCCGATGGACAATTCAAAGATAAAATTGCCCAAAATCTCGAACACTTTTATCAAATGGCTAGGGAAGTAAGTAATTTATATGTCATGTTATCAGTTGTTAAAAGAATAGATAGTTCCCTTTTTGAAGCAAAAGTCAACGAAATTTTGATAGCAGCCATACACGCTGGAGATCAGGGAATAATTCAGAATGCTTTGAAGGTTATGCAAAACAATGGCGCAAATGTGCCTTGCTCTGCAATTGAGGCAGCTATTTCTAAATTCCTTTTATTAGATTTTGAATGTGTGCAAAGGAACCCTTTATATGTTCTTGTATCTGCGCCTAACTGTGATTACTCAAGTGTTAGGAGAGGGCAAGGGGGAATTATCGCTGTTGTGAACTGGTCCTACTCAATACTTAATGAACGTCAAAAGGCATTAGCTTGTAGAGTCTTTATTAAAGTAGCACTAGAGAAGGGGGATCTAGATATCTTAATCAAGAAATTTGGCGAACTAGAGACCTGGCAGTATTTAGATAGAATAAAGGATTCAGACCTCAAAGAAGATTATCGTGAAGCTGTTCACGTGTTGACTCAGCGCAAACGTGAAAAAGAATTGAAAGCAATAGCGCAAGAAAAAGAGTCAAAACTTGAACCAGAATTCCTTCTAGTTGATGAAAGAGATGCCCGAGTTCAAGTACAAAAGCAAAAGAAAAAGCAAGTACAAGAGCGAGGGCAGGTTTTGGTAAAAGCTAATGAAACTATTGAACTGAATGATAAGGTGTAAATAGAAAATCAATGTGCAGAAGGAGAATCCTGCAAAAAGCAATGGTTGAGTATACGTCATTGCAGAATTCTCTGAGGTTAAAACATGTGTCTTTCTAGCCCTGTGATATCAAGGATTTTTGCTGAAATTTCTTCTACAGAATGGTTGGTGGTGCTTATGTACGGAATACGTTCTCTTTTATAGAGCATCTCAACTTCTTTTACTTCAATTCGGCACTGCCTTAAAGATGAGTATCTACTATTCTGCATCCGTCCTTGTCTGATTTCATGTAAGCGCATTGGGTCAATGGTCAAACCAAATAGCTTCTTTTTATTTCGTTTTAGGGCTTCAGGCAGCTTGAGGTTATCCATGTCGTCTTCGACAAATGGGTAATTGGCGGCCTTAATACCAAATTGCATGGACAGATATAAGCTTGATGGCGTTTTACCGCAGCGGGAAACGCCTAATAAAATAATATCGGCTTCATCCATGTGCTTCATGGTTTGGCCATCGTCGTTATCTAATGAAAAATTGATAGCATGGATTCTGTTTTCGTAAGCGCCATTCGTTTTACCATGTGTTCTGTGTACCTTCGGCGATGCTTTTATACCTAACTGTTCTTCAAGTGGCGCAACAAAGGTATTTAAGAAATCATAATTCGCTCCTTCGGACGCTGTAATTATATGTCGGATTTCCGCCTTTACGATGGAATGAAAGACCAAAGGCTGTACGCCTGTTGTAATAAAACTATCATTTATCTGCTTGGTAACGTCTTCTGCTTTTTTTATCGTCTCCACAAAAGGAATTGTAACTTGTTCAAATTCAATGGGGAATTGTGACAAAACGGCATGCCCAAACACCTCTGCAGTGATTGCTGTTCCGTCTGAAATAAAGAATACCTTTGGTACCATAACTGCCTCTTGTGGTAATAAAATTACAAATGAAATTATACGTTTACGACTCTTATATCGGAGTGTAAAATGCCGTTGCGATTCTGTGAAGAGCTAGATACTTATTCTGATAGAAGTTTTACTTTAACCACCTGTAAATACTAAGTTTGTTTTTGAGCATTTCAAGATGAACTTAGTGTAAAGGTTTTTAACCGTATAAAGTGCTCTTTGGGTGAATGAAAGTTAGGTTGAAAGTGTTACAGTTTAAAACTCTTATCAGAATCAGTATTTCACACACACGGAGATAGAACTGTGCAACAATATGTACTCTGGTATCAAGAATTAGGCATGGGCGACGTTAACACTGTTGGCGGTAAAAATGCATCTCTTGGCGAGATGATCAGCAACTTATCTAATGCTGGTGTTCAGGTTCCAGGAGGCTTTGCAACTACTTCACATGCGTTTAATGAATTTCTTGAACAAAGTGGAGTTAATCAAAAGATTTATGAAATCTTAGATACATTGGATGTAGATGATGTTAATCAACTTGCTAAAGTTGGCGCACAGATCAGACAATGGGTAATTGACACCCCATTCCAACCTGAATTAGAACAAGCGATTCGTGAATCTTACGATAAATTATCTTCTGAAACTCAGGATGCTTCTTTTGCAGTTCGTTCATCAGCAACCGCTGAAGATATGCCTGATGCTTCTTTCGCGGGTCAGCAAGAAACTTTCTTAAACGTTAAAGGCTATGATTCAGTTCTTGTGGCTATCAAGCACGTATTCGCTTCTTTATTTAATGACCGCGCTATCTCTTACCGTGTTCACCAAGGTTATGATCACCGTGGTGTAGCACTTTCTGCTGGTATTCAGCGCATGGTTCGTTCAGATAAAGCGGCCTCTGGTGTTATGTTTACCATGGATACAGAATCTGGTAACAATGACGTAGTATTCATCACTTCATCATTTGGTCTAGGTGAAATGGTGGTGCAGGGTGCTGTAAACCCTGATGAGTTTTATGTTCATAAGCCAAGCCTTACCGCAGGCCACAAAGCCGTTGTTCGTCGCAACATCGGTAGCAAGCTAATTCAAATGGTTTACTCTGACGACTCTAGTCATGGTAAGCAAGTTAAGATTGAAGATGTTGCTGCTGAAAACCGTCGTCAATTCTCAGTTTCTGATGAAGAAGTGATGGAACTGGCTAAACAAGCCATGATCATCGAAAAACACTATGGTCGTCCAATGGATATCGAGTGGGCGAAAGACGGTAACGATGGCAAGCTTTACATTGTTCAAGCGCGTCCAGAAACCGTACGTAGCCGTGAAGACGTTCAATTAATTGAACGCTATCACTTAAAAACTCGTGGTGAGTTATTGAGTGAAGGTCGTGCTATCGGTCATAAGATTGGTAGTGGTGTGGCTAAAGTGCTTAAATCAATCGATGAAATGGATCAAATCCAAGAAGGCGATGTACTTGTAACAGACATGACTGACCCGGATTGGGAGCCAATCATGAAACGTGCTAGTGCGATTGTGACTAACCGTGGTGGTCGTACTTGTCACGCTGCGATTATTGCTCGTGAGTTAGGTGTTCCAGCAGTTGTGGGTTGTGGTGATGTAACTGATATCGTTAAGACTGGACAAGAAGTTACTGTTTCATGTGCTGAAGGTGATTCTGGTTATATCTACCAAGGTCAGCAAGAGTTTGAAGTGGTAACGAACCGCGTTGATACTCTTCCTGAACTGCCAATGAAGATCATGATGAACGTGGGTAACCCAGATCGTGCGTTCGACTTTGCTCGTCTACCACATGAAGGTGTTGGTCTGGCTCGTCTTGAGTTCATCATCAACCGTATGATTGGTATTCACCCTAAAGCATTGCTTGAGTTTGATAAGCAAGACGCTGAGCTTCAACAAGAAATCCATGAGATGATTGCAGGTTACGATTCTCCGGTTGAGTACTATGTTGCTCGTCTAGTTGAAGGTATCGCGACTATTGGTGCAGCATTCCACCCTAAAAAAGTTATCGTTCGTATGTCTGACTTTAAGTCAAACGAATACGCAAACCTTGTTGGTGGTGAGCATTATGAGCCTGAAGAAGAAAACCCAATGTTGGGCTTCCGTGGCGCAAGTCGTTATATTTCTGAATCATTCCGCGATTGTTTTGCACTTGAGTGTGAAGCCATTAAGCGTGTTCGTAATGATATGGGTCTTAAGAATGTTGAAATCATGATCCCATTCGTTCGTACTCTTGATGAAGCGGCACAAGTGATTGAGTTGCTTAAAGAACAAGGTTTAGAGCGTGGTAAAGATGGTTTACGTGTCATTATGATGTGTGAGCTACCATCAAACGCACTATTAGCTGAAGAGTTCTTAGAGTACTTCGATGGTTTCTCTATCGGTTCAAATGACTTAACTCAGCTATCACTTGGTCTTGACCGTGATTCAGGCATTATCAGTCACTTATTCGATGAGCGTGACCCTGCGGTTAAGAAGCTTCTAGCTATGGCAATTCAAGCCGCTAAGAAGAAGGGCGCTTACGTAGGTATTTGTGGTCAAGGTCCATCAGATCACCCTGACTTTGCAGCATGGTTGGTAGAACAAGGCATTGATACCGTATCTCTAAATCCAGATACCGTAATTGATACTTGGTTATACTTGGCTGAAAATCACGCTTAAAGAACGAGATTTTAGGGCGATATATCGTTTAGCAGAATAGTTTTGGTGAGGCATTTTGTCTTGCCAATCAGGGAGAGCTATTTTGATGATGTATCGCCCATTCTTATTCTAAAAATTCTCTGTCATCTACTTTCCAATCCATTACATTGACTATAGGTTCCTTCAAAGGATATTTGACTGGATCTATTAGAAAAGCTTTAACGGCGTCTCGATGTTCAGAACGAGCGTATTTATTTACGGCCGCTTCTATAATGTCACGGTTTTCTTGTGGCGAACTTGTTTCATGTAATATCCCAAATTCAAATGCGTCGCTTTCATCGCCGTTGCGTCGTTTGAAAAATTCAGGGTGCTTTGCGGGATCAAACGAACTAGGGCTTTTTTCGATTCTGTTAAAATCAATGTCTACACTTTCTAAAATTGTTAGTAATAAGGCATAATTATCTGCCATTTGTAACCCATGGCGATCAGCCTCTGTTTTTAATTTTATTATTCCTTGTGTAAAATGGCTGACGGTACCTGTTGGATGCTCTAATGGGAAACTGAATTTGTGACTTCTCTCAAGATCTCCTGTAACAGGAGCCCAGCATAAGGTTGTTAAGTCAATTTGATGAAGCTGTGGCCTGTCATAGCGAACTTGCTTTTCAGAGCCCGCATACTCCGCGTATAAAATATTATCAGGCTTAATATCTCGATAAAAATACCCAAGTTGATGTGAAGCAGCAATGTCTGCACTTAGTTGTTTAAAGCAATGAATATTAACCTTAGTAGGTTTTGCAGTTTTGGGTTTAGTAATTGCTGCTAGACTGAGCCCGCCCCTTGCAGCGATCAAAGTGCTGTACGGAACAATCGTTCCATCTGGCCTGTGTTGGACGTATTGTCCTTGCAACCCCGGTGTGATAGTTGGTAATTCACTGCCTACGGCTTTGGCATCCTTAATTAATTGTCCTAACATTTGTTGGTTTTTTTCAACCTCAAATGGATCTACCATTGCTGTATGACCACTTTCTTTAACTTCAGTTACGGTGAATTTAATAAATGACTCATCAAAGCTTTTGCATGTTTTATACGCACCTTTTAGGGTATTTCTAGCGGGGATTTGTTGGGTTGCTTTATCTGGTTCTCTTAGCGGGGGAATTACGCTGTTTTTCGTGTGCCAATAAGTGAGACGCTTGCTGTCATTAGTCATACTTACAAGGCTGGCGTCTGTTTCAGAAAACTTTTTAGCTCTCCGAGCCTTGTATCTCTTAAACCTCAGCTTTATGAGTGTTGCTTTTGTTTGCTCTTCCATTGTAGCGAAGCTCGTCGCAAGCAACTGAAACTGCCTTTTGTTTAAGAAGTCATCTCTTTCTTTTGCTAGTTCATTTTGTGGTAGAGTTTGCTTTAAGTTTTCATGGTCTATTTCATCCCATTTTGACAACAGCGTAGGCATCTGGGGGTGTAATACAACAGAGGTAAGGACTTCGACTCTTGCCGATTGAGGTAGTGTAATAATAGCTTCAGCTAGGTCTTTGAGTGGAATATTATAAAGTAATGCGTATCTTTGCTGGTGGCCGCATAATTGGATTAGTTCTGAAGTTGCTATTTTCTGTGGGCGAGTAAGCCAATAACGAGTTTGCAGCTCACTATGAAAGTCAATCCAAGTGTGCACTTGGTTATTTGGTATTTTTGTAGCAATTGTTAACCACAAGTCATTAGAAATGGATCTAATAATTTTTTGTTTTTGCTCAAAAGACAACTGGTCATAAACATCAAACCATGTATTGAAGTTATTAGCGGTTGTCGAGGGTAGGTTTTCTGGTTTGAATGATTCTAGGTTTTCATACCAAAAATTTGCAAAATAAGCTTTATCTCCAGCAGGCAATAGTGGAAACAGCCTAAGCATTTGAATAAATTGTAAATTTGGATGTGTCAACGCTTTACAACTGAACACTAATGCTTCTCTGAAAGCTGCTGGCTCTAATGCAGTGATGACAGTACTTGGTAGGTCTTCAAAACAATAATGTAGTAAATGGCCTAGTGATTCCTTTTCGCTGTTTTGCATTAATTCGGTAAATTGGCTGATAATTTCTGCTTTTATGTTGCTATCATGCAATGCAGGGAGCAACACTACTGAAAACAGCGCTGTAGTGCTCGGGTCTTTTAAAAAAATCTTTAGTGATTCTTCCGGAAGCTGTCGTAGCCTAAGCAAAATCGTTTGCGGGGCACACTCTGAAATAAAGTCAAATTTCTCCTGAGGTTGAGCAAGTTTAACCAATTGAATTACAATGGGGTAAATTCTACGGAGTTGACTTAATCTTTGTGTAAGAGGGAAGTTCTTTTTAATCAAACCTTGTTCGTTTGAGATCTGTCTTACTTGTATTAAAAAAGCCCCCTCTTCAGCTGTGAAGGTTTCAAGGATAATTTGGAGTCTGTCAGTTGATTGCTCTCTTAGCAAAGCAATACACTCATTAAAAACTTCATATGGTTCTGTTTTCGTAAGAGGGGAAGTAGATTTTGTAGTCGTGGGTAGCATTATCATCCAGCCATCGCTGATCATCTTTTTACATTCATCAACCCACCATGGTGCTTGCTGTCTAGTGGTTGAAATCTCCGAGCTAGTATGTAAATACAGTAAGCACACCAATACCTCTGCAATTCTTCTTTCCGGTATACGCAATAACACCTCTTTTTTATTGTCTTTAGAGAGGTGTTGTAGTAACTCCATAGCTGCCGAAGGAGAAATATGCGTAAATATTTCAACTCTTTTATCGGGAGCAATTTGATTCAACTGCTTCATGATCTGTGATTTAGGTAATGGGCCTAACTTTTGTTCTGATATAACGCTGAGTAACATAAAGTAGGGTTGAAGCTCAGTAACATCTAATTTATTTAATATAGGTAGAGCTATATTGGGAGGTAAGTACGGGAAGAGTTGATATAAATTAGGATTTTCCTGAGCCATATAATTGCTAACCAGACGATTGAGGGTAGTGTGGTTTATCCCTGAAATCATATTTAGGCCAATATCAGTTGGAAACACTTGTAGAAGCTCTAAAGCTGAACTTTGTCTCTTTTCCAACATAAATTTTATGACTTTCATGGCTTTATGAGGGGGGATTTTTTGTATTAGTTGTTTTTGTTTTTCTATTGGTAAGACGGAAAGTTGTTGTGCAATTATCTGCACTGGCATAAATGTTGACGCCAATGCTTCATTTAAAATGCAGGCGACAGGCTCTGCGGAATCTAAATCATAGGTATTGTCAGCTCTAGAGGAGCTCTTTTTATGGAATTCCTCTAGAATCATTTTGTTTTTCGATACCTTAATACGGTATTTTTGGTGCGCAAGTCCTTCTTGTTTTGCTAATTTCAACTCGACAGCTTGCGAGCCTCTAAGCTGAGAATAATCCGCTTTTTGTATTTTCGACAAATTTGGTTCGATTAGTGTCAGGACTGATGTTGGTGGTAAAGACAAGATGTTTTCCGATTAATATGCCTCAATAAAGTTTGGAAGCTAATGGCATGGAACTCAACAAAGATTAAAATATTTTAATGTTTTTAATGTGATAGCAATAAGTTAGGCATCAAGTGAGCGATTTTGACGTGTTTGGAACCTTGGTCTTATCACGTATGACTTCATGATTGTGCTGAGAAATACTAGCTTCAGGATGGGCTTTCGCTTGAGGGATTTCGAATGCCATCTTTTCTTCAGGTCTATCTTCTTCGCTTAAAGGTGCTAATTCGCCGTTTTCATTGAAGTCTTCAAATTGTTGAATATTGGTTTGATAATTTTTATCTAAATCTCTGTACCAATTAATTACTTCATCAATGGTATGGTCGAAATCAAAAACCGTAGGGTTAGTTAAAAATAGTCTGACATCACTTTGAAATTCTTTGAATACATATTCTTCAATCAAGTCTAGTAATATTTTTATATCATCTGCTGGCGTACTATTCTGGTGCAGAATACCGTCTTTTCGCATGCTTACACCATTATTGTCCGCAATGTAGAATGGACTATCTTGTGGGTAATCACATGGCCGTATAATCACTTTTCTTGCTTTGGCTGAAATTGTATAAAAGATAGTTAAAATCATCGCATAGTTGTCGGCAGCTCTTAAGGCCAGCGCTAGTTCAGCATAATTTGTTGTACCTCTTTTCAGTTCTAATATTTCAGAGGTCATGAATGCTTCTGTACCGGTATTAGCATCCATATCCACAATAGAGAAATGTTCACCCTCTGGGTTAGGGTTTAGCAGGCACATATCACTGAGATCAACTGAATAGAGTTGTGGAAGTTCATGCCTTTGTTGGCTAGTGGTGGCATGGTCGGCAAATTCAGCAATCAAGATATTGTCAGGCTTTATATCTCTAAAATAAAAACCGCCTCCATGACAAAATGATAAGTCTTCACACAATTTTTTTAAAACCCAGATATTCAATTCGTTAGGTACTCCATTTTTTCCAGCTAAATATCTAGTTAATGATGGCCCACCTCTGGCTGCAATCAGAAAACCTGCTACAGGAACCAAGCCTTGAAGCCCAGGTTGGATTGTACGACCTCTAAAAGTTTTGTCAGGCATTACATACTCTAATTCATCCAACATCCGCATCATTAATACTGAGTAATCTTTACTCATAATGTACTCATAGCCCTGACTTTCGGCATGCGTCATAGTAAAGCTGATAAAGTTCTCATCCATGCTGAAAGGTGTTTTAAATCGGCCGGGTGGAATTTCACTAACATCGAGTTGTGAATCTTGTTTGGGTGACCTTAAAATTGGATAGAGTTTGAGTTTATCATCATAATATTGAACATGGTTTTGTGTAGATTGCCCCTGTTTTTCTGTAGATTGAAGTACATTTACTCTTCTAGGTGCTTCTAGTTGAATATCTAGCAATCTAACCCGAAGATCTGAGAATTTAAGTTGAATTAATCTGGCTATTCGATCATGTCTTATCTCTTGACCAAAGAGAAAGGCTAAACGAACAAAACTTTTTGGTGATGTTAAAGCCGTTCCTTCAGTTTTATCTCCAGGCATTTTCCAACTCTTTCTCAGCTTCTCAAGGTGTTGTATCATCTTGAAATTTTCTGTTAATTTTTGGCGTATACCATGAAATGGTATCCCATATTTTTCGGTCGACCTCTGGCCTTCACTATTTATTATTACTTTCGTTCTTTCAATAACATATTCATCTGGAGTACTCTGAATTATTAAAGACAAGTTCTCTTTATCGTTATTGTATAGAAAGAATAAAATAATCGAGGTTTTTCTGTGTGTTGATGCTTCAATGAGCAAGTCAGCCGCTTTAGCGGGGGGGAGCGCAGCTAAGCTTGCGCTAATTTCTTCTGGAGCGATTGATTCCAAAATGGCGGAGAATTGTTGAGGATCACAAACACGAAGATATTGGGTAAGTTTAGTTGTGCTGCTGGCAAACTGGTTATTAAAAAATACAGTTTGTAATTCAGAGCGAAAATCTACCCAAAATGGTAACTGAGATTCAGATAACTTTCTGGCCACAGATAACCATTGTTTTTCATTTAAAATGCGGTTAACTTTTGATCGCTTCTTAAAGTGCAGCTGTTGAAAAAGGAAGAATAATTCTTGGGTGAAGTTTCCAACAAGTAATGTACACCAGAGGGCTGGAGCATTTTCTGTATGGTCAAATATACACTCTACAGCCAATGGAGGTAGCCTTGTTATAAGACTTGGATGGAACAACGATAAGCTACTAGGCTTGCTTTGCACTAAATATTTAAGTGCTTCAGGTGGTAATTTATTTGCTAGTTCTACAAAATAATCTTCATCCGATTTTATTTGTCTTTGGTAGTCCTTTAGAGTTTTCATTTGCTTAAATTTATTATTTATCTTCTGTTTTTGTGTATTTCGTACTATTGACTTTTCAGAAACCAGCACAGTAGATTCTTCTATTGACAGAGAATCAAAGAAGTCTTCCGCACTTCTATTTTCATCTGTGACTTTTTCTTGAGTGACATCTCGAGTCGATTTTAAAACAGTATCAGTGGTTCCTATCTCGCCGCTAGGCAATGTCTCAGCTTCGCTTTGAGTGCTTATTAAAGCTTCCGCATTTGTTGAGGGCTGTGCGATGCTTAATTCAGCGACTGCAACTGCTGAAGCTGTGGGGAGGCTTGGTTGCAAGCAAGGAGGTTCAAGAGCCGTAGGTAACTTTGATGGCGATTGTAAAGTCTTTTTTGAGTCTATGGGGAGACCGTCACTAGATATAGGAGCATCTTGCAAGAGTAGTCTTGTGTCTATATTTTCAAGGGCGGCTCGGCACAATGGGATATCTAATTCAGAGCTATCACTGTCGCCCCTCATGTTGTGATATAAAAAATAAACGGCTTGCTTCACTAGAAGGGGATTTAAGTATCTAATAACTCTTGCTGTATAAGCTTTGGGTAAATAATAAAGAAACCAACTGGCGATAGCTGTCTCTTGCCAGCCAAGTTCACTGATGGCTGTCGCTAACATTTTATGGTTATGAAATGGGCGACATTCATTTTGGAGCCATTGACTGATTGTGGTTTCAATAAAATCTTTACCATACTCAGAATATATGAAGTTTCCTCGCCTTAACAACGGAAGGTAAAAGATAGTTCTCAGTGCTTCTCTAGGTGCTACTAATTTAATTAAATTATATATTTCGTCATTGTTCATGTGGAATACAATTTGGCTTGCATGCCTACGTTGGTCGTCAAAACAATAACGAGTAAATTGACAGGTAGGATTACCTTTTACCTGTAGCAACAAAGTAGATAGCATATGAAAGTAAGCTATCTGAGCTGATGGCTGTGATTTATACTGAGATCCCATATTAATTATAAATTTTGATTCTTCTCTAGATAGTGCAGCAATGGCTTCTTTTAATTGTTGAGGGTTCCTTTTTTCCAATTCGATGACTAATTGATGTGTGCTGTAAGTTTGTGCAGGAAATAAGTCAGAATCTAATTTAGTCACTTTAGCTTTCACGTCACTGACTCTGTAACAACTCAGCCAATCTTCTAGCTCAATAAGTTGCTTCCCTGTTGACCACCAGTGATTTTTTTCAGTGATTGCTGCTGATTTTGGGTATTTGGTAAAATAAGTAGCTGACACCAAAAATTCGGCTACTTTTCTTGGTTCAAGATAAGAGATTAAAGTACAAGCTTCTTTCAATGAGAAACTCAATAGTAGCTGAGTGAGGCCTATTGGAGACATATAACCTATGATAATGGATAATTGCTCTTGTGGTAACCGTTTCAAAAAAGCTATGTAATTGTTGAAGTCATGACAAGGATATGGCCAACCACTAGTTTCATCTAATTTCGGTGAAAGGATACTTATCATTTTATCTTCATCAACTCGCGAGATAAACGTTGGGGGAGCATCGGCAGGAAAGTTAATAATAATTTCTAGTCTAGCGGCTTGATGCTCAGCTGAGACTTCACAGTTAACTAATACTCTTCTTTGCACATCAGTATGTTGAGTAGCTAGTGTTCTCGCTACGACCTTGGGTGGAAGTTGTAACAAAATAGAATTATCTAGGTTGATTGCTCCTTGTGCTTCCTGCATAGAATGGAGCACATAAAGCACTAACTCCTCTATTTTACGTTCTGGTAATGAAGCAAATAACCATTTTCTCTCAGCATCTGAAATTACGCCTAATTCATGGTGCAGTACCTTTACCGGTAAGCTAGGGTTGGTGAGCGCAGCGAGTAAAGCTGGACGCATGTTTTCACTCGGATAAGTTTGTATGTCTAACCCTCGGATTGAATCAGATTGTAGGACATGGAATTTAGCAATTTTTGTCAATATCAAACTATCACCATTATATGAAAAGCGATATTTTTGGCTAAAAAGATCCTCGCCACGCACTCTTACTTCCATTGCGTGATCGTTTTCAGGTACTGCTACGAAATCAATACCAGCAATCGCTGTTCTGTCATGCTGCGTTAAAGGCGCAAGTGGATTTGACATTGAGAAAAATATTTTTTAAAACAAGGAGTAAGAATCTAGCCAAACAAGTGGTTTTTTACAATAAAGTTTAAAACATGATTAATGGACCTCATTCAATAAAGGTCGAAAAAATAAGGATGTAAAATGGGCAAAATATTTGAGTCGATCACTACTCATCAACAAGATTTTATCTTGAAACAAAAGATGTTTTTTGTGGCAACGGCAGCAAATGAAGGAACTGTAAATCTATCCCCAAAAGGGTTAGATGCATTTAGGATCATAAACGAACATCAAGTGGTCTGGTTAAATTTAACGGGCAGTGGCAACGAAACATCTGCTCATGTTCAGCAAAACCCAAGAATGACTATTATGTTTTGTGCTTTTGAAGGTAGCCCTTTAATTCTGCGATTGTACGGTAAAGCTAGAGTGCTGCATCAGGGAGATAGTGATTGGAAAATGTATCAAGCACTATTTCCTACCTTTACTGGAACAAGACAAGTTTTTGTATTAGATGTTGATAAAACCCAATCGTCATGTGGAATGGGTGTGCCATTATATGATTTTGTTGGGCAGCGTGAACAATTAGTGAATTCCCATGACAAACAAGGCAAAGATGGCGTAGAGGCTTACTGGAAAAAGGCCAATCAGTTGAGCTTTGATGGTGATGAAACTAGAGTGTTGGAGCTGTCAGGTTTACAAGATGAAAGTGAATAAAGATTAATACCATTCTTCTCTTTTTAATAACAAAATGGCTACATAGTAGTTAACAACTTAAGGGAATAAATGGAAGTTAAAATTCGTAATGCAGTTGAGCAAGATTTGCCTGAATTAGTAGAATTGCTCGCTAATGATGACCTTGGAAAGCTTAGAGAAAATACAGATTTACCGCTCAATAAATCATATCTTGAAGCTTTCAGTGCTATTAATTCCGACCCAAACAATCAGCTTTTGATAGCGACTCTAAATAATGAAGTTATAGGAATGCTGCAAATCACTTACATACCGTATCTGACACACAAAGGCAGTTGGCGCTGCTTAATTGAAGGTGTAAGAGTGAGTGAAAATATTAGAGCGTGTTGATCTTTCTGGATTGAATTTTGTGCTATTTGAGCGCTTTTCTGTTCAAGGCGTGAGCAGTAAAGCTTAGTCATCTAAGTAAGCTGCTCACAACACAGAACAAGAAGCGCTCAAAGGCATCGCAGACAGCGTAAATTGGTCACTTCTGCTGCGTTATCGTTTGTTTATGTGGAGTAACCACACAGCACAAACTCCGCCTTGCATAAGATAACCAATTTATCGCTGCAAAAACAATCATGAAAGATTAACACGCTCTACAGGAATGGGTATTGGTGAGCTTATGTTTAACCATGCTATATCCTTAGCAAAAGAAAGAGGGTGCTCATTAGTTCAGCTTACAAGCGATAAACAAAGGCCAGATGCCATTCGTTTTTATGAAAAACTTGGTTTTGTAGCCACTCATGAAGGTTTTAAAATGAAAACAGCTTTAGGCTAAATAACCTGAGCTCTGCATAAGCAAACCTCTACAGCACAGCTACTTATGCGTATTTCTGTGTTAGAACAGCTCGAAATAGGCTGGCTATTACGAACTGTTCTGCCTTGAACTACACAAAATTAGCTGCACTGTAGATTCAATTTAAATTTCATCTATTAAAACAGTACGGTACTGATTTCTTTATACAGAGCTCAGGTTAAATAAGGTTTGGCCTCTTGTTAAAACTATCTTTAAAAGTCCATTTCAGCTGTGTTCGAATACACTCAAAATCTTCCAATGATGATTTACTATTAGTGCTGTAACTCTATTGTTAGCTTCTATTTAGTTGCTAACAATTTAACGTGATGTGATCTATTTCAATTTTTAACTGATTAATTTTGAATAAGAAAATTGATCTGGATCATGAATACTCTTTGCCTAAAAAAGCCACAGCTTTCCTTTTAATGCTCTTCTCGTCATTAACTTTTCATTTTGAATGATCTGGATCAACCGATACACGAATTTAACAGCTGTTAAGGGTATAGCTTCATTTTGTTGCCCGTTATTATTAACTCATCAGCTGGAGGGTTCAGCTGACACTACTTATCGACAATATCCGCAAGGAGGATACATGAGTAATGCTTCGAGCGATGAGAAGAAAGTGGAACTAAAAATGTTCGTGTTTTTGACCGTGTTTTTAGCGCCGCTTCTGTCAATTTTAATTGTTGGTGGATATGGCTTTTTAATATGGATGAGCCAGATTTTGATGGGACCACCCACGAGTTAATTAAAACGACAAACGAAAAATAACAAATCTTTTATTGAGTGTAAAAATGAGCAAAGAACTTCACGTAACCAGCTTGGTGGTACAAGTAAAACCAGATTATATGTCTGACGTTCGTAAGGCCATTATGGCCATCGAAAACGCTGAGCTGTCGGTAAACAACGAAGTTAAATTAGTGGTGGTCCTAGAGGGAAAAGGTCGCCGCGAAATTGTGGATATGATTGATGAAATCAACGCACTGGAAGGCGTTATATCAACCTCCATGGTTTACCACCAAAGTGAAGTGCTTGACGAGGGCGAGATATGAAAATGAATAGACGTGAGTTTATGAAAGCGAATGCTGTAGCAGCAGCGGCTGGCGTTGCCGGCTTAGCGTTACCTGCTACTGCAAGCAATCTCATAACAAGTTCAGAGCAAACTAAATTAGACTGGAACAAAGCACCATGCCGTTTTTGTGGTACTGGTTGTTCAGTTATGGTTGCCCGTAAAGACGGCAAAGTTGTCGCAACACAGGGTGACCCTGATTGTGAAGTTAACCGCGGTTTAAACTGTGTTAAAGGTTACTTCCTGTCTAAAATCATGTACGGCAAAGACCGTCTAACCTCGCCAATGCTTCGTATGACCGATGGTAAATACGACAAAAATGGTGAGTTTACCCCAATTTCTTGGGACAGTGCTTTCGACATCATGGCAGAAAAATGGAAAGAGACCATTAAGAAAAAAGGTCCAACTGCTGTAGGTATGTTCGGTTCAGGTCAGTGGACAGTCTGGGAAGGCTACGCTGCTGTAAAACTGATGAAAGCGGGTTTTGGTTCTAACAACATTGACCCTAACGCTCGTCACTGTATGGCGTCTGCGGTAGGTGGTTTCATGCGTACCTTTGGTATCGATGAGCCAATGGGTTGCTACAACGATATGGAAGCGGCCGATCGCTTCGTGTTGTGGGGCTCGAACATGGCAGAAATGCATCCAATCTTATGGACTCGTGTGACTGACCGTCGTTTAAGTGCGCCACATGTTCGTATTGGTGTACTTTCTACTTACAAGCATCGTTCTTTCGATCTTGCTGACGTACCAATGGTGTTCACTCCACAAACTGACTTAGCAATTCTGAACTTTATTGCTAACTACATCATTCAAAACGATGCAGTGAACTGGGACTTTGTGAAGAAACACGTTAACTTCCGCAAGGGTATGACGGATATTGGTTATGGTTTACGTCCTAACCATCCTACCCAAATGAAAGCGAAAAATGCTGATAAAGCGGGTGCGTCTTCTCCAATCGATTTTGATGAATTTAAGAAGTTTGTTTCTGAATACACAGTTGAGAAAGCAGAAGAGCTTTCTGGTGTTCCAGCCGACAAATTGATTGAAATCGCTAAATGGTATGCCGATCCTAAACTGAAAGTAACTTCTTTCTGGACTATGGGTGCAAACCAACATACTCGTGGTGTTTGGTGTAACAACCTGCTTTATAACATCCACTTATTGACGGGTAAAATTGCCACTCCGGGTAACAGCCCATTCTCGCTAACCGGTCAGCCATCAGCTTGTGGTACTGCACGTGAAGTAGGGACATTTGCTCACCGTTTACCAGCTGACATGGTGGTTAAGAATCCTAAGCACCGTGCAATTGCTGAAAAAAATTGGAAGATCCCAAGCGGCATCATTCCAGCAAAACCGGGTTTCCATGCCGTATTGCAAAGCCGTAAGTTGAAAGATGGTGACTTGAATTGTTATTGGACTCAAGTAACCAACAACATGCAAGCTGGACCTAACATCAACGAAGAAATTCTTCCGGGCTGGCGTAACCCTGAAAACTTCATTGTGGTTTCTGATCCATATCCAACCGTTTCTACTCAAGCCGCTGACTTGGTACTGCCAACTGCTATGTGGGTTGAGAAAGAAGGGGCTTATGGTAACGCCGAACGTCGTACTCAGTTCTGGCATCAAATGGTGAAAGCACCGGGCGAAGCTAAATCTGACTTATGGCAAACCATGGAGTTCTCTAAGCGCTTCACTACTGATGAAGTGTGGCCAAAAGACGTACTAGAAGCAAATCCTGAGTATAAAGGTAAGACACTATTTGACGTGCTTTATGCGAACGGCAACGTGAACAAGTTCCCATTGTCTGATATGGCTGAAGGCTATGACAATGAAGAGTCAGAAGCATTCGGTTTCTACGTTCAAAAAGGTCTATTTGAAGAATACGCTGAGTTCGGTCGTGGACATGCTCACGATTTAGCACCATTTGATACTTACCATGAAGTACACGGTCTACGTTGGCCTGTTGTCGATGGTAAAGAAACCCTATGGCGCTTCCGTGAAGGTTCTGATCCGTATGTTACTCCGGGTAAAGGTTATGAGTTCTATGGTAAGCCAGACGGCCGAGCAGTGATTTTTGCTCTACCTTATGAGCCTGCTGCAGAATCTCCAGACGAAGAGTACCCAATGTGGCTATGTACTGGTCGTGTACTAGAGCATTGGCATACTGGTTCTATGACTCAACGTGTGCCTGAACTGTATAAAGCCGTGCCTGATGCTGTTTGTTACATGCATCCAAAAGATGCGAGAGAAAAAGGTTTACGTCGTGGTGATGAAGTGGTTGTTCAGTCCCGTCGAGGTGAAATTAAAACTCGTGTTGAAACTCGTGGCCGTAACAAGCCGCCAGTAGGTCTGGTGTATGTACCTTTCTTTGATGCTAGCCAACTGATCAACAAAGTGACACTGGATGCGACAGATCCACTTTCTAAGCAGACTGACTTTAAAAAGTGTGCAGTTAAAGTGTTCAAGGCATAAGGAGCGAATGATGAAAACAGTTAAACAAACCGTCGTAAAAATGGCTGCACTGTTAGCATTAACTAGCTCTGCTTTTCTAGCGACTGCTGCGGATAAAGTGATTAACGAAGATGATTTAGCTACTTTGCGTGGTACAGCGATTACTAGCGAGCCAACGCCACCGCCATTGAAAAATGAAGTGGACCACAATGGAACCTTTGGTCGTGCATTTCCGACTCAAGCACCCGTTGTGCCTCATAAAGTGAGAAAGTATCAGGTAAACCTTAAAGTGAACCAGTGCTTAAGCTGTCATGATCGCAGCCGTATCGAAGAGTCAAAAGCGCCTATGGTCAGTGTGACTCACTATATGACTCGTGATAATCACTTCTTGGCACAAGTATCGCCACGTCGTTACTTCTGTACTCAATGTCATGTTGCACAAGATGAAGCTCAACCATTAGTGCCAAACGTGTTTATTGATGTAGATAAGTTGCTTGAAGCGGCCGAAGCCAAGAAAAGTGCAGAGCACTAGGAGGCACTATGATGAATAAACTGAAACAGGTTTGGCGTGTACTGGCTAAACCAAGTGTTCACTATAGTTTAGGCTTTCTAACCATTGGTGGCTTTATCGCGGGAATTATCTTCTGGGGTGGTTTTAACACTGCCCTTGAAGTAACCAATACTGAAGAGTTCTGTATTAGTTGTCACGAAATGGAAGCCAACGTGTATGAAGAGCTACAGGGCACTATTCACTTCAGCAACCGAAGTGGCGTGAGAGCAACTTGTCCTGATTGTCACGTACCGCACGAATGGACGAATAAGATTGCGCGTAAGATGCAGGCTTCAAAAGAAGTGTGGGGTAAAATCTTTGGCACTATTAATACTCGTGAAAAGTTTGAAGCAAAACGCCGAGAGCTTGCCGAGCATGAATGGGCGAGGTTAAAAGCGAACGACTCACTAGAATGTCGTAACTGTCATAACTTCGACTACATGGACTTTACTCGTCAAGCGCCAAGAGCCGCAGAAGCGCACTCAACTTCACTTGCAAGTGGTGAGAAGACTTGTATCGATTGTCATAAAGGTATTGCACATCATTTACCTAATATGACAGGGGTTAAAGGTTACTAATTCTACTCATCGTATTTAGTGATATTTAAAAGGTTGTCCATAGGGCAACCTTTTTCTTTTTAATCAATTCGTTATTGATGTTTTCCACTAATCTGAACAGGGGCTTACAAGTCATAGTGTGACCAAGTTCACATCATTTTTTATAAAAAAATCATACCGTTTTTTTCACCAAGAACATTCTTAATGCCAATTACTGGAATTGGTCTGGATTCGTTTCAACCCGATCAGTTTTACTCTTTTCTTAATGTTTTCACATGGACGAACTTACCGCTGAGCGGCATCAATCGCTTGGTTGGAACTTAACTCGACCAAATTAAAGGAGGGGACATGGGTAATGATTCAAGTGACGATAAAAAGTCTGAATTTCAGGTTTTTATCTTTCTTACCGTGTTTCTTGCACCACTGTTATCAATAGCAATTGTTGGAGGCTATGGCTTCCTCATTTGGATGAGCCAGATTATTTTCACTGGTCCGCCAACAAGTTAAAACTTCAAAGAAATAGCAATAATCCAAAAACAATAAATATTGAGTGAATAAATGAGCATAGAACTTCATGTTTGTAGTTTAGTGGTTCAAGTCAAACCAGAAAAAATGCCTGAAGTCAGGCAGGCAATCATGGTGATGAAAAATACTGAGCTATCGGTGAATAATGAGATCAAATTAGTGGTGGTAATTGAAGGAGAAAGGCGTAAACAAGTGATGGAGCGCGTTGATGAAATTAATGCCATTCCCGGGGTGATCTCTACCTCAGTCGTTTACCAGCAAAGTGAAGTGCTTGAAGAGGACGAGATATGAAAATGAATCGACGTGAGTTTATTAAAGCCAATGCCGTAATTGCTGCTGCTGGCGCTGCGGGTTTAGCTCTCCCAACAAAGGCCAGCAACCTCATAACAAGCAGCGAATTTACCAAACTTGAATGGAACAAAGCCCCATGCCGCTTTTGTGGTACTGGTTGTTCGGTCATGGTGGCGAGAAAAGAGGGCCGAATTGTTGCGACCCAAGGTGATCCAGATTGTGAAGTTAACCGAGGTTTAACCTGTATTAAAGGCTACTTTTTATCAAAAATCATGTATGGCGAAGACCGTTTGACGACGCCTATGCTTCGCATGACAAACGGCAAGTTTGATAAAAACGGTAATTTTACGCCAATATCTTGGGATAAAGCTTTCGACATAATGGCTGAGAAGTGGAAAGCCACGATTAAGAAAAAAGGCCCTACTGCGATTGGGATGTTTGGCTCAGGGCAGTGGACGGTATGGGAAGGTTATGCGGCTTCCAAGCTGATGAAAGCGGGATTTGGCTCAAATAACATTGACCCTAATGCTCGTCACTGTATGGCTTCAGCGGTTGGTGGCTTTATGCGAACCTTTGGGATTGATGAACCCATGGGTTGTTACAATGATATGGAAGAGGCTGATAAGTTCGTGCTCTGGGGTTCGAATATGGCTGAAATGCACCCAATCTTATGGACTCGGGTTACGGACAGAAGATTGAGTGCTCCACATGTTCGTGTCGCTGTGTTATCGACCTATCGTCATCGTTCGTTTGATTTAGCTGACTTGCCGATTATTTTCACCCCTCAAGCCGATTTAGCGGTTCTCAATTACATTGCTAATTACATCATTCAAAATAACGCGGTTAATTGGGACTTCGTAAAAAAACACGTTAATTTCCGTACTGGTGTTACCGATATAGGTTACGGTTTACGTCCAACTCATCCGTTAGAACAGCAAGCGCAAAATGCGGATAAAGCAGGGGCTTCTTCACCTTCTAATTTTGAAGAGTTTAAAAAGTTTGTTGCTGAATATGATATTGATAAAGCCCATGAGATTTCGGCAGTTCCAAAACACAAATTATTAGAGCTAGCAAAATGGTATGCCGATCCAAAGACCAAAATTACGTCATTTTGGACAATGGGAGCCAATCAACATACACGTGGTGTTTGGTGTAATAATCTTCTTTATAATATTCATCTGCTTACAGGTAAAATTGCGACTCCGGGCAGCAGTCCATTTTCACTCACTGGTCAACCCTCAGCTTGTGGTACTGCTAGAGAAGTAGGCACATTCTCACATCGTCTACCCGCAGATATGGTAGTAGCTAATCCTAAACACCGAGCTATAACTGAAAAAATTTGGAAAATCCCCAGTGGTATTATTCCGCCGAAACCGGGGTATCACGCTGTACTTCAAAATCGAAAATTAAAAGATGGTGAGCTGAATTGTTACTGGGTGCAAGTAAATAACAATATGCAAGCTGCACCCAATATGAATGAAGAAGGCTTACCCGGTTATCGTAATCCAGAAAACTTTATTGTCGTGTCTGATCCTTATCCAACCGTGACCACTCAAGCTGCTGATTTGGTTCTGCCAACGGCAATGTGGGTAGAAAAAGAGGGGGCTTACGGTAATGCTGAGCGCCGGACTCAATTTTGGCACCAAATGGTGCAAGCACCCGGTGAATCTAAATCAGATTTATGGCAATTAGTTGAGTTCTCTAAACGCTTTACCACTGATGAAGTTTGGCCAAAAGAAGTATTGGATGCTAACCCAAGCTTTAAGGGGAAAACGCTATTTGATGTTTTGTACAAAAATGGTCAAGTGGATAAATTTCCATTATCTGATCGTGCTGAAGGTTATGATAATCCTGAATCTGATGCTGTTGGCTTTTATATTCAAAAAGGACTATTTGAAGAATATGCCACCTTTGGGCGAGGTCATGGCCATGACTTGGCACCGTTCGATGATTACCATGAAGCACACGGTCTTCGCTGGCCTGTAGTTGACGGCAAAGAAACACTCTGGCGCTTTAAAAAAGGCTCAGATCCTTATGCAAAACGCGATGGGTGGGATTTTTACGGCAAGCCAGACGGTAAAGCCATTATTTTTGCTCTGCCTTATGAGCCACCTGCGGAATCCCCTGATGCTGAATATGATTTGTGGTTATGTACAGGGCGAGTGCTTGAACATTGGCACTCAGGTTCAATGACACAAAGGGTTCCTGAGCTGTATAAAGCCTTCCCAAATGCAGTGTGTTACATGCACCCAGTAGATGCTAAGAAGCGTGGATTAAGGCGAGGAGACGAAGTAATTGTGCAATCACGGCGAGGTGAAACAAAGACTCGAGTTGAAACTCGTGGTCGTAATAAACCGCCAGTAGGTTTAGTTTATGTACCTTGGTTTGACGCCAGTCAGTTGATTAACAAAGTCACTTTAGATGCAACTGATCCCATATCCAAACAAACTGACTTTAAAAAATGCGCAGTTAAAGTAATTAAGGCGTGAGGAGCAAGGTCATGAAAACATTCAATAAGTCCTTTGTTAAAATTGTGACATTGCTGACATTAACAGGAGCAGCATTTATCGCTGTAGGTGCAGGAATAGAGAAAACGATTAATGAAGACCATTTTGCAACATTGCGTCATGCTCCATTAAACACTGAACCTACTCCTCCACCTTTAAGCAATGAGAAAGAGCATCATGGTAAGTTAGCACGTAATTACCCATCTCAAGCGCCAATTATTCCTCACCAAGCTCATAAATATCAAATTAATAGAAAAGTAAATCAGTGTTTAAGTTGCCATGACCGCAGCCGTGTACATGAATCTAAAGCACCAATGATTGGTATATCCCATTATTTAACTCGTGATAATCATTTTTTAGCTCAAGTATCTCCGCGTCGATATTTTTGTACTCAATGTCATGTATCTCAAGAAAACTCGACTCCACTGGTGAAAAACACATTCGTTGATGCTGATAAATTAGTTGAAGCTGTAGCTAATAAAGCCAGTAAGAATCATCATTAGGAGGCAGCATGATTGAAATACTTAAGAAGGCTTGGCGGATTTTATGTAAACCAAGTGTTCATTACAGTTTGGGCTTTCTAACCTTAGGTGGCTTCGTAGCTGGCATCATTTTTTGGGGGGGATTTAATACTGCACTTGAAGCAACCAATACAGAGAAGTTTTGCATTAGTTGCCATGAAATGCGAGATAACGTCTATCAAGAACTAAAAACGACCATTCACTTTACTAATCGAAGCGGGGTGAGGGCGACTTGCCCAGATTGTCATGTTCCTCATAAGTGGACGAACAAGATTGCCCGCAAAATGCAGGCTTCAAAAGAAGTATGGGGCAAGATTTTTGGGACTATCAATACCAGAGAAAAATTTGAAGCTCACCGAAGGGAGTTGGCTGAACATGAATGGGAAAGATTAAAAGCCAATGATTCACTAGAGTGTCGAAATTGCCATAACTTCAACTATATGGATTTTACAAGACAGTCCCCTAGAGCAGCTAGGGCTCACTCAACAGCACTTGCCAGTGGTGAAAAAACCTGTATTGATTGCCATAAAGGTATAGCTCATCATTTGCCTGATATGAAAGGGGTTAAAGGGTTTTAACAATTTTGATAGTAAAAAAGGCTGTTTGTCATCAGCCTTTTTTATAACCATTTTATACTATTTAATTCTAATTAAATCTTTAGATTTTGAGTTGCTATGTGATGAAATGCTTTATCTTAAGTTGTTAATTTAAATAGGGTTAATGAAAATATGGCGGTAAGGTCTCCAAGTTTAACTGTGTTACTTGATTTTAACCAAGAAACAAAGAAGTTTTCAATATCAGCCGAACAATGCCAAGAGCTACAAGCTAAAGTTCCTAAACAGAAAAGTGGTTCAGAAATAGTTTATGTTGGTTCTGGTGGCACTTTTCAAGTAACTTTTGTTGGCTCTCGGAACAAGCAGTATGAATTTTTGGAACAAGTACCCAAGGCACGAAATAAAAAAAGTTTACTCGACTACAAGTACAAGAAAACAGATAAGTCTAAAAATTTGCAAGCTGAATTTCTTAAAGCTTTAGCAAGCCCTCCTGAGCAAAAAACTCATTTGATTCCTTTTAGTACCTCTAGACCCCCCTCTCTTGCTTCAAGTGCAAGTTTTAACAGTTTAGCTGATGCTGAAAAAAATGGAACTGAAACGCCTAGCAGCCGAAGATCATCACCAACGTCCCTAGATGATAAATATGGAGAAGATGCCCTGTTAGGGCCCAGAACTTTTACGATGATTAACGATGCTAAACACCCAACTACTGCACTTAGCTTTGGACATGGAGGCCCTAGCGCCGATAATGGTCATGGCATTGAGATCAGAGTATCAGACGCTGATGGTAGGACTATACCTAAGCGAGAAAGAACTGATAGCGAGAAAAAAGAGGCCAAGGGCTGGAAAAAAGCTGGAGTTACAGATATTGACTTTTCTAAAGTTCAATTAAGAAAAACAGAAAAAGGGGACAAAAAAAGCTAGCTACTAGCTATAGAGTACTGGATTTTTAGGGGTAAACTCCCTATGATCCGCACCTCTCTATAATTCTCAGTTTGGCTGTAGTGATCATGCTCAAAACCTCATTAAATGTTAAATCTTCTCAGCTCGTAGTTAACGTGCTTAAATTGGTTCTTGAGCAAGGTAAGCCACTGGATAGAGGCTACTCCATTAGCTTTTCTGAGATAAAACTTAAGCCAGAAGAGCAAGCAAGGATCACTCAAGTAGTGGGTGATTTGATGCGTCGCTTAAACCTTTACTGCTACCTTGCCAATATTCAACTTCAAGATGCAGCTAAAAACGCTGAACTTCTGGTTGTCGTTTGGCACGAGTTTAATGGATTGAACTTTGGTAAGTTACCTAAGGCAAGTCAATTTAAACGTTCTGAATATCAACATTTGTTGACCAAAGCTAAACAAGATGAAGTGTTGTGGGATGGTTGTCCAGAGTGGTTAGAAAAAATTGGCTCAGAGCAATTGGGCAAAGCGTGGCAGGCTGAGCGCAAAGCACTATTACAACCTGCGAAACGTTACCTACGTGCAAACCAATTAAAAACGACTCGTGATGAACTTAAAAAGTCATTGAGCAAAGAAGGCATTGAAACGCAGCTGGTTAACGGTGTTGATAGTGCGCTTGTAGTAACCTCAAATTCTCCGTTATTTAAGAGTAAAGCCTTTAAAGCTGGGTTATTTGAACAGCAAGATGCTGGTTCACAGCTTGTTGCTGCTGCCGTTGATGCAAAGCCGGGGATGAGAGTGGTTGACGCCTGTGCTGGTGCTGGTGGTAAAACACTGCATTTGGCTGGACAAATGCAAGGTAAAGGGCGCTTACTTGCCATGGATGTTGAGCAGTGGAAACTTGACGCGTTAAAAGACAGAGCTAAGCGAGCAGGGGCTCATAATGTCGAAACTCGTATTATTGCTAGCTCAAAAACCATAAAACGGTTGAAATTAACTGCTGATAGAGTGTTGTTAGACGTTCCTTGTTCTGGTTTGGGCGTGCTAAAACGCAATCCAGATTCAAAATGGCGTGATACTTCTGAGCGTTTGCCGGTCTTGGTAAAACTGCAAGAAGATATTTTACAAAGTTATAGTCGTATGGTGAAAGTGGGTGGAATACTCGTATATGCGACTTGCTCCATCATGCCAGAGGAAAACCGCCAGCAGGTGGATAAGTTTTTAGCTAATAATCCACACTTTAGTTTTATTGAAGATGAAAATATTACGCCTGCCAATACAGGCTTTGATGGTTTTTATTTAGCCAAATTAAAAAGAGTGGCTGAGTAAATAACCTGAGCTCTGCATAAGTAGCTGTGCTGTAGATTGAATTTATATTTTATCTATAAAAAGAAAACAGTACTGATTTCTTTATACAGAACTCAGGTTAAATACGGTTAGTTGATAAAAAGTAAGTGAGAGACGAAAAATGGCAAGAGCTTGCGCAAGGCATATTTTGGTGAAAACCAAAGAAGAAGCTGAAAAAATAAAAAAAGAACTCGCTAAAGGCGCTTATTTTGGCAAGCTAGCCAAAAGGTATTCGTTATGTCCGTCAAAAAAGCGCGGAGGCGATCTAGGTGAATTTAGCCCTGGTCAAATGGTTAAAGCCTTTGATAATGTCGTATTTAAAAAGCCTGTATTAGAAATTCATGGACCTGTTAAGACCAAGTTTGGCTTCCATCTAATCCAGACAGTTTACCGCTCCTAAAAAGTAGTCAAGAGTTGCCTTACATTAAGCATATGATATTTAGTACTAACAGGTACTGGTCTTGAGTTTGGATTCTTCACTAAGAAAAAACGAATTAATGGATGTCTACTATTGGCCGCTTTAGCTGTTCGATTCCACTTTTGCCCAACTTCATGAGGGAGTTCTCCAGCTTTATTTTTTATTTCAGTATTCGCACCATGTTGTTCTAATAACCTGATCATATCAGTATCTTTATTTTGGTAGGCGAAATGCAATGGCGTGTCCCCTACATGCATAGTTTGTGCTTGCAGCTGTCTATCTTTATTTTCTCGACGTAAAAATAGTTGAACAACATTATGCTGCTTATTTTGTACTGCTTGCATAAATGGTGTGACGTTAACATGATTTCTAGGTATAGAAACGACAGTGTGGTTTAGGATTATTTTAACCACATCTATAGCACCAAACGCCGCTGCAAAATGAAGGTATGTATTTTCATCATTAAATTTTCTATTCAAGTTTGGTTTGGCTTGTTTGAGCTCTTGAGCAACAGCATAAGCGATGAGGGTTTTAGCTGCAGAAACGTTAGATACCATGTCCAATGGTGTGTTTCCGCTTATATCTTCAGCGGTAGCGTCTGCTCCTGCCTCTAAAAGTGTTGTTAATAATTCTTGCGCGCCTCTCACCTGATCATTGATGCATAAAACTAAATGATGTAATGCTGTCTGATTGTTTCTATCACGGTAATTAACGTCAACAGTGCTTGTGTTTAATATTTCATTTGCTTTGGTGAAATTACCTTGCTGTATAGCTGTTAAAAACTGTGTGTGTGGAGAAGACTCTCCTGAATGTTCTAACGCCTTTTTTATTACTTTTTCTGCTTCAGTGCTACCCGCTCGCTCATGTAATGGATTACAGCCAAATAAAGTTTCGGCCACTTTAAACTTGAGCCTTTGAAAAATAGTAACAGGTCTATCGGTCGTTAAGAATTTTAGTATTACTTCAGGGCCACACAATACGACGTGGCGCTCATTATCTTGGCAAACAAAATATCTAGACTGACTCATTGAGCCATCGTCTTTGGTTAAGTAAAAACTATTTGGGAACCTAACTCTACTCCCCCTTGATTCAACATGCTGCTGTTGATTTTGAACGAGTTCAGAGTGTGCATCAAAATCAATTATTACACCTAATGGCTTTTCTTGAATGGACATAGGGGACTTCCAAATAAATAATTTTATACAATGATACTTTTTTAACCAAAAATAAAACAAGTGAGATGAATGAAATTTCATGAAGATAGATTGCATCAGTAACACAACTAAACAAGCACTAAAAGCTGCTATGTTTTATGCTTCAACACCAGCAGCTAGTAGCATTCGAGATTAAATAAATTCAAACATCTAACTAAAGATTTAATTTAACGTTTTTTCGACTTTTTGACGTATTTCCAGTGGTAATTTCTCTAATAATTGTGGGCGGTGAGTTTCATCGAGCATACTGACTAAGAGGGTGCCCCTATTTACGGTTGCCTTACCGTTAGCGATTGCCTTTATTCCAGCCTTAATTATCTCTTGTTGTAGCTTTTCAGCTTGCTCAGGGAAGCTCTTAAGTAAAAATTGCGATCTGTCTTCTCTTGTAATAGGCATGAGTAGCTTTACAACATGTTCTAAGTATGATTCTGGATGCTCCAGTTTTAGGTAATCTAAATAACTTTGTTTTTGTTCAAGAGTTAGTGCTTGTGCTACTTCTGCCCTATATGTAGATTTCGTTGTCGAAAAGTATTCATACATGAGCTCGTTGTTCATATATTCTCTTGCTATTTCAGAGCGCATGTGAGCAATTCCAACAAGTTTATAAAATACCTTGGCTTTGTCGGATTGGTAGTTTAATAACTCCCTTAAAATTTCTGCCGGTAAAACTGAACAAGCATAGGCAAATTCTTCATCTGATAAGATTTGTGAAAATTCGTTTAATGCCCACCCTGTCATTTGCTTTGGTGCTGTTTGGATGAGAGCAGACACGTGTGCTTGTATATTTGCCTTTGTTTCAGCATGTCTTGCTTGTATTTTAGCCTTTTCTTCAGCATCACTTGCTTGTATTTTAGCCGCTGCTTCAGCATGAGTTGCTTGTAATTTGGCCGTTGCCTCAGCATGACTGGCTTGTATTTTAGCCTTTGCTTCAGCATAGTTTGCTTGTAATTTAGCCTCTTCTTCAGCATCAGTTGCTTGTATTTTAGCCTCTGCTTCAGCATGGCTTGCTTGTTGATAAGTTTGTTTTAATTTTGGTGCATATTGTTCGAGTAAGCTCTGTAACGGCTGGTAACGACCTGACCGAGCGAACAATGATAGGACTTCTTCATTTGATAATGTTTCTAGCAAAGGTAATTTTTGTTTTGAGCTTAATCCGGTACTTTCCTCTTCTAACGCTAGTATGGCTTTTTTTGCTTTGTCTGGCATCATCGCACAGCACTCAATAAATGTAGCACCTGTTTCAACGTTTAATGATTCTATGTATAAGATAAGCTTTACTGTATTTGTTAATACCTGTTTATGCTGTGAGTCGTCAGTATTCATCATTGCTTGCTGTAGCCCTGCAAAAACTTGCTTAGATGTGAGGCATCGCTTAGGCAAGTAGACACGTCTCATCATTAGATCTAGTCGTTGCAATTGATCCTGTTTTGCCATCAACATGCCAGCTAAACTGCCTTCCATTTCAGCAAGTTGAGATGTAAAATCTTTCTTTCTACTAAAACCAATGACCAGAATGGGTTCGTTTTGAGGCAACATTTTCTCTAGCATGCCATGATGAATTTCAAGCATTTTTTGAGTGATAAATCTGCCAGTTAACGCTTTATGCTCCTGTGGTAAGCACTGATAAGCAGCTGATATCACCGTATGTTCAACTTTTTGGGGATTTTTGAGCACATCTTTTAGTTCATCAGTTGTAATGTCGGGTGACCCATGAGAGGCGATAAAGTTGAGAACCAAAACTTTTACATGTGGTTCCATTGCAGGGTGTGCAAGCGTGTGCACGAATAATAACGTTATTATTTGCTGTTGCATTTGGCCTGATGAAGAGTTAACTAGAGTCGATAATATAAGACTCGCCATATTTCTTGTTGTGAAATCCACAAGATAAGGGATTAAAAAATTAATTAAGCCAGAAGGGTCGACTAATTGCTTTTGTGTAAGCAGTGGTAAAACCTCAGCTATCATTTCCAATGGGTGTGGGCGTTTAATGCCTTTTACTACATCTTGAATTTGAGCTGGCGATGCTTCAGACCTATATATGAATATTCCTGTTGTTATAGGCCTAGCACTTGATTGAGCAGCATCTAATGCTTGCATACATTGTTTGAGTTCTTTTTTAGCTTTATTTTGTCTTTCAATTAACAGTTTTTTAGCAGAAGTTAGCGGGTACCATGCACTTTGTTTGGCGTCTTTCTCTGATTTTGTCAATTCAGACTCGGTAATTATTTCTACAACTTGGTTTAGTACTTTTACTAGGGTTGAGCAGTCAACTACTCCCATTTCTTGTTCCGCTAGTGCTTTAATAAGAGCGCAGCCTTTATGTAAGTCAGTCTTAAGTAATGTTTCTATATATGAGTCCAAAAACGGATCATTTTTTATCGCAGCCCATACTGCTGTTGAGAATTCTTTATGTGAATTTTGAAGGGGGTTTGTAGTCTCCATACCTGATACAGCAGCATAAAATAAGGATTGTACCAACTTCTCATCTGCTTGATCAGGTATATATTTTAGGAAGCGCCACAAAACGGCTGCTTGAGCTGGAGTATTTGCTTCTAGTAAAGGGTCTAATGAGCCTTTATTGAATAGTATATACCTTACTGCTTTTTTTCCCATTAGTTGAATCAGACTTTTGAGTTGAATTTCACTCTTTAATTGATTAAAAGCTGTTATAAATCTATCACTGGAAATATTGGCACAAATTCTATCATAAGCAGTGCCATGAAGATGTTTTGGCAATTGCTGTATAATAAGGATCATCTTTTGCGGATCAGTTAGGGCGATAGATACAGCTTGCTCACTTGACAAAAATGATTTATAAGCGGAAAGATCGCTAAGCTCACTCTTTGACTGCTCAGGGATTGTGAAAAATTCCTTCGTTAGCCTAGCAGCTATATTATGGCTTGAATCTCTTATGATGGTATATAATTCTTGCTCATTGGACTTAAATGTTTGTTTTTTAAGAGTGAATAATTCTTTGCTATCTTTGTCATCTATGTTAATTAATACTTGGCGTAATACAACAGAGCAGTTTTCATTTTGTGACGGCTTTGAAGCATGCCAAGAGCCCACTTTTTCTACTACTTGAATACCTTCACCATTGGATGCCTTACCCGAGATCTGAAAAGTATGCTTTTTTCCGTCTGTTGATTGGCAGGTAAGAGTAGTTGCTCCTTTGCTAACCAACTCTTGTTGATGCTCTTTATTCCAATCAAGGGTATCTAAGTTTAACTGTGTATTTGAAGCTGCAGCCATGGATTCTCTCTTCGTTTATCTAAGCTTAAAAATCATAAAGTTAAGTCTTGTCAACAAGCGAGAGATTAGCAATAAGAGTAAATTATAATTAATGACGAGAATATATTAAGAGCACTAATAGTTAATGGAAGTTCGACTTTTAAAGCCACTTCCAAGATATATTATTTTTAGTTTTATCAAAGCTTACAGATACCTTATTTTCCGAAATTTGACTAAAGGCTTTTTGTTCCTCGGGAGTTGGAGTTGCCAATAAATTTTGATGAAATGCAGAGAATAAAGCTTGATAAGTTTGAGTGTTTTTACTGTCATGGATTTCTTTTGTGACGCTCCAATAACCTAAGATATTTTCAGGAGAAACTTCATCTGAAGCAACTGTTAATGCTGATACTTCATGGCTAGTTATAAAATCTGTTTCATCAAATTCTTTTATAGTCTCATATAGAGGAACAGCTCTAAGGGCTCTAAATGCATATACATTTGTTGGCTCTTTCCAATTTGGAAAAAAGGAGGCTGCGGCAGCATTTTGACTCGCTGACACAGTGGTGCTAGCTTGAGCTTCGCAGTGGATTTGAGAAATTGTATCAGACTGACACATTTTACGGAGTGTTAGAGAGAAATGGTTATCTGCTGGAAGTTGTCTTATTTTAAATCCATTTTTAAAAATTTCATTATAAGAGCGATCATCTCCTCTATACACGAGACCACAGTTTTTGATTGCACATTCTTTAACTGTGTATTGTTCATCACTTAATTCCCATGAATTAAATCCTGTTTTAGAAGCAGTATCGATAGCAGGGGAAAGTAAAGGTGCACTCATAATAAACAACCATATGTTTTATACTTTGAAGTTCTACTCTACTTAGCTGTTACTGTATTTAGGCTGTACATTTGACTGATAAAAGAAGGTTTAAACAATATTTGTCTTGAATGGTTACCTCCAATTTACTTGAAGATAACCTTGTATAGTTATATGCGGTTACTTTCTTCCTTCCTTTTTAATGATTCCTACTAAAAACTCAGTAAAGTCATCACCGTGGTTTTGCAACATTTTAGGAAACATCGAAATTGGAGTCATACCGGGGAAGGTGTTTATCTCATTGAGTAAAATTTCATTTTCATCAGATAAAAAGAAATCAATTCTGGCTAAGTGACTCAGTTTCATGCCTTTAAATGCTTTAATCGCATATTGACGAATTTTTTCTGCTAGTTCTGCTGGAATGTTGGCAACAATTTCAGTGGTAGCTTTGCTGTCTTTAGCATACTTTTCATTGAAATCGTAGAAATGCTCAGAGTCCGTAATGATTTCGCCGGGTAGGGTGGCTATGATTTCATCATTATATTCATAAACAGCAACTTCTAGTTCTCTTGCTTTTATGGTCTTTTCAACAAGAACGAAAGGTGAGTATGAAAAAGCTTGTGCTATGGTTGCTTCCACATCATCAATATTATCAACTTGAAAACAACCCACAGAAGAACCTTGAGAAGCGGCTTTAATAAATACCGAGCCCCAATCTTTAAAGGCTGATTTCACTCGATCAACACTTTGAGGGTTATTTTCAGATAAGAACAAGTATGACGTGTTCGGAATACCTAAAGCTGTGAACCATTGTTTAGCCGTTATTTTATTAAAGCATTGTATGCTGGCTTCAGCTCCTGAACCTAAAAAAGGCAGCTTTAACAGGGATAACATAGACTGAATATCACCTGTTTCTCCGGGGAATCCATGAAAGCAAGGGATCACAAAATCAATTTTAAAATCAGAATTTGTAGAGCCACATTCCACTAAATAACCATCTTGGTTAATTTGATATCTTTTAGCATTTTCGCCAATATATTGGCCGCTTTTAGTTAATTCAATACGAACTAAGTTGATGGACTCTTGTGATGATAAGCAAGACTGAATGTATCCAGCAGAGATCAGTGATATGTCGTGTTCATCACTACCACCGCCGCAAAGTAATACTACATTTATTAACGACATGCCTGTCCTTTTTACTTCTTAATTAATGCTCTAATCATAGACATTATAGGTGTTCAATAACAAGAGCATTCTTAAAGATTTATAGCGATTGATTGAGAAAGGAGCGTTATTTTTTCGTATGTTTTTTAATAGCGTTACTAATAGCTCTAACTTGCTGCTCACATTCTTGTCGATTTTTACCTGATTTTTGTTTGCAACTTGAATTTTTTTGAGATATGACGCTTGCAATTGCTACAGCAGTATTTATAGCAGCATCAAATTCAGAGCAACCATGGGCTTTTGCGTGTGAAGATCGGATATCGACGGGAGTGTTACCATCTTTATCGGGCTCAGGTGCTGCTCTACAAGATTGTGCTGGAAACACTGTCTTTGAGCTGCAGCCTAATAGCTGGATACTGGCAAGAAAGATGAGTGTTAATGTTATGTTTTTCATTGAAAGTCCATTTAATTCTAATTACTTGTAGTATGAGTAAAATTAACTCAGCAAGTTCACATGAAAAATTTAAAAACGATTTTCACCAAAGCTAAATGCAATGATTTGACTTATTTCAGTTAGGCTTCGTCCAGATTCTTGTTGCCACTTTGCAAATGCGATATCGGCTGCTTTTAATGCGCGCTTGGTGTTTCTACCTGAGTCTATTATTTTAGTATTGCGTAAGTAGGCTTCTACATCTGAAGATAAGATGAAAGTATCAACCCCACATTGCCTTAGGGCGTAAGGGCCGGTATTACCGCCTAATCGTTTGCCATTCTTTTTTAAATGTTCCCATAGCCCAGTAATATTATCTTTTGGCCAATTGGCAACCATATTACTGAAGGTGCCATGCTCATAACTGGCATCAACCAACATTTGAGCATTGGCTGGAATTGACATAACTTTGGTTAGATGACGAATGATCTTAGGGTTTCTGGCTTTTCCTTCCCATTGCTCATCTGAGAGCATGAGTAAGAGTTCTGGGTCAAAGTTGAAAAATACTTCTTCAAATCCTTGCCATTTGTTGCGTACTACTTGCCATGAAATACCACATTGAAACACTTTCATCGTGAAGTGAGCCAGCCATTCACTATCAGAAATGTTGATCACTTCTTCTTGAGTTAGTGGCTTAGATAATAATAATTCTAATTGTTGTTCACCGCCTTTACGTTCAGCGGCTCTTTGATAGATGCTATCGAATTTTTCTTGTGTCATTATTTGTAACGCTTTAATTTTTTAGTTGTTTATCCAGAGTCGATCAGCCAAACCCGATGCTCTTTCAGTTGCATGATTCACACAGTGTTCAAAGGTGTTTCTCGAACCTAAACAGACAAAATGGCTTTTGGCACGAGTGATTGCAGTATAAAGAAGTTCTTTGGTTAATAGTTGCCATTGTGATTGTGTCGGTTGTGGCGGCATCACCATGGCGACTCGATCAAATTCGCTACCTTGGCTTTTATGTACTGTCATGGCATAGCAAGTTTCATGGGTAGGTAGTCGAGCTGGAAGCACTTTTAAAATACTACCGTCAGCCTTTATAAAGTGAGCCATTAACCTATCAGGTTGCTCACTGTCTTGAAGGACTATCCCTATGTCACCGTTAAACAAGCCTAAGTTGTAATCATTAGATTGTATGATGATGGGTCTGCCTAAATAAAATTCTTGGTTAACGTTTATATGATGATGTTTATTTAATAGATCAGCCATTTGTTGGTTGATGCCGTCGACACCGTAATCGCCAGACCTCATAGGGCAGAGTATGCGATAATCATTAAACTTATTGATCACTTCTATTGCCGCTTCATCACCCTTGTTGATACCTGATTTATAACTTTCTTGTAGGTTTTTAATCAGTTGTAGATAAGGGCGGTAATGCTTTTCTGATTGATTAAGCAAAGTCACCAAGCCGATATTTTGTTGTAGGTTGGCTGATATTTCCCCATGCCCTAACCAACTTATTTCATTATACCCTTGCTGCCACACATTAAGCACATTACCAATATCACCATTATTGACAGCGTTCGCTAATTGACCAATGCCTGCTTCTCCTGCAAATCTATGGCTGTACTGGAGCATACACAAGCTATCACCAAAGTGACTATCGGTATCTAAAAATTCCCTTAAATCTGTATTGGTGAGGTCAGATAACAACTGTAGTTGATTTTGCGAGTAACGCATTTTCCATGTATTACCTGACTCACCGTTTAGCTTAATACCATGACAAATATCCGCGAGCACGGCTCCAGCTTCTACAGAAGCCAGTTGATCTTGATCTCCTAATAAAATTAGACGTGCATTTTCCGGTAATGCGGATAACAGCTTATCCATCATCGGCAGATCCACCATTGACGCTTCATCGACGATTAATAAGTCTAATCGTAATGGATTATCTTTATTATGTCGGTAACGATGAGAGTTAGGCACAACACCTAATAATCTATGAATGGTTGAAGCTTCTTCTGGGATTTTATCAATGGCGCTTAGGTTGATTTGATCTTTATGTTGCTCTAAATCTGAAGCTAATCTTGCTTTCGAGGCTTTGATTGATTCAGTTAAGCGAGCAGCAGCTTTGCCCGTCGGTGCCACCAATTTGATATTAAGCTCTTGATTAAGCTGTAATAAAAACAACATCTTGGTGACAGTAGTCGTTTTGCCTGTGCCGGGGCCACCTGTTATTACCGCAAGCTGTCTAGTTAAGGCTGTCGCTGCCGCAATTTTTTGCCAATCAATGTCATGAGTGTGAGGAAACACCAAAGATAATTGCTTAGATAAGCTAGCTAAGTCTACCTCAATTGGATTAGCGGCTAAGCGATTTAATGTTGAAGCAACGGTAATTTCAAATTGATGATATTTTTGAAGATATAAGCGATTGCCATCCAAAATAATTGGCGTGATACAGGGTTGTCCTTTTTGGTATTGGCTGATCCCCGGAAAGCTTAATAATGCGGCTTTAAAATCTTCAATCTCAAAATTTAAGCTACACAATCTAGGAGACTCGAACATTGGGTTCACTTGGTTGATTTGGTCTAACACCACGCAACCATGTTGATTAGAAAGTTGTTTACTCAAATAGGCACAAATAAAGAGATACAGCGGCTCTCCACATTGATGCATTTTGGCCATTTCGATAGCGAAATGGCGGTCAAGTGGCGTGAGGTGACCCTGCAACTCCCAATATTTGAGTAATTCTGGCATAGGCTTGTTGTTATAAATCATGACTGCGCCTCTTGATTGATGAAGTCGTTTCCTGAAAACAAGTTGTCCAAGCGTTCAATTAATGCAAGAGGTGGCAGGTCGTAATACACGCCTTTGCTTGGCTCATTGGCTGACATGCCCCTTAAAAATAGATAGTAACTTCCACCCATGTGAGTCTCGTATTGATAATTAGGCAGTCTTTGTTTTAAATAACGATGAAGCGCAACGGTATATAAAATGAACTGTAAATCGTAGCGATGATCTGTCATGGCTTGATACATTTGACGGATTTCATAGCAAACGAAGTCATCGCCTAAATGGTTAGACTTATAATCGGCAATATAAAATTTTCCTTCGAATTCAAAAATTAAATCAACAAACCCTTTTAACATGCCTTTCAAATCATCAAAAGCAAGTCTATCGCTGTAACCAAAATCCTGTAATGCTTTGTTAAGTTGGGTCGCTTTCAGCTTGGTAATAGGTAGGTAAAACTCCATTTCAACCAATCGCTTATGATTTGGAATTTTATAGAGGGACAAACCCTCTTGGTTCATCGGTGCACCTAGCAGATCTAAAAACCATTCCATTAGAGGCTCTTGCCAATGTTTCTCGATTCCGTACCGTTCCATTAAAACAGGTAAGTGTTCTTCTAGGTCTGGCTTTGCATTAGTGAAATCAATGTCTTCAAGCACATTATGTAAAAAACTACCTGCGTTCGCTCCTTTTTCGAAATTAAATCGGTCCAATTTGGTCATTGGACTGATAACCTCAAGTTTAACTGGCGTACTGGTAAAGCCTTCGGTGGTATCAGTACCTTCGTCATCAGCACCCGGGTATAGCTGCTCATGGGGAGCATGTTTTACTAAACCTGAGTAACTGCCTACCTTCCAAGGAGTAAGGACAGTACGATTAAGTGACTTGGCGCTATATGCCTTGCTTGTGTCTGAGTCAGTATGTACTTCTTCTTTGTTAGTGTTTGTTGGTTCGATTTTGCTTACACTGATTGCATCACTGGTTAATTTATTAGCCTGCTGTTCGATTAATGCAAAGTCGCACTTTGCTTCTCTAATATTGAGCAAATAACCTATGGCGGTTTCACATAACTGGCTGGTTATTCCTTTAGATTTTGTTACCTTGCAATGATTCGCAATACTTAGATAACAGCGATATACAGGTCGAGTTAAGGCGACATAAAGTAGGCGTAAATCTTCAGCGAGAGTTTCTTGTCGTTGTTTGTCCCAACCATCGTCAGTTTGTTCAATGTCCCATACTAGCTGCTGATTGTTGTGATACACCATGGGGCTAGGTTTACGATTTAGACGAGCCAAACTAATAAAAGGAATAAAGCAAATGGGGTATTCAAGCCCTTTACTTTTATGGATAGTAACGATTTGAACTAGGTTTTGTTCGCTTTCTAGTCTTAGTTGTTGTTCTTCGCCTTCAGAGTGATTAAGCAAGTGCTGTTCAAACCAAGCCACTAAAGCACTGCTTCCGTCTAATTCTGTAGCTTTTTGTTGTAACAATTCGCACAAATGGCGGAAGTCGGTTAGTTTTCGCTCTCCACCTTTGATAAGTAGTAAGCGCTGTATAAGCTGAGTGTGCTGCGCCAGTTGCATTAGTGCAGGCATAATTCCACGCTTTAACCAAGCTTGTTGAACGTCATAAAATAGTTCCAACAAGTTTTGTCTGTGGTTTTCATCATGATTGAATTGATGAATTTGCTCGGCACTGTAGCCTAAAAGGTGGGTTGCAAGCGCATTTCGCAGTAGTCTTTCGTCTTTTGGTGCCTGCAGGCTGCGTAAGATGATGGCTAATTCTCTGGCCTCTAAACTGTCAAATACACTGTCGCGACTTAAAAATACCGCACCAACACCTCTATCCGTTAAGGCTTGTTTGATCACGGCTGCTTCATTTCTGTCTCTGACCAGTATCGCAATATTTTTGGCTTGAAGTGGTTTATCGCCAAGCAATGCTTTTTTATTGAGGAGTCTCACTATTTCTGCTGCGGCATCATTGGCTAAATGCTTTCGAGCCGTTTCTTTGTTAAGCCCTTTTTCATTATTTTCAGGTAATAATCGAATTTGAAGTGCTTTAGAGTCGCCATCAACGTGAACGATTTTGTTTTTTGCTGAGTCAGGGGTATCAACAAGCTCAAATGGAATAGCCTTACTGATAAAAGGGTCAGTATTATTGCTGAATAATTGGTTAACACCATTAACCATGTGTGCAGCAGACCTATAATTGGTTGCCAGCGAATAGTGATCTTGTGTCTGATTTCGGGCACTGATATAGGTGAAAATATCGGCGCCACGGAAAGCATAAATGGCTTGTTTAGGATCACCGATCATCAATAAGCCCGAATTATCTGATTCTGGATAAATAGACGAAAATATTTGAAATTGCAGTGGATCGGTATCCTGAAACTCATCAATTAAGGCAATAGGAAATCGCTCTTTTATTGCTTGTGGCAAAGTGTCTGAGTTGGCAGTAATAGCATTTGAAAGCGAAGAAAGCAGATCGTCTGGCGTTAAAACATTTTTTTGTTGCTTTTGTTTGGCAAAACGGCTGCGAATATCCTGTAATGCTTGATGCAAAAATGCAGGCTTGATGTTTTGTATTAAATCTAAAATCGAATCAACTTCAGCCAGAAGTGGTGCTTCTGAATCAGTTGGAGCTTGACCGCCTTTGTTCAGTCGTAAATCGGAAAGTTTAATTTTTTCCATATCACCAGCTGGTGGTAAACCGTTACCATGCTTGGCCCAATGACTGATGTTTTCAAACATGGCTTGCAGCTTAGGGAAATCGTCAGCCTTTTTACCAAAGCGAGTTCCGTTGAGTGGCAGTGTCATTAACAATTTGAGAGTTGCTGCAGATTGTAAATTCCAATTCTGTTTATAGGTGATCAGTTTTTGGTTGAGCTGATTGGTGATCTCGTTAAAACTTCCGGGATCAGATAAAGGCTGACAGTTAACGCTACTCAGCAAAGGTCTGAGTTGTTTAAGTAGTTGATCGGGTTCTTTGAACTCTTTAGCAATAATTTGAGCTAAAGTTGGATCTAATGGATAACAGGCGTGGCGCCAATAATCACGGACGGCATGATGTAAATAATCAGAGTCATCCAAGGTAAATTCACTTTCAAACAGAAGGGCAGATTCAAAAGCCATGTCGGTGAGAACACGCTGACAAAAGCCATGAATGGTGAAAATTGAGGCTTCATCCATCGACTTTAATGCCAGATCTAATCGTCTCAAACTTATCTTGTGTTCACTGGGATCTGTTTCAGCATAAAGGGTGTTTATAAACTCATCATCGCAGTCAAGCCCTAAGAAAGCGTGATAGGCAAGGCGAATTCGATTGCGTATACGGTCTCTAAGTTCTTGTGTAGCTGCATTAGTAAAAGTTACAACTAAGATCTGTTCGCAAGTCAGTGGTTGTACGTTGCCATGACCAAGTAATAATCTGAGATATAAGCCTGAAATCGTGTAGGTTTTACCAGTACCTGCACTGGCTTCAATTAATCGTCTTCCTTGTAAAGGGAGGGTGTGAGGGTTTAGCTTTTGTGCTTGTTGCATATCACTTATCTCCCTTTGAATGGCTTTCTACATAAGGTTGTAATCCATCTAACTTATCTGTGTAGTAGATATCGATTAGTGGATCAAACACGGTTTTACTAAGCTGAATAAAGGTATCGTCAAAATCATCGGGAAAAGTAAACAGTCTTTGATAATGCGGATCTTCACCTTCTCCAAATTCGCCAGACCAAGCTTTTTCTGCTTCCGCCATTTTTTCATCATGTTCATCATCGGTAGAAACATAAGCCATAGCTGTTTTGGGAGGGAATAACAAAGGTTTCTCTAAGCCAGAGAAATACAGTTCAATTAATTTTGCTAACGTGTCGTGAGCTTGGCTGGCTTCAATAGGCTCAAAGGTATGAAAATGGCTTACATCGATGAGAAAGCTTGGCTTATGAACCCCCATTGCGTTTATGGCAAGGTGACGTAGATAAACTCTGAGCAAGTCTCTGCCGTGGGATTTCCCCGGGCGCAGATTAATGAGCCCTTTGCCGCTAATATCATCGACTCGACCCACTAAGGTGATCCCAGAAAGTAGTTGTGGGAACTCAAGCTTGATTTCAGAACTGATGTTTTGCCCATCACCTTTCAAATAAATGGCTCGACCTGCTGTAGCGCTGATATCACTTTGATATTGCTTTATAAGTAAATCATCAAAAGGGGCGACAGGTAATTGTCCATTTGCTTTAAAGTGTTCAATCTGAGCATCATCTATATATTCAGCTTTAGTTTCTACGGTGTGATTTAAAAGCAAGCTTTGAATTTGATAGCGCTCAAGGGCATTTAACATAAAAGGTTCGTCGTTTTCATCTTGTTCAATTTGTAACCCTAAATCTAAATTTAAAGTGCGATTGAAAAAGAATTGAGCCGGATTTCGGAAAAAACGAATTAAAGACGATAGCTCCAATACATCTGGAGTTTTATCATCTTCAGAAGTCAGAGCTTTATTGATAAAGGCTGCTTGAGGTTGCTTATCGTTAGGAGGACACCATTGTTTGTCATAACTTTGCAGATTTGGAGCTTCATCATCATACAAAGCGGCATCAAACGCTTGTAAAGGTTGTTGAGTGATTAATCGAGAAGTGATCTCATTTCCACCATCTGGTAATTGGTAACAAAGCTGACAGTAATCGAGTAAATCAGACACTAACATTGATGGAATACGTTCGGAGTTATCTCTTTCACTCAGTCCTACGAAACTAATATATAAGTGTTGTCTTGCTGAAAGCAGTGCTTCTAAAAATAGATACCTATCATCTAACCGACGCGAACGATCGCCTTTACGTGGAGCAAAATGCGACATAAGGTCGAAACTAATTGGGTATTGGTTTCTTGGGTAGACTCCATCGTTCATTCCCAGTAAGCAAACTACTTTAAACGGAATGGAACGCATCGGCATTAGAGTACAAAAGTTAACGTTCCCCGCAAGATAGCGTTGTCCAACTCTGCTTTGGTTTAGCTCACTATTAAACCAAGAAGATAAGGTTAATGGCGTCAATTCTTCAGAAAATTGAGCTTGTGACAATTCTTGTTTTAACTTGCTAATGGCATCGCGAATATCTTGAAGCTGAGAGCGCTCGTCATTATCGATGAGATAGAAAGACTCAACCAAAGCTTCAAGCTGCTCAATACGTTGCTCAGCATTCACTTGTTGATTAAGTGTGTAGTGCCAAGTATCTATAGCCTCTATAAAGTTAAGTAATTTCCCCAAGGCTTGGGCTGACATGCCTTCAACACCTTCTGTTTTAAGACAGCCTTGATATAAGTCCGCATCATCACTTAATGAATAACCCAGAATTAATCGCTTGAGACCGAAAGCCCATGAGTTTTGCTCAAATGACGGTACATTAAATTCGTGGCGGCTGTCTTTATTTCTTCCCCAACGAACCCCAGCTTCAATAAGCCAATGTTTTATGATTACAAGCTCATCATCATTAATATTAAAGCGGCGCATTACAGCTGACACTTCAAGAATACTGGTTATTTCAGATAGTGAAAAACGGCTTAGATTTAAGGTAAGCAGATTTAAAAAGCTGCTTACTAAGGGGGATTCTTGGGCGGCACCTCGATCGGCAATCGCATAAGGGATATAGTGATTACCATGTTTTGCTGAAAAAACGGCATCTATGTATGGCGCATAGGAGGCTACATCAGGCAGCATAATCACAATATCTTTAGGTTGCAGCTTAGGATTTGCTTCTAATAGTGATAATAAGTGGTCATGTAAAGTTTCTACTTCCCTTAAAGGACTGTGACAACTACTGAGCTGTAGTGAGTTATCACTTTCAAGTAATGTTCGACGCTTGTGGGGCTGGCTATAGATATCTGAATCAGGACCCAATGGCTCGCCAAGCGTTTCCATCTCTAGAATATCGTGTTGTAACTCATGGAGTAGGCTTGGTTGTTGTTGATTCAAAGGGTCTTGGTAATGTTCAAAACCAAGTTCTACATTATCTTCTGGCAATTCAAGGACAAGATCCAACAGTTCACGCCCCATTTTGCCGTTGTTGGCCAATAATGGATTACCGACTTGTAAGTTTTCTTCCCATTGCTCAGGTAGCAACTGTTTGTTTTCAAATTGGATTGCCATTTTAGCTCTGAGCTTGGGATCGACAATATCTCCCCAATAATGTTGGCAAGGGCTCAAGTTAAACATAAAGACATCAATGCGCTGAGCTAATTTGTGTAATATTTCAAGTAGCTGGGGAGGCATGGATGAAATCCCAAACACGAATAACTGCGACGGAATATCAGTCAGTTGTGTTGCAGGGTTTTCAATCGCTTGCAATAGAGCCTGATGTAAGTTGGCTCTATGATAGGGGTTCTGTTGTAATTGCTGCTGGTTAAATTCAATCAAACCACGCCATAAAACCGGTTGCCATTGTTGGTTTTCAGCAAGTTCAATTGGCTGTTCGCCTTGTTCCCAGCCAGCAATCCAATCTGGTCGATAAACAAGGTATTGGTCAAAAGTATCCGCTATTCGATTACATAATTGGTAATACTTAAGTTGCAATTGGCTCTCGTCGTGACCTTGATGTGAATCTAAGTATTCTTTTAATGGCGCAAATTCAACATTGTTAATTAAAGAAGGCAGTAACGACATTAGTTTCCAAGTCATCATTGGCTTGGTAAAGGCGTTTTCTTCGGGAACATCAGTTAATAAATTATGGTATAGCTGCCAAGTAAAACTGGATGGAAGTGGAAAATCAATCGCAGCTGCAATACCGTTATGCTTAGCAATCTCCAATCGAAGCCACGTCGACATTCCAGGACTTTGTACCAGTATTTGTTGTGGTTGCAATACAGATGAAATTTCGGTTGGTTTTTTTAATAAATCTGCCAGTTGCTGGCTAAGGGATTCCATACGATTCGATTGGATAAGGTAGAACATATACTCTGACTCTTATAGGTGATGACTTATTCTAAGTTTCGGAATAGAAAGATTCAACATAACGTCTTCTTTATGAAGAATAATTTTTATTAGTTACTATGTTGTAAATAAGAATAGATGCAAATTGAGGAAATTGAATACGAGTATGAGTGTTTTTAATGAAATATGTTTGTTAAATGGTAAAAGAGGAAGCCGTAACTTCCTCTTTTGGGCGGTTAAATAACGCCTAATTCTCTTAATCTTTCCATCAAGTATTGATTGGCTGTGTATCTATCAGATAGTACAACGTCAGGCTTAGGATGCAAGAAAAGTGGCAGTGAGATGCGTGACTTCGTCTTATCTTGGCCTTCAGGGTTAATTACTCGATGAGAAGTCGATGGGAAATAACCGCCCGAAGCTTCTTGTAACATATCACCGATATTGATAATAATGTTTCCAAAGTCACTTGGAACGTCTAACCAATCACCACTTTTATCTTGGACTTGTAAGCCTTTCTCATTAGCTGCAGGTAAAATAGTGATTAAGTTGATGTCTTCATGTGCTGCCGCTCGGATAGCACCAGATTCTTCATCACCCTTCATTGGTGGGTAGTGAAGAACACGTAAAAGAGTTTGAGTACTTTCATGAACCATCTCAGAAAGTGCTACAGAATAATGCTCAGCAACTTCTGGTGGTGAATATTTTTCTATCCAGCCAAGAAGTTCTTCTGCAAATGTATTGGCTTTGTCGTAATAAGCCATAATGTTTTCACGAAGTGAATCTGGGATTTGTCCCCAAGGGTAAACATGATAAAACTCTTTGATGTCTTTAACATCGTTTCCCTTTGCTGTTTCAGACACTTCGGGAGGAAAAAAACCGTCTTGAGTGTCTACATTAAAGCGATAGTTATACTTTTCTTTTGTAGAGAAAAAAGCATGCCATTCTTTATAGATGCTCTCAACTAAGTCTTGACTGATTGGATGGTTTGTAAGAACACCAAAACCAATTTGGTGAAGTGACTCAACGAACTTTTCAGCTGCGTCCGGAGCAAGATAATCAATAGTTTCTAATTTCATTTTAATCTATATTGTTATATTGGATGACCCGGATGGGCATTCTACTCAAAACGCTATAATACTGCAAAGAATGTGTGGTTAATCACGCTTCTTAAGTATTACAAATTGGCATATAGGAGCAAAACATGACGCGGCTAACAGATTTTGAAAAATATGTCATAGAAGAAAAGGGAACTGAGCCTCCGTTCAGTGGCGAACTGGTTAATAATACTGCTCAAGGTGTCTATTTGTGCAAAAAATGTCAGGCGCCTTTGTATACTTCTGTGCACAAATTTCATTCCTCTTGTGGTTGGCCATCGTTTGATGATGAAATTCAAGGTGCGGTGACTCGGGTGCCAGATGCTGACGGAATGAGAACCGAAATAGTCTGTAGCGATTGTGGAGGGCATTTAGGTCATGTATTTGAAGGCGAATATTTAACCTCGAAAAACCTTCGCCACTGTGTTAATTCAGTTTCTATGATTTTTTTACCAACAGAAGAAGAGCTAACCAGCATGGTTAAGTATGCCACTTTTGGTGCTGGATGCTTTTGGTGTACTGAAGCCGTTTTTAAATTGATTAAAGGGGTTAAGCAGGTGCAATCTGGCTACTGTGGTGGTGCAGCGTCTGAAGCCAATTACAAAGCAGTGTGCTCAGGTAAAACGTCTCATGCGGAAGTCGTTCATGTTGAATATGATCCACTGCAGGTTAATTTTGTCACTTTGGTTCAAGCCTTTTTCCAAAGCCACGATCCCACAACTCTCAATCAGCAAGGGCATGATATAGGTCCACAATATCGCAGTGTGATTTTTGCTCATGATCATGAGCAAGTTAGAATTGCTAATCAAGTGATTGAAGAATTACATAAAGCTCAAGTATATGAAAAGCCGATTGTAACTGAAGTTACCATTTTCGATAAATTCTATCCTGCTGAGGATTATCACAATGACTATTTTGCTCAGAATCCTGATCAAAGATATTGCCAGCTGGTGATTCAACCCAAAGTGGATAAATTTAAAGGAGTGTTTGAGGCCATTTTGATGAAATGACCTTTAGATTATTTTTGCTTTTAATTAGATGACTTCGGATTGTTTGGCGTATTTGATTATGAATTTCAAATACTCTATCTAGATCATTGAGATTCAAAGCCAAATTTTCAAGAATAACCAGATCTATTTCATGTTCAGGATAGTGGAGAGACATCGACATATATCCTGAAACATATCCAGTGTGACTATATTCAGTCAAATTATTATCTTTATTTATTCTCAGGCCATATCCATAGCTCATGTTAGGCCACAGAAATTTGATTTTTGTATGAGGTTGAGTCATCAATTGATAACTTTTAGGGCTGATGAGTTTTCTTGAATGTAACAAGTGTTGGAAAGAAGCAAATGCACTTGTTGAAGCAATTAACCCGCCACTAGGAAGTTGTGACGCAGTAATCAGCAAATTCGAAGGGGTGAGTTTGTCGATTTCATTTAAACCAGTAGCAAGTTCAGACACTGTTTGTTGAATTTTATTGATACTGCCAATATTGGCATGTATTCCGTCTAGTTTATTCTTAGCGGTAAATGCTGATAGCTGTTTGGCAAAAGGTTGACGGTTGACTTGCTCTAGTACTTTACCCAAAAGTGAATAGCCCAAATTCGAATACTTAGATTGGCTTCCAGGGGCAAATAAATTAGGTTTACCTAAAGGTTGCACACCAGAGGTATGTGTAAGCAGATGATGTATTGTGATCGAGTTATGGTATTTCTTTTCGGACGGAAAATTTGATTTATAAAGATAGCGATTAAGAGAATAGCCTAAATCAATTTTTTCTCTATCTACCGCTTGCAATATCAAAGTAGCGGTAATTTGCTTTGAAAGAGAAGCAATAACGAATTTAGACTCTTTACTTATTCCATTGCCTTTTTGGAGTTCTAATATTGGCTTGCCTTGCTTGAGTATGACAACAGAGCCACTAAATGGAATTGAGGTATTATTAATGATTGCTTTAATATTGGAGTTAAGGCTTTCTAGATCAACCTCATTATTGGATTCTTTACCAAAGCTATAGTTACTCATTGCTAGCGAGTACATTAAGCAAAAAATTAGACATAAACGAAAAAACACAGGTTGTCCTTAACTGTAATTACGCGTTTATAAAAAGAGCGCTGATTAAGCGCTCATTTTATTAGATGCAATAGTAAAATTAATCCAGCTTATTATCAGCTACATGATAATGCGGATCTTCAATCAAATTCACTTCAACCAAATCGCCAGCTTTGCTAAGAAGTTTCTTACAATCACCACTTAAGTGACGTAAATGGAGTTTTTTACCTGCTGCAATGTAACGCTCTGCCAACGTATCAATGGCATCTAGTGCTGAATGATCTGCTACTCGTGAGTTTTGGAAGTCAATGATCACATCTTCAGGGTCATTTTTAGCATCAAATAACTCTAAGAAATGAGAGACTGAACCAAAGAATAGTGGACCGTTTAGGCGGTATACTTTCCAGCCGTTAGCATCGGTTTCTGTACTTACATTGATGTGTTTTGCATGTTCCCAAGCAAACACAAGTGCAGATACGATTACACCAACAAATACGGCAAAGGCTAAATCAGTAAATACAGTAACGGTAGTTACCAACACAATGACGAATGCATCGTGTTTTGGTACTTTGCGCATTACTTTGAAGCTTGCCCATTCGAAAGTGCCAAGTACAACCATGAACATCACACCAACAAGAGCGGCTAGTGGGATCATTTCGATAAAGCTTGCGCCAAATAGAATGAAAGCTAATAGTGCTAAAGCCGCTGTGATACCTGACAGGCGACCACGACCACCAGAGTTGATGTTGATCATCGACTGACCAATCATGGCGCAGCCACCCATGGCACCAAAGAAGCCACTGGTGATGTTTGCAACACCTTGACCAACACACTCTTTATTACCTTTACCACGGGTTTCCGTCATCTCGTCAATAACGGTTAGCGTAAGTAATGACTCGATTAAGCCAACGGCTGCCAGAATGAATGAATATGGCAGAATGATCAGCAAGGTTTCCATGTTAAAGGGAACTGATGGAATCGAGAACGTAGGCAAACTACCTGCGATCGTCGCTGCATCATCACCACTCATTGAGCGTAAGAAGTCTAAAACGGTACGAGTGTCTAGGTTAAAGCCAACCACAATAGCAGTCACTGTTAAGATTGCAGCTAATGAAGACGGAATTGCAGTGGTCACTTTAGGTAAAAAGTGAATGATAAACATGGTTAAGGCGACTAAGCCTAACATTAGGTAAAGCTGCCCACCTTGAAGCCATTGCATAACACCATTAGCATCAGGCACTTGGAACTGGCCTAGTTGAGCTAAGAAGATCACAATTGCTAAACCGTTCACAAAACCAATCATTACAGGGTAGGGAACGATACGAATAAACTTACCGAGTTTAAATGCTCCTGCAAGAACTTGTATTAAGCCAGCGAGCACAACTGCTGCGAATAGATATTGCACTCCATGCTGAGCAACAAGAGCAACCATTACTACGGCCATTGCGCCAGTTGCACCAGAAATCATACCCGGACGGCCACCAATAATGGCGGTAATTAAGCCCATGATAAATGCAGCGTATAAACCAACCATTGGTTCAACACCAGCAACAAAGGCGAATGCGACAGCTTCAGGGACTAAAGCAAGTGCAACTGTAAAACCAGAAAGCAAGTCGGCTTTATGGCTAGCTGTTTTGTGACGAATTAAGTCGAACATCTGACCTCTAAATTGAGTAGTTTTTAACTTGATATTGATCAAGCGAAGGAAAATTAAGAAGCGGCGATTTTAGCAGAAAAATTCACCGCTGACACAAAAAAGAAAGCCATCAAAAGATGGCTTCTTACACTTCTTCAGTTGAAGCTATTATGCTTTAGCTGTCTCTGAACCTGCAACGTTAGTTGGTTTGGTTTTAGAGGGTGCTTGAACTACTGCATCAGAGTAGTCGCGACCTTTAGGGGTTTCTACAGCTATGCGTTTCGCTACAGTTGGTTTAGTGGTTTGTGAACCGACCATTCCACCAAAACGACTGGTTCGTTTTGGTGTTGGTTGAGGCTTAACTTCAATTATGGCCTCTTCTTTAACTTCAGGTTCGTCAGTATCAACTACAATCGGTGCTGATAACTCAACATCTACGTCTGCTTCAACACTGATTTCAGTCTCAGTTTTAGCTTCTACTTCAGCTTCAACCGGAGATTTTGCTTCAACTTCATTTAAAGTATCAACAATCTCGTTGGTTTGAGCTTCAAGCACAGGCTGTGTTTCTTCCACTGCTGCGGGTTGATCTTGCTGTTCAGTATTTGGCTCTGAGAATTCCATTACTTCTTGCTCAGGCTCTGAATTAGTCTCAACAAATGTTGATTCTACTTTTTCAACAACTTCAGTTTCTACTTCCGTTGAAGCGGTAGATGTTATTGCTTGCTCAGTAGTTTCAACAAGATCCAGCTGCTCTGGAGCTGCTTGCGTTTTTTCAGCTTGTTGGCTTTCATCAATTTGAGATAAGTCATAAATCACAGGCATTTCGTCATGAGATTCAAACGCTGGAGAGCTTTCATTTTCAGGCTTTTCATCACGGCGACGACGTTGGCCAGCTGCACGTAAATGACGAGGGCTGCGGCGGCTACGACGAGTACCGGGTTCTTTATCATCAGCATTTACATCTGATTCAACAATCTCAGTTGCGTCAATGATTTCCAGCTCTTCAGTGCTTTCTGCTTCAACTTTCTTAGCTTTAGCTTCTTTCTTAGGTGCTTTGCTTGTGCTTTGCTTTTCGGCTTCGCTAGAGTCAACAGCTTGAACTTTTTTCTTAGTTTCAGCTTTTTCTTTCACTTCTTTTACTGGTTTTTCAGATTCAGAAGTTGAAGCTTCAACTTTAGCTCTAGGCTTACGTCGAGTTTGACGAGGCTTTGTCTCTTTGTTGTCTTTTTCAACTTTAGCTTCAGATGCAGTCGCTTGTTCTGCTTGAGCCTCAACAGCAGAAGTCTCTACTACTTCTTCAACCTCTGTGTTGATACGAACTTTACGTTGCATATTGCGACGTTGACGACGTTCTCGAACCGCTTCCTGCTTAGGTTGTTCAGAAGCTGGTTTATCAGATTTACGGTTAGTGTTCTCTGATTTATTGTTACGCTTGTTACGTTCTTTGCGCTCTTGAGTTTCAGAAGCTACGGATTCATTTTTGTTGCGATTGTCACGATCGTTGCGAGTATTGCGCTTATCGTTTTTACGATTACGGCGACGCTGAGTATTTCGATCTTGGTTTGAGCGTTTTTCATTTTGCTTTTTCTTTTCAGTTTCTTTTTCTTCAGAGCTGAATAAGCCTTTGAAGGCAGAAACTATAGAAGCAATAATGCTTTTCGATTCTTTCTTAACAGCTTTAGGTTTAGCTGCTATTGGCGCTTTTTTAGGAGCGCTAAAACCTTTTAATGCTGGTTGATCGTTAGTGGTACGCTCAAGCTTGCGAGGTTCATAAAGGTTTGACTCTGGCTGCTCGGTGCGATTATAGCTAGCTTCGACAGCTTCTTCGTCTTTACGATGGCGAACAACTTTAAAGTCAGGTGTGCTCATGTGAGCATCTGGGATTATATAGACTTCAACGTTATGGCGTTTTTCAGTTATGCGAATGGCTTTGCGCTTTTCATTCAATAGGAACGCTGCAACATCAACAGGAACAATGGCTTCTATTTGTGAAGTGTTCTCTTTAATCGCTTCTTCTTCCATCAAACGTAGAATGGATAACGCGAGAGATTCGGTGCCACGGATCGTGCCTTGACCATGACAGCGAGGACAAATGTTTGCCGCTGCTTCTTCGAGAGAAGGGCGTAAACGCTGGCGAGACATTTCCATCAAACCAAAACGAGAAATACGGCCTAGCTGAACACGAGCGCGATCATTCGCCACAGCTTCGCGTAAGCGATTCTCTACTTCACGTTGGTGTTTTGCTGGTGTCATATCGATGAAGTCGATAACAACCAGACCACCTAAGTCGCGAAGACGTAATTGACGAGCAATTTCATCGGCAGCTTCTAGGTTGGTGTTGAGTGCTGTTTCCTCAATGTCGCCGCCTTTAGTGGCGCGAGAAGAGTTAATATCGATAGACGTTAGTGCTTCAGTTGGGTCAATAACAATTGAGCCACCAGAAGGAAGACGTACTTCACGTTGGAAAGCGGATTCGATTTGCGATTCAATCTGGAAGTGAGTAAATAATGGCACTTCAGATTTATAGAATTTAACACGCTCAACAAAGTCAGGGCGAACTAATGCGATATGCTGTTTCGCTTCGTCACAAATACGTTGATGATCAATAAGAATTTCACCAACATCACGACGTAAGTAATCACGAATAGCACGGACAATGACATTACTTTCTTGGTGGATCAAGAATGGTGCTGGCTTGCTAGCCGCGGCTTCTTGAATAGCGGCCCAGTGGTGTTGAAGAACTTGTAAATCCCATCTTAGCTCTTCAGCGTCTTTGCCAACGCCAGCTGTGCGAACAATCAACCCCATACCTTGAGGTACATTTAATTGAGATAATGCCGCTTTCAACTCTGTACGCTCATCACCTTCAATACGGCGAGAAATACCGCCAGCACGAGGGTTATTTGGCATAAGAACTAGGTAAGAACCAGCCAGGCTGATAAAGGTAGTCAATGCTGCGCCTTTATTGCCACGTTCTTCTTTGTCAATTTGAACAATAACTTCTTGGCCTTCAGAAACCACATCTTTAATGTTTGGCCGGCCTTGGAAAGTGTAACCTTGTGGAAAGTATTCTCTTGCGATTTCTTTTAATGGAAGGAAACCGTGACGTTCAGCACCGTAATTAACGAATGCTGCTTCTAAAGAAGGTTCTACGCGGGTGATTGTACCTTTATAAATGTTGGCTTTTTTTTGTTCATGACCCGGGCTTTCAATATCCAGATCATAAAGTTGCTGCCCATCAACAAGGGCAACACGCAACTCTTCTGACTGAGTTGCATTAATTAACATGCGTTTCATGATTATTTGATTCTTCTATATTTATATCATCAAACAGCGTGTAGATTGCATTATGGGCCTGTTTATACAACGAACCTCACGGTTTGGTGCAGGCTAAATTATGTGGTACGCAAATTTTTAAGTAGTTAACTTACTAATTTTGTCAGACGCATTCACTGCGTGTCGTTACCGTTGTAATTTCTGTGTTTACTTTTTTGTGCCAGTAATCACAAAACTCACAGTCAAAATTCGTTAGGAAATTTCCAATAATGCCAAATCGAACACAACTCTTTGATATTTAGTTAAAATGATGTTCTGTTTCTTTGTTTTTTCTCAAATAAAGCCAGCATTTTTATGGCTTAAGTCTTAGGTTTGGCTGTTTATCAATATTTTCTTAAGCTTGATAATTTTTCAGCTTGCAACTCAATGAATTGCTACCTTAACAATCGACTTCTTCTGTGGGAAAAACAAGCTTGGCTCAGCAATGAAATTAGTTTTGTTACTATAATTTCTGCTTTCCAAAGATGAAATATAGCAATAATCAAAAACATCAGCAACGTAAAGTGAAAAAAGTTACATAAAACATCAATGATATTCTGTTCATGTTGTACAATGCACACAGTTCTTAATGATATAACCGTGATAGATGACTACCCAAGAAGCCGTAAAAGTACAATTTGTAGAAATTGATGAAGATCATGCTGGTCAACGTATCGATAATTTTTTGGTCACCAAATTAAAAGGTGTACCTAAAAGTATGATTTACCGTATCGTCCGAAAAGGAGAGGTAAGGGTAAATAAAAAACGTATCAAGCCTGAATACAAATTACAGTACGGTGATTTGGTGCGAATTCCCCCAGTGCGAGTTTCTCAAAAAGAAACGGCGGCTCCATCGCCAAAATTAGAGCGTGTTGCCATTTTAGAGCAACGTATAGTTTATGAAGATAAATTTCTTATCGCATTGAATAAGCCATCTGGTATTGCCGTCCATGGCGGAAGTGGTGTTAATTACGGTGTAATTGAAGCATTAAGAAGCCTTCGACCACAGCAAAAATTTATTGAGTTGGTTCATCGACTCGATAAAGAGACGTCAGGCATTTTATTAATAGCTAAAAAGAGAAGCACATTAAAGCACTTACAAGATCAGCTTCGTGAAAAGAAAATGCAGAAAGACTACATGGCGCTAGTAAAAGGTGAGTGGGATAAAAAAGATAAGCTGATCAAAGCTCCTTTATTAAAAATCACTTTAAAATCGGGCGAGCGTATTGTTCGCGTAAATAATGAAGGTAAGCCATCTCAAACTCGCTTTAAAATCATTCAAAAGTATCAAGGTGCTACTTTGGTTAAAGCAAGCCCGTTAACTGGGCGTACTCACCAAATTCGTGTTCACTGCCAATATACCGGCCATCCTATTGCATGTGATGAAAAATACAGTGAACAAGCGTTTGATGACTCTATGAGAAATCAAGGATTACGCCGCTTATTTTTACATGCAGCACAACTTGAATTTACGCATCCAGATTCAGAAGAGCGTATGACAGTGAATGCGCCGCTGGATGATGACTTACAACAGGTGATAGCTAAGCTAAAAAGAGCTTAATTAATAGGTGACAATAGAAAGGAGCAATCGCTCCTTTCTTTATATTACTTCAATTCCATGTTCTCTTAGGAGTTCAATTAGCCTTATAAGAGGCAAACCAATCAAAGTATTTGGGTCATCGCCCTCAAGCCGCTCGAAAAGTGCAATGCCTAATCCCTCGCTCTTGAAGCTACCTGCACACCAAAGTGGCTGCTCTTTCTCTACATAATTTTGTATCTGTGAAAGCGTTAAGTTTTTAAAGTGAACGGTAAACGGTTCTACACATGAGCTTAATTTTTTCGATTCACTATCGAATACTGCCAATCCTGTATAAAAGGTAATGCTTTTACCACTGGCTGATTGCAATTGTTTAATCGCGTTGGCTTTTGTTAAGGGTTTACCAATAATTTTTTCATCAATCACGGCTACTTGATCAGAGCCTATGAAAATAGATTTATTTCCGTCGACTAACTCGGCACCTGCCTTTGCTTTTTCAATGGCTAAGCGCTCTACTAATGCTATAGCAATTTCATTTTCGAAAGGTGATTCGTCAATATCAGGCGATACACTGATAAAAGGAATTTGAAGTTTACTGAGAAGTTGCTGTCGAAACTCAGAGCTTGAAGCTAATACAAGTGATTTCATACCATATAATTTTATTAACAATACTATGTGTATTTTGAGAGACTTAGTGGGAAATAAGCAATAGCAAATAAAGAGATTTCATTAATTGCACTTTATTTAGACGTTGCTTGCTTGTTTACAAGTCGGGGCTTAGGTAAAATCCGCAGTCCGTTAATTTCAATGCGAAAGCTAAAGAACACTTACTTTTTGTGAAGCAGGTGATAAAATTTCTTTGACTCAAGCGTTTTCAAACTATAATATGCGCGCCTTATGCAAACAGTAAAGATACCGGTTTCAATCGATCCGTTACGTGCAGCCCAAAGTCGCCTTGATGTTCAAGGTGTCGTTCCGGGTAAGCAGTTAAAACGATTGAATGAATTTTGTGCCGGCGACTGTTCCGATGTATCTGTGTCATTGGAATGTGGTGTTGATTTACAGGGGATAGTCTACCTGAAAGGGAAGGCTGTGACGGAGCTCACTCTGCTATGTCAGCGTTGCATGACACAACTAAATACTGAGGTTACGGTCGACTTTAGTTTCAGTCCTTGTAAGACTGAGGCCGAAATCGATGAGCTCCCGGAAGCGTATGATCCTATTGAGTGCGATGAAATTGGCGAAATACGTTTACATCAATTGATCGAAGATGAATTGATAACGGCCATACCTTTAATTCCGATGCATGAAGATTCTTCATGTCATCAAGGGTCAAAGGATGTGGTTGTAGGCGAGATTGAACCCGCTCAAGAGGAGCGTCCAAATCCGTTTGCTGTATTAGAAACACTAAAGAGCAAGTAATCTAGGAGACAGGCAATGGCTGTACAACAGAATAAAAAATCACGTTCAAAGCGCGGTATGCGCCGTTCACACGATGCATTAGGCACAGCTCAGTTATCAACTGACGCGTCTACTGGTGAACTACACCTACGTCACAACGTGACTGCTGACGGTTTCTACCGCGGCAAAAAGGTTATCAACAAGTAATAGGTTGATAAGCTTATGCAAAATCTGACGCTCGCGTTAGATGCAATGGGGGGCGATTTCGGTCCCCAAGCCTCGGTGCCTGCTGCAATGCAGGCGCTTAGGCAAAATCCTTTCTTAAAAATAATTTTGGTTGGTGATCAAACTAAAATTAGTCCTCTTACATCTTCTTTTCAAGATATTTCAGCTAGATACGAAATCATTCATACTGATGAAATCGTTACCATGTCTGATCGCCCAGCACATGCCTTGCGAAATCGCAAAAAGAGTTCGATGCGACTTGCTATTGAATTGGTTCGCGATAAAAAAGCTGACGCTTGCTTAAGTGGCGGCAATACAGGCGCGTTAATGGCTATGTCTAAAGTGCTGCTTAAAACACTTCCTGGCGTTGATCGTCCTGCATTGATTGGGCGTTTGCCCACTGTAGCTGATAAACCGGTTTATGTTTTAGACTTAGGTGCAAACGTTTCATGTGATTCGGAAGCGTTATTTCAGTTTGCCGTAATGGGATCGGTAGTAAGCGAAGTGGTGGATAAAACCGTATCGCCATCAGTTTCGTTATTGAATGTGGGCATCGAGGAAATTAAAGGTAATGACCAAGTTCAGCAAGCGGGCTTGTTATTACAGCAGTCTCCTCAGGTTAATTATCGTGGCTTTATTGAAGGTAATGAAATTTATTCAGGTAATTCTGATGTGATTGTCTGTGATGGTTTTGTTGGGAACATTACCTTAAAAACCTCTGAAGGCATTGCCAAATTCTTGATTGAAGATCTCAAGTCTCAAATCACTCAAAACTGGTTCGCTAAAACTATTTCGAAATTATTAGGCACTAAAATTCAAAGTGTTTTAAGTCAGATGAACCCCGACCAGTACAATGGCGCAAGTCTGGTAGGATTGCGAGGAATTGTTGTTAAAAGCCATGGAAATGCAGACGAAAATGCATTTTTGAATGCCATTAATTTGGCCATTACTGAGGCTCAAAGACAACTTCCCGAGTTGATTTGTGAACGATTAGAGTCAATTTTGCTTGATATACAAGCTGAGTAATCCTTTATATTGCACAAAGACCTTGAAAGATCCTATCTAGGTCACAATTTTGTAAAGGGCTTATCGTCAAAATAAACATAACAACGTTAATCGGTCAACCGACCCTGAAAAGCTGATTTGATATATGCATACAAAAATTCTCGGTACCGGAAGTTATTTACCGGTACAAGTGCGCAGCAACCAAGATCTTGAACAAATGGTCGAAACCTCTGACCAATGGATTGTAGAACGAACCGGTATTTCAGAGCGTCGCATCGCGGCGACGGATGAAACAGTATCGACAATGGGTTACCAAGCCGCACTCAATGCATTAGAAATGGCTGGTGTGTCAGCAGATGAATTAGATATGATCATTTGCGGTACAACTAGTGGTGAAAATGCATTTCCTGCTTCAGCGTGTGAAGTTCAAGCCATGCTTGGCTTAAACACTATTCCCGCTTTTGATGTTGCTGCAGCATGCTCAGGTTTTATTTACTCGCTTTCTATTGCTGATCAATTTATTAAAGCTGGTGCTCATAAGAAAATTCTTGTGATTGGTGCCGATGTGCTTTCTCGTTTTTGTGAACCTGAAGATCGTTCGACGATTATTCTTTTTGGAGATGGTGCTGGTGCAGCTGTCGTGGGGGCATCAGAAGAAGTGGGTATCATTAATACTCATATTTATGCTGATGGTCGCCAAGGTGACTTACTTAAATGTGCTTTCCCTGCTCGCCCACATGAAACTGAAAAAGCATTAAACTACATGACAATGAAAGGCAATGATGTCTTTAAAGTCGCGGTAACTAAGCTTTCTCACGTTGTTCAAGAGACTTTACGATTAAACAATATCGAAAAAGAAGATATTGATTGGTTGGTTCCTCATCAAGCAAACTTCCGTATCATCAATGCTACAGCTAAAAAGCTAGGCATGAGTTTAGATAAGGTAGTATTGACTTTAGCCAAGCATGGTAATACCTCTGCGGCATCAGTACCAATCGCACTTGATGAAGCGGTTCGTGATGGTCGTATTCAACGTGGACAAACATTATTGTTAGAAGCCTTTGGTGCAGGGTTTGCTTGGGGCAGTGCTCTGGTGAAGTTTTAATAACTTTAAACACAAATTTTAGCGGGTTGCGTAAGAAAGAATTTTACAAACGCCAACAGAAGCGCATTTGATAGGCAGGACGCCTGAATGCCTTCAAGTACATGGATATGCTAGAAAGACCATGTGCTGACGATCGTGACTTCCTGTCACGGACGGTTGTCTTATTGCAAAATCCTTTCTCCAAGTCGTATCGACTTTATCCTTGGGAACATTATCATTCTCTCTTAGTCATAAAAGTGGCGCAGGGAATTCATTTAATACATTGTTTCCAGATGATAAGTTATTAAACTGAATAAGTTTTTTAGAATAGTTATAAAAATATAGGAATTGAATTATGTCTAAAATGGCATTTGTTTTTCCGGGACAAGGCTCACAAGCGATTGGGATGCTGGCTGATCTAGCGGAGAGTTCTTCAATCGTAGCAGATACATTCGCAGAAGCGAGTGAAGCATTAGGCTATGATCTTTGGGCACTTGTGCAAGATGGTCCGGCAGAATCATTAAATCAAACCGATAAAACACAACCTGCATTATTAGCAGCAAGTGTGGCTGTTTGGCGTGTTTACCAAGCCTCTGGTAAACCACAACCAGAAGTTATGGCTGGTCACAGTTTAGGTGAATACTCCGCTTTAGTATGCGCTGGCGTGATTCCATTTTCTGATGCAATCAAGTTAGTTGAGCTTCGCGGACAATTAATGCAGCAAGCTGTACCAGCAGGCACTGGTGCTATGTATGCAATTATTGGTCTTGCAGATGATGCGATTGCCAAAGCTTGTGAAGAATCATCGCAAGGCGATGTCGTTAGCCCTGTAAACTTCAATAGCCCTGGCCAAGTTGTGATTGCCGGTGAGAAAAACGCCGTTGAGCGTGCTGCCGCGGCTTGTAAAGAAGCCGGTGCCAAAATGGCAGTTGCTTTGCCAGTAAGCGTACCTTCCCACTGTGCCTTAATGAAGCCAGCAGCTGACAAGCTAGCTGTAGCATTAAATGACATTCAATTTAATCAGCCTGCAATCACATTGATCAATAACGTAGATGTGGCAACGCCAACTGAGCCGGAAGCGATTAAAGATGCACTTATTCGTCAACTGTATTGTCCAGTACGTTGGAGTGAATCCGTCGCGGCTATGGCAGAAATGGGTGTAAGTGAATTGTACGAGTTTGGTCCAGGTAAAGTATTAACTGGTTTAACTAAGCGAATTAACAAAGCTCTGTCTGCAAAAGCAATCAATGATTCAGCATCAATTGCTGCGCTGACAGAATAAGGAAAAACAAATGAGCATTAGCATTAGTTTAGAAGGTAAAGTTGCATTAGTTACTGGTGCGAGTCGTGGTATTGGTCGCGCTACGGCTGAAACATTAGCACAAGCTGGCGCAACGGTTATTGGTACAGCAACAAGTGAACGTGGTGCAGCTGCAATTCAAGAATATCTTGGGGAGTCAGGTTTTGGATTGGTACTAAATGTTACCGATAAAGAATCTGTTGCAAATTTATTCACCCAGATCAAAGAAAAAGCGGGTGACATTGATATTCTAGTGAATAACGCAGGCATTACTCGTGATAACTTAATGATGCGTATGAAAGACGATGAGTGGGATGATATCATTGATACCAACCTAAACTCTCTATTCCGCCTGACTAAACCAGTATTACGCGCAATGATGAAGAAGCGCAATGGTCGTATCATCAACATTGGTTCGGTAGTGGGTAGCAGTGGTAATCCTGGTCAATCAAATTATTGCGCAGCAAAAGCGGGTTTGATAGGTTTTACCAAGTCTTTAGCTAAAGAAGTTGCGTCTCGTAATATCACTGTTAATGCTGTTGCGCCTGGATTTATCCAAACAGATATGACAGACGAGTTGACGGAAGAACAACAAAAAGCTATTTTGACTCAAGTGCCAAGCGATCGTCTGGGGCAGGCTCAAGAAATTGCGAGTTCTGTACTGTTTTTAGCTTCAGATTCATCTGCTTATATCACAGGGCAAACGTTGCATGTGAATGGCGGAATGTATATGGTATAACTGAATTATACTCGTGATTTCTTAACGTCCTTAATCTGCGCCTAAGATATTATGAGTATGCATAGTACTCAGCAGGGAACTGCGTTAACTGAGTGGCGTTTAGCTGTGCAATTTCCAAAAATCGTGGTTAGACCACAAAATCTGGGGTTGCAATGTTGGCTGAATCGAATAAACTACTCCCAATCTTACGCAAGTGCGTAATTTGAATAGGAAAGAAAACTAATGAGCAACATCGAAGAACGTGTAAAGAAAATCATCATTGAGCAACTAGGCGTTAAAGAAGAAGACGTAAAGCCTGCAGCATCTTTTGTTGATGACTTAGGTGCAGATTCTCTAGACACAGTTGAGTTGGTTATGGCTCTAGAAGAAGAGTTTGACACCGAGATCCCTGATGAAGAAGCAGAAAAGATCACTACTGTTCAAGCAGCGATCGATTATGTGACTAATAATCAGTAAAACTGAATTATTAGAGACAGGCGGCATTTATTGCCGCCTGTTTTGTTTTAGGACTATTATAAGTCGTTCATAAAAATTTAAGGTAAGCATTGTGTCTAAACGTCGCGTTGTTGTTACTGGATTAGGCTTAATTACTCCAGTAGGAAATACCGTGCAAAGCACTTGGGAAGCGCTTGTTGCAGGAAAAAGTGGTATTGCACCAATTACCTCTTTTGATGCAAGCGAGCTCACCACTCGCTTCAGCGGTTCAATTAAAGACTTTGATGTTGAGCAGTATCTTTCTAAGAAAGACGCTCGCAAGATGGATAAATTTATTCAGTACGGTATGGCTGCAAGTATCCAAGCCATTGAAGATTCTGGCTTAGATATGAGTCAAGAAAATCCTGGTCGTGTTGGTACTGCTATCGGTGCTGGCATGGGTGGTATGCCACTGATTGAACAAAATCATTCCGCATACATGAAAGGTGGTGCTCGTAAGATTTCTCCTTTCTTTGTACCAAGTACCATCATCAATATGATTGCGGGTCATGTATCGATTAAATACGGCATGAAAGGCCCTAACTTTGCAGTTACTACGGCTTGTACTACTGGTGTACACAACATAGGTTTTGCAGCTCGTACAATTGCTTATGGTGATGCAGATGTAATGATCGCCGGTGGCGCAGAAGACGTCACCTGTCCAATGGGAGTAGGTGGTTTTGCTGCCGCGAAAGCACTTTCTACTCGTAATGATGATCCACAAGCAGCTAGTCGTCCATGGGATAAAGACCGTGATGGTTTTGTTATCGGTGATGGTGCGGGTATGATCGTGATGGAAGAGTACGAACATGCTAAAGCGCGTGGTGCGAAGATTTACGGTGAGCTGGTTGGCTTTGGTATGAGTGGTGATGCTTTTCATATGACTTCACCTCCAGCAGACGGCGAAGGTGCTGCAGCGGCCATGCAAAATGCCATTAATGATGCACAGTTACCTTTAGATATGATTGGCTATATTAATGCTCACGGTACTTCAACGCCTGCGGGTGATAAAGCCGAAGCAGCTGCGGTTAAATCAGTTTTTGGTGAACATGCTTATAACTTAATGGTGAGCTCCACTAAGTCGATGACAGGTCACTTACTTGGTGCGGCAGGTGCGATTGAGGCTATCTTTACCTTACTAGCTCTGCAAAACCAAGTTGTTCCCCCTACCATCAACTTAGATAACCCAGATGAAGGCTGCGATTTGGATTTTGTTGCTCACACAGCAAGAGACGTATCATTAGAATACGCATTATGTAACTCGTTTGGTTTCGGTGGAACTAACGGCTCATTGTTGTTCAAAAAAAGCTAAGACGCTTGTAGTTCTGCTTTAACTTGAGATGGCATGATAGGCTCTATATCTTGCCATCTCTCTTGCCAACTAGCATTGCTTACTTTGCAGCACCAAATTTTGCATTTGGTAGTTTCAACTGCTGGTTGAATACTGAAAACATTCCATTCTCTTGATCCATTTAAGCGATAAAAATAAGTGACTCCAATTTGTGAAACATCGAAATCTTGGTTTTGTTCTCCACAAATGTGCAATTCACTATTTTCCGTATTTTCAGTAAAACATTGGTCTAATTCTGTTGCCTCTTCTTGTTTGATATATGCTTTTTCTGATGATGTTACAGCGTATTTAGATTTGTAAACTACCCAAAATGGCATTGTCGGTGTTTGCCTATTTGCTAATAAAAATAGGTTATTTTTCTTTGCTGCGATGATTTTCGAAAGAATATGTAATTCGTATTGGTCAGCTGAGTCATGATGAATGGCTCTAATATCTAAGGGAGAGGTTGTTTTATCTTGATCGAAGCAAAATTCTAGGCATGGATATTCGGTGTGAGATATACACATGGTTTTTAAATTATTCTGGTTAAGCTCCCATATTAAGTGTTCTTCTACGCATCTAACCATGTTTAAGCAAAGTTCTAGGCTTGAATTATCGCCTCTTGGAGTATAACAAGCGACCCCTGATCTATTTAATTCTTCAAATACAGTTTCACAATCTGACTGTTCAGACGGTGACATTAGCACTCTAAAAGTATGTGAGTTTTTTATTGCACCTAGAAATTGTGATTCATCAGATTGTTTTAGTAATAATTGACTAGCTAGTGAGAGAGAATGAATTTCAGTTGCCATGATTATTAATACTTTGGAATAAAGGTGAATTCACATTAAATGATTGTGATTGATAAACAATGAGAAGCATATTAAAAATGATTAATCTAAAAAAAGGGCTAAGATAGCCCTTTTGATTTTCACCTAGCAAAATCAGCACCTTTACTCATATCTCAATGCATCAATTGGGTTTAATCTTGCCGCTTTAATAGCTGGTGCTAAACCAAAAATAATGCCGATAGCTGAAGTGAAGCCAAATGAAAGCACAATTGCCCATCCTGGAATATAAGATCCCGGTAAGCTGGGAACCATTACTGATATTAGTGAAGACAAGCCATAACCAATGGCTAAACCAATCGCTCCGCCAAATAGTGATAGTACGACAGCCTCTACTAAAAACTGCAGCATTATAAAACCGGGTGTTGCTCCCAGCGCTTTTAAGGTGCCAATAACCCGCGTTCTTTCGGTAACCGAAACAAGCATAATGTTCATAACACCGATGCCGCCCACAATTAGGCTTATTCCAACGATTCCCGCAGTTATACCTGTTGCGCTGTTAGTGAATTTTTCGAAGTTTTCTTTGGATTTCTCAGCTGTTTCAAATTCAAAATCATCAGGCTGACCCGATGTGATTTTATGCTTCTGTCGCAAAATTCTAGAAATTTGCTCTTGTACTTGCTTTTCATCGGCATCTGGTTTCAATCGATACATAATCTGTACATTACTTCTGCGCTTATTTGAGCCTTCAAGGGCATTCATTGTGCTGATAGGAATATTAATATAATCATCCTGATCAAATCCTAATAGACTACCTTGCTCTTCAGCGACACCGATAATATGGAACCATTCACCGCCAAGCTTGATGTATTCACCTACTGGGTTTTTCGGCAAATGTAATGCTTCAATAATGCTTGGGCCGATAAATGCGACTCTACGACGTTTTGCATCATCTTCTTCACGGATAAATCGGCCTTTTTCGGGAAAAATTCGATATGCTTTTTGGTAGCTTTGTTCAGTCCCGACGACTCTTGAACTATGAGTATAATTTCGATACTCCGCTCCGCCAGAAAAACGCCAAGTGAACATTAAAGCTGTCATGGTGTCGGCTTGCTTGATCTTATCTTTAAGGTATAAAAAATCTTCGTAGGTTAACTTACTTCTTTTTCCAAGCATTTCCTGCTGTGGATTGGTGTAGGCTTTTATCGTTGTTACGTCAGGAGCTAAGTCTGCAAGTTGATCGTTAATTTGCTTAGTAAAGCCTTGCATTACTGCAACAACGGTAATAACAGCCGCCACACCAATTATTATCCCCAAACAGGTGAGGGCAGAGCGCATTGCATTAGCTCTAATCGCTTGCAGCGCTGCTTTAGTGCCCTCTAATACTGCGATTGCTGAATTAAACATGCAAACGCTCCTTTTCATCTTTTCTAGTATCGGCTACGACTTTACCGTCTACCAAGCGTATTACGCGCTGGCAATGATCAGCAATGTCTTGTTCGTGCGTTACCAAAATAATGGTATGACCTTCTTGATGAAGTTCATCAAAGAGTGCCATGATGTCTTGAGTTGTCTTGCTATCAAGATTTCCCGTTGGCTCGTCACCTAAAAGAATATGAGGTTTGGTTACGAGAGCTCGAGCAATTGCGACACGCTGTCTTTGCCCACCGGAAAGTTGGTTGGAAAGATGGTATACCTTATCTTCAAGCCCAACTCGTTTTAGCGACTCTAAAGCTAATGTTTTACGTTCCTTTGCAGAAATAAAACGGTACACCAAAGGCTGCATCACATTTGCAAGCGCTGTAGCTCTAGGTAATAGATTAAAGCTTTGAAAAATAAAACCGACACTCTTATTTCGTTGATGGGCAAGCTCAGTTTCAGACATTTTTTTTACATGACTGTCTTTGAGATAGTAATCTCCAGATGTAGGTGAATCTAGACAGCCAAGTAAATTCATAAGTGTGGATTTACCAGATCCAGAAGGCCCTATAATAGCCACGTATTCATTCTCTTGAATGTCTATATTGATACCATCTAGCGCTTTAAAAGTTTGCTCACCCATTTTGTAATGTTTGGCGATATCTCTAAGCTTGATTACAGTACTCATGCTTGGTTACCCTTTTTATCCTCTGAGCTTGAGTCATCGTCTAATTTCGGAGTAATTTCATCACCATTCTTAAGCTTACTAACTGGACGAGCAGGGCCGATAACAACGCGATCTTTTGTGGTTAAGCCAGATTTTATAGCTTGCTCAATATCAGAAGCTATTCCAATTTTCACCTCATGCTTTTTGACTTTATTTTCTTTGTCTACCAGCCAAACATAGTATTTGTTGTCTTCTTGATGGATGGCTTCAATAGGGAGTTTTACTGCATGATCTGAAACAGATGTTGCGATTTCAGCACGGCAACTCATGCCTGCATATAGATGACGCTGTGTTTTGTCTAGCAGCACCTTAACTTTAAATGAAAGTGCATTTGAACCTGTTTCTGTTTTTGCAGAAGTACCAATATTAATTACTTCGCCGGTAAACGGTTCATTGGGATAGGCCGCAGCAAAAATGTCAGCTTTTTGATTGAGTTTGATGCTGGCAATATCAGTTTCATCCACTCTTAACTCAGCCAAAATTGCGCTTGGGTCGGCAATTAACATTAAATCAGAACCAACAATATTAGTGGTACCGGCAATAACTGTTTCGCCTTCTTTAATATCAACCGATGCAAGTAAACCTGTCATTGGAGAACGGAAGACACTCTTACTTAACCGATCTTTGGCGATAGAAAGTGAGGCTTCAGATTGCTCTAATTGTGCTTTGGCAGAACTAATATCAATACGAGCGAGGTCGCGCTGATTTTTCAAGTTATCAAAGGTTTCAGCGTCGGTCAGCCCTGCGTCGAACATTTTTTGTTTGCGTTGTAACTGAATCTTGAGATTATTCAAGCTGATTTCAGCTCTTTTCACAGCAATTTTGCTGGCTTTAACTATGGCATCTGAGCGTTCAACATCAGCTTCAAAAGCTTTGGTATCCAGCTTCATCAAGATCTGACCTTTTTTTACAGTTTGACCTTCTTCAACCAAAACTTGAGCCACTCGACCTGTGACTTCTGAGCGCAATTGCACTTGAGTATTAAATACAAGATTACCCGAAGCCAGAATTGAATCAGAGATTTTTCCTGTTGTCGGGTGGGTGACTTCAACTTTTACAGTATTGCCTTCGCCTGTAATCCGTTTGCTAATTAAAATTCCAGCAAAAACGGCGATAGCAAGTATAACGATAATAGCTTTTTTCATATTTTGTGCTCGCAAAAAGCTGTGTAAAGCATTACTTGTACACAGCTTAAATAGATCAAACTTGGTGTAATGGAAAGCAGTTGTCTTAAACTAAAGCAATGATAAACCAGATACCCCAGATTAACGCTGAAGGGAGTACACCCAAAATAACGGCTTTTGAAGTAGTGAAGTTTGTCCAACTTTTAAGTCCGATTACAGAGAGTGCAATTCCCCATAAAGCGAATAAGGTTATGCTATCTGCCAACGTATAAAATGCTGAAGAAGGTTCAAGCCCTAACAAAAGCTGGTTAATTGATGAAAATTGAAACATCGTAAGATATAGCTGATCTGATGAAGCCGTTAAAACTAATATGATCACGCCTATCCAGTTAAATATATTCGGCATTTGAACCCACATTGTGAACCCATACCAATCTCCGAATTTAAAATCAGAGTCTGGGTCCAGCTTGCTAATCAGCATGTAATATACGGCAAAAACCGCGGTAAAAAAGATTAAGCCAATAGCTCCAAAACCTAGGTATAACCATTGGGTGGAGTCCTTCATCATCTCAATACCTTGAATAGCACCATCTCTTTCTTGTGCAGATAAGTCGGAGGACAGTGCTGATACTTGTTGGTCAACCAAAAATTGTGGGTCAGCTGAAGAGAAAAACAAAGTAGTTCCGACAATTTGGAGCCCCAAAAGCAATGCGAAAGCGGTCCAAGACCAACCTTTAGATTCCTTTAGCCCGTTAAAAGCTTTAGTTGGAGATAAGAAAATATCGGTAATGGCACCGAAAACAGTGGCAGATTTCATCATTAAGTCCTTTTTTGTAATTAATGGCTGAATGTTATCAGCTTTTTATATTTATTGTTTAAAAATGTAAATTATACGCTGAGACATATTATGTCAATATGAATTTATGTCACAAAAAAGGTTAAAACCTCGAATAAATCAAAGAAAAGTATTTTTTGCAAATCAATATAAAATAACAAATGCAAATCATTATCATTTAGTTTAAGATCCAGCTGTAATTGTAAACGGTATGTTGGAGAATTGATTAAATGAGAAAATCATTGGTTGCAGTAGGGATTCTGCTTGGGCTTTCAGGAGTTGTGCATGCTGCTGATACAAGCAGGTTAGAGGAGATGATACTTGCACAAGAATCTCAGCTAAAAGCGTTGAAAGCCGAATTAGAGCAAGTTAAGCAACAGCAAGTTGAAAATAAAGTTGAGTCAGAGGCTCTAAAAGTATTAACAGCCAAAAAAGCGGAAAACATTAGCAAGTTTACTTTTAAGTCTTATGGTTCTGCTACTTATACCAATGATGAAATATTTGAAAATGCTCAAGATACCACTCCAACTCGACGAGGACGCTTTGATTTAGAGCGAATTGTTACTGAGTTTGGTTACCGGTTTGACAATGAGTGGGACTTTGAGGTTGAAGTAGAGTTTGAACATGGTGGTACAGGCGCAACGCTAGAATATGACGGCTTTGAAGAAGCAGGTGAGTTTGAATCTGAAATCGAGGCTGGTGGTGAAGTTGTTATTGAAAAGGCACAGTTCCGTTATCGCCCTTCGGACAGCTTCGGCATCAAGTTCGGTAACATTCATGTGCCAGTAGGTTTAGGAACCATTCTTCATAAACCTAATCAGCATCTAACTGTCATGCGCCACAAAAGTGAAGCGACGTTGATCCCGACAACTTGGAATGAGTTTGGTGTTGGAGTCTTTGGTCAATTAGGTGATTTTAATTATCAAGCTCAAATCATTAATGGCTTAAATTCAGAATACTTTAGAAGTTACGGCTGGGTAAGTACTGGTCATCAAACTCGATTTGAACAAGTAAACGCCGATGACTTTGCCGGTGTTGTTCACCTTGACTACGGTAACTTCAAAGAAACAGGTTTAGCAATAGGTGCGGCTTATTATTACGGTTTCTCTGCTGGCAATCGCCATAATGATGGTCGTATTACAGGGGATGGGACTATTCAAATTGCGGCTTTATCCGGAGCTTATGTTGAAGGTCCTTGGATTTTAAGAGGTCAATACCTTTACGGCACACTTTCTAATGCTGATGAAATCACTCTAGCGAACAAAACTACCCCTGGGTTAAGACCTGGCGGATTCTCACAAGTAGGCTCAAAGGCTGTTGCTTATTTTGTTGAAGCAGGCGTTGACTTAAAAGAATATTTTGATGTTCCGGTCACTGTTTTTGCCAACATTGATTACTCAAATCCAGTAAAAGAAGTGGAGTCCGGTATTGCTACAAAACGTTTTGAGCAAACGTGGACTAGCCTCGGTGTCAATTATTTCCCAATTCCTCAAATTGTGCTTAAAGCCGAAGCGGGTAGAAAACAAATTGCAGTTCATGAAATACCAGATACCTACTTTTTCAATCTAGGTGTTGGCTATCAATTTTCTTTATAAATAATCTTAACGATGAATGGAAATCAAGTAATGAAAAAAACAATTATTGCAGTGTCTTTAGTTACCCTATTAGCAGCTTGTGGTGGTTCGGGTAAAAAAGATGATGGCAAGTTCAGCTATAAAGCTCAAGATATGATCGTGAACTTAACTGATGACGTTATCGTTGCTGGTTACTCGAATCTAGCGATGAAAGGCTCTGAACTATTCCAGTTAACTGAAACGCTTCAAGCAACTCCAAATGCTGAAAACTGGCAAAGAGTTCAAGACGCATGGAAAGCAGCTCGCCAGCCTTGGGAGCAAGGTGAGTCACATATTTTTGGTCCGATTGAAGCGCTAGAAATTGATCCGCATCTAGACTCTTGGCCACTTGATACTGTTGACTTGAAAAAACAGCTCGATGGTACCGATTCTTTTGATGCCGAGACAGTTAAAACTTGGGGAGATGGCGTTCAAGGTTTCCACGCAATGGAGTACTTATTGTTTGGTGATGGAAAAGATGACAATGAAAAAGCATTCTCAGAATCTACGGCTAGAGAAAGAGAGTACTTAAAAGCGCTTGCTGAGGTTTTACGTGATTATACCTCAGATCTTGAAAAAGCTTGGAAAGACAAATTCAAAGATGCTACCAGCGAAACTCCATTTGCTGAACGTTTAAAGAACGTTGCTTCAAGCCCAACCTATTCTTCTCAAGTTGGTGTGATTGAAGAGCTAGTACAAGGCATGGTTGGTATCGCCAAAGAAGTAGGTGAAGCGAAAATTGCTGAGCCATTCGGTGGCTCTATCGATAATGTTGATACATCAAAAGTTGAATCTCAATACTCTTGGAACTCGTTAATTGACTTCGCAAATAACATCAAAGGTGTAAAAAATGTTTGGGAAGGTGAGTTTACAGGTAGCAAAGATAAGCCAGGTATCGTTGATTTTGTAAAGGCGGGTAACTCTGCTCTTGCTGATAAAGTGACTAAGCAAATCAATGACTCTATCACTAACATTGAAAAAATTGCTGGTGACAACAATATGCCTTTCCGCCAAGCAATTAAAGATGCTGAAGGCCGTAAGCGCGTAAAAACCGCTGTTGATTCATTAGCGGCTTTAAAAGCGAGTTTAGAAAATGAAGTCGTACCGCTAATTAAGAATTGGGATGCTAAATAACACTTAGCGCAATAAATGGAATAAAAAAGTCAGGGACAGTTATAGCGCATAACTCGTCCCTGTTTTGTTTGAGCAAAAATACAAATGTGGAGCGATGTGACAGATGGATGCACACAAAAATAAAAAAAGAATATCTATCGCACTTGCTGTAGCAATGGGGCTAACAGCTTGTGGTGGAAGTGGTAGCAAAGTTAATGAGGATGGTAATGGTAAATCATACCCTTCATATACAAATATTGAGTTGTTAGGTGGTGATACAACCACGACTGAAGCATCTAATTCAGGGCATGGTTTTTCTACACCAGCACCTAACTTAACAGAAGCAGAAATCAAACATCACGAAGAAGGTGATGCCAACTTTGAAACGTCCTTTGTTACAGCACCAAGTCAAGAACATCCTGAGCTGGACGGTTTAGGACCAGTATTCAACAATATTAACTGTAATGCTTGCCATCAAAGAGATGGAAGAAACTCGACGATAGTCATTCCAGATGGTGAAACGCGAGTTTTGCTAGGCAGTGGTGCAGGTATCTTTTTACGTATTTCTAAAAAGTCTGAAGAGGCTTGTACAAATGGTACCAAGGAAAATAATTATTGTGCGCCAATTCCCGTTCCTAATTTTGGCGGACAACTATTCCACCGTGGGGTGTTACAGGCTCGTCCAGATTGGGAGCAAAACAAGTTTAAAGGTCAAGCTGATGTTTACCTTTCATACGAATATTCAGAAGTGATCTATGATGATGGCACAAAGGTTAAATTGAAAAAGCCTTTATTCGAAGTTGAGAATGCCTATGATTCTCCGGCAAACTTTTCCGCTTCTGAACTAGGTCAAGCTGATGTACTTATGGGGTGGCGAAATGGCATGCCTGTATTCGGATTGGGCTTACTAGAAGCGATACCAGAATCTTCGATTTTGGCGAATGCTGATGTAGAAGACAAAAATAATGATGGGATAACGGGTAAAGCAAACTATGTATTCGATCCGGTAAAAGCGAAAGCGGGTGACAATAACCCTGTTTCTTTAGGTCGTTTTGGTTGGAAAGCGAATACACCAAGCGTTCGTGTTCAGTCATTAGGTGCGTTAAGAGGTGATATTGGTATCACCAATCCATTGTTTCCTGATGAAAGCGTAAAGGGGACGGATTTACACGAGAAATACCTGTCGAGAACTGGTCACCTAGATACGGGGAAAGGACCGAATGGTGAACCAGAAGTTGATGAAAAGTTTAGTGACTCTCTCGTCTTTTACTCTGAAACATTAGCGGTACCAGCACGTCGAAATGTAAAAGATCCTGATGTAAGAGAAGGCGCTCGCTTATTTGATACCGTTAATTGTACAGGATGTCATACTCCTAAATTTGTAACTAAAGCAGAAGGGAAAATCGGTGGCAAGGACATGTCTAAGGCGTTGAAGTCACAAACTATCTACCCATTTACCGATATGTTGCTGCACGATATGGGCGAAGGCTTGGCTGATGGTCGTTCAGATTTTCTTGCTGATGGCAATGAATGGCGTACTCGCCCATTATGGGGCATAGGATTGACTAAAGCGGTTAACCCAAGAGCAGGTTTTTTACATGATGGTCGTGCTGCCACAATTGAAGAAGCCATTCTTTGGCATGGTGGTGAAGCCGAAAAGTCGAGAAAGGATTTTATGGCGTTAAACGTTAAGGAAAGAGAACAGTTGATTATGTTTGTTAACTCATTATAAAAATAATGACCAAACAGCTCAAAGTAATTAATTGCTTTGAGTTGTTTTAACAAACTATTCCTCCTATCTATGTATTGCAAAACCTATCTATTTATCATTTCTACAAATCATAAACTTCTAGCAATCAATAAGAATATAATTTGCGCTAAAAACTAACTTTTATCTACACTTCTAAAGGATGAGAGAATTGGAGTGCGAATAATGGAAGGTAAAGAAAGAGAAATTACACTAAGGTTTTTGGCTGAACCATCGGACGTGAATTTTGGTGGTAAAGTGCATGGTGGGGCAGTGATGAAATGGATTGACTTAGCGTCTTATGCATGCGGAACTCAATGGAGTGGCAAATATTGTATTACGGCCTATGCTGGTGGCATTCGCTTTGTTGAGCCAATTTATGTAGGTAATATTGTAGAAATCACGGCTAAAGTTCTGTATACAGGTAGAACCTCTATGCATATAGGTGTTGAAGTTAAGGCTGGTGATCCCAAAGAAACAGACAGGTATTTAAAAACCCATTGCTTGACAATCATGGTTGCAGTCGATGGTAATGGCAAATCCACACCAGTCCCTGAATGGATACCTGAGACTGAAAGTGATATTTATCTTCGAGACTCTGCATTGAAATTGGTTGAAATGCGTAAGCAAATTTCTGACGAAATGACGTCTTTTATTGAATAAGTCGTATCTCAAATGATTACAAGACCACTAAATTATCCTCCGAGCTGCGACTCAACTAAGGGAAGCAGCTCTATTAAATGTTCCCCACAAAAAAATCATAGTAAACCTCCGTTTCAAACATTTGTTCCAGTAAGGAACAAATGCAAATCAGAATACGCTCCTAAGTGGGATATTCATGAAAAGTTGGCAAATATTGTAGATGAAGCATGGATGCTAGAAGTCGATAAAATTCCATTGTTTGTTGATCAAGTTCGGTTATCCATCAGATTTAGGGCTCAAGATAGATTACCCAAGACTGAAAGTGCCAGATTGTATCGACAACAGGTGAGGCTTCGAGGTCGAGAAATTCAAATCCAGAAGCAAGTAAAGCTAATTGAGCGTTTGCTTCTACAACAGAAACGTTAATTAGTGTTATCTGTCGACTTACAATAACAAGTTGCAGTACCAAAATAACACCCTTTTATTAATCCACCTCTGTCTGCAGGAATATCTAATTGGTGGCTCGCACAAACTTGAGCCGCTTCGGATTTTCTTTGTTTTGAGCAAAATAAGGTCGATTTACAGTTTGAGACGAATCCAGATTGACATAAACCATTTTTGTCGGGAGAAAATAAGCAGTTTGGTTTATGCTGTGCACCAGATGCAGTAAAGCAAATAACACAAATGAAGCTAGTGAATATGATCTTTTTTATATGAGTCATGGTGTTAGCCTTTTGCGAAAGAGACATTAATTTGGCATTATCTAGTAACAAAAAATGTGAACCAGCTCTCACAAAAATAATAAGAAGAACAGAATGGATAAACCTTACTTTCTTGCCCTTGATTATGGAACGCAGAGTGTTCGAGCAATAATATTCGATAAAAATGGTAATATTCACACTAAAGTGCAGAGTAAAGTAGAGCCGTTTATTGCTAATTCAGAAGGGGCAGCTGAGCAGTTACCTGAATATTGTTATCAGCAGCTCGTTAACGCAATAAAACTGCTGTTGTTAAAAACAGAAATCTTACCGAAACAAATTGCCTGTTTATCTATTACCACGCAAAGAGCTTGCACTTTGCTATTGGATAAAAAACAGCAGCCAATTTCTCCTCTCTATATGTGGTCAGATACTCGATTAGCCACTCAAGAGAATTTAAAGCCAATGAGCTGGTATTTTCAGCTTGCATTTAGAATGATTGGTTTCCATGACCGTATTAAATTTTTGCGTCAAACGGCTAAAGTAAATTATCTTGCAGAGCATCAGGGCGAGCTTCTAAAGTCTGCAGACAAGGTCGCATTACTCAGTGGCTTTTTTTTGTCACGAATTACAGGAAAATTAACAGATAGTGTTGCATCGCAAGTGGCTTACTTGCCGTTTGAATATAAAGATCTGACTTGGGCCAATAAGTACAGTTGGCGCTGGCAAGCATTAGAGTGTACATACAGCCAGATGATGCCCTTAACACCTGCAGCCAAGCTTGTTGGAAATGTTTCAGAGCAGTTTGCTAAAGAAACAGGTTTAGATATCCATACTCCGGTAGCCTCTGCTGGCGCAGATAAAGCGTGTGAAATGTTTGCCACAGGTTCGGGAGAAGAGGGCGTTGCAAACATCAGCTTAGGCAGTGCAGCAAGCATTAGTATTGGGTTAGAAACATACCAAGAAACAATTCGTTTCATGCCATCATTCCCGTCATTGGTCGAAGGCCAATATATGAATGAAATTCAATTAGAACGTGGGTTCTGGTTACTAACTTGGCTAATCGAGCAATTTGGTGATGAAGACATCAGAAAGGCCGAGGAGTTAAATGTAGGAGTTGAGGAATATATTTGCAGCAAAATTCAAGAAATTGAACCAGGCTGCAGCGGATTGTTGTTAAGTCCAACTTGGTCTCAAGGGGTTATTTTTCCGGGGCCTGAAGCAAGAGGAAGTATTATAGGTTTTACACCTAAACATACTCGCTATCACTTATATCGAGCCGCTATTGAGGGGATAATATTTACCCTCAAAGCGGCATTGATACGCTTAGAGAAACAGCATAAGTATCCTGTACAGTTAGTTAGAGTCAGCGGTGGTGGCAGTCAAAGTGAGCAAGTGGTGCAGATGGTAGCAGATATTCTTGAAAAGCCAGTTGAAGTCATTACTACCCCTGAAGCTTCAGCACTAGGTGCAGCAATGTGCAGTGCTGTTGCAACAAAATGCTATTCCGATCTTTTTTCAGCACGAAAAGACATGATGAAAGTGTCAAAGCGCTATTTACCACAAAGTGAGTACAGTAAGACTTATCATGGTTTATTTCGATCACACGCAAAAATTTATAACAATTTAAAATCAATTTTTAAAACATTAAGTTAATGGAGCAAAATATGGCTAATGTTGCATTTATTGGGTTAGGGGTTATGGGTTACCCAATGGCGGCTCACCTCCAAAATAATGGTCACCAAGTAACTGTTTATAATCGAACTACTGCAAAAGCTGAGCAATGGGTCGTAGAAAATGGTGGAAAGGTAGCGCTATCACCAAAAGAAGCTGCAGTTGAACAAGATATTGTTTTTACATGCGTTGGCAATGATCAAGATTTAAAGCAAGTTATTTTAGGTGACAAAGGTGCTTTAGCTGGAATGAAGCCGGGCTCAATTTTGGTTGATCACACGACAGCTTCGGCTGAAGTTGCAAGAGAGTTGGCCAAAACGTTAGCGCAGCATGATATAGATTTTATTGATGCACCGGTTTCAGGCGGTCAGGCAGGTGCAGAAAATGGTGTATTAACAGTAATGGCTGGTGGGGATGAATCTGTTTTCAATTCGGTTAAGCCTGTTATCAAGTCATTTGCGCGTTGTGCAGAATTGATTGGCGATACTGGAGCTGGGCAATTGGCGAAAATGGTAAACCAAATTTGTATTGCTGGCGTAGTGCAAGGATTAGCAGAAGGGCTTAATTTTGCCAAGCGCGCTGGGCTTGATGGTGAAAAAGTAGTCGAGGTGATAAGTCAGGGGGCAGCACAGAGCTGGCAGATGGAAAATCGGTATCAAACTATGCTCAAAGGCAAGTACGACTTTGGCTTTGCTGTAGATTGGATGCGTAAAGATTTAAGCATTGCTTTGGATGAAGCCAGAAAGAATGGCAGTGCTTTACCTTTAACGGCAATGGTGGATCAATATTATGCGGAAGTTCAAAATATTGGTGGTAGCCGGTGGGATACTTCGAGTTTAATGGCTCGATTAGAAAAATTAAGTAAATAGTTGATATAAAGATTATATATTGGAGGACACCTGTTCATTGTTGACATCAGGTTGCTCCTGAAGATGCATAATGAGAGTAAAATTTTTACTTATTTAACCTCAGCTCTGTATAACGAAATCAATAACATTATGATTTACAATACAAACCTTAAATTTTTATCTACAGTGCTGCTAATTTTGTGTAGTTCAAGGCAGAACAGTTCGTAATAGCCAGTCTATTTCGGGCTGTTCTAACACAGAAATACGCATAAGTAGCAGTGCTGTAGAGGTTGGCTTATGCAGAGCTGAGGTTATTTAGTGTTTCCCAAAATACAGTCAAACTAAGAAAGAAGCTGGAGTTTAGGTTTCAATAAAAAAGCGCAGCAGAGAGTTGCTGCGCTATCTAAACAATTACTAATTTTTACTCTGGCTCAACCGTCACATGCTCAAGCTCGATGTTGGTAATATCGTGAAGGGCATTCATGCTGACATTTGCCAAACTGATCTTTCCTGATGCCGATTCAACTAAAACCGCGCGTTTGATTTCAGAAAAATCTCTATTCCTTCTTACTAAATCACACAAAGCAACCTGCATTGGCAACATAGAAGGATTGAAAGCCGCATTTTCTGCGTATCGACCCGAGATAATCGTACCATCGTTTAACTCTAACGACACTGCAGCATGGTTGTTGCTGTATGGAGAGTAACTCTTTGAAGCTTGATGAGTTGCTTCAAGAATCAGGGGATCTTCACTAATTAATTTAAGCTGTACAGCCTCAGAAATAAGCAATGGCGTGGTGACATCTAAGTCTTTAGGACCAAAAGCATAAGGCAAGTAATGGCTCATTGGTTGAGTGGTTTGCTCTGGCAAATGGATTTGGATATTTGAACTGCTTACCAATTCATTAATGAATTGACGACAGTGGCCACAAGGACTGTAATTGATGAAAATATCGGTAATTTGCTTCTCGTTTTGCATCCAAGCATGGCTAATCGCGCTTTGCTCTGCATGAACCGTTTGGCTGAGAGATTCGTTTGGGAACTCTAAGTTTGCTCCCATATAAATATCACCACTAATGCCTTTAGCAATAGCTCCAACGTAAAATTTACTGATTAACGGAGTAGCCAAATTGGCCGCTATCGGAAGCAAAGAAAAGATAAGTTTATCTTCAGATAAGCCTGACATCCTTTGTAATTGCTCGATTTGTTTAGCGTCTATATGTCCAGAAAAACTTTCATTTAAAACAGGCACTAATGCTTGTGCTAATAAAGGTGGTAGCTGGGCGATGCTGTCTACAAATCTATCCTGCATTCCCTTTTCCTCATTTGATATTTGATTTAATGCCTCTGATTCTAGATAACTTAACTAGAACTTAATGAGACAACACTCTCATTTATAACCTATTTATGTTTAATAGGTTTCAATTTATGATGTTTTTAACCCTAAAGGGATTGTAAATATTTACAAAGTGCTTGAAGTAATTTTTGTTTTTGTTCGTCTTCAGCAGTTTCATGCAATAAGTTCTCTAGACGCACAATATACTCTGGGTTATTTAATCTATCTTGACAGAATTCACGCCATTTCTCATTTTCTATATCTGAAAGCGTTTCTGGGTAGTTTCTTGCACGGAAACGAAATAACATTTCAGGCAAACGTTCATCTTCGAAATGAAGCTCTAAAGCAGCTAAATTTTCAGGTTTAGTCTGTTGAACCATAGCTATTTTGTTTTTATCGGCATGACTGAAGAAGCCTCCAGAGTAAAGCATGATGTCAGGATCTGAAGAAGAAGGGCGATCATCTTCAATACTAAATAGTTCGGTTAGTTTTTGTCTAATTTCTTTAGATTGTTTTAAACGCTTATATTGCTCTCGAGCAAAGCCTAAATCAAAATCAAGCCGTTCAGCATGACTATCAGTTAACGCTTTAGCCGTGGTAATGAATGGACATTTGTTCACATGGATTTCTTTAAGCGGTATTGGCAGCTCATCAGGCGCAAGCTCACTTCGTTTGGTGAACATTCTTTGTTTTATGTCTTCAACGCTTAATTCAAAAAGAGGTGAAACATCCATTGCGAGATTCACACAAACAACGCTGTTTTTATTGGTTGGATGGTGAACCATGGGCGTAATCAATGTGGTACAGCCGTTAATTGCAGGTATTTTTGAAGACACATGTAATAAAGGTTGCATATTTACTACGTCAACTAGTGAGCTTACAGCTTGCTTGCGTCTCAAGTTAAAATAATACTCATATAGTTTTGGCTGTTTTTCTTTTATTAACTTGGCTAGTGCAATTGTCGCTTTTACATCAGATACTGCATCATGAGCATTTTCATGAGCTAGACCATTAGCAACGGTTAGGCGTTCAAGTTTAAAACTTGGGCTGCAATCATCATTCTCTGGCCAATTAATTCCATCTGGGCGCAAAGCATAACAAGCTCGAACAAGATCAATTAAATCCCAACGAGAATTATTGTTCTGCCATTCACGTGCATAAGGGTCGATAAAGTTGCGATAAAACCCATAACGACTGACTTCATCATCAAACCGCAGCGAGTTATAGCCGACAACACAAGTATTGGGTCGGCTGAATATTTGATTAATTCGAGCCATAAATTCAGCTTCGGGTACGCCTCGAGTGTTGGCAATTTGTGGTGTGATATGAGTGACTAGTATAGCTTCAGGTTGAGGTAAATAATCTGGAGATTGCTTGCAATAAAAACTGATAGGCTCTTCAATAATGTTGAGATCGAGATCTGTACGAATCGCCGCAAATTGAGAAGGTCTATCCTTGGCAGGGCTTGCCCCGAAAGTTTCGAAGTCGTGCCACAGCAAACTTGGATTTTTCATGGTTTCACCGTAATTTTATATTTAAGTTTTAATTTTATACTTATAACTGTACTTAAAGTTTGATTTTTGAGTGTGTTTGCTGTTGTTTTTTAGTTTAAATTTTATTTATATTCAATTGTATATGAATAAATGCTGCTGTTTATACGTGTTTAGTTAGCTTTTAATGTCTAGATTTAGGCTACAGCAAAATTTAAAGGTTGTACGTTTGCGAGATTCAAATTTTGCTTAGCATGCCAAAGGTCGTAATTATCTTGCATTGCTAACCAACTCTCAGGTGATCTTCCCAGAGCTTTGGACAAACGTAGTGCCATTTCAGGAGAAATAGAACTCTGACCTTTCAATATTCGGCTTAATGTTGAAGATGCTACATCAAGTTGCTTGGCAAGAAAACGACAACTTAAACCTGATGGCTCAAGATAAATATCATAAATGAACTCACCGGGGTGAGGAGGGTTATGCATAGTCATTAGTGGTAATCCTCATAATTAAGAATGTAAGCATTTCCGTCTACAAATTCAAAAGTAATACGCCAGTTGCCATTAACAGTTATAGACCAAATACCTTCTCGGTTACCTTTCAAAGAATGTAGCTTAAAGCCTGGTAAGTCTATATCGTCAATTTCTTTAGCAGTATCAATGGCTGCAAGCTGCATCCGTAACTTTCTTTGGTGCTTTGCTTGTACGCCTGATGTATTACCAGTTTCAAAATATTTTTTTAGACCTTTATGTTTAAAAGATTTGATCATATATAAAGTGTAGCGTGATGCGCATCATTGTTCAATTAATTTTACTTCTTTGGAGGTATTATGCAAGGGAAAATATTAGGTATAGGTTATGAGCTCTTGTATTACTAGTCTCAGAGAAATTGAAATAGCAATTCAGCCTGAAAATAGAGGGAGATGTATAAAAGTTGCCTCAACAAAGGAACCAAGTGAATCCTATATATTCATTATGTTAAATGAAGCTAAGCTTATAGTTAAGAGAAATTAGATGTAGTAGCTCAGGTCTGATATGACAGTAACCAATTTTATATAAGGTGTCACATCAGATCTGGGGTTAATTTTATACTGAATAATTCTTATAGATAAATCAGCCTGTTCATGATTTGCTTTGTCATTTTAGGAACCCATTGTTCTCTGATGTATTCAGAGCTAATTTCTCCGTCGAAAAGCTCTAAATAGTATGCTTCAATGCCGTACTTATCTAAAATATAGTATTCAACGAAAGCCCTTTTCCCCTTTCTATGGGATACACGCTTCCATACTCCATTGTTATAGCTGATGGTGTATTTTTTTACACTTATATCAAAATCAGAAGTTTTAGGGTTAAATTTTCCCTTTCTGATTTCTTCACATTTACCAATAGTAATTAGACATTTACCAGTTTGATAATGTTTGTTTAGTAGCCCGAACGCTCTAACTTGTTCTTTAACTATTTTTTGCTCGTTGTTGTATATTCTCACTAAGGGTTCGATTTCACCTCTTTCAAAAATAGTTAAAACCGTTTCTTTATTGTTTTTTGATGTCACTTGGTAATAAAAAGGGTTTTTATTAGTGCTATCTGTGTGAACAAATTGAGCTTTAAAATTGTTGGGTAAAGAAATTGGCTTTTGATCAGGTTTAAGAATATTTTCGCCTGACATTTGTACAACAAAGTTCATAGTTTCATTTTTATTCTTTAAGGCAAAACTTTGTAGTACTTTTCTTTCGTTTATATTTAGATCAATAAACTTTTCAGAAAAACTTTTTTGTTTATACACTTCTTGCTTCTGTTTTTGCAGCTTGCAGTCAACCTTATTTCCTTTGGTATAGCATACCTTAGCTGATGATTTGGTCGTTAAATCTGCGTGTTGAATTTGGACATCGTTTGGATGGACATCAGGAACGATTCCAAGGGGAGAGTACACATGATTTTTATCTTTTGCATAATATGTACTGAGTACCTCGAAGGTCTTACTATCAATTTCATCGCTGACCACATCTGCAAACCAATACGCGCATTTATTATCACTTGACCACTTCTCTTTAGCCACTTTTGGAAAAGATTCGGGAGAACATAGTTTGAAAGACTCGCTTTCAATAATCCCTTGGCCTTCAGACTTTGCGAAATCAGCTGTGCGTATTGGATTAGTTTTTAGTACCTTAAACTTTGAAGGTTCAACACCTTCTATGACTTCACCTCTATAATAAACAAAGCTTTTATCTTTAGAAAAACCTGAATCAAGGATTTTAAAAGTATCTGGATCTGCGAAGAGAATCGGGTCGCCCCATAAATATACATGATTCTTATCCTTTGAGTAACCTAAGCTATTTTTAATATATTTGAATGTCTTAGGATCTGAAAATGCGATTGGTGATCCATCAACATAAACAAAGGAATCATTTTTTGCGAAGCTAATCTCACGAAGAACTTTAAAGTTAGGTGAATCGCCTTTATAAAGAGGGATACTTTTATTTTTACGAAGTGAATCTCCTGCTGTCCAATATGCTTTGCCGTCAATAAGAGCATAATTGGGTTTTTGCTTCAAAGCACAACCAGGAAGCAAAAGTGCAGTTAGCATACAGAATAGAATTGTTAGTGACTTCTTCATCATTTTCTTTTTCTTATGAAATAAAAGATATTTTACTCGTAATAGACTGTCAGTTTATAGAAGAGTTATAACTGTAAAGTTTGTTTGAGCGTTTTTTGCTCGAAATCTTATGAGGGGTTGTGAATTAGCATTAATTATGATGTTTGAATGAAATACACTAAAGATTTAGTATGCGAAAGAAAGTTGTTTTGGAAAACCGAACGATAACCAAAGGTAGGTGATATCAATTCAGTATAGCTAAGTAACTGTCTGATTAATTTCATGGATGCTACAAGCTGAGAAATACTAACGCTTCAAAAACAGATGTGCATCAAGTCCATTTGTACTAAAATTTATTCCTTTATTTTCAAGTGAATACAGAACAAAGCTACTAATCGTGCCACAATAAAGTTGGCTGTTCGCTGTTGTTCATGTGTGTCCTTTATTGTTGGCAAATATAGATACTCGTCTTTACTGCTTGATTATCACTTCAGATGATACGTTAAGCAATACTCAATGAGAATTGAAAAACAGCTTGGTGTTTTATTCTTCAAATGTTGGGATGTGTTTTGTGATTCTGTGTCTGAATTAGCTGTATGCTTCGATATATTTATAAGTAATGGTTTCAGCCGCCATTTCTATTTTTCTTTTTAACTCATCTAAATTCACATTCATTATTGGCAGCGTTTATGAGTACATTAGATACCCAATTAAATTGGGGGTCTTCGTATCTCATTAATAACATCTATTCGCCGTATTTAGTTAAAGACAAGCCTAAAGAACACTATGTGGCAGCGGCTCGAGTCAGCATGCTGTTATTGACTATTGTGGCACTGTTTGAAACGACCATGGTTACCAGTATTATTCAAGCTTATGAGTATATTGTTGTGGTAGTGATTCCACTTGCCTTTGTTCAGGTTATTCGTTGTAACTGGTGGAAAATAAATGTTTATTCTGAGATTGCCGCATTAGTAACGGCTGCGATTGTAGGTAATGCATTGCTCTTTATTCTTCCTTATGTCGATGAAGAACGTTGGTTTGCGGTGAGAATGCTCATTACAGCTCTAACTACTGTTATGTTAACAATAATTGTTACTTTACTGACTTCAGCGAAAGAGCCAACTGTTAAGTTCTATGGGCGCTTGCGAGTACACGGTCCGGGTTGGAAAAAAGTACGTGAAATGACAGGAATTACGCCGCTACCTTCAGGGTTAAAAGATAATTCAATTGCTTGCTTAGCGAGTATTGCAATGATTTATTCGCTCTTATTGGGGATTGGTCATTTATTGTTTGAGCAATGGCAACATGCTGCTCCTTATGCCGTTGCAATAGTTATTCCAGCAGGGCTTTCACGTTTTAATTCGAAAGCCCTTTTTTTATTTTGCTTCACATTCCTTAATGCTTTGTCAGCATAGGTTAATGGACATATTATCCTGCCTGTTTTACAACACAATTATCACTCCTCAGTTAGATAACATTATGCCTAATAAGCTAAGTAAAATGACTATTGTTATGCATTGGACATTAGGAGTTGGAATGCTAGGAATGCTGTTTCTTGGATGGTTTATGACAACATTTAAAGAACATTCTCTGTTCCCATGGCATAAATCGTTTGGAGTACTCATCATCTTCTTTGCTGTTATTAGGATTTTTTGGCGATTAAAAGAAGGATGGTTTGCTCCTGCAGCACCAATGGAAAATTATGAAAAAATGTTGAGCCGCAGTGTACATGTTACCTTGCTCATTATAACCGTACTTTTTCCTTTATCAGGAATGATAATGTCCGGTGCGAGTGGCCACGGTATCGCTTTTTTTGGCCATGTGCTTGTGTCAACGAATATTGATCCTATCACTCATAAAGCCATTCCTTTGAACCATGCTTTGGCCACCATAGGTGAAGATATTCATAAATTTTTAATGTGGGCACTTGCGATTATTGTTTCGCTGCATATTTCTGCCGTGATTAAGCATCACTTCTATCATAGAGATGAAACACTAAATCGAATGCTAGGGAAGTGATTGTTGTTTAGCTCAGTTCAATAGTCAGCGATGGAGAAATTTAAAAACATAAAGCTAACACTATTTTCACTTTTGATGTTGCGATTTTGTGTGTTGCTGATAAGGTGTCGCACTTATTAAATTCTAAAAAAAATTAAAATAAAAAGGTCGTAACATGAACACCCTATTAGTCAAAGGATTTGTCATAGCATCCTTTTGTTTTTCGGTGATATTTCTTGGCGTTAAACATTATCAGGCAAACGATGTTCCTCAATGTGAAGACTATGGCGATCAATGCTTAAAATTTACGATTTTGCATACTAATGATAATCATGGTCGCTTTTGGCATAACAAGCATAATGAATATGGGATGCCAGCTAGAGCAACACTGATTAAATCAATTCGAGAAGAAATTAATCGACAGGGCAACAAGGTAATCTTACTTTCTGGTGGAGACGTTAACACTGGCGTGCCCGAGTCTGATTTACAAGATGCAGTGCCAGATTTCATCGGTATGAATATGATGAAGTACGATGCAATGGCCGTTGGTAACCATGAGTTCGATAATGAACTTAGCGTACTCGATATGCAAAGAAAGTTAGCTAACTTCCCTATGCTTTCTGCCAATATTTATAAAAATGATCCAGTAACAGGTGAATTGGTTCGTTATTTCGAGCCTTATAAAATAATTAATGTAGGTAATCTAAAGCTTGCAGTTGTTGGATTGACAACAAAAGATACAGCCAAGCTTGGTAATCCTCAGTTTATTGCTGATCTTACTTTTACTGATCCTTTGTTTGAAATGAAGAAAGTCATAAAAGAAATTAAGCAAGGGAATAAAGCAGACCTTATTATGGCTGTCACACATATGGGGCACTTTATTATCGGAAAACATGGCAGCAATGCTCCTGGTGACGTTTCTTTAGCTCGTGGCCTTAACAAAGGTGATTTACAAGCAATAATCGGGGGACACTCTCAAAACCCTGTTTGTATGGAGCCATATTCAAATCGTTACTCCAATTTTAAAGCTGGTAAAGATTGTACGCCAGATATTCAAAATGGCACTTTTATCATGCAAGCGCATGAGTGGGGTAAATACATTGGGCGAGCAGATTTTGAATACTTCAGTGGAAAGTTGCATCTTGCTGATTATGAGTTAATTCCAGTAAATTTAACGGAACAAGATTCATATAGAAAGCGTAAGTTTATTGAAGAATACATTGAACCTGATCCAGAGGTAAAAGCAAAATTGCAGCCCTATCAGGATAAAGGGCAGAAAAAACTCGACGTTAAGATTGCCAAAATCAGCGATAGACTTGAAGGAAAGCGATCAATAGTCCGTTTTCAGCAGACTAATTTAGGGCATATAATTGCGATTGCCCATAAGGAAGCTCATAACACTGATTTTGCAATTATGAACTCTGGTGGGGTGCGTGCTTCAATAGAGAAAGGACATGTATCTTATCGTGATATTCTCACTGTACAACCATTTGGAAATGAAGTTTACAGAGTGACAATGAATGGAAGTGACCTTGCTAGTTACTTAGGGCTTGTTGCATCTAATCAAATAGAGTCAGGTGCTTATGCTCAGCTTGTAGGGTTAAAGATGAGCGTCGATTGCAAGCAAAGAACAGCTAAACTATCAGAAATTAATGGCAAACCATTTAGTAAAAATGACACTTACAGCTTTACCATTCCGGGCTTTAATGCTGCAGGAGGAGATGGTTTTCCAGTGTTGGTTGGTTCATCTAATCAATTTGTTGATGCTGAAGTGATTGATAACTCAGGGCTTATTGACGAGCAAGTGTTGTATCAGTTTTTCAAATCAAAATCTGAAAATAACAGCAAAACGATTGATGTAAGCGAGTTTGGACCTTCTGCTAATGATGTTACTTATCTAAATAGTAAAGATCACAGAGGTTGTAAATTAAACTAATAATAAGTAATGCATAGCAAATAATTTGCGGCTTATGTTTAAAGTCCATAATCTTACGATTATGGACTTTAAGATTCACGAAGTTAGTTTATTTATACTGCACTTCATCAACTAGCATATAATTGCCAGAATGCTTATACACTTCAATTGTATGTGTTCACTTTCAAAGAGATGTAAATAACTTGTTGTACCTGCCTGTCATCTGAATGAGTATCAATTACGCCTCGTGCTACACCATTAACAAACTCTTCCACATCAGCTTCGTCACCAGCTTTAGAGGTTGCGACAACAATGCTCTCACCAGTAAAGTTGTATGTGTAGTATGCTCCGTTTACCTGTGTTGCATGCATATCTTGGTTAAACTCACCCGTTTTACCCCCATTTTCTCTGCTAAATCGGCATAAGCGTCTACATCAAATTCGTTAACCTAGTTATTCCACTTATTGTAGTCTTGAATGCTTTACCAAGCACTATCTAGAGCACCACCTGCAAGGTAGTGATGGCTAATTCCCCATTTTGCGTCTTGCATCCATTGAACTTCAGATGGAATAGCTGCTGTTGTAAATTGACTCATTGCCATTAATGCCCAAGCAGCTAGCAAAGAACCTGCAAACTTTGTTTTATATGCCTTCTTCATGATTAAGTTTTTTTGCTAATCATATTGTTTTTCTTTTGTTCAGGTTTAGTGATTGTCGATGCTAACTTTCCTGCAGATAGCCATGCTCAGCGATTAGTACGTCTCGACGGTGCTAGTGCAACTCAAGCGTTAGAAGCCATAGTATCAGTTTTGCCATTAGATACTTATGTGGAAGCGCCCGTTCATACGATGCAAGTGGTTGGAGATGCTATGGCCGTCCCTGAAATTGTTTCTGATTTTTATTAGATTGCATCAAGTGGCCAAGGTGGTGAAGTTCCACACCAAAGCATTGAACGATTCGCTTTTTATGAACAAGTGAAAAACGCCTATGCTGTAGTAGTGACCAATGAAACTCGGTTATATGGCAATGTTATTTTAACCAAAGGCGTGATTGGTTAGAGTTACATTTGCTAGTGATGTTTTGCGTATGTTTATAGTTACGAAAACAAGGAAAATAGTGCGAACGCCAACAGAAGCGCACGCCCATGTGCTGACGACCGTGACTTCCTGTCACGGACAGTTGTCTTATCGCACCATTCTTCCTTTTATGTCATCAGCAACCGTTTAACTAATATGAGAAAATGTACCTGAGACAGTAGGAAAAAGATGGAAGTCATCATTTTTGAGAATGAAACATTAGTAGCTGAACGTGCGGCATGCATGTTTACTGATTTATTGGCCGTAAAACCATCAGCGGTTTTGGGGTTAGCTACTGGGTCAACGCCGATCAAAACGTATCAAAAATTAATCGAAAAGTTTAATAATGGTGAAGTAAGCTTTAAAGATGTTTCAACTTTTAACCTTGATGAATACGTTGGGTTGAAGTCAGAGAACAAACAAAGCTATCAATACTTTATGCGTGAACAATTGTTTGACTCCATCGATATTCAACAGGAAAATACTCACTTCCCAGTGTGTTTCGATGCGAAACAGAATCAAGAAATCGCAGAAAATTACGAAGCAAAAATGGCTGAAAAAAATGGTATTGATCTTCAGTTACTTGGTATCGGGCACAACGGTCATATTGGATTTAACGAACCATCATCTAGCCTTGCATCCCGAACCCGCTTAAAGACACTCACTAGTTCTACCATTGAAGCTAATAGTCGTTTATTTGATGCTGGTGAAATTCAGCCCACTATAGCAATGACTATGGGCATTGGCACCATCATGGAAGCTAAGAAAATTATATTGGTAGCCACTGGTGAGGGCAAAGCTAAGGCGGTACGTGATGCTGTTGAAGGTGCTGTTTCAGCTTCATGTCCGGCGTCTATATTGCAAATGCACCCTAATGTCACTGTACTATTGGATAAAAGCTCTGCATCAAAATTACAAAACACAGAATATTATCAAAGAGTTGCTGAGCAGGTTAAGGAATTGAGTTAAATTTCTTAACCGTGATAGTGTTGTCGTTTATTTATAATTAATTCAAACCAAAGTAAGGCGAGCCCAATATGTTGATGTATGGCTTTGATGTTGGCGGTACAAAGATTGAAATCAGTATATTCGATACTGATATGAATATATTGGATAGTTGGCGAGTACCTACGCCCACCAAGGATTACTCTGTTTTTATATCAACGATACAAAATATGGTTTACCGAGCGGACGAAAAGTTTGGTACTCAAGGCTCGGTAGGTATAGGTTTGCCGGGGGTGATTGATAAAGCTGGAATCGTAACCACCGTTAACATTCCTTGTTTATGTGGCAAGCAGTTACAGCACGATTTAGAGATAAAATTAAAGCGAAAAGTTGGGTTCGTGAATGATGTTAGAGCATTCGCTTTATCAGAAGCTATGGCTCGTGAAAATCATAAAAGCGAGACGGTACTTGGTGTTGTGCTTGGAACAGGTGTTGCTGCAGGTTTGTGTATCAATGGGCAAATTCACTATGGAAAATCTGCTGTTGCAGGTGAAATTGGCCACACCTGTATTCATGCCACTCTTCAGCAAAAGTATTTGTTTCCAATACCGCAATGTAATTGTGGACTATTAGGTTGCTACGAAAAGTTCCTGTCTGGTTCGGGTTTGTTGTTTATCAGCCAACATCTTGGTTTTTCTTACGCTGACACGCACGAGATTGTCAGAGATTTAAAACAAGATAACCTTGAAGCTATAAATGTAATGAATTGTTATCTCGATTGCTTGGGGCAGTTTCTTGCTCAGCAAATGTTGGCTTTCGATCCTGATGTTATTGTGCTTGGTGGTGGTCTGTCTAATATCGAGTATTTATATCAAGAATTACCTCAATTTATCGAAAAATATTTGTTTGGTGATCTAAAGTCCCCTCAAGTTTTGCCTCCTCAATTTGGTGACTCTAGCGGTGTCCGTGGGGCAGCTTTAACTGGAAAAGTAGAGAGTAATTAAATGAAAGCCATTATTAATGCCAATGTTTTTGATGGATACCAGTTGCATAAACAGCATGCCGTTGTATTTGACCCTGATCGCATCGTATCAATCACTCCTATGAATACTTTAGATGAAAGTATTGAAGTAGAAATAGATCTAAAGGGAAATTTATTGATACCAAGTTTCATTGACTTACAAGTCAATGGCGGTGGTGGGGTGATGTTTAATGATGCCCCAACTGTTGAAACACTCAAAACGATGGCTCAGGGGCATCGTTTGTTTGGCACAGGTGCCTTAATGCCGACCTTAATCACTGATGATTATCACGTGATGGAAAAAGCCATCGCAGCCGTCGATGTTGCAATAGATCAAGGTGTTGAAGGAATTTTTGGAATTCATTTAGAAGGGCCTTTTTTAAGTGTAGAGAAAAAAGGCGCTCATGATGCTGATAAAATTTGCTTGTTAGATCAAGAAGGCTTTGACTTAGTTTGTTCGTTAAAAAATGGCAAAACCATTGTCACATTAGCACCTGAGCAAACGACGTCATCGATGATTCAAAAATTATGCGAAAAAGGGATCATCGTATGTGCTGGTCATAGTGCGGCCAATTATCAACAAGCAATGGATGGCTTTAAAGCTGGAATATCAGGTGTTACCCATTTATTTAATGCTATGACACAACTCAATAGCCGTGAACCGGGAATGGTTGGGGCGGCTTTAGCTCATGATGATTCTTGGTTTGGCATTATTGCCGATGGTTACCACATGCACCCTGATTCGTTAAAAGTCGCTGTGAGAAGTAAAAAGCAGGGTGGGGCTATTTTAGTGACGGACGCTATGGCGACAGTGGGATCGGATAAAGACTACTTCTATTTAAATGGCGAAAAAATTTATTCAAAAGAGGGTAAGTGTGTCAATGCTGCTGGCTCTTTGGCGGGTTCCGATCTCGATATGATTTCTGCGGTGAATAATGCTGCTGAGTTTGCAAGAATAGATTGGTTTGAAGCCGTAAGAATGGCAAGTTTATATCCAGCGAAAGCGCTTGGGTTAGATAATTATGGGCAGATTACTCCCAGTGCTAAAGCCAATTTTGTTGCTGTCGATTCCAATAAAAACATTCTTTATACATGGGGTGATGGTAAACGGTCGTAAATTCGTGTTGTATTTGGTTTAATACAACCCATTAAAAAATAAGAAAATGGACTACACAATGTTGGAAACAGAAAAAATGGCAATATTCGGCACCTGCGCTAAGTAAAGGATTAGATATTCTTGAGTTAATGGCTGGCCAATCAGAGGGCTTAAGTTTAAGATAAATCAGTGATCTTCTAAGGCGACAAAAATCTGAACTTTTCAGAATGTTAGTGGTACTAGAAGAACGTGGCTACATCAATGTATTACCAGATTCTGACAAATACATCATCTCGATGAAGCTATTTGGACTTGCCCATCAATTACCTGATATCAAACGTATTACAGCAATCGCAGAACCATTAATGCGTGAGTTTTCTAATCGTTCAGAACAATCCTGCCACTTAGTGCTGTAGAGGTTGGCTTATGCAGAGCTAAAGTTATTTATATTCAATAGTGAACGCTTTGAGTTGATCACATTTGAATCGCTCAAATTTTTCCAAAACATCATTTCGTAAAAGGCTTTACTTTAATAAATTCAATCAGTAACAAATTAATCAAGTTATGCGCTTAATTTTTGATGAATAGAGTTTAACTGGATTGTACATGCTCATGATGGTCAAATACTCATTATGATTATTGTCGAGATTTTTGAAGGTGTTAAGCATGGCGGCTTCACAATTTGTAGGGTTAGGTGTGGGAACACCTGTCGGTAGATATGACTCCCCAAAAAGTGAACTACCTGTATACAAAGATACTGATCCTGTCATTACATTTAGTCGCGAACGGTATAGGGATTTAAGATCGTTCGAGGGCAGTAGATCTTACACACGATTTAAACAGCACTTACTCTATGAGATAGGGGAGCTTGAATCTTTTTGTCGCCAAAAGGGCATATCGACATCTCCAAGTTTTGATACTTTTATAAATACATTCAAATATCATTTATTTGATAGACCTTTATTTGTTGATGGTGTAGAGCAAAAGATTGGTCCTGAAATATTGACTCAATTTCGAGAAAAAATGTACGGAAAAACCCGCCGAGAATTGCATTCTTTAATCTGTATTCTTCAAAAAAAAAAGTGTCATTAGTAGCGTACAAAAACGATCAATCGAAGATTTCATTGAAAGCATTGCGACCTGTTCGGGGGGCATTGAGCATACTTTGTCTGAGGCAATAAATTCATTTAATGAATCTAAACATACCCCTGAAGAAGTGCTAAGGATGGCAAGAGTGGGGATTATTAGGCAAGCCGCAATTGAGCACTTGTCTCAGGTAGTCAACCACCAAACATATCATACGGGGAACCACAGGCATCATGTAAACCGACTGTCTAACTCGGTAGCGGCTCAATACGATATACCCTTTTGTAAAGATGAAAGCATGGATCGCCAATTTCGACGGCAGTACCTACAAGGGTTTGAAGCTAGAGTGGAAAAGGCTGTAACTGTCGGAAATATTGTAACTTATTTAACAGGAAATTTTTTTGATAAATTTTGTGATTTACTAGAGAGTCGTGGTGTTCATAGAGAACATATCGAAGAGCTAAGTCCAAGTATACATGCTCAGTTAGATGAAAAAGTGTTCCATATCATTTCAGGGATTATGCCGAATGTGCGGATTTCATCATCCGTATTTTTTCGCACATTTGAAGTGTGGACCTTGGAAGGTATTAAAGTAAAATTGAATTCGTTAGTAAATGGAAATCCCTACCTTGATAATAATGAATCGATTGAAGCGTTTATGACAACAATAGAAAGCTGTTTACGGGCTAATGTATCTTTTCGTAGTTATAATTTTTTTCGATTAGAAGTGTTTTGTAGTGAACAGATTCGGCGTGGTGTTGAGCATGAAATTTCAAAGCCGATAGAAGCCCTTGCTGGAAAGGGATACACAGTTGCAGATCTGCTTACAAGTGATGACACCTCTAAATTATCGTTTCCTCAGCTTAGGTTAAATATTTCTCAAGCCATCACTTGTGGTTTTACTTTTAATAGAGGTATGGGTGCAAAATGCCTTGATCTTGATTTGCCCATTCGAATCATTAATGGAACAAAAATCCAGCAAGTTAATCTCAAAGGAGCTTATAGTTGTGGTTGCTTTTGGGTTGAAGACGAGTGCACTTCAAGAGCTGTGACTTTAAGAGACTTAGTTGCAGTGGACTTTTCCGATGAGCGTAGGCACGATGAAGTTTTAAAGTTATTTAAGCATGCGGCTGAAAATACATTTGCAGCTCAAGATTTTTATGATTTTATCACTAAAAATCTGCTTTCTATTGCTTACCAAAGACGAGTAATTACTCAATCATGGGTAATCATTCAAAACCAAATTAAAGAAAAGCCACATATATCGCCTAAAATTCAACAGTTTGTAGAAAGAGAACCACCCTCATGTCGATTGAGTACGTTACATGAGAAACTTAACCTGAGAGGCAACACTCAAAATGGGGAGATAGAGCGAAAGCTCATGCAATACATCAACCTTTCTACAGCTGAGCAAACTATTTGCAGAGAACAAATTCAGTCCTTGCCTGATTCCCTTTATTCTTATCAGCAAACAGCAGCCAATTTATACTTTCTATTTCAGTTGTTATTGGATTTGCTTAATAGTCAAAGCTTAGGTGCTGATTTCGTAATGAAGAGACTCCAATTATTAATAGAGAGTAATGATTTTTTGATGGTAAAGAGTTTCAAATATCCGACTGTAGTGCAAGGCAATAGAATGTGCTTAAATATTTTTGAAATTGCGATAACTTCTGGTTGGGAGAACATATATAAGTTGCTTCCTGAGCAACGTTATAAATGGGTCAATTCAGCTTCAGATGGTGTGGATGCAATGGGGGTTTTTCCTATTCACCTAAGTATTTTTTGTGCTGATGCAGCAAGCTATGACTTTCTGACAGAGGAGTGTAAAGTTGATCTCAATTCTCAAGATCACGATGGAAATTCTATTGCCCATTATATTTTTCAGCATCCAAATATCTCGGAAGTTACCAAACAATTCATTGTATATTCTGAAAGTGTGAATTTCTGGTTGAAGAACAAGCAAGGGATGACTCCGATCCAATTAGCTGAAAAGGTTGATAAGGTATTTTTAAATATCATAAAAACTAACTTTAAAGTAAGAGATCAGATGCTCCCCGCACCTAGTCAACATCCTGCACAAGGGAAAGCAGCTTATGGTCATGTTGTTGTATGCCCTCCTAATGTACCCGTAATTGCTAATAGCGGAAAGTTAGTTATTTAAATTTAGAGTCTTATTAGGAGCTGTTGATCTTTTGTGTTTATTTTTGCAGCGATAAATTGGATATCTTATGCAAGGCAGAGTTTATGCTGTGTGGTTGCTTACCGACAGACAAAACTGTTGTTACTACGTTTCACATAAATAAACGATAACGAAGCAGCTTTCCGTTTCAAAAGAAGTACCAATTTACACTGTCTTCGATGCTTTTGAGTACTTTCTACTCATAGAATTTGTAAAAATAAGACTTACCTCACATACATTTCAAAAGCTAATTCCTATATTGTTTTTAAATATCAGAACGATAAAAGATGGTTATCGTAAACCCCAAATGAATAAAACCACAAACGTTCATCAGCTTAATATCACTAAAGTAGGCCTACGGGGATTGTTAATCACTCTTTTACTGGTGATTGCAGTATTCCCCTTTTCGATTTACATGCCCTTTGCTGGTTACTTTCTGAGCATTAGTATGACCGTACTTTTATTGTTTGCGGTATACACAGTAAGCAATAATAAGCGCACTTTATGGATTGGCGTTTTTCTGGCGATTCCTACGTTTATCAGTAGTTGGGCTGTCGGAGGCTCAGAATCTAGCGTTGAATTTTCAATTAATTTGTTGACCAATATATTGTTCATCGGTTTTATTACTTTAGCGTTAATGGAGGCTGTATTCAAAGCGAAGAGAGTTACGGGTGATATCATTGCTGGAAGTGTTTGTATTTATTTATTGTTAGGTTTTTTGTGGAGTTTTATTTACATTCTTTGTGATCTCATCTTGCCTAACTCATTTATGATGAAACCGAATACGATAGAGTCTCAATATAATTATTTCTATTTTAGCTTCGTTACCCTGACATCGCTAGGCTATGGTGATATATCACCTAATAATCCTTTTTCAGAAACGTTCGCTATGCTAGAAGCGATTGTTGGGCAGATATATTTGACCGTTATGGTGGCTTGGCTGGTTGGGGTTCGTGTAAGTCAACAGCAGATAGACAAAACAAGATAACAGGTTGAGTTTAACGATTAAAAAAGCTTAGAATTGCGTCTCATATTTGTCATTTTAATAATAACTATATGGCATATTCAGTTGTTCAAATCTCTGCATGCCCAAATCAAATACCTCTCGGAGAAACTAAATTGATTCATAAAGCCATATCCAACATAGTGAGTAGAAAAATGGCGATTGCTATTTTGCTATGCTCACCACTATTTGCAGCTCCTACAATGGCAAAAGATTCTAAAGCAGTTGTTGTTGAAGCTTATACTATGAAGAAGGCTGATATTAGCCAGTATCAGTATGCTCAAGGCACAATTAAGTCTGTACGTCGTGAGTATCTTGTATTTCAAAACTCTGGGCGTGTTGCCTTCATTAAAACCTTCGAAAATGGTGAAATTCTCCAAGAAGGCGATTATGTAAAGGGGCCATCAAAAACGATTAAAAAAGGTGAACTTCTCGCTGAGCTTGACCATAGAAAAAGTAGTCAACAAATCAAAAGTGCTCGAGCTCAACTTGATTCTGCAAGAATTAAGTTAAGACAAGCTAAAAAAGCGTATGCACGTGGGAAAGAGCTTAAACAGCGAAATGTGATTGGTGCTCAAAAATATGAACAATACGAAGCTGACTACCAACAAGCATTAGTTGGCGTACGTCAGGCTGAGGCAGATCTAGATAGATTAGAAGTAGGGTTAGACGATAGCCAGATACGTGCGCCTTTTGATGGGCAAATCGCTTTCATCAATATTCGTGAAGGTGACTACATTACTCCACAACAGTTTGATACGACGAATCAAGACTCTGCTGCTCGAACCGCTCCAATCGTACTGATTGATCCAAAGAACTTCCAAGTAGAAGTAAACTTGCCTTTATTCACTGGTCGCTATGTTAAGAAAGGTCAACCAGCTTACATTATCGACCAAGAAACCCTAGCTAAGTTGCAAGTTGTTGGTGAAAAAAATTACCGTTCGTTATCTGATCAGTTCGTACCAGCTCAAGTATTATCGGTAAGTCCAGCCGTTAACCCTAAAGATCGTTCTATCCGAGCACGAATTCGAAGTACTTAGGTAACTAAGCCGCTGCTTAATGGTGACTTTGTTACTGTTTGGATTGCCGTCGCACAAAAGCAAAATACGCTTGTGTTACCAATGAATGCATTGGTCAATCTTGGCAATAAAAGTTTCACTTACGTTATTGATGCTAACAATGAAGTCCATAAGCGTCAGTTAAAACTTGGTATTTTGGGAACTGAAGGCGTTGAAGTTGTTTCTGGCCTTAACGTTGGCGATCGTGTTGTAACTCGCGGTAAAGCGCGAATGAGTGACGGAATGAAAGTGAAAATTGCCAAAACTGAGCAATTGTCTGAATCTAACGAAGGGTAGTAAAAATGAGTAGCCAAGAACAGTCCAAGGCACCCTCGTTTTTTCAGCGCTTCTTTTTCTTAAAAACGACGTTTGCCAAATTATTATTACTGATCATCATTGTTGGGGGCTGGTTATCAGCTTCCAATATGGTCAAAGAATCTCAACCTGATTTAGAAATTGCATCAGCAACAGTTACTACCACATGGGCGGGTGGTGATGCACAAAGCATTGAACAAACGGTTACTAATAAGCTTGAGAAAGAATTAAAAACCCTTAAAGGTTTAAAAACCATTCAAAGTGGTTCTTTCACAGGTTACTCAGTGATCAATGTTGAATTTAAATCCAATGTTGATGCCAAAGATGCTATTACACGTTTACGTGGCAAAGTAAGCGCTGCTGAAGGTGAGTTACCAAAGGAAGCCGATAAACCTAAAGTTGTTCAAGCAAGTATTAGCGATAAGCCAATCTTTAGTATCCGTTTGCATGGGGATAAACCGCTTGCTGAACTAACGCGCTTAGCAAAAATTATCAAACATCAGTTCGAACGCGTTTCGGGTGTCAACAAAACCCAAATTACAGGTGATCGTGATGACATCGTTATGGTGCGGTTGATTGGCTCACGTTTGAATGCGCTTGGCATTTCTCCTGTAGATGTTCGTAATGCACTACAAGCGGCTAACTTGGATATGCCATGGGGGCGTTTTGACGGTGAACAAATTGGCGCGACGTTCCGTATTGCGGGACGATTTAGAAGTGTCGAGCAATTACAAGATCTACCAATTAAGCGTTTTGAGCAAAATCGTGTCGTTCTTTTAAAAGAAGTTGCAGAAGTAAAAAGAACACAAGCTGAAGAAAGAACCCGTACATTCTTTAGTACTGGTGGCAAAGATTTCACTCGTGCCGTTGGGGTGTCAATCACTAAGCAACCCGGGACGGATGCGATTGAAATTATCAATGAAACCAAACAAGTTCTTGAAGACCTAAAAACCAGCCCTGAATGGCCCAAAGGTGTTGATGCTTCAATTGTTGTTGATGAGTCAACCAATATTCATCGTGACTTGATGAACGTATTCAACAATGGTTGGCAATCGGTTATTGCTGTATTTGTTGTACTTTTGATTAGCTTAACCTGGCGTGAAGCGTTAATTGCTGGACTTGCAATCCCTGTCTCTTTTGCGGGTGGTTTAATCATCATTGCTGGTTTTGGTTATTCTCTAAACCAGATTGTGATTGTTGGTATGGTTATCGCGCTGGGTTTACTCGTGGATGTATTTATCATGATGATGGAAGGCATGCACGACAATATGTTTGTGAAGGGAAAAAATTTCGGGCAATCTGCACTAGCGACAGTTAAAACCTACGGAATACCGGCATTAACAGGACAATTAACCACAATTCTCGCAATGGCGCCATTACTTGGTATTTCTGGCATCGTTGGTAAATATATCAGTTCAATGCCGATGACTGCAATTGCATGTTTGATTGCTTCTTACGTTGTTGCATTGTTACTTTGCGTACCGTTATCAAAATATTTGCTGCCCAAAGCGGGGACTAAGCTTCAAAAGACCAAAGTTGATGTTATTACTGAGACATACAGCGCTAAGCTAGCGAATTTATTAGAAAGACGTTTCTTGGGTTCGAGAAAAATCGCACTAACTTGGATTGGGATTGCTGTTACTGCTTTCATTGCAAGTGTGGTGGCTTTGAGTACCTTACCTTCAGAAATGATGCCTAAAGCTGATGGCCGTAATATGGGTATTTTGGTTGAGATGGCCCCAACAACTTCTTTACTCGAAGCTCAACAATGTGCCAGGGCTGTAGGTGATAAACTAAGAAAGCAGCCTTATTTTGAAAGTGTAACTCAAAATGTAGGACAAAAGAGTCAGTTTAGTATGACTTCACCATCCGATCAGTTATTACCTTCTAAATCTCTTGGTTTTGTTGGGTTTACCACTATTTTTGTACCTAAGAATGAGCGTGAAAAGTTAGCTTATCAGTATGTACCAGAGATCAGTAAAGCGATTGATAGTGCGATTGATGTGTGCCCTGGAGGTAAAGTATTAATTACACCTGAATTAGGGGGTGCAGGTTCGGAGTCGCCCGTTCAAATTCAAATTGAAGGTGATAATATGGTTGAGCTGAGAACCATAGCGAACCAAGTCATCGAAGATTTGAAGACTATCAAAGGTGCAACTAACGTCCGTCATAACTTAGGTTTGCCAAATATCGAATTTAAAGCGACACCGAAAATGGAAGCTTTAAATTTTTATGGCATTAGTCTAGAAGATTTAGCTAACCAAACTCGCTTGTTAATGACTAGCGATAAGGTGGGTAAATTCGTATTGGGCGGCATTAAAGAAGATATTGATATTTTGATGGGTTACTCATGGCCGAGTCGAAATGGCGAAATTGGTGGGCCGACAAGCTTGTACGAAACCAACTTAATGAATATCACTTTACCTGATGGCCGAAGTGTGCCGCTATCTGAGTTGATCAATATTGAGCTTCGAGAATCTGCCACAGCGATTTTACATAAAGACAGTAAACGTACGGTTACCGTCCTTGCAGATACGGATAACAGAACGGCGAGTGAAATCAATGCTGATTTAGAGTCGATTTTACAGACGCAAATGAAATCTTGGCCAGTAGGTTATAAATACCGTTATGGCGGTGAAGCAGAAAGCAGTAAAGAAGTATTCGGCTCTGCTGGTGTGATGATGGTGCTTGCTCTGTTCTTGGTTTTTGCATTGCTTGTATTGCAATTTGATAGCTTTAAACAACCGGGAATTGTAATGGCTGTAATTCCACTTGCATTAACAGGCACTTTCTTTGGTTTCTACTTACTAAGCATGCCGTTCTCATTTATGGCAATGGTGGGAATTATTGCTTTGATCGGTATCGTAGTTAATGACTCAATCGTAATGATTGACACCATGAATACCTATCGTAAAAATGGCATGTCAGGACTTGAAGCATCAGCAAGAGGTGCAGCAGATAGATTACGTCCAATTTTAACCACATCACTAACAACCATTGCAGGTATGGTTACTTTAGCAATTGGTCAAGAAATGTGGTTACCGCTTTCTTGGGCAATCATCAGCGGCTTGACCTTATCTACTGTCTTGGCCTTGTTCATCGTACCTTGTTTGTATTTCGTCATTCCAAGCGATACTTCTGAGGAAGAAGCTGTTTAAGTGAATGCTAATATCTCATTTCCCCGCCGCAAGCAGCGGGGTATCGTTAGCATTATCGTCACTCCTGAGTATGCAGGAGTCCAGTGACTTTCATTTCTTAACAAAAAGTCACTGGATACCTGCCTTCGCAGGTATGACAAAACCAAAACATTACAAATTCGTTCGCCTCTAGAGGCAGGGTATCAAACCCAAGGTGATTAAATGAAGTCCACCGCTACAATGCGGTGGACAATTTAACCTAAAAACATCAGTTCAACGCTAAGCTAGGTATTAACCTTATCAAAGATAAAGAAATGTCTTTTTTGTTGGTTCACCCATTAGGTGAATCACTTCACGCTCACTGGCTTGCTAAAATCACCCCTAACGGCGTTGAGGCTTTTGCAAGTAGCACAACTACTTGCTACAAGTTTCGCCTTGTTATCAACAAACAAAGTAACAACAGCTTTGTTTGTCGCAATTTTATCTAAGCCTGAGAATGTGCCCAACTGATATTTTTAGGTTTAAGCCATATTACACACATTTGAATTATAGAATTGTTGGTTTACCTTTCATCATTTTAATTCCTTCCCTTTTTATACATTCGATGAGTGGATTTTCAGTCATATCTTTACGCCAGATAAATGAAAGGGTTCTTACCATGTTAAGTTCAGGGACATTAAGCGCTACTAGATGACCACTTTCAATAAAGCGTTCAACGTCAAGATATGGTAAACAGCTTAAATATGACCCACGTTCCACCATACTTCGAATAACCGGCACGTGTTCGTATTCCTTCCAGACATTCAAGTTTTCAAGTTTGTGATGAATAGAACTATCAAATGTTTTTCTAGTTCCACTGCCATGCTCTCTTAAAACCCATTTAGCCTGTTCGAGTTGTGCCATTGTGACGCTATCTTGTTTTGCATAAGGGTGATGTGCAGAAGCGATAACAATCAAATGATCTTGACACCAGGTTTTTTGATTGAGCCTGTTGTCATCACAGCGTCCCTCGATGATACCCAAATCAAAGTTATAGTTAACGATATCGTTAATTACGTTATCACTACTTTTCACATTTAAAGAGATCCGTAACTCAGGAAAAGCGTTATCAATAATACTTATGAGTTCAGGCACTAAATGTTCGGCGGGCGTTTGACTGGCACACAGGTTTATTTGGCCACAGAGTAAATGCTGATCTTGAATCCCCATTTCGATCTGTTCTGCATCTTGCAGTAATCTTTTGGCTTTAGGCCTTAACCATACTCCCCAATGTGTAAGAGCCATGAGCTTTCCTTGTCTCTCAAACAGTGGGTGTCCAAGCATTTTTTCTAACTGAGCCAGTGACATGCTTGTTGCCGATTGCGTTAATGCCAACTTATCTGCCGCTTGGCTGACACTTCCGAACTCAGCAACGGCATTAAACACTGCAAGTTGTTTTAATGAATAACGCATCTTAATCCTAATATTCTGTTATTTCTGGATTTTTCTATTTTCCTTATATGCTCTAACAACTGCAAAACCACTATCAATTTATTGAAAAATTATCGCACGTTTTATGGCATTACCAATATCATATTGTATGGGTTCCTAAGTATCGATTTAGAATACTTAAAGGGCAGGTAGCACATGAAGTGTTCAACTGCATTCAGATATATTGTGGTAGGTTAGATTGCCAAGTAGTCGAGCTGAATGTTCAAGAAGATCATGTTCACCTTTTAGTAAAAGTACCACCTAAATGCTCGGTATCAGACTTACTTGGAGCAGTGAAGGGTAGAACAGCGATAAGGATTTTTAAACAGTTCCCATACTTACGAAAGAAGCCCTATTGGGGTAATCACTTTTGGGCTAAGGGCTACTGTGTAGAAACCGTAGGTATAGATGCAGAAATGATAAGAAAGTACGTCAAATATCAGGAAAAGCTTGAAAACCGACAAGAAGGTTTTGATTCTTAATTCGTAAACTATCGGGGACAACAGCTTGTCTTCTATGAGGGTAAGCACCTCCTTATTAGGGGGCAAAAGCAAAGCCACCTTCTAAGAAGGTGGATTCTTTAACTGTTAAGTTCAAAAGCGATATACAAATTGTCAAATTTTGCGTTATCTTTTACTCGAAGGACAGTGCTCATAATATTACCCCTGTGTGATGATAACTAAAGGGTAGTTGAGTTACTGTCCTTCATAGTTTCTAGTAGTGCTCCTCGAACTAACTTGTTCAGAGATTCTTTAAAAGTAAGATTTGTCTCGAATATGCTTCAGCGTGTAATCTTTTATAATCATGAACTGAAAGCAAGATTACAATTACCCATAATGAATAACTCTAAATCAATTGAGCAACCCAATATCACTCGCCTAGGTCTAAGGGGCTTATTAATATCAATTTTAGTGATGATTGCTCTCATTCCATTTTCTAGTTTTTTACCGTTTTCTGGTTATTTTATTAGTTTCTGCATGAGTGTATTTTTACTGTTTTCAGTGTATACCGTAAGTCAAGAAAAACGCTCTCTTTGGATTGGGATATTTTTAGCTGTTCCAACGTTTATCAGTAGTTGGGCCTTGAATATAACTAATAATCCAACAACAGTATTAGTTGATAACATAACCAATATTTTGTTTGTTGGCTTCATAACTCTAGTATTGATGCAGGCCGTTTTTAAAGCGAAAAGAATTACCGGAGATATTATTGCTGGGAGCATCTGCATCTATTTACTGCTTGGTTTTCTATGGAGTTTTATCTATATCCTGTGTGACCTTATTTTACCTAACTCGTTTTCGATGAGTGTTGATACGGTTGAGTCTCAATTTAATTATTTTTATTTTAGTTTCGTAACTCTGACATCGTTGGGATATGGCGATATCTCTCCAACAAACGTATTTTCTGAAACATTTGCAATGCTAGAGGCCATTGTCGGACAAATCTATTTAACCGTAATGGTGGCGTGGCTGGTAGGGGTCCATGTTAGTCAACAGGGAGTCATCAAAGAGTAGGTTTTCCCCCAAAATTCGATATGCCTTCTCTCAATGCATAAGAAAAATAAATACTTTTCTTTTAATAAAGGTTTACAGTTTTATATTCATTTGTTCAAATATAAGAAAAACATGATAAATCAGGTAACTCGCTATGAAGCTAGATATTTACCGTTATGCGCTCCTTCCTTTAATTCTTTCTGTTCTGCTCTCTGGTTGTGGTAAGCAACCTGAGCAGAATCAGATTGCTGAAGTCTCAAGACCAGTTCAAGTTTATACTGTTAAAGAAGCCTCTAATCAGCAAAGCTGGACATTTCCTGCAACCATTTCAGCCTATAAATCAACCGAGCTAGCGTTTAACTCTGGTGGCAAACTGACCAGCTTTAATGTCACTAAAGGTGAGGAAGTTAAAAAAGGGCAGTTATTGGCAGGTATTGATGATAGAGATTTTCAGCTCAAATTAAATTCCGCTAAAGCTAGCTTTCAGACGGCCAAACTCAGTTATGAACGTGGTAAAAAATTAGTTAAGAAAAATATCATATCCCGCAGTGACTTTGACACTTTAGAGTCACAGTTTAAAGTTGCTCAATCTCAGTATGACAGTGCAAAAAAAGCATTAAAAGATACTAAGATTTATGCGCCTTATGATGGACTTATTGCAAGTAAACAAGCTGCCAATCATGACAATGTAGGTGGTGGTCAAACGGTGTTATCGTTAATCGATGCGAGTAAGTTTAGTGCAGATTTTGATATTCCACCGGCAAGACTGAATTACATAAATGAGAACCATCCTGATGCAGTTTATGTGGTATTTAAACAGTTTGATAATGCAAAAGCGGCAGCGGATTTTAAAGAGATTTCTTTGTTACCGAGTAAATCGTCGCAATCATATCAAGTGACCATGTCGTTTACGCCACCTAAAGATGTAGTGGTTTTACCGGGAATGAGCGCCGAAGTTCAAATTGACAATAAACTCAATGCGCAGCAATTAGATCTATTGATCCCAATCAAAGCGGTGCTCAGCATTGGTAATGATAAATTTGTCTGGAAGGTTGATCCGAAAACCATGACAACAATAAAAATACCAGTGAGTATCAAACAAGGTATCGGTGAATTTGTTGCAGTTAAAGCTGGCGTAAATACCGGCGATCAAATCATTACCAGTGGTGTTTCTCAAGCCGTTGAAGGAATGAAAGTTTCTATTTGGCAACCAAAATAATCGCAGGACAATGACATGAATATCGCAGAATTATCGATTCGCAATAAGGTCATTTGTACGCTTGCGATCATTATCACCTTAATCACGGGCTGGAATGCGTTCAAAACCATGGTGCGCTTAGAAGACCCTGAGTTCACCATTCGTCAAGCGCAAGTGATTACTTATTACCCCGGGGCGACGGCTAAACAAGTAGCACAGGAAGTCACTGATCCTATTGAAACGGCCATTCAGCAAATGGCCGAAGTCAAAACGATTCAATCAGTTTCTAGTCCTGGAAAGTCAGAAATTTCGGTAGAAATAAAATATAAGTTTTCTAAAAATAAACAACAACTGCAATCCATGTGGAGCAAGTTGCGCAACAAAGTGGACGATGCTAAATCCAAGTTGCCTCCAGGAGTTAGTTCGCCTTATGTGGCGGATGATTTCGGTGACTTATTTGGCATGTACTACTTTGTCTATGGTGACGATTACTCCATTCAAGAACTTAGGGATTATACCAAGACACTGAGAGACCAATTATTACAAGTTCCTGGTGTTGCGAGAGTTGGGTTAACTGGTGAATCTCAGCCAGCCATTTATATTGCTATTTCTCGTGCCAAAACCTTGGCTTTAGGTGTGTCATTAAATCAAATATATCAAAGCTTAAAACAACGCAATTTGATTGTTGATGCAGGCAATACTCGTGTCGGTGATCTCAGAATGACCATTACACCTTCGGGCGGCGTGGATTCTGTAACCGACATAAAAAACACGTTAATTAGTACATCTCAAGCTGGAAACCTTGTTCATTTAAGTGATATCGCTACTGTGACTCGTGGCGAGAAAACACCGGCAGAAAAATACGTTTATTTTAACGGTCAACGTGCAATTGGCATTGGCATCTCTGCTGCCAGTGGTGAAAATGTGGTTAAACTCGGTGAGCGGGTGACTCAAAAATTAACTGAGTCGGTGAATACTCGTCCGTTGGGTATCGAGATAGGCAAGTTTTATCAACAAGGTGAAGAAGTAAAAGCATCTATCGATAACTTTGTTTCTAACGTGATTGCCGCTTTGGCTATTGTTATTGTTACGCTTCTTATCTTTATGGGGTTACGGTCGGCAATAGTCATAGGTGCCATTCTGATCCTCACTATTTCAGCCACTCTGGCGGTGATGGATATCAGTGGCATTCCAATGCATCGAATCTCGTTAGGGGCGTTAATTATTGCGTTAGGGATGATGGTAGATAACGCCATTGTTGTTGCCGAAGGTATGCTGATTAGTATTAGCAAAGGCGAGAATAAACTGGCCGCTGCAAAGCGAATTGTTGGACAAACTATCTGGCCATTATTGGGTGGTACGCTGGTAGGGTGTTTGGCTTTTGCACCGATTGGATTTGCACCGGGCAGTACGGCTGAATTTACCGGAAGCTTGTTCTGGGTGATCTTTATTTCACTCATGTTTAGCTGGGTATTTGCCGTAACGCTAACACCGCTTTTCTGTCATGAACTATTCAAAGCTAAAGTAATAGGGAATGGTGAGGTACAAGAAAGTAAACTGACTCAAGGCTACAAAGGCTTTATTCGAACAGCAGTAAGACATCGCTGGAAAGTAGTAACTTTAACAGTCAGTTTATTTTTGGCTGCGGGTTACGGCTTTAGCTTTGTGAAGAGTGGTTTCTTTCCTGCATCTACAACGCCACAAATTGTAGTCGATTTTTGGTTGCCAGAAGGGACAGACATCAGTGATACCAAGTCACAAATGGGCAAGCTTGAGCAGTATTTACAAAAATTGAAGCATGTCAAAACAGTAGAAAGTTCTGTTGGTAGCGGTGGATTGAGATACATGTTGGTGTACTCACCACAGTCGCCGAATTCATCATATGGTCAAGCGTTGGTTATTGTGGATGATTATAAGCAAATTGATCATTTGATCCCAACGATTCAGCAGCATATTAACGATGAGTATCCAGCTGCACAATCAAAAGTCTGGCGTTTTCAACTTGGGCCTGGTGGTGGTTCTAAAATTGAAGTGGAGTTCAGTGGTCCTAACCCAGAAGTACTTCGAGATTTGGCGAACCAAGCTAAGGCAATTATGCATGAAAATGGTGAAGCTATTTCGATCAAAGATGATTGGCGCCAGCAAGTGGCGGCTATCGAGCCTATGTTTTCGGAGCAAAAAGCCAGTCAAGTTGGGATAACTCGCCAAGATATTGCAATGGCGCTGAAGCAAGTCTATACCGGACGTGATATTGGTGTTTACCGAGAAGGCAATCAACTTATACCGCTTATTGCTATCGCACCGGATTCTGAGAAGGTCGATATTCACTCGATTGGTCAAACACAGGTGGTCAGTAGTGCAACGGGTGCTGTTGTGAGTCTTGATTCTGTGGTTAATGGCTATAAAACCGTATGGCGTGATAACTTAATGCGTCGTGAAAATCGTAGCTGGATGATAAAAGCGCAAGCGGATCCGAAGCAGGGAGTATTAGCCTCTGAGCTTAGATTAAGTCTACTGCCTAAAATTGAAGCGATTAAATTGCCTGTTGGCTACAAAATGGAATGGGGAGGTGAGTATAAAGATTCAAAAGAATCAAACGATAACCTTGCTAGTACCTTACCACTTGGTTTAGCTTCCATGGTGTTAGTTGTGTTCTTATTATTTGGAACCGTTAGGCAACCAGTGCTTATTTGGTTAGTGGTTCCACTGGCGATAATAGGTGTTGTTATTGGCTTACTTGTGACTGGCTTGCCGATGGAGTTTATGGCAATCCTAGGTTTGTTATCCCTTTCTGGTCTTTTAATCAAAAATGCCATTGTTTTGGTGGATCAAATTGATTTAGAAATCAAAGAAGGAAAACCAAGACTTGATGCAATCGTCGATGCGGCGACTAGCCGTGTAAGACCTGTGTCTATGGGCGCTTTGACGACTGTATTGGGTATCATTCCATTGTTTTATGATGCCTTCTTTAAGGCAATGTCAGTTGTGCTTGGTTTTGGGTTAACTTTTGCAACGATATTGACTTTAGTCATCGTGCCTGTTTTCTATAGTATTTTCTTTAATGTGAAGAATGACGAAAGCAAGTTAGAAGTGTAGACAATATTGATTGAAGTGATGTTCATGCGAGCATCACTTCATTATTATGGTCAGTTACACGGATATTTGAATTATAGAATTGTTGGTTTACCTTTCATCATTTTAATTCCTTCCCTTTTTATACATTCGATGAGTGGATTTTCAGTCATATCTTTACGCCAGATAAATGAGAGGGTTCTTACCATATTAAGTTCAGGAACATTAAGCGCCACTAGATGACCACTTTCAATAAAGCGTTCAACGTCAAGATATGGTAAACAGCTTAAATATGACCCACGTTCCACCATACTTCGAATAACCGGCACGTGTTCGTATTCCTTCCAGACATTCAAGTTTTCAAGTTTGTGATGAATAGAACTATCAAATGTTTTTCTGGTTCCACTGCCATGCTCTCTTAAAACCCATTTAGCCTGTTCAAGTTGTGCCATTGTGACGCTATCTTGTTTTGCATAAGGGTGATGTGCAGAAGCGATAACAATCAAATGATCTTGACACCAGGTTTTTTGATTGAGCCTGTTGTCATCACAGCGTCCCTCGATGATACCCAAATCAAAGTTATAGTTAACGATATCGTTAATTACGTTATCACTACTTTTCACATTTAAAGAGATCCGTAACTCAGGAAAAGCGTTATCAATAATACTTATGAGTTCAGGTACTAAATGTTCGGCGGGCGTTTGACTGGCACACAGGTTTATTTGGCCACAGAGTAAATGCTGATCTTGAATCCCCATTTCGATCTGTTCTGCATCTTGTAGTAATCTTTTGGCTTTAGGCCTTAACCATACTCCCCAATGTGTAAGAGCCATGAGCTTTCCTTGTCTCTCAAACAGTGGGTGTCCAAGCATTTTTTCTAACTGAGCCAGTGACATGCTTGTTGCCGATTGCGTTAATGCCAACTTATCTGCCGCTTGGCTGACACTTCCGAACTCAGCAACGGCATTAAACACTGCAAGTTGTTTTAATGAATAACGCATCTTAATCCTAATATTCTGTTATTTCTGGATTTTTCTATTTTCCTTATATGCTCTAACAACTGCAAAACCACTATCAATTTATTTGATATCCCTCGTAAAAATTACCCATTTTACTATCAAGCAAGGGCTAATCATTATGACCAGCTTAAGAAATACTTTTCATTAAATAGGAGAAAAGAAAAATGAAATTTTTAGGTAGGAGTATTGATGCGTCAGTCTTTTCAGAGTCATAGCGATTTTACTCCGACTCAACTGCTACACGAAGCCGAAATATATGCTTTAAGTAAAGTAAATAAAAACAAAAAGACCACGCTTAGTCTGGCTGTCATGGCTGGTGTATTTATTGGTCTTGCTTTTATGTTTTACATAACGATTACGACGGGGAGTTCTGAAGTCAGTTGGGGCTTTAATCGTTTAATTGGCGGCATAGTATTCAGCATGGGACTAATTTTAACTGTTGTGTGTGGAGGCGAGTTGTTTACCAGTTCAGTGCTTTCAAGCATTCTCTGGGCAAAAAAGAAAATAGCGTTAACCCAAATGTTGTCTTACTGGTGTCGAGTTTATTTAGGCAATTTCTGTGGCGCTTTAGTACTTGTGCTCTTGGTTTTTGCTGCTGGCCTATACCAATTGGACAAGGGGAATTGGGGGTTAAATGCACTTGCTATTGCACAACATAAGCTAGAGCACTCTGTATTTGAGGCATTTGCTTTAGGTGTTTTATGCAACGTAATGGTGTGCTTGGCCGTTTGGCTAACCTTCAGCAGTCGAAATGTCCTCACTAAATCGGTGTTGATGATCTTACCTGTTGCAATGTTTGTATCCAGTGGTTTTGAACACTGCGTTGCTAATATGTTTCTGATCTCATTTGGAATTCTCATTTACAACTTTGCACCAGACAGTTACTGGCTAGAACTGGGCATTCAAGCAAGCCAATTCTCACATTTGACCATACAGCAGTTTTTCATATCCAACTTAATACCCGTCACATTGGGAAATATTGTCGGTGGAGCGATCTTTATTGGGTTGGGGAATTACTACGTTTATGGAAACCAAATAACGGACAACGATTCTCACGCAGATCCTGCACTCACCAACTCACTTCAAAACAATATGGATAATAAAATGAATATCAACTTAACAACTAAAAATATTATGGATACCAATCCGTTAACATTAAATTCTAAGATGAAGGTTTCAGAAGCAATTGATAAGCTTATATCGTGTAATGAATATGGAGCAGCCGTTTGTGATGAACATGGCAAGTTAATAGGCTTCTTTTCTACACATGATGTTATGGTTGATTTTTGGGGCGAGGATTATTTACCAAACAGAGAATCAGTAGTTGAAGAACTTATGTCGAAAGATGTAATTTCTGTTGGTATGAATGATCGATTAACCGATGTTTGGGAGTACCTGTGTATTGATAAATCTCAACTTTATCCTGTAACTGCCTCAGGAATAGCTACGTCACTCAATTCTCTGTCTGTAAAGGAAAAAGCAAAGAATATGAGAGTGAGCAGACCGCATGTGCTTCCCGTTGTCCATAATGAGCAACTGGTTGGGGTTTTGACCCGCAACTGTTTTCTTAAATCTCTTAGTAATACTTATGGTAATTAATTCTCTCTGAAATCAGGAATCTTGATCAACACAGTTAATTAACGCAAATAACGGTTAGCCTTATATCGAGAAGGGTGTGGGGCTTTCTAATCGTGTCATAAATTTTCTGAAATTAAATCGGCCATGAAAGTGTCTTTTAAATAAGTTACATTTTTGTAAATTAGAATTGGACATTTCATGGCTATGATTAAACCAATAATAATGGCAGGGGGCTTTGGTACTCGACTGTGGCCACTGTCTCGCCAATTATTCCCGAAACAATTTTTAGCGTTAGATGGTCAAAATTCACTATTACAGTCGACCATAAAAAGACTGCAAAACATTCCTCATGAAACGCCAACTATTATCTGTAATGAGCAACACCGATTTGTCGTTGCCGAGCAATTGAGAACATCTGATAGTTTATCCGTTAATATTCTGCTAGAACCTAAGGCGAGAAATACCGCTCCAGCAATAGCTTTAGCTGCTTTTGACGCTATACAAAATGGTGATGATCCGATTTTATTGGTTTTGGCTTCTGATCACATAATGAAAAATGAAGCTGCTTTTGTATCTGGAGTTGAGCAGGCAAAGCATTTAGCAGAACAAGGCAAATTGGTGACCTTTGGTGTCGTGCCAACACAAGCTGAAACAGGTTTTGGCTATATTAAGTCAGGTCAAGCTGTTGTTGGTGGTTTTGAAGTCGCACATTTTGTAGAAAAGCCTGATTTAGAAACGGCACAGCAGTACTTTGAGAGTAAACAATATTACTGGAATAGCGGTATGTTTATGTTCAAAGCCAGTGTTTATCTAAATGAACTCGAATCTTTTCGTCCTGAAATTTTTCAAGTGTGTAAAGCGGCATTTGAAACACAAAAAACGGATGTTGATTTTCACCGATACGACAGTGCCGTTTTTGAGACTTGCCCTGATGAATCTATTGATTATGCCGTCATGGAAAACACCAATGATGCTGTTGTTGTGCCATTAGATGCACAATGGAGTGACGTAGGTAGTTGGTCATCGCTTTGGGATATACAAAGCAAAGATGAGCATGGCAATGTATGCAAAGGCGATGTATTAACGCTTGATACTAATAACTCACTGATTTTTTCTGAAGATAGGTTAGTGACCACCATTGGTTTAGATGATTTAGTGATAGTGGATACTAAAGATGCTTTGTTAGTGTCTAAACGCAGTGAAGTTCAGAAGGTGAAGAGCATTGTCGCGGAATTAAATGCTCAAGATCGTAAAGAAGTGAAACATAACCGTGAGGTATATCGACCTTGGGGTAAATATGACTGCATTGATGTAGGAGAACGTTTTCAAGTTAAACGGATCACGGTAAAGCCCGGAGCAAAACTTTCATTGCAAATGCACCACCATAGAGCCGAGCATTGGGTCGTCGTTAAAGGTACCGCGAAAGTGACGAAAGATGATGAAGAGATCCTACTTACAGAAAATCAATCAACCTATATTCCTGTAGGCACTGTTCACGCACTCGAAAATCCGGGATTGGTAAATCTTGAATTGATTGAAGTTCAGTCTGGTTCTTATCTTGGGGAAGATGATATTGTCCGTTACAAAGATGATTATGGAAGAGCTTGAGGTATATGAAGTCATTAACTTGCTTTAAAAGCTATGATATTCGTGGTCGATTAGGCACAGAATTAAATGAAGACATCGCTCATGACATTGGTAGAGCTTATGCGAGAGAAATTAAGCCTAAAACGGTTGTCATCGGAGGTGACGCTAGAGCGACCAGTGAGTCGTTAAAGTTAGCTTTAGCTCAAGGTTTACAAGTTGAGGGGGTTGATACTATAGATATTGGCCTTGTAGGTACTGAAGAAATCTATTTCGCCACGCCATTTTTAAATGCAGATGGTGGAATAATGGTGACAGCGTCTCATAATCCTATCGATTATAACGGTATGAAGTTGGTACGAGAGCAAAGTATTCCTGTTTCTGGTGATACTGGGCTGTTATCCATTAAAGCCTTAGCTGAGTCAAAGCCTTGGATTGAAGAGGGTTTAAGCTCGAATCAATTGGGGAATTATCAAGTACAATCTATTTTACAGCCTTATGTACAACACCTTTTAACCTATGTTGATGCAGCCAAAATTAGTCCTCTTAAACTGGTTGTTAACTCAGGTAATGGCGCTGCGGGTCATGTGATTGACGCTCTTGAAGTTGAATTCAAAAAGCTAAACGTGCCTATTGAATTTATTAAGGTCTTTCATGAGCCTGATGAAACTTTTCCAAATGGTATTCCAAACCCAATATTAATCCAGAACCGTCAAGCTACGATTGATGCTGTTTTGGCTCACAAAGCCGATTTTGGCATTGCATGGGACGGAGACTTTGATCGCTGCTTTTTATTTGATGAAACAGGCCAGTTTATCGAAGGGTATTATATTGTCGGGCTTCTTGCTGAGATGTTCTTACTCAAGCAAAAGGGTGAGAAAATCATTCACGACCCAAGGCTCATTTGGAATACCCAAGATATTGTAACAAATGCTGGTGGCCACCCGATAATGAGCCAAACTGGCCATGCGTATATTAAAGAGCGAATGCGCGCAGAAAATGCAATATATGGTGGCGAAATGTCAGCTCACCATTATTTTAGAGATTTTCACTATTGTGACTCAGGCATGATCCCATGGTTACTTGTTGCAGAGTTAATATCGATTTCTGGTAAGTCCTTGTCAGAGCTGATATCTGAACGCATCTCGCTATATCCTGCTTCTGGTGAAATTAATTTAAAAATCACAGATCATGTATTAGCAAAGCGAGCTTTATTAGCTAAATATGGCTCTCAAGCTATTGAAATTGATAACACAGATGGTATCTCTTTAACTTTTGCTCACGCAGAGCAGAAATGGCGCTTTAATCTAAGATGTTCAAATACAGAGCCATTAGTTCGACTTAACCTTGAATCAAAAGGCGATAAAAGGTTAATGGAAGAAAAGACCAACGAATTACTGAATTTCCTTGCTCAATTTTCTACAAATAAGGAGTGCTAAGCCAATCACCAACGGCTTGGATGGCTTTGCCTTTGTATTCTACCCAAGCTAACCAAGCCAATTTTGGGGCTTGCTTAGATGATGTAGGAACTTTATCTAACTGACCAGAAAAGCTCAGATTATCACTTGAGTTAAAGCTTTTTAGCGATAGTGCGACGAAATCTTGTTGTAGCGTTTTATTGCGGTTTTCACCACGTGTAATTGGTGTATGGTAGCCACTGCCAATCAATGAAATGTACAATTTGTAATCTTCATGCTTATCGGTTTTTTTATTTGTTGGAGTGAACTGCGCATTTATAGTATTTCCATTTATCGTCACTTTTAACTTACCAACTTGGTTGCTAGGCAACTCTGTTATTTGCTTGGTATTCCTATCAAACCAACCGCGCCACTCGTGTCCGTTAACGACAAATTCGGGTGTATAAACTTGTCTTATATTGAGTGCATTAAGGTGCTTATATTGACGTTTACTAAATTGACGTTGAGAAAATGGATCTTTCCAACCTAAATAATTCCAATAGGTGACATGAAAGGCGATAGGGAAGTAGCGCTGCCATAATTGCTTGTTGTCGACAAAAGAAGATATCCAAGTTTCAGCTGGTGGGCAGCTGTTACAGCCTTGAGAAGTATATAGCTCCATAAACACAGGGGACTTAAGGCTGCTTTCTTTACTAAATTGCGATAGTGTTTGGCTGCTTGCCATACTACTCATACATAAGAGTGTCGCTAAAACTATCCACTTCATCATTATTTCTCGCTAAGACTTTCGTTATAAGACCTATGGAACTAGCAATAAATTTCCTGTTTCTGTACTTTATAGTTCGCAGAACAATATTAACCAAAGGATATAAAGATGCTAAAAAAAATATCAATAGGGATCTTAATACTTCTCGCCATTCCATTTGTTGCCGCATTATTTATCAAAACGAGCTATGAAGTAGAACGCAGTGTGATTATTGATAAGCCTGTCGAGCAAGTGTTTTCATACGTAAAAATGCTTAAAAACCAAAATCACTACGCAACATGGGGAATGAAAGACCCAAATATCAAACGTACCTATTCAGGTGTAGATGGCACAGTGGGTTTTATTTCTAAATGGTCTAGCGAAGATCCAGAAGTTGGCGTAGGCGAACAAGAAATTAAGGCTATTACGCCAAATAAACGAATCGAGTTTGAATTACGTTTTCTGAAACCGTTTGAAGCCACCGAACCTGCTTATATGCTGACTTCATCAAGTGGAGAAAATGTCACGAAAGTTAGCTGGGGATTTAAAGGGCATCTTGATTACCCAATGAACTTGATGTTCCTGTTCATTGATTTTGAAGCTCAAATTGGTAATGACTTACAAAATGGACTGAATAACCTAAAAAATATTCTTGATAAGCAATAGCTTGCGTTATAAGTTCGAGTCAATTTATAAGGAAAGGGCAGTTTTTTGACTGTCTTTTTGCTTTTACTGTGAATAATTCACCATAACTCATTAAGATATTGAAATAATCCTGCTTTTTTTCTGAAAAGTAAATTTTGTTAACTGATGTGTGTAACTTTGTATGTAGAATGTATTTGATTTAAAGGCCAGCCCTGAAGAGAGCTGGCCTTATTTTTACAATGGATTGAGGTTCGCAATGCGGTTTAGAAGAAGTTATTTAGCAGTAGTTATGATGCCTATGTTTGTTGGGTGTGGGGGCGGAAGTTCAGAACCTGAGCCTCCTAAAGCTCCTGAAAGTATAGATAAACCCAGTACTCCACCGGTGGAGACTAAGCTACCAGAGGTTGTCAGGGCATCAGGTGTTATTGAAGGTAACCAAGCAAAGCTAACTTGGACTCTACCAAATGATGATAGAGTCAAGAATATATTGCTAAACCGAAAAGAAGGAGTTGTGGCACCCGAAACATGTCAGCAAAATCATGGAGATGCTTTTGTTCGTTTAGATAAAAGCGATCAATACACATTTGCCTCATTAACCCCGGGTAAACAGTATAGTTTTAGGATTTGTACATCAGATGGCAATAAAGTCAGTGAAGGAGTAGCTGCTGATTTAACTGGCTTAAGAGTGGGTGTTGAAGATGTTACTAGTTTAAAAGCTGATGTAGATATCAATTCGGCAAATTTAACTTGGGCAACACCAGCTGCTGACCGCTACTCATCATTTAAGCTTGCTTATAGTAAAGGAAATGAAGCTCCTGCCACATGTAATATAAGTTCGTCTATTAACTTAGCTCACGGGAGCAAAAACCATAAATTAAGTAATTTAGAAGCTGACACGAGTTACAGTATTCGGTTGTGTTCTGTAGGTGCGGATGACTTTTCTAGTGAAGGTCAAACGATAAAATTCAAGACATTGCCCATTTTTGTAGTAACCCCTTTAGCTGAGGTTGCAAATGCTACAGTTGTAAATAATGGTAATGCAGCTAACTTAACATGGGATTTACCAAACGATGATCGAATCAAGCACGTTCTAATCAATCAAAAAGTAGGCTCAGTTTCACCGCTTAGCTGTGGCCAAAGTCAGCAAGAAATCTACGTTAAACTAGGGAAAGATAGTCAATATACTTTTAATGATTTAATTCCGGGTCAGCAATATAGCTATAGAATTTGTACGTCCGATAATGAAACCACAACTGCCGGTGTCACAACAAAATTAAGTGGTTCACGAATAAGTGTGGAAAATGTTAGTGATGTACAAACCGAAGTTGGTGAGGGCTTTATTAATTTGTCTTGGAGCGTTCCAACAGCTGAACGCTATCTGGCATTGAAGCTGGCTTATGCTAAAGGTGATGACGTGCCAACTGGGTGCAGTACAGATAACTCTATCAGGTTGGATAAAGGGACCAATAGTCACAATCTCAGTAATCTAGAAGGTAACACTAATTATACTGTTCGTATTTGCTCACTAGGTGCAGATGATTTTTCAACTGATGGTGTTGCGGCCCAAGCTACAACATTACCTATCCCACCAGATCAAGATAATGATGGTGTAATTGATGCTGAAGATGTAGATGATGATAATGACGGTTTGATTGAAATATCATCAATCGCAATGCTAAACAACATTCGAAACAATCTCAATGGCACTGGTTATGATGATGGAAATACCAACAACACTAATGGATGCGTATCTTCAGGCTGCAAAGGCTACGAATTAATTAACAATCTGGATTTTGCTGGTTCAGAATTCGCTGAAGGTGGATCTCAAACACAAGGCTGGCCTCCAATTGGGAATCATGCCATAAAAGCTGTGTTTAATAGTGTTTTTGAAGGTAATAACCATACTATTTCAAACCTTTATATTAACAGCTCAGAAAGTGCATTAGGGTTGTTTGGTTATATTAGAGATACCAAGATTACCAATATATCCATTATAAATGTCAATGTGAGCGGTTTTACTAATGAAAATGATCCAAGCGATAGAGCTCGTTATGTTGGAGGGCTCGTAGGACGAGTATTAACTCCTGATGATGAATCTGTAAAAGGGTTTGCAAGGATAGAGAAAGTATCTGTAAATGGTCAAGTAAAGAGTCAGTCTGGCGCCGCTGGTGGTTTGGTTGGTCAGATCAATCCGTCTTATTATTCGTGCGGGCAAACGCTATGTGATGATATTCCAAGAGTTTTTAAGTCTCCAGTGACGATTGCATTATCCAATACTAAAGGCAGCGTTTCATCATCTAGAGCAGGTGGTTTGGTTGGCATGATGTCGGGTGGAAATATTGTATCTTCATTTAGCGTGAGTCAAGTGACGGGTAGCCTTAATCCGGACTCAGGGCTAAAAACTGGGAGGCTTGGAGGGCTAGTAGGAATTCTAGAGAAAGGTACGGTTAAAGATATTAACGAGCAAGCTCCTGTACCTGCTAATATGATTATTAGCAGCTTTGCATCAGGTGAAATAAAAGAGGGGAGTTTAGCAGGTGGCCTTGTAGGTGAACAAAATGCTAAAACTTCAATTATTGCTAGCTATGCTGCAAATCCCAAAGTTAGTGCCAGAAATACTGCTGCAGGTTTGGTGGCGCAATGGAATTTAAAATCAGGTTTTGCGGAAGAGAAGCCCGTGGTAACTAATAGCTATACCCGAAGTAGTCAAGTCAGTGGGGGTAGCTTTCATCATGGGTTAGTCGCCAATAAACCTACTCGCGGTATTCCTGCTCAAGTAACTAATAGTCATTGGGATAGAAACACCACACAAGATGGCACAGTAAAATCTGGTGATGTATATGTAGTAAGAAGTATTGGTGGTTCAGGCTATACGAGTAATCAACTAAAAGGAAATGAAGTCGTAACAAATGAAAACCCTGGTTATCTCCCTGGTCCATCTTACAAAAATAACCTAACCACTGATTCCCCTTTTGGTGGCTGGTTACCTGTTCAAGACCAAAATTACAGCAATGAGCAAAAGCTAATGCTTTTCTGTGATGATAATGCAGATGGTGAGATTCAAGCTACTGAAACAACGCCAATTTGGAATATGGGCACGGTTAATGAGTACCCAGTAATTAACTGTATTCCCAAAGATGTGCAGATGTAATTAGTATTCTCTTCAAGTTTCAAACAGTCGCCGAGGCGACTGTTTTTTCTTTACTGGCTATAAGGAAATAAATTGAAACTCTTGTCATTATAAGGGTATAGCTTGCTTGAAATTGCTGTTGTCTCTATTTAGCTTTTTAACACAATATCTGGATGTTTCTCTATTAGCCAAATTATAAAGTTAGCAAATTCTGCATTCGCCCAAGCGAAATTCTCCCTTGTTATGTCTTGATAGTTTGATGATGAGTAACTCTCGTAAATCAATCCATTTTTTTGAGATGAATTGATGAGAGCCGAGAGCAATTGTTTAATTTCGTTTTCGTCAGTACTACTTTCTGCTCGGCTGATTAATGATAATGGCCAGATCCTGTTTTGGCCTGTATGCGGACTGCCAACTCCACTTTGAACTGAGTTACTGCCATCAAAAAAATATGGGTTGGTAGAAGCGTTTAAGATTTGCTTTCGAGTTTGCAAGTAAATATTGGCGTCGTATAAATCAGGGGCAATTACGGGTAATGATAATAGAGAGGGAATATTACCATCATCCATAAATTTTCTATTACCGAAACCATCTAACTCATACGAGTATCTAGTGTCTGTACCACTGACGTCTGCTGCGTTTGTTTTAAGGGATTGCAAAATTTTGTTCGATAAAGCAATTAACTCAGAAGTAACTTGAGTATTCATATTTGTAATAGAAGTATATTGAGTTGCAAGACGTTTTAACTCACTTGCTATCATGAAGTTAACTGGGACATTAAATGGAAGTGAGGTGGCATCGTCACTTGGTCTAAATAAAGTTCTTACTAACCCCGTTGTTTTACTTGGTTTTCCTACACCATTTTCAAGTGTGTTCAATGCGTTCGCACCCGGCCTAGAAAAGTAGTAATAGTACTGATTAGTCGGGTTTGTAAGGTTATCAAAATCACCTGTCCAAGCGCTGAACAAATTAACAATGGTATTGTCAGCTAATAACCAGTTCTTTTTTATGTCATCTGTTAGCTGTTGCTTTTGTTGAGTGCTTGCATTTTCAAGGATGATTCGTTGCAGCTTCAGCACAGCGGCCAGAGAATCTGGCTCAAACTTACGTTCAAATACAGGTGGATTCATAGCGTCTTGCTGATACTGCTTAAAAGTTTGATCACTATTATGTGTTGATTGAGGCCCATTAGGGACAATAAAGGCATTGGCAAAGCTATCTTTTAAAACAAATTCAGCTTGAGAGTTTGCAAGGCCAACTAATAGCTTGAACAATCGATCATCTTTCGAGATTAAGAACGCATACGGTGCAAGCTGATTGGAACTGTCCCTGAGCCACATAGCCTGTAAGTCGGAACCTGTAACTACATATGTCCTTAGGGAGCTTATGTCTGTTGCAGTATCAATGTTTTGTTGGAATACGGTGTTATCAAGTGAGTAAGGAAAGGTATGTGCAAATAAGGATGATAGCTCTGGAGAAGTAAATCTTTGCTGTTGTGATTTTATGTAAGCTTCAACTGCTTCTGATTTAAATTTTGGTGTTGTTGGTCTTTGATATGGCGTGTCAGCCTTTGCTGTCAAACTTATTATAAGTACAGTCATAAGCAGTATTACACATGAGAAAACCTTTTTTTCCATCGATTTAAAGACTCAGTAAATGTTGCTCTTATTATTTACTTATTTAACCTATGAGGATAGATAAAGTATAAAATGTGAACGACTCTTCATTTCTTATTCATGGTATTTCAATGAATACTTTTGAGTTTCTATTTTAACGTCGAAGCTATTCCTATCACTTTTATGCCTGAAACCTGTTTAGTTTTATAGAGCTATATAAGTTGCTAATCGACGAATGCAAAGAATATACATAAATTATTTAGTAGTTACACAACAGCCTTGTTAAAGCGAAAAAACAGTGTTAAATATATCCTATGAGTCAAACTAATTTGAGTGGCCTACATACAGCCACCTCTACGACAACTAAATGACTCGGAGGATAGTTGTTTGCACGTTCAATTAAAACCTCTGAGCTAAGCGGTCAGAGGTTTTTTTATGCCTCTATATCGCAAAAATAGCCCAAGTTAACAGCCTGCAAAAACCTAAATTCTTATCAAAATAAAAAAACACTATGTAAAAGAATGCGTTAAAAATGATAGAAACAGAAAGACTAATTTTGCGAGAAGTAGATGATAATGACTCTAGCGAGCTATCAAAAGTGTTGTCTGATTACGAGGTAATGGAATATTCTTTAAAGGGAGTTCATTCAGAAAAGCAGTTACTTGAATATATTGTAAGTTGCAAAGAATCATACAAATTCAATGGATTCGGGCATTGGTTAGTTAAACACAAATTATCTGGTGAATTCATTGGAATTTGTGGTTTGAATAAGCACAAAATAGACAATGAATCTATTAATCATATAGTTTATCGACTCGCCTTAAAACAACAAAGAAATGGTTATGCGACAGAAGCTATTGAAGGTGTTTTGAGGTACTCAAAGATGGTTCTATCACTGACTAAAGTAAATGCGTTGATTGAGCCTGATAATACCAACTCAATAAAGGTAGCGCAGCGCACAGGTTTTAAATTTAAAAGAAAATCAACATTTGGTGGTGTCAATGTTGAAATCTTTGAAGTGATTTTGTAAAGCATTTTTGTATGGTTTCAGATGTAGTAATTCAGACTTGATGTGCCAGTGTTGACCACTGGCAAAACTATCTTTGCCTATTTATGTGCATACGGTGCTCTCTGGCAAACACAAAAATACCCCAAAATGAGTTGTTAAATTCTTGCCAGCGCTATAAATACACTTTAGATTAGAGAATAACGCTATGCTCGGCGCACAAGCGATAAAAAAGCAGCCAATTTAGGCCGCTTTTTATTAAGGTTTTAAGAAATGCTTAAAGCTTATAGATATTATCTTTAGAATCTCTATCAACCAGCTTAACAAATGGATCGACACCTAAGAATTTAGGCGCTGAATCCGCTTTAATCTCAAAGCTCAGTTTATTTTCACCAGATTTAATGTGGTGTTTCTCTAAAAGTAAAACTTGAGCATCATCAGTCAGCTTTTCTGGGTCATGGCTGAAGATACCGATATCAATAAGATTATCTAATTGCTCTTCGGTTTCTTCACCTTTTCCAGATGCCGATTTACGAGATGCAAACACAGTCATGTCTACTTGGTAATTACCATTGTCTAACTTGGAGATTTGAGCGTCTTGTACTCGTAAGTCGTAAATGGAGATTTCATTAAACGAATTATCTACCAGGCGTGCTTGCTCTTCGCTTAATCCAGTTTTGATGTAGCTGACTAAATCGAGCGTGGTCGGATACGGATCATTACGATATTTATAACGCTGTAAAAAGGCTTTAAGATTTGCATTTAAGCGCGCTTCACCTAATGCATCTTTTAGCGCCATCATAATGACAGAGCCTTTCTGGTAATGAATATAACTTTGATTTTCACTACGCAGCAGTGGCATCTCTTTGATACGTTCATTTGACCGACCACGCAGGTATCTATCCAGTTCATGCTTCATAAACTTACGGAGCATGTTCTTACCATACTTTTTCTCAAGCACCATTAACGCAGCATATTGAGAGAGAGACTCTGAAATTACTGCACTACCTTGAACGTCAGCTGCACCTACTTGATGTCCCCACCATTGGTGAGCGACTTCGTGTGCTGTAACGTAATAAACAGGGTCGATATTTTCAGGGTCACGTAAGTCGGTGATAAAACCAATACCTTCTGAGTACGGCACTGTATTAGCGAAACTCTGTGCAAACGAGCGATAGGCCGGGAACTCCATAATCCGCATTTGTTTATGTTGATAAGGGCCAAAGTTTTCAGAGAAATAATCAATTGAATCTTTGACCGATTCTATCATGCGATCAATGTTCCAAGCATGAGAAGGGTGATGGTAAACCTCAATGCTAATGCCATTGTATTGCTCTTTTTTCACTTCATATTTAGCAGAAATAAAGGCGTAGAAGTTAACCATAGGCTTATCCATTTTGTAATGGAAATAATTACGGCCATCTTGTTGCCATTCTTTTTGCAAATATCCAGGTGCGAGCGCAATTTGGTTACCTGAAGTTGAAACCGTAGTTTCGAACTCAATGAAATTACCGTCAACGCCAAAGAAGTTTTGATGATGGAAATTTTCATCTTCAAGTTTGTTACTGCGTGCTTTATCTTCTAGACCACGCTTGGTACGTTCATGGCGATCGGAAAGCTCGGCATTTTCGTTATAACCAAAACTCGGCAGTAAACTGGCGTTATTAATAAAGGTACCATTTTGCAGTACAGCATAATCAATACCGCCTTCTTCAATACCGACTGTTTTACGAGTCAGTTGAATATTACCCTGTACCGTTTCTGCAGATTCGACAGGCTTACTAAAAGTTAACCAAGCCGTGTCGTATTTTGATTCAAACTCACCCAAAGATGCATTTGGAATCGAAATCGCTAAATCTTCAACTCGTGTATGAGAAGGAAGGCTGACAAGGATTTTATCAATCGCTTGATCTGAACGATTCTGCCACGTGATATCAAAGTTTGCTTTTATCATTCTCTCTTCAGGGAAGATATTAACGTTCGCATTGACTTTAGTTGTAGTCAGCAAAGGCAATGACTGGAACTGTTTAAAGTCTTTTTCATAGTCCGCACGTAAGTCTAAGCTTTCATCATTTGTTTGATAACTGTTCACCACATTAGTTTGGTAATGCAAAAAACTCCCGGTTGAGATGAACACGATTAAACTAGCCGCTATCGTTGCTTTACCGGTAAACCCGATTTGATAGCCCAGTGATTTAAAACGTGCTTTTAGAGATTGTTTAGGACCACGATGATATAAACCAAAGCCGATAACAAACAGGATGGTGCTGAATGCGCCCCAATACAGCATATACCAACTGTGCGATGCCAGACTGATCCCGTATTGGTTTAGGTCTGAATAAGAAATGGTAGGTGATGCCGCAAAGTTATATAAGCTATGACCTAAGCCCCAACTTGCCATAATAAATGTCGTTAAGAAATAGGCGACAAACAGTGCCATTCCCATGTATTTATTTGGCGATAAAACTTGAAGGAAGAACGCCATTACTGCGCTCATGAATAGCGGCAGTAAATAGAAGTAACTCAAGCGAATCGCATATTGCGATAGCTCCAAATGTCCTTGACCTTTAAGCAACTGGAACAGAATGGTCGTGACCATTGAAATGACATACAAGGATGCCATGACCATAGCAACAGCAAGTAGTTTTGACGTCCAAAAACTGATGTTTTTTACCGGTAAGCTGTCAATGATGTCGCCCATACCAGAACTACGTTCGCGCCATACAATTTCGCCGCTGTAATAGATCAAGATGATGACCATCAGCAAACTCGTAGCACCCGTGATGTCATTGACCATTGCAGCAGTAAGCGGCCAATTTGAAGTACCATACCAACCAAAGTCGTCGAACATTGGCCCAACAAGATTGAAGACAGTAAGCAACCCAAGTACAAGGAAAGGCGCACTAAAAATGACTTGTCGAACTTCAAATTTAACTCGAGTTAAAAACTGTGCCAGATTGTTGGGCGAAGTTGAACGTGCAAGTTCTGTAAGTGGCTTTAACTCAGGTGTGGCTTCAACTTTACCTGTTTTTTTATCTTTCTTTTTGCTCAGGGTAGGTTGTTTTGCAATACCTGACACAAAAAGAATGACGAGAGCTAATGCTAACCAAATTATGCGATTTTGAAGCAATAAGCCTTCAAAAGGTAATACTTGCGTGTTCTTTTCAGCAATTGTCCAATAACGAGTAATTTCAGCAAAAGTAAAGCGACCAAATGGGTCGAGCATTGCTGCCATTTCACGGTATTGAGGTTGGCTAAAGAACTCACCTGCGATGTTGTAGAGTACCAACATAGCGACGGCAGTAAGATATAGCGCCATTAACGAACGAAAACGATTCGCCATTGCATAGAACATCACTGAGATCAGAAATAAGCTTGGTACGGCAATAACAAAGAAAGGCTGAATGTAATAATACAACTCAACCGGACCGAGACGAGTTTGGTCAAGCCAAGGCATGAGCGTGCCAAGCAGTAAGCCTAGTGGAATAAAAGCAAATGTCGTTAACACGACAGCATAACTGCCGAGTAATCTTCCTAATTGGTAAGAAAGAGGGGTTAAAGGTTTACTGTAGACTAACTCTTCCATTTGGTGCTGATGGTTACGAATTGCAGTACTACCAACGAAGTTAACCACAGCAAACATAGCAATGAAAGTCATTACCGTTATAGCTAAAGCGACATTGTAAGCACTGTTTTTCATGACTTCGCCACCACCGCCTATAACCACGCTATTAGATGCGACGGATAAAAAGCTCAGTAGGAAAAAAAGTGAAGCAACGACATAAAAAGAAGGTTGACGGATATAGTACCGCCATTCAAATTTTAAACTTGATAGAAACATGACATCCCCCCCTTTATGCCGCTGATGGATTGCGGTGGTTATGTAAGGTAGAGAAATACAAATCTTCTAAATCAGCTTGTGCAGGAGTGAAGCCATCAGGGCACTGCGAGGCCAATACATTAATGATAGTTTTCCCTGCGAATAAGCGTTTTGAAATGACCGATAGTTGAGACTCTAGTTCCTGTGCCTCTTGTTGGCTACACGTTTTAGTCCAGATCTGGTCGTTCAATGAATGAACAAGTTGTTGCGGATGACCTTCAAGTAAAATTTTACCTGAAGCAAGCACTGCCATGTTCGAACAAAGTTCAGATACATCTTCTACGATATGTGTAGAAAGAATAATTACTTTTTCTTCGCCTAAGCTAACAAGTAAGTTATGGAAACGATTGCGCTCTTCAGGATCGAGCCCAGCTGTTGGCTCATCGACAATCAATAATTGTGGATCACCCAATAAAGCCTGAGCGATACCAAAGCGTTGACGCATTCCCCCAGAGAATCCACTGACAGCTTTATTTTTATGCTGGAAAAGGTTGGTGTGAGCCAATAAGTTTTCAACAACTTCTTTACGCTCTTTCTTTTTATTTAAGCCTTTAAGGATAGCTAAGTGATCTAATAAATCGAAGGCGCTGATTCTTGGGTAAACATTAAAATCTTGCGGTAAATAGCCTAACGTTTTACGCAAAGATTGTGGGTCTGAGAGAACGTCAATACCGTTAAAGTTGATTGAGCCTGCGTCCGCATCTTGCAGTCCGGCGATCGTTCTCATTAAAGATGACTTCCCGGCGCCGTTTGGTCCAAGTAAACCAAACATGCCTTTGTCAATATTAAGGTTTACGCCATCAAGCGCCTTAACACCATTGTCGTAGGTTTTCGTTAGCCCTGTGATTTTAAGCATCTTAATAAATCCATATTGTTGTAAAAGTGTTAAATGCTATCAGTAACAGCCTATTTAATCATTTTTCAATATGTAATTATTTGTGAATTTTTTGTGTTGCATAAAAAACATCCGAGTTATTACTGAACTCGGATGTTCATTTTAGTGTGCATGCAAGGAATTAATCGTCAAGAACATCGAAATGTAAAATTTCAATAAATCATTACGCTGGCAGTTACCAGCACGATCATGAATCGTCATCTCATGTCGTAGAGTAATAAAGTGTCATACCAAGTAATAAAGTATCATATTGAATTACTTTTTGATTGTTGTCTAGCTGACTCACTTCTACCCTGAAGTGAGTCGAAAACTTCTTTTCTAGCGAACATCATTACCTCAACTCATCAAAATCAAGCATTACAAATTGTCGTTTTTGTTCAATCTTCTATCAAATAATCGCACTAATATTTGTGACATCCAAATACGAAGCACTATCTAGATAACCTCAGCTCTGCATAAGCCAACCTCTACAGCACAGCTACTTATGCGTATTTCTGTGTTAGAACAGCCCGAAATAGACTGGCTATTACGAACTGTTCTGCCTTGAACTACACAAAATTAGCAGCACTGTAGATAAAAATTCAAGGTTTGTATTGTAAATCATAAAGTTATTGATTTCGTTATACAGAGCTGAGGTTAGATAGCTTCGACACTGATTAATAGAAATTAGGTAATAAACGATGTTAGAAATTCAACCTATCGAAAATCTAGAAGATATTCATTTACTAAAGCAAGCATACTTTGCTCAATCAACTGCGCCACTTGATGGCATGTGGCATTTTGGTTTTGTTCCATTTTCCACGCATTTCGGATTTTATGAACAAGAGACATTAGTTGGCTATTGCTGTATTAATGCTGATGGCTATTTGCTTCAATTCTATTTATCGACTAAGGCCGAAACAGACGCAAAAGACCTATTTACGTTGATTACAGATAAAAATAGTGGAGTAACGGGCGAAGTCAAAGGCGCATTTGTTAGTACAGCTGAACCGCAGTTCTTATCACTTTGCGCTGATAACTCATCCGTATTTAAAGTTAATGCATTAATGTATAGGCAGGTAACAAGAAATATACTACAAAACCAAAGTGACATTGACTTAACGCTGGCACGGCCTGAACAGCTGAACAAGTTTGTTGATTTTGCTGTAATCAATATTGGTGCGCCAGAGGAATGGTTAACAGGGTACTACGGCAACTTGATCCGTAGAAAAGAGTTATTCGGTTATTGGAATGAAGATGAGTTACTTGCAACGGGCGAATGCCGTTTGTTTGATGAATACCAAACAGAGTACGCTGACCTTGGCATGATTGTGGCTGAGTCTCAGCGTGGAAAAGGCATCGCTACTCAGGTACTTAATTGGTTAGCGAATTCAGCCAACGAGCGAAATTTAACCTCTATCTGTTCTACCGAAAGTACCAATTTGGGAGCACAAAAAGCAATTCAGCGAGCTGGTTTAATACCACAAAATCGCATTCTACAGATTGAGTTCTCACACAAGTAATTTATCCCCCCTTGTTAAACTTTATCAAGGGGATTTTTGTTTTTAACTGTCTACCATATAATATTGGTTTCATTTCTACACAAGCGGGGAACGGAATGCTTCATTGGCTTAAGCCGCCAGAATCTTCTGACGTTGCTAAATATGTAGAATGCTATTGGCTAATAGAAAAGCAAGTTGGCTCAGATAGTTACACGCATCCTAAACTTAATCCTGATCCTTCGGCGCATCTAATTATTTCCCCACAAAATCAACGCTATTGCTACGATATCAACTCCTGCATAGTGACAGGAAATGGAAGTCATTGGCTATATCCCCACAAAAAAACCTTCGTGTTAGACCACTCTAAACCCTTTATCCACCTCGGGATAAAATTTCACACTGGTGCATTGTATTGCTTGCCAGATTTTTCTAAAAAGACAATTGTATTAGATAAAATCTCTTCAGCCAGAGGGTCGAAATTATTTATGCAGTTAGGCATCGATGAAGACGAACTCATTCACTTGGCTCGAACCAGTCCACAAGATTGCTCTAAGCAGTTAGACTCTAAGCTAAGCCCATGGTTAATAAAGTGTGTTGAAGATCAGCACAGTAAATTAACCCATAAAGTACTGCAAAGTCTCGATCAGATGACCGTTTCTGCACTGGGAGAGCACCTGCATTTCTCACAGCGAACGATAGAAAGAAGTTTCCAGCGTGTCACTGGACTGACTCTTAAACAGTGTCAATCCATGAATAGATTAGAGTCGATGTTAGAGTATCTCTATCAGCGACATTCAGCAGAATTAGATTGGGTCGAGATAGCTTTAAAGTTTGGTTTCAGCGACCAACCTCATTTAATACGTCATTTGAAAAAGCAATTAGGCGTTACTCCAAAAACTTATGAAAAAGAGCGTGGATTAACCATTGATGTTTATGGTGGTGTAAATTCGACTACTGGGTAAGGTTGTCAGAAGTTTTCGTCAACTTGTTAATTAATGTATCATTTTCAGTTTCTATCAAATTTCTGCCCCAAAGTTGCACAGAGTATAAATATTATCTTTCTTTAGTCATTTACATTTTAACTGTATAAATATACAGTTTGGCTTGTTTTTACAACAAGGAATGAAAATGAAATACAAAGGTAGTTGTCACTGCAACGCAGTTCAGTTTAAGTTTGAAAGTGAAGAAAGTATCACAGCCCTCCAATGTAATTGTTCAATTTGTATAAGAAAAAACGCAATTATGTCTAAGCAAACATTTGGCAAAGAAAATTTTTCTGTTGTTAAAGGCTATGAGCAGCTTTCCGTTTATCATTGGGGTGATAAGGATGTTAATCATTATTTCTGCAAAATTTGCGGTATATATCCTTTTCATGACACAACTTATGAACCCGAAGTTTATAGAGTAAATTTAGGTTGCGTAGACAATATTGAACCTAGAGATTTAGACATCATGAGTTTTGATGGAAGAAACCAATTATAAGTAAAAATCTACTAAGTTTTATTCACGCCTGCAAAACGATGCGTAGATAGCAGGGCAGTCGCATGAGTGCTTAAGTCCATTGAAGTGCCAGCTTAGTGGCTGGCACTTTTCTGCCCCGAAACGTGTTTAATTTTGCTTAGAGAGAAAAGCAGTCTTTGGAAACTTTCTATTATAAAATGTGATTTGTACCAAAACTAACTGTTAAACAATTTTCAAATCAACAGCAACCCAAAATGAGATCAAACGTTATGCGGGATTTAACGTTTGATCAACGTATCTAGAGTGTTAATCCGATATCTTAGTCTTCTTATCTGCTCGCCAAATTAGAATGCAAAGCATAAGTAAATAAATTGGCATTTCTACAAAAGTATCATAGGTAAGCCACGTATCTTCCGACAATTGTGTAGCAACAGCGTAGTTAATAGCAGCCATGCACAATCCAATAACTGCAAGACCCAACACGAAAAATTGATATTTGATTTGTTTGTTTACATAGCGTTCAATGCGATCTCCAAAATAACAGCCTTTATTGAAAATGCCATCGACGATTAATGCTGAGGCACTAATTACCCCCATAAAGGTACCTTTTAACTGTACTAGGGCTTCGCTTTGGAATCCTATTGAAAACAGAGCAGATATTAAGAGCATGACAGTACCAAATACAGCGAAGCCTCCAAGCAAATCCACTTTTACAAAGCGCTGTATTGCTACGAGTGCCAAGCCTAAGGAAACCCCTGTAAAGGCTGCTAAGGTTAAATCTCCCGTTATTTTGGCTACCATAAAGAATGCTGCGCCAATGCCGATATCAGCAAGAATAGAAGGTTTGTTTTTTTTCCACTGGTCTTTTTGCTGCTGCCTTTTTTCATCAGCTTCAGGAGAGTTGTCAGAAATACCTAAGCTTTCTAGCTTATTGGTTGCAAAGTGAATATCTTTTCCTGGGTGACTTGCATAAACTAAGTTGTCGTTATCTCTTACTTCGATACCGACATTTAACCAATTATAGTACCCCACCGAAACAACAAGCTTTTGTGAATGGCTTGGAGATTGAAATTTATGTTCAACTACTTTGAAGTCACCATCAAACGAATGAGTGCACTCATCAATTAAGGAGCCGTCACAAAATAGTTGTGATGTATAAGTTGTAAGCGAACAGAAGTATTTAACTTCATAATTATTTCCTTCGTAATGAAACGGCCTTTTATAAGTCCATAATCTAAATGCCATCCTGTATATCCTTTCCCTTTTTTATTAATAAGTTCTTATTTGTTCGGTTGGTAAAGTGTCAAAGCAGTTCAAAAATCTCTTCAACAGATACTTCAAAAAACATTGCCAAATTCAATGCAATAACAACAGATGGAGTAAACCGTCCAGTTTCTATCGTGCTTATGGTCTTTCTTGAAACACCAATTTCGTCGGCCAGCTGCTGCTGAGAAAGCTTCCTGCGTGACCGTAATTTTGCAATGTTATTTTCTAATTTGTTACTCACAGTCGATTTCATCTGATTGCTTTAGTTCCCATATAATCGAAGAGCCATAAGTTAGGAAACCAAGCCCCATACTAAGTTTGCTGAATGATTGTATGTTCATAGTAGAAATGGCCTCTGGTAGTATAAAATCCAACCAAATAACAGAACTTAAAAACAACCCTAAAACACTTAATGCGTAATAAGCAGCTTTAAGATTAACTGCATTAAAGTACTCGTCTTGGAAGCGACCTAACCATGCATCTCTAATGTCCCATGAAGACATTACAATATGAGAAAGCAAGTTCAGCACAATGATAATTAAAACGAGGTAAACAACTACACTGAAAATAAAAAATAAAGGATGACTTTCTTTTAATTCACTCCATGAACTATCAAATATTTCAAGAGAAAACAGAGCACTAACTATGATTGAAAGCCATGCAATTTTTTTCAAAAACTTTTCTTCATTTACTGGTGTTGATAGTTTCCACATAATTCTTCCTTAAATCTTCATGGTACCTTCAGGTATCATTTGTAACCCTAGGGTATCTCTTGATACCTTAGGGTGTCAATGTCGGTTTAAAAAATTTTGTGACTTTTGGGTTTAGAGTTCTGAATTATTCAACCCAACTAGAACAGCAAACAATTGTTCTGCCCCGATATGAGACTGCACTTCTAGGTGAAACTTTAATATCTTCAAAGTGCTAAGGTTGTAACTTGAAATTGTTAAAACTGAGGAATTCGATGTCAGCTCGATAATGCTGCGAAATGTGTTACAAATCATGTAAAAGCATTTTTATTTATAGATAAATACAGTTTAATAAAAGCCAAGCATAAAAATTAAAACACCTAAAATGGAGCTTGGTGATGGAGCATAGGATTGATGCAGGTAGGAGATATGATTTAGATTGGTTGAGGGTTATCGTATTTGGCATACTTATTTTTTATCACATTGGAATGTTTTATGTCTCTTGGAGTTTCCATGTAAAAAGTATACATGCTAGTGATGCTATCGAACCCTTAATGAAATTAGTAAACCCTTGGCGCCTTTCTTTACTCTTCTTTATATCAGGTATTGCAATCAGGTTTGCTATTGATAAGAAGCCATTGATTAAAATCACGATAACCAGAACTATATTTTTGTTTGTGCCTATTATTTTCTGTGTTCATACCATCATAGCACCGCAGTCGTGGTTAGAGCTGTTAGAGAAAGGCGAAATAACATCAGGTTTTTGGGCTTTCTATCCAGAATATTTGATAGGGAGTTTTGATAAATACTCAATAATCATACCTACTTGGAATCATCTTTGGTATGTAGTTTATTTATTGTTTTATACCTTAATGCTAATTCCAGTTTCTCGACCACTGATCAAATTTATGGGTGGAGTCGGTCAGAAAATAATGAGCGCTGGGCTAGATAACAAGCTGGGGTTCTTGATTGTTATGCTTGTTCCAACAGTCATTTTTATGATTTACCGCTTTATATTAAAACCAATCTATCCTTCAACACACGCTCTTGTTGATGACTGGGCTAATCATCAGTTGTTTTTTAGTATTTTTATTTTCGGTTTTTTAATTGCGAAGGATAGTAGCTTTTGGAAAGCCGTCAGTAATGCACTGCTCCCTTCTCTTGTAATGGTCTTTGGTATAGCTTCATTGGCATCCATAGTCTGGTATTTAGAAGGACAAAGTTATTGGTCACCTGCTTTTGAAATGACTGAGCACTATTCTGAAATCGTAAGAAAGACAGCTTACCCTTGGTTTTCTATTATCGCTCTGTTAGCGATGGCGCAAAAGTGGTTGAATAAACCGGGTAAGGTGTTGTCATATATGACAGAAGCAGTATTTCCTTGGTATATACTACATCAAACATTAATTGTTATGTTTGGTTATTGGCTAACGAGGCAAAACCTACCTGTTTATACTGAGTTCTTAGCTTTAACACTAGCGACATTTTTGGGTTGTTTACTTATACATGAATTTTGCATACGACGCTGGAAGTGGGTACGACCTCTATTTGGAATAAAATTGAGCCAATCAAACAGAACAGCTCAATAAAATTCTATGTAGGTTTTGTCTATTGATGTACCAGTGGTTATTCACTGGCAAAATCATCTTTGTAAGTTTTCCTGTTAACTAAGGCGTGAAATGCTTGGCAGTATCCAATGATAAAAACAGAACGATTAAAGCTTAGAAAATTTGTTCAGGAAGATCAAAGCGAAGTCATGAAGTTACTACGAGATGATGATTTTATGGCGTTTTCTCCAAATGGTGCAATGACACTTGAACAAGCAAAATTGCGTTTTGAAGAGCTGGTTAATGCATTTCAAAATAAAGGTATCGGAAAGTTTTGTGTTATAGAACGTTCCACAGGTGACCTAATTGGTTATTGTGGAATAGAATCATTTAACTATAAAGGCGAAACAGTAGTTGAACTAGGGTACCGCCTTAAGGTTTCAGCTAGAGGAAAAGGGTATGCATATGAAGCTAGCTCTGCCGTCTTGTCTTTTGCCCGTAATGTTGGTTATGTGAAAATTCTCGCTTTAACTGAGCCGAGAAACATGCCTTCCCAGCACATCCTCCATAAACTTGGGTTCCAAGCTTGTGGTGCTGGTTACTATCAAGACATGCCCATTAAGTATTTCGAAAAGTACATATGAGTGCTTTCACAAAGATGATGTAGTTTTCCTGCTTAAGTGGAATGTAGCCATATTTAATTGGGCTAGTCTTTGTCGAAAAAATCGGAAAAATTTATGTTATATATATTTGGTGGTCTACCTGCTGTAGGTAAAACAGAATTGGCAAAATATCTATCGTCATCGACAGGTGCTATTTACATTCGTATAGATACTATTGAGCAAGAGCTAAAAAATAGCGGTTTAAAAAATCTCTACGACCAAGGTTATAAAATCGCTTTTTCAATTGCTTTAGAAAACTTAAAAAATGGTCTATCTGTAGTAGCAGATTCGACAAACCCTGTATATGAATCACGAAAAGCTTGGGTTGATATCGCCAATAAAGCTTCATCCCTCTTCAAAGAGATAGAGATAATTTGTTCAGACAAAAATGAGCATCGTAGGCGTATTGACAAAAGGCAGAGCGATATCCCTAACCTTATTCTTCCATCTTGGGAGGGTGTAGTTTCAAGAGAATATGAGCCTTGGTGCTCTGCAAAAATTATTTTAGATACTGCAGGTAAAACACCAGAGCAGAGTAAACATGAACTAAGAAATTTGCTTAATAAAGATAATGAAATATAAAAAAGAGTTAAGATTGTAACTCATTTTTGTCCAATAACGTGCTAGTTTCAATAGTTAAATCAAGAAAAGTAAATAAAGAGGAAGTGTTAATCACTTCCTCTTTAGAATATAAGACAATTGGGGTTAAGCTGACAAAACTTCAAATAACTGCTTACCTTCTTCAGATAAGCTTTCAACAGGTGTGAGCACAGCGCTTTCTAATGAATGATTACAGTGACTTTGGCATGCTGCCGGGATACCTTGAATGTAGGTGGCTAATACTAACTTGGCTTTTTCTAAGCTAGCACCATAGCGACTGATCACTTGTTCAACGGTAACGTGATGAGCCGGATCGTCTTGCCAGCAGTCGTAATCAGTGGCAATACCTATGGTGCAGTAACAGATTTGAGCTTCTCTCGCTAAAAACACTTCAGGAACATTGGTCATGCCAACTAAATCGGCATTAACCGCATTTTTTAAAAATAAGCTTTCTGCTTTAGTGCCTAGCCTTGGGCCATCGACACAAGCGTAGGTTTTATTTGTGTGTAATCTAACTTCAGATTTAATCGCTGCTTCTGAAATCTTTTGTGCAAGGGCAGAGCAAGTAGGTCCTGCTGTAGATACATGAGCTACTAGCCCATTTCCAAAAAACGTTTTCTCACGATGGCCTTTTACAAAATCAAAATATTGGTCGGCAATGGCAAGATCGCCTGGTTCTATTTCTTTTTGGAGACTGCCTACAGCTGATAAGCCAATGATTTGCTTTACACCCAAGCTTTTAAGCGCCCAAATATTAGCTTTGTAATTAACTTCTGATGGTAACAGCTGGTGGTTATTACCATGGCGAGGTAAAAATAAAATTTCTTTGCCGTGATAAACGCCTCGAACGATTTCAGCAGAAGGTTTGCCAAATGGGGTGCTGATATCGTGCTTTTCGATAGTGATTAGGCCTTCGATATTGTAAATACCTGTGCCGCCGATAATTGCTAACATTTGTTGTTCCTTTTAATTCAATCTAGTTAAACCAGAAACCCAATTTTGTATTTCATCTCTTACTCGACGGTAATGATTTAATGCTTCTTCGGTAGAGCTTGATTCTTTTGCCAATTTAGGCGGATCGTCAAACTGGCGTTTGATTAGTTGAGTTTCTTGAGTAAAAGTAGGGCAGCTGTTGGCGGCGTGTTCGCAAACCGCAACCACATAGTCAAAATCTTTGTATTGATATTGTTCAAGGGTATTTGACTCATGATTACTGATATCAATACCGACTTCTCGCATCACTTGCACGGCTGATGGATTTAATCCATGGGACTCAATACCAGCCGAGTAACTGACAAATTGATCTGCCAATAATTCATTGGCAAAGCCATGAGCCATCTGACTTCGGCAAGAGTTTCCTGTACATAAAAATAAAATAGATTTCATTACTTCTCTCCCGATAGTATTTATCTACTGTTATCTGACAAGTAGATAATGAGGGTTAAATCATCTAGAGGAGTCATAGTGTAATAAGACAACCGTCCGTGACAGGATGTCACGGTCGTCAGTACATGGATGTACGCTTCAGTTGTCGTTTGCATTATGGCTCCTTTGATATAACAATTGTGCTTGCTATTTTTCCATCACATCTCACTACAGCTGGCGCCGTGGGCAAAGCAGTTGTAGCATCTATGGTGCTTAAGGTTGACCTTTTTAGGCATACTTTCTTGCAGGGTGTTACCCATAAAGTAATCTGGGTCATCATCAACCAAAGTACATGCGTAAACCTCCATTTCATCGCCTTTTTTGATGATCATTTTTGAATTGGAGCACATGTAATTGTTTCTTTGTTCTTCCGTCTGATAAGCCGTCATACAATGAGTCGTAATGTGTGGTACATGAGGCAATGAGTTAGGCGGTAGAAAGTCCGGAAATGCCACAATGGTCAAGTCAGCTGGTAAGCCATTAAGAGCAAATAAATTTTGGAATTGTTTATCAACTTGAATTTGATCTTCACCACTTTCAATATGTCTTGCTAAAGACACTGGAAAACCATGTTCATGTAGTTTTCTCATGCCGATAAAGGCTTTGGAGAAGTTACCATGACCACGACCTAAGTCGTGTTTTTGTTCATCAGGGGAATCAATGCTTATGCGAAACGAAATTGGATGCTGATTTTTCGCTTTTAAAGCAATGAGCGCATCTAATCGCTTGAGTAGAGGTTCTGTACCGTTTGTGAGTACTAAACAAGGCTTGAATCGCGAAGCATAGTCTAAGATGGCGATAATATCTTTGGCTAAGAAAGGCTCACCACCTGTAAACGAAAATTGCTCTACGCCCATTTCTATCGCTTCATCGATTAAAGGGATCACTTCTTCAAGCTTTGGTGACAGCAAGCGTTTGTCTGAAGGGCTTGAGCCCTCCAAGCAAAAATCACACTCTAAGTTACATTTGGTTCCGGTATGAAACCACAATTCTTTTAGGGAGTGAGGCTGTATATAACCTCTCTCATCACCTAAAGGGGTATGAGTCCAAGGGGTGATTTGCGTTGCAATTCCCATTAGCAGCAACTCGTAATGTTGGTTTGTGCTGGGGCGCAACAGCTTGATGAAGCTCCTGTTGAACTTGTTTGGAAGTCGAAGTCTAAACTTGTGCGCAGTTTCTGTGATTGATCAAATCCTAAATGTTCATCACCTTCATTTATAAATTCAAAATGATGGCTAAAACGAGATTGCTTCAAACTTTGCCAAACATTACCGTTTACATGTGTAATTAAGCCTTGAGTAAAGCTTGTTTCAGTATCCAGTTGCCATTTTTTCTCGTGTTCAGAGAGCGTGCCTAAATATATAACCTGTTGGCCATAATCTTGAGGCTGAGGCTCTAATTGCTCTGCTTTGAATAAACGATAGGTAGCCGAAGTAAATCGAATATCATCCAGCTTTGCTGAAAGATCGTCATTATCAATAGTGATCGCACGACTGTTGACTAACCTTGGTTCTGCAAAGCCAACTTGCTTGGCTAGATTCTCAAAGTCGTTCCAGTAGAGGGCTCCACTCAGGCACTCACCATAAAGTAGAGGATCATTCACTAGGTGTTGAGGAACTCGTCTATCTGCATAGACATCAGAGAAATAAATTTCTCCTCCCGGTTTTAGAATTCGGAATACTTCTTTTAAAACAGCATGCTTGTCAGGGCTTAGGTTAATCACGCAGTTGGAAATGACAATATCAATGCTGTTATCAGGAATATTAAGTTCATCAAGCTTTTCAATATAACCTTTTAAAAAGCGGGTGTTTGGTTCAGCGTAGCCAAATTTTTGTTGGTGATATTCAATGTATTTATTTGCAACGGCTAGCTGCTCGTCTGTCATATCGACACCGATAACTGAACCTTGCTCACCCACTAATTGGGCTAAGGCATAACAGTCGCGACCAGCGCCACAGCCTAAGTCTAGAACATGACAACCCTCAAGTGATTCAGGGGTCACCAAACCACAACCGTAGTAACGGGTAAGCACTTCATCGTGAATGTTGGATAACACGGTTTTCATTTGAGGAGATAAGCTGTCATCAGTACAGCAGGCATTAGTTTGTAAGTCTTCTGAACTTTCGAGGACTTTACCGTAGTAGTCTTTTACCGAATCACGAGTAGCGTCATCGGTTTTACTTGTATCTGAGCTAGGGCTACAGCATGAAGAAGTCTGAGTCATCTTGGGTACATCCTGAAAAAATAAATCGGTAATGAGCTTGAGCAAGTTTTGTCGCGCTGAACGTAAGTCGCCTTGGAGATCTTGATAGAGTGTTTTGAAGTCAGCCACATAATCAATATCATAGCCACCAAGAGCTGAAGTCACGGTTAATCCTTGATTCACACAAGCATTTGCAAGTGATTCCCCAAGTTTATCGGTACTCCAAGGTAGATGTTTGATATTCGGCCATGGTGTCCGGTTAGCCATAATCACCACTCCGCCATCTTGTGCGTGACTTAACGCTATATCATGCTCGTTCAGAGCTTCAAGTACTGAAAGAAAATGGGTTTTATCCAACATTGGCGCATCGGTACCAATATAAATAGTTTGGCGATGACCAAGCTTTCTGAGCTGTGAATCAATATAGTTGATGCGTTCGCCTAAATTGCCATCCTGATCAAGAGGTAATTGCGCTATAACAGTGGCATCTGGCAGTTGAGCTTGCATCCAACTTATGTCTTGTTGATGAGCGCAAGCTAAGACGACGTGTCCAGTCCATGCTCTGGCGTCTTCTATAGCGCAAGCCAATAATGCGTTCGCGATTGTTAACGCATTTTCTGAGCTTGTATCTTGTGTTAATCGTTGTTTACCTTGATTGAGCTTAGGCCTTTTACAAAAAACAACGAGTGTTGGCAGTGGATTCTTCATTGACTGTTAAACTATTATTTACCTAATTAACATGACCTGCCAATGGCGAATTTAATTTCCAATCATATTGAAATTCTATCTTGAATGGCTTTTGCTTGGTGATTTCAGCAAGTTTTTCTTTCAACTCTGGCTTTGCGAATTGTGTTATATGTGCCATTAGTTCAGTTTTTTCTTTCAACTCTGGCTTTGCGAATTGTGTTATATGTGCCATTAGTTCAGTTTGGTTTTCCCCAAAATCTTCAGAAAACCAGTTATAAATACTTGAAATTATCAGCTTATCACTTCGAATATCGACGCCTTTACTTTGATTAATAAACCTAACCGCAGCCTGATTTAGCTGAGATTCAATATCACTACTACTCAAGGTCTTAGATGGTAAATCAGGACAACCTAAACTAGCACAATTGATTACATAGTGGATTCTTGGATCTTGCCAAATTGGGCGTAAGATTTTGTGTTCAATTTGGTTCAGGGTAACGGCTTGGCCTGCTATTTCTATGGCTTCGATATTCCAAGGGCCCGTTATTCCATCTCCAATTTCTTTGATAGAAGCGATAGGGTAGTGCTCAATCACTAAATCCACTGTTAATGCATTGTAGAGGTTGACCCAATAGGCTAGTTGCTCGTTGCGGTTAAACTGTCTAGGGTCGATTGAACTCAGTGATTTTAAATAATCTGTGAGTGCTTGTTTATCGGCACTCGAAACAGCCAAATAGTTAAAAACTCGAAAACTTCCCTCGTCTAGTAAATATCTATCGAGCAATATTTGCCAAGCTTGATGGTCGATTATTTGGGTGCTGTTTTCGTTACTTGCTTGCCAGAAGGTATTAGCTTGAGGTGTGATAGCAGAATAGAAGGAATAACCTTTATACACGAGTGCTGCTATCACTAAGCTAAAAATGGAGAATACGACTTTCTTCATATACGGTTTGTACTGCGTTTAAGTTGAGCTTGAGTTAAAAACAGCTTGCCTATCATAGATAAAATGCCGATTCCTGCTTTTACTGACCCCTTTAAAGTGCCGCTTATTTTAGACTCACCAATTCGGACTTTTGAATCTACGGGATACTCGCTCACTTTCATTCCATGAATGATGGCCTTAACTTGCATTTCCACCGTCCAACCAAAGGTTTTATCTTGCATATTGATAGTTTGCAATGCCGAGTATCTAATGGCGCGAAATGGGCCTAGATCGGTAATTTTCTGTCCCCAGAACAAGGTGATGAGATGGCTTGAAAGCCAATTACCAAACATTTGGGTTTGAGTTAGGGCGCCTTTTTCGATTTTCCCTAGGTTGCGTGAACCTATGGCTAAGTCGTCACCATTGACGATGCCCTCAAGCATAGGAATGGCTTGCTCAACAAAACAGGAATCATCTCCATCGACAAATAATACGATGTCACATTGAGGTAAGTTATCTATGGCGGTCAAACAAGCAATGCCATAACCCGGAATATCTTGTCTAACCGTAATCGCTCCCGCTAATTGTGCTACTGACGCTGTGTTATCAGTTGAGCCATTGTCACAGACGACAATGGCATCAATCACTGTTTGGTTTTCAAACTCCAACTCAGTCAGTGCGGATGTAACAACGCCAATGGCGTTTTCTTCATTTAGGGCAGGGATCACTACTGCTACTCTGTAACCCTTATACATTATTAACCTCTATCACTCCGTGAGCTTTCATTTTCTCTGCCATTTGCACTTGGCTAGCTGGGAGAGAATCCGTTTTTATGACTTCAGATGTTACTCTATTGATTTGTGCGAAAGACAAAGTGCCTGTTGGACATGTACTTACGCAGGCTGAACAACGAACACATTGAGGATCAACCATAGGCTTGCCTTTGCTGGCAAACGCCATTACATCGATACCTTGATGGCAGACGCTGGTACATAAGTTACAGCTGATGCATTTTGATTTTTCACTGGCAATAGCAAACTTACTAAAGCGAGCATAAATGTGCATAAGTGCAGCAAGAGGGCAGGCGAAGCGACACCACGTTCTTCCTGAATATTTAAAGTACAAACCAAAACCGAGAACGCCTGCAAATAGAACATCAATGATCCATTTGTAACTGAACCCGTTGACCAGTTGACCACTAGAATTTTCACCTTTGAAAATCAGGTTGAACATGCCATTCATCCAAGTATCAGGATAAATCCAGCCTAAGATTCGAATAACCAGCAGGGTGACTGCGAGTAATAAAATGAACTGCCCAAGCATATTGAGTTTGTTCCATTTTTTCCCATGGGGCATTTTATGGCGTTGAGTATCACCTAAAGTTTCAGCCATAGCACCACAAGAGCAAATCCAACCGCAATATGCGCCTTTACCCCATTTGTAAACAATGAAAGGAAGAATCACTAATACCTGCAATGCAGCAATCACCAACCAAGCAATTTGCGGGGTATCGGTAAATACGGTATAGACACTTAATGGCCAAGCGAGGATTAAACTGTACGCATGCCAATAGGCACGGTGATGTCCCCATACAGGCCAGTTTTGAGCAGCAATGTCTTGTGCCGATATGTAGCTCGGAAATAAAGTATCAGCAAAGGTTTTGCCAAACCCTGCATCATAAACGCCGTTATAACCAAGATATGGCAGAATAATCTCAGGAAGTAAAAACAGAGGCAGTACTTGAACCGAGAATAGCACTATGGTTTGCCGCGTGACGTAAGGCGTTTTGCGCCTTTGAATACGTTGCCAACCAAAGATAGCGATAATGATGGTGTACAGCAAAGTGTAATAAAAAGAACGGCTTTTTAATGAAATCGCTATGGTTCCAATTAAGGTGCTTCGGTCATTAACTTGTGTTTGCCACCATTCTCCCCAACTTGAAATAAGAGTTGGCATTTGATCTGGATGAGAAAAAGTCCCCCAAAATGAATTTAAAAAACCAAAGCCTTTCCAGTCATAAAGGGCAAACATTGCCGCTAAAAATAACACGAAAGCAACCCAGCCTTGCCAAGTGCTTTCACCTTGGATTGTGATTTTAGAACGTCTGAAAAAATCTAAAGGAGCTTCACGGCCTGTAGCCAAAAGAACGTTGTCGTTTTCTAGTGTTTCTGTATCACGATTTTTATCAGTAAGAGTGATATTGTCTTCGGTGATCTCGCTTAAATTGGTGTTAAGCCTTAGCTTAAGTTGGTTGGTATTGGCGAGTTCATATAGCTGTTCAACGTTTTCGCTTTTAGCACGATTAAATTCTCCTTTTCGATAAGAAAGCGTAACTTCGGCTTTTTCATTGGCGGTTGCGATGGCGGCTTCAAGGGCGCTGTCACCACCACCGACAATCAATAACTTTTTATTGGCGTAAACGGCAGGGTCGATTAAACGATTACTAACTTTTCCTAACTCTTCACCCTGAATATTAAGTTTTCGATATCCGCCAGAACGACCAATGGCAATAATGACTCTATGCGCTTTTAATTTGTCACCATTGTCTAGAACAACATCAATGTATTGCGAGCATTTTTCTACATGGCTAACCTTGGCAATGTCCGCTTTGATGTCGAACTTAGTCAGTTGCGCTTTTAATTCAGACAATAAACTTTCTTTGTGGGTGATCTTGTCGGTAAACGCTAATTCACCTTCAGGCTCTAAATCCGTCGGATAAGTATAAATAGGTTTGTTTTTGGGAAAGTTCTCAATAGTTGATAATGGTTGATTCGTTTCAAGCAAAGTGAAACTTAACCCATGTTTTTTTGCTTCAATCGCTGCCGAATAGCCGCTGACTCCACCACCAACAATAATGACGTCTGTAATTTCATCACTTTGTACACGCTTGCTAAAAGCATCGTCATTGATGATCTGACTGATTGCTTTTGCACCAGTATCTGCCGAAAATTTGAGTAATGGTATGCCTGTGAGGTCACCAACGACATAAACGCCTTTTATGTTCGTGGTGCCGTTAATATCAACGAGAGGGAGTTTTTCAGGTGTTCCATCGGGCCACTGTCCATGAAGCCAATGAGCATAGTTTTTGATTGCAGTGATCATAATGTGTTCCTCAAGTACCCGACCATAAGTTTCTTAAGATTTTTTGCGCTCTGCTTCAGCACTATACGGCGTTGCAATTCCGGTTACATAGCTTCGGCTATGCGCCCTTCATTGCGCCTTGTATTGCACTAAACCTGAGCACAACAATTTTCAAAGAACTCATCGACAGGTACTTATTTTTTGGTTGTGATTGCTCAAATGGCTTAATAGTTGTGATTTATTTTGATAAAGCCATTTTGTGAGTTTGATTGTTGTTATTAGATATAGAATTCCGAGAATGATGATTGGCCATTGGGCAGGCTGCCATTGCTGGCAGCATAAAAAGTTACTAATAACTTCATAAGTTAAAGGCATCAATAACGTCCAAGCGATCAGATAAACATTCGGTCTTAATGCCAGTAGAGGAATCAATGGCATCAAATACCAAGGAAATAGCACTGGGCTTAACAATAGCGGTACAGCCAGAGCAAGTTGCAAACACGAGCCCAATTTACTGTCTTTTGATGCTAAATCAGTTGACGATAAGCTAACAAAACCGATTAACAAGCAAATGATCGTTGCAATCGCCATTAGAGTGAAAATCAACGGATAGCCAGATATAAAAGCATCCAGTGAATTAAATAATGGGGAGGCGAATCGCCACTTTTCAAAAAATACACTGATGCTACCAACTGGGTGATAACCGAGTGCAATGGTGAGCGAATAAATACTGATGACGGTTACGATTGTGCTACTCAGTATCATTACAAAGGTTTTGAATTCTTTTTTACCAAGTAAAAAGAATAGAAAGGGCAGCAACAACATCATAGGTAATATCTTTGTCGACATTCCTATTCCAATCATGATCCCAGTCAATACAAATCGCTGCTGTAGCCACAAATATACAGCCACAATCACACTCAATGCTGAAAGTGCATCAAGATGAAGCCCAACACCAGTTTCTAATATCAATAATGGGGATAAGGCGACTAAGGGCAGATGCTTTAGCTTGCCCAGCTTTTGCAATACTCGTGCACAAAAATATAAGGTCAGTAGGCCACTAATTAATAGTATGACGCTCCACGCCAACTGAGCATGTTCAACTCCAGCTGAAGCCGCTAAAGCAAATAAACTTAATGCAACAGGTGGATACAAGGTGACGTATTTTGCATGTTCTTGAGGAGGTTGCCATTGAGCTCTAAGCTCTTGTAATTCTCGTGCATCGTGGCTGATGCGATAAGGATCAAGCCCTTCATAAGCAATTCGACCATCAAACAAGTAGCGATCAACATCATTAGATGTATAAGGATTTACATCAAGTAAGATGACTCTGGCGATCACTGCAGCGAGCAAAATCAGCTTAACATCTTTTAATTGATTGGAACTTGATGTTGTTGCCCAAGCTAAGAGCATGAATAATCCCATCACGCTGAATTGTATGATGATGTAAATGCCCATATCGGCTAAGTGAGGGGAGTTCGATGTACCCTTCACCTCTGATAACCAGTAACTTGCGAGGCTTGAAAGGACGATTCCCGCCAAACTCGCAATGTGTATCCACCTTTGTGTGCGAGGTGATAGGCATTGAATCCAATCATTCTTAAGTTGATTCATTGCAGGATAACCTCATCACTTTGATAGTTGCAGGTGACTATAGAAACTATGAAACGCTGACAGTACAAAACCAACAGCTAATAGCAGTAAAAATGGCAACATAAACCAATGGCCTTGACCTACGGCCCACAGAAATACAGTTGAATAGACAAGGGCAATAGCTAACTCAAAAAATGCGCCTTTAGGAGCAATAGCGCGATATTGTTTTTTCTCTGCTTTGACTTTTATTTGTGGTGAATCCGCTTCATCGCCTAGTTCGCCTGTTTTTGGTGTTCGAACAAACTCGGATCGCATACCAAACAAACCTTCTAAGCCTGCTTTTGAGTTGTTGATGGCGAGTAGAATTCCAAGCACCATTAGGCTGGGAAGTTTAAAAAATGCGTGTGTCTTTGAGCGACCTAAGACTACCTGACCGAAAAACAAGTACGCCAAATGCCCGCCAGAAGACATGGCTAACAATGGAATATCTAGCCACCAAACATTAACGAAGTCATGTTGATCTCTTAGGTATAAACTGGGTACCAAAAAAATTAAGGTATCAATCAACATCACAAAATAAGCTAGGTTATTTGATAGATGAAAAGTTGATTCTAGTTTTTTTGTGAAAGGAATCTTGGCCTTCCAAACCGTTGGAAGCATCTTCATCATGACTTCTACGCCACCTTTTGCCCAACGGAACTGCTGGCTCTTAAATGCATTCATATCGGCAGGTAATTCACCGGGACAAGTGACATCATTAAGATATCGCATCTTCCAACCAGCGAGTTGTGCTCGATAACTTAGATCCAGATCTTCTGTTAAAGTGTCGGCGCTCCAATGACCAGCATCAACAATAGCTTTTGTACGCCAAATACCAGCGGTACCATTAAAGTTGAATAACATACCACTGGCACAACGGACTCGTTGCTCTAGACCAAAATGAGCGTCAAGCATAATGGCTTGAAGTTTGGTTAATAGGCTGCTTCTTCGATTTAAATGCTCCCATCTAAACTGCACCATTGCCATATCTTCTTGAGTAAAATGGTGAATGGTTTTTTGTAGGGTGTCAGGGTGCGGAATAAAATCAGCGTCAAATATGGCAATAAACTCACCAGTGGCTGTCTCCATGGCATCTTTTAATGCCCCAGCTTTAAAACCATAGCGATGGATGCGCTGAACATGCTGAATATCTATGCCTTGCTGCTGGTAGTGTTTTACTCTTTCAGCGATGAGCTCACAAGTTTCGTCGGTTGAGTCATCGACAATTTGAATTTGTAATTTATCTTGTGGATATTCGAGCTTTACGATTGAATCAACAATACGCTTGGCAACTAAGCGTTCGTTATAAAGGGGTATTTGCACCGTTACTTTGGGCAGTGATGAAAATGCTTTAGGTTTTGTTGGTTGATAATGACGGTATTTAAACCAGCGAAATACCATCGAAAGGCGATGAAGACCAAAAAGACATAAAATGCCTAATAAAACAAAATGACTGGTAATAAAAAACCAACTGATCGACGACATGGCTAAACAACCCTTTATGAAAATTTTGTTCGTTAATTTGTAGATTCGAAAAAACACAAAGGGGATATCCCCTTTGTGTTTCGTTAAGGGTTAAAACACTTTGGTTAAAGCCAACTCAAAACGGTTACCTTCTAATACATTCTCACCGTAAATTTCGCGGGTATAGGTAAATTCAATGCCATAACCTTTAAAAGCCTTGTTGCCAAGCTTTAGACCTGTAGTGAGCTCTAGTTTTCCTACGTCAAATTCGAGTGGGTTAGATAGGTTTGAATTAATTGTATTTGGGGTATCTGAGTTTTTTGCACTTAGGGTACCGTCTAATTTAGTGCGGAAGTACCAGCTTTTATTAAAATCAAAACCATATTCAACAAGGTAGCGATATTCATCAGACGGTGCGCCAGCTCTTAAACGATAACCAGCTTCAAGACCAAGGTAACCGTATTCATTTAAGCTCTTGCCAATAAGAGCACGTGCTTCATAATCTACTTGGTGGTTACCTAAGCCGTCTTCTGCTTTATAAAATAGTGGTGCTTTAACTAAAAACGAAGTTGAGAAAACAAACGGGTTAGCTTGCCACTGGTATTTAATGCCTAACTCAGTATCACTTAAACCACTGGCACTGCTTTGGCCTGTATTTGAGTCAGATTGGTCGTATGATTGAAATAATTGAGAACCATATAGAGCAAAATTATTTCCTAGCCCGTACTCGCCATAGAATGAGACATTATCACTTTTGAAGCTCTCAAAAGTAGGGTTGTTCCCCTTATATTTATCTGCGTCATAGCCAGCGTAACCAAGCTTGGCATATCCAGAGCCTTTCTCAGCTACCCAAGCCCCTGCAGAAGCATTGGTTGCGGCAAATAAAAAAGGAGCCGTGATTAACAGCGTTTTAAGGTAGGTATTGTTCACTTTCAGTTTGTTGGTCATAGCGTTCACTCGTCCATTTGAAATGATTTGTTGGCTTTTTGTTAAGACCGAGTGATGCATTGTTGTATTTCAAAAAAAGTAAATTTGTTTACTATTTAGCCCTAATTAACTGTTTTATGAGTAAAAATTTTGACGAATGCTAGAAAATAATTTTATCGACTTAAACCGTCAGAAATATGACTGCTGGAATCTTATAATTAATTGAAAATAAAGGGTATTTGCTCTACTTGCCCTACATTGTTTACAGTACAATTGTTGATGGAGATTCATTTTGAATGTTTTCATGTTTCAAATTTATTTGAATTGATTTACATTGTGACAATCTACCTGTTTAACCTGAACCTGTATAACCCAATCAGTACCGTGTTGTTTATGCAGAGCTCAGGTTATTTAGATAGCAAACAAAGTCAATCAAACGTGGAGTGCGGTATGTTAAAACCGTAATGATCATTATGAAAAAAGCATTAAATAAGAAGTCTAAGGTAAAGCTCATGAAGCAGTATGAAAGAAGTAGTCGCTTTTTAATGCAAGCGACTTTGGGAGCAGACTACAACTTGATCCGTCAAGTACAGGAAGTTGGTGCTGAAAATTGGTTAGAGCAGGAACTACAGCATCAAGCTGAGCCATCGTTGTTTGAATCGAAGACGAATAAAATATGGCAACAGTTCCGACAAAAGCTGGTTTCAACTTACGGTGTAAATGCAATCAATGGAGAAGGCAATAACCCTGCACTTCCCTATAAGTGGTATTTTCGAATGGCATGGTGGGACCATACCTTACAATCAAATTCAGGTTTACTAAGGCAGAGAGTCGCACAAGCATTGAGTGAAATTTTGGTTATCTCAGACAACTCTTTGTTAGAGCTAGATTCCGTCGGTATGGCGAGTTATTACGATTTATTATATAAGCATGCCTTTGGTAACTTTGCCGATCTTTTATACGACGTTTCGTTCCATCCTTGTATGGGTATTTACCTCTCACACATGAACAACCGCAAGGCTGACCCTGCTCAACATATTCATCCAGATGAGAACTATGCGCGTGAAATCATGCAGCTATTTAGTATCGGATTATTTGAATTAAATCCTGACGGCACCCGCAAACAAAACAGTCGTGGTGAAGACATTCCGACTTATGACAACGTCGATATTCGTGCAATGGCAAGAGTATTTACTGGACTAAAAGCAAATAGTTATCAATATGAATGGCAAACCAGTTTTTGGCAGCCCAGTTTTAATGGTTATGAAGTTGGTTTTAATGATGGTGTTGATAAGTCGTATAAAGTTGTGCCATTTGTAAACATGGTTCAACCTATGACTGCCGATGAAAATTACCACGACCGTGAACCTAAGCGTTTGCTAAATGGTCACATTAATCTTCCAGGCAATCAAAGCAGTGAACAAGAAATTAGAAGCGTTACTCGTTCATTAGTTAGCCACCCAAGTGCTGCACCATTTATTGCTACTAAACTGATCAATCAACTGGTGACTTCAAATCCATCTAAAGCTTATGTAAAAGCGGTTGCTGATAAATTTGGTACTCAAGGTGATTTAAGAGCTGCGATTAAAGAGATTTTACTTTATCCACTCAATAACCCGGCAAGCGATGCCAATTTCGCCTCTCATGATGACGGAGTACAATCGCAAAAATTAAAATCACCAGCATTGAGAACCACTCAAATTTTAAGAGCTTTCAATGCCAACAACAATTCAGGCAAGTTGTGGTTTATAGGTGACGATATTAAAGAGCTGACACAGCAGCTACCTATGTCTTCTCCAAGTGTGTTTAACTTTTATAAACCTGATTTTACCCCCCACGGTGAGATTGAAGATCTAGGCTTAGTTGCTCCAGAGTTTGAACTTCATACCTCTGCAACTTCTATTTCTTATACCAACATGATGTATTTCTGGTTCTTCGGAGGCTTTTATCCTGCCGTATCTACAGTCATTAATCGCTCTCCCACGATACAAAACGTACCAGAGCTTAATCCGGATGTATTAAAGAAGAACCAACAAGACGCCTTAAAGTTGAACTTCAATAAAGAAATCCAAATGGCAAAAGATGGTCAGCACGATGAACTCATAAAGCGCATGAGTCTTGTTTTAACGGGCAAGCATAAACTGGATATTCATGAGCAAATAAAATCGTCATTCCAGCTGTTTAAAAATAACCCAGAATGGGTAGTGCAAACAATTGCGTTCATGTTAACGATTTCACCAGAATTTACAGTGCAGGAGGCTTAATCATGTCTACTACAAACATATCTCGACGTCGATTTTTGAAATCCAGTGCTGCGGTAGCTGCAGGTGTCGGTATTACAGGTGTCGCGCCATCGTTTGCGGCGCCTGCAGCGGGAAATCAATCAAATATAAAAAACCAAAAAGCACTGGTTTTCATTATGCTTGATGGTGGTAATGACAGCTATAACATGTTGGTACCATACTCTCAGCGCCATTATGCTGAATACAATAAAACCCGAAGTAACTTAGCTTTAAAGCACCCAAAACTGTTGGCGCTTAATGGTTTTAAAGATCAGGAGAACAGAACTTTTGCTTTGCACCCAAGTATGCCTGAGGTGCAAGATTTATTTGCTAAACAGAAGCTTTCTTTTATTTCAAACATTGGTCCATTAGTTGAGCCTGTTACAAAAGAAAGCTTTAAAAACAACAGTGCGAAATTGCCACTGGGCTTGATGTCTCACTCAGATCAATTCAAGCATTGGCAATCAGCAAGACCTAATGAGCGAATCAATCAAGGTTGGTTTGGGTTTATGGCTGACTCAATTCAACCTAACCCTAGACTGAATCAAGTTCCAATGGGAATTTCACTTGCCGGCCGTAATATCATGCAAGACGGTGTAGAAAGTAGCAGTTATGCGATTACAGAGAAAGGGAGTGTTGGCTTAGTAGTGAAGCCGACTCGCCGACAATCTAGTGAGATGCGTGAGCTAAACCGTATCATCTTAAAGAACTTTGAAGCCTTGCTTAACCACAAATATGACAATGATCCTTTTAAGCAGACGTACTTATCATTAACTCGTAAAGCTCAATCATTACATGAGAAATTTAGAGACTCGATTAAAAGTGTACAAGTGCCGGGGCGTTTTTCGGGTTCACCTCTGTCTCAACAATTGAAAATGGTGGCTCAAAGTATCAAGGCGGCTGATGAACTTGGTACGCCTCAGCAAACTTTCTTTATCCGTTATATGGGCTGGGATCATCATGATGAGCTTTTAGCTAATCAACAACGCATGTTGCGAGTGTTGAGCCGAGGATTAGGTGAGTTCCAAGCTAGTTTGGATCAAATGGGACTTACTGAGCAAGTTGTAACTATGACTGGTTCAGACTTTGGACGGACGTTAACTTCAAACGGAAATGGTACGGACCATGGCTGGGGCGGCAACGTTATGGTTATGGGAGGTCCTGTCGATGGAGGTAAAGTATTCGGTACTTACCCAGGCTTGACGCTAGGTAGTTCAAACTCTCTTGATGTTGGTAATGGAGTGCTTATTCCGACTACGTCCACTGATGTCGCCTATGCTGAATTAGCCATGTGGTTTGGTGTGCAGAAAAATGAATTAGGCAAGCTGTTCCCAAATCTGCATAAGTTCCATGACTTATCTAGTAGTTCTCTGCCGTTAGGCTTGATAAAGCAAGCGTAATTCATATCGTTATGTTGAGGTCAGTGAATTTAACTGGCCTCATTAGCCAGACAATTTTTTCACTTCAGTATATACTTGCGGCCTTATTTTATTGGCTTAACTCAGAGTTCTCCTTATGCCGTATACTTGCCCAATCTGTGAATCTTCTTTGAAGCTGGATAACCGAACATGGCGCTGTTCTCAGAATCATTGCTTTGATATTGCAAAAGAAGGCTATGTAAATTTACTACCTGTTCAAAAGAAAAAATCAAAAGATCCGGGTGATAATCAATTGATGATACAGGCAAGACGAGAGTTCTTGAACCGAGGCCATTATCAATTTTTAAGTGACAGGGTGAATGAACTGCTAGCAGAACACCTAAAAAATCACGATACAATGTTAGATCTAGGCTGCGGAGAAGGCTATTACACCGGACGTTTGGCGGAAGCATTGCAAGCTAAATCACTTCAAATCTATGGTTTGGATATTTCTAAAGTCGCTGTTCGTTATGGAGCGAAGCGTTACCCTGATATTGATTTTTGTGTTGCAAGTGCATTTGACACTCCCTTCGAACCAAACTCCCTTGATGCAGTTTTAAGAATTTATGCACCATCGCAATTAGGTGAATTAAAGAGAGTCATCAAAGCTGGTGGATACCTTTTAACTGTTTCTGCTGGCCCTAAACACCACTGGTTTTTAAAGACAGTCATATACCAACAGCCTAAGCTTCACCCGGAAGAGACTGATAGTTTAGATGGTTTTGAATTAATACATAGTGAAAGACTAGAGAAAAAAATTAATTTAAAACAAACAGGTGACATACAAAACTTTTTGAATATGACACCTTATGCTTGGAAGTTATCTGACTCACAAAAACAACAGTTATGTCAGCAGGGTTTTAGCTGTGAACTGGATTTTAAGATCCAATTACATCGGCGCCAATAATTCTGCTTCGAATTGAATTTAATCAATTTTTAGTCAGTCCTAGTTCAGTTTTAAAACGATTTTGCTAGTAAAAAAATTTGAATATATTTCAATTTCTTTACTGATTTTATTAATTTTTTTTTGAAGTAGGGTTCGTAAGTTGACATCGTTGGAAAATACTATATAGTCTACTCAGCTAGAAAGTTGGACTTATATTTATGTATTCATCACGACCTGTTCGTCCTGTAAAACATAAGTAATACCGGCATTTTCAGCTCCACCGCCGCTAAGGCTTAAATTTAAAATTTACAGGATTTATATCATGGCAAAGACTACTGGTACCGTTAAATGGTTCAACTCTGACAAAGGTTTTGGTTTCATCGAGCAAGAATCAGGTCCAGATGTATTCGTTCACTTCCGCGCTATCCTTTCTGATGGCTTCAAAACTCTTGAAGAAGGCCAAAAAGTTGAGTTCAACGTAACTCAAGGTCAAAAAGGTCCTCAAGCTGAAGAAGTAACTGTAATCGGTTAATACTGATTAGAGCGATAAGAATTTGAAAGCCGTGACTCATTGAGTCGCGGCTTTTTCATGGTTGAAGGAGTGATTCACTTAATATTTTCAATCGAAGAGCACTTTCTTCTGTGTTGAAATGATCAATCTTCGGGTGGACGTGAGTTACTATTGCTCCTGGAGCGACAGAGCTTAAACCTCCTCGGTAATACCTCGAAACCTCTCTACTTTCAATGGGGAATGTTTCCCTAGTGAAACCTGCTCGTTCCACATGTTCGTAAAACTTAGCTCTAGTAACGTCTCTGTCAGAAATTCTTTCTTGTATTTTTTCCATGCATTCATTGTAGTTTTTTCTGAATTCAGTTGAAATTGGAACTGTCGTATCGACCGTGGGCGAGGAGAGTTGTATAGCGTATTCTCTTTCCGCTTGTTCTTTTGATTCTTGTATCTTATCGGCCAAAAATTTATGGCACTCTCCAATAATCTTGGCCGGTTTGGTTGTGGGGTTATTAAGTATATCCCTAGGGTTGTCGATGTCTAATCTGCCATCCGGACGATGATGAATAAAATTATCTAAGGCATAGCTCATATTTTTATTGCCACGATTTAAAAAAGCTCGTAATTCTCGAACATCTTGGTTAGATAACACAACTTGTTCAACTTCAGATAACTGAGTTTCTAGTGGAATTGATGCTGTTGCTGCAGAGACTGGGCCGTTTGTTTGATACATACCCGGATAAAGGCGAACAAGTTCTGCCTGCATAACTAGGTGCCCAGCTAGCCTGATAGCATTTTGTTCTTGCGGGGTGAATTGATCTTGCGGACGAAGGCTTGACGAATCTAAAGCTTGAGAAACTGCTCGTTTACTCATTCTCACATCCTGATGATTAGCAATTGAATCCAGATCTATCCACGAGTAATCTTTTTGTAAATCTTGTACGGCATCATCAAAAGTGGGGGTTTCATTTAACTTAGGCTCGTTATGGTAGTGTGAACTGTTATTTACCTTTTGCTCAAGTTGGGAAATAATAGGTGGCTGGGGAGGTTTTGAGTGTGCATTAACAATTGGCCTCCGGGTTACTGGTTCATGAAATGATGAAATCGGTGTTGATGGTCTTACGGTTTTAGGTTGGTATTGCTGAAGAGCAAATTGCTTTACTGCTGCTAATCTTTCGTTGTTCATTTCTTGAACGTCATTGTTACCTGAAATCGAGTCTTTCAGATCCAGAAAGAAGCTGATCAAAGAGTCTAAAAACCCTTGTTTTATTTGAACTTCACCTTGATCTCCTGCAACTCGAGGGTTAATTATTGTCACAGTGTATGTTCTGCCACAGTCAAGAGTTACCTTGATAGGATCAGACTTAGAAGTTTCAGCATTGCTTAGTGTAGCCTGAGTAACTGAAGTACTACCATGTATTGTCATACTCAAATCCATTTAAATTAGTTACAACTTATCCTTAAAGTCTGACTAAATTAAGGTAAGTTGCAACTTAAATTTCATGAGAATAATGTACTTTCCAATCGCTTACCTTTATAAATGCTTTGGTAGTGCCACTGTTGTTTATGTAAACAAGTCAATAACTGTATTTCAAAATCTAGGCTATGCTCTGAATCATATCGTATAGCCAGTTCATTTGATTGTGTTTGCTCAACAGTGATAACCAGAGGAAGATTTTTGATTCCTTCTACGATTGGCTTTAGGTTTTCTGAACCTTTTAAAGTCAAGGTTAAAAACTCACAAGAGTCAGAATGCTGATGAATAGATAAAGATTGTTGCAAGTGTCCTTTGTCTAAGTACAGAACTTGATCGCACAGTTTTTCTAATTCATCAAGATTATGGGAGCTGATGAGGAACTTACTTTTTACTCTTTGTTCCGAAATTAAAGTACGAATCGTTTTTGCGTTAGAAGGATCAATACCCGCAGTAGGTTCGTCTAATAAAATCAATTCAGGTTCACTAATCAATGATTGAGCAATAGCAACACGTTTAGCCATGCCGTGACTTAATGCCGTCGGTTTTTCCTTCGAAGCGTCATTGAGCTCTACAACTTCTAATACTCTTAAAGCTTCTCGCTTAGCATGAGAAGCACTTAAGCCTTGTAATTGACCGTATTGTGTTAATTGGGCGGCAATTGAGAGGTTGGGATCTAGCAAGCAATCTTGAGGCAGGGCAGACACCTTGCCAATCAATTTATTATTTCCTGGCTTGTGACCTAAAATTTGAATCTGACCAGAGGTAGGTGTCATAAAACCACATATCAATTTAAATAATGTCGTTTTACCCGCGCCATTTGGACCAACCAATGCGGTTGGCAATCCATGTTCAATTTCAAAGCTCACATCATCGAGTGCTTTGTTTGCTCCGTAATGTTTACTGAGTGATTTAGCAATAATTATGCTCATAGCGCACTCCTTTGCATGTAGGTTCTACCCAGTGCCAATAAGATAACCGCTTGGATCAAAGGAATAACAGAATAACTCAGCACACCTGAGTCTTGGGTATTTAGCATGTCAGAAATTTGAATTCCGGGTTTAATAAATTGCAAAAATTCGGTTTGCGGGATGAAGTAGTTGAGCAGAGCAAGCCCTAAACTTGTTATCATCCAAAAAAGAACCGCGTATAAAGTCGCTTGCCTAGCACTATTGGCATGCAGTGATAATAGCGCCATTAATGCGGTGTAAGGCAGTAAGTTAATAATGAGAGCTAATGCTATAAAAACACTAGCAGAAAGAGCGGGTAGTAATAAATCTGCTTCACGATAGATTGCCAGAATTATTGTGGCCAAAAGTGAGATAGCTATCAAAATGCCTTGTATTGCAATTTGTGCCAGAAAGCGTCCAAAAAACAGGCTGTCTCTGTTGGTTCTTAATAATAAAAATCGCAATGTGCCTCTTTGTTTATCAGAAGCAAATTGATCCGCGGTAATGATAATACTGAACATTGGGTATAGGTACAGCGCAATTACCCAGTAAACGGTAAGCTCAGGCACTTGCCAGTTTAGTAATTTTTCGGCTTGGCTCATCTGGGCAAAACCAATAATGAAATCTTTGAAATTAGGGTTATTTAACAGTTCAACTGCACCATGGATAGGATAAATAAGGAGAAAAAGCCAGACCAATGAAAAACAGCTTATGGCAATGATGCCACGACGTTGAAAAAAGAGCTTTTGAACATCAAAAGCTGTGATCAGCAATGTATTTCTTAAGGTGCTCGGCTCGGAAGTTTGAAGCATTCTCATATTCCAATTTTTTTGATTAACTCCACAATACCTGCTGAATACGATTAACCACAAGAGTTTTAACACTTTTTTACAATATGTTACGGCCTCTATCATTATTATGAACAAAGGTTAACCAGCTTTTGGGGGCAACATATTGTATAAAATGAATAAGTTTTAGATAAATTAGAATAGTATGTTCCGACACTACGGAGTTATATCTGCACTGAACCAAGGGGGGAACCCTGTAAGTGTTAACGGTAGTGTAAATGGTCAGCCGCCTCAAGTCTTCAGTCCCACTTATTCTGATGAACGTTCGTTAGGATATCGTCTTCGTACTTATACGTTATCCATACCTTCTTCTAGTTATCGTTTCGTTACTGGTTTTTGGGGGATTTTGAATACATGTAGTACTCCCACGATAAGAGGGACTGACGTGGTTGCAGCTGCAATATCTGTTTCTCAGCTTCCATTAAATAACGATGATGTGATGGTGTTAAATTTTAACGATCGGCATGTGGCGTTACTTTTAAAATTTGAATATAAATTACATTATTTATCATTTGAAGGGAAATTTGAGCCTCATGAGAATAGGTTCTATATCGCATTATATAGAACCAGAGAGTTTAATCAGATAAAACAGCAATTTGATGATCCAATGCAAATGGACTATTTGGCTAATAGTATTTGTCGCTGGGGCTGTGAATTAAAAGACAGTAAGTTCAAAGTGACACTAAGTGGCTTGGATACTAAATTGATGCTAGAAGTATGGGAAAGACATTATAAAGATAATTCTTCATATAGTTTGAGAACAAATAATGGTGCTCATGCAGCGTTGAATTTACTCAAAATTGGCCTCAGGGAGGGGGAAATGGAAGATAGATCAAAACGGCAAAGTTTTCTGCCAAGTATTAGTGTGTTTGAATATGCCTATAAAATGAGAAACGAACAATCCCATTATCGTGCTTCAGAGGGTTGTTCAGGGGTAGTTTGAAACACGCCCTAATTCTTTTAGTGGAGTTTTACGCGGCTGCTATAAATGTTTTTTCATAAATGTTTAATTGCTCACTCATAACACTTCTTCACAAATTTGCTAGCCTGCTCTGTCTACCAAAAATTTTAGGAAACATTTTATGAAAAAAGTCGAGTTGTCAGTTCAGGTTTATTAGCCCTGCTTTTTAGTTTTATTTTCATACCATTAAATGCTTCTGCTGAGACGGTAACGGCTATTTGTTTCATGTCAGGTGCAAATTTATTTGGTAAAGATAATCTGCCCAATATACCAATTAACTGTTATAGCAAGGATGGTGAAAACGATTATGCAACTTTAACTGAAGCACTAAAAGATGGCTGGAAGCCGCTGTCTGTGGGAGTTGGACATGGTGATGCAACAATAAAAAGTTACCTTGGGCAAGGTAGCATTTCAACTTATGATCATAGTGATGTTCAATCTGCAGGGATCATCATGGAAAAGTCTAGCGAATAACGACTCATAAACGTTCCGTCTTATTAATAAATTAATACTCTAAAGCATTGCTTTTCTCCTTGTTACGATATACGTGGTAAATCACTTTATATGTGAGGTGAATTGTGATGTATCTACGTAAATATAAAAGGCTATTTACCATAGCCCTGACTTTGTTTTGTATTCTCGGGATTCAAAACTTGGTAAAGGCTGAGCCCAGAAAAGTTGATAGATTGATCATTCTAGGAGACAGTCTATCCGATGATGGGGGGGACAACTCTACGCTCTATTTGCTAAAAACCGTGAATGGAGAAACTGGAGATGCAGGGATAGATCATATTCAACCTTGGGTTAGAGCTTGGCTGTCAGATCGTATTCCGGGTTATGGTTGGTTCTGTAGCTGGAAGCTTATTCCTTGTCGCACTGTTGAACGAGGGATTTTAAGTGCGGCAATCAGTATTTTAACCGTTTCTAAAGCTGTGCCTGTTCTTCCTGCTAAGCATTATGACAATGGCCGATGGAGTAATGGCCTAGTTTGGCCGGAATACTTGTCAAAACGAATGGGAATACCTACGAGTAACAAGCAAAGATATATCAATGTTTCTCATGCCGGTGGTTGGACGCTATGTCTAACAGATAAAATTATCGGTATTGGGGATTTATTCGGCGATTTAACCAAAGTTGCCAAGGACATGATCAATGGCAGTCTGATTCCACCCTGCTTAGATCTACTTGCTAAGGGAGTGCATTATAAATATGGAGATTACAGGCCAAATGACTTGGCGGTAGTGTTCTTTGGAGGGAATGATTATCTTAATCTTTATCAAGATCCACAACGTGTTGTAAATGTTCAGGCTGAGGTTATTGAACAAGAAATTGCACATGGTGCTAGAAATGTTGCATGGTTGAATATGCCAGATATTTCCTTAACACCTCGCTACAAAACAGGCGGTGCTAAAGATAAAGCTGCAGAAACAAAGCGCTTGATTGATTTAAATAACCAACTTCAGGAAGACAAATATAGAGAGTTAAAAAGGAAGTATGAAAATAAAGGCGTCAAGCTTGTCTTAGTGGATGCTAACGCCATTTTTAAGGGCATTATGGATAATGCTAGCAGCTATGGCTTTAAGGATATTCGTGATCCTTGCTCAAGGATCCCGACACCAGGAATTGATGATACTAATTTAGAAGAAACCAACCCGAGTTTGCGTGCCGCAAATGAAATGGCAACACCTAACGGGCAGATATGCCAACACCCTGAGCAATATATGTTCTGGGATAGTGTGCATCCAACCACAATAACTCACAAAATTATTGCTGACAAAGCTTGTGATATTTTGAAGGAAAATGGGTTTTATTGTAATGGTTGAGTGATCATTAATATTTTTAAGTGGCACTTTAAAATCAGGTGCCGCTTTTAATTGTCTGCTTTATGTCCTTCTAGTCTTTAGTTTCATGCCTCAAATATGTATACGCTGAGAAGTATTGAAGTGCTTCGTCTTGAAGTAACATTAATATACGTATGAAACTTAGGATGGGAAAGTAACTCTGATATCTTCACTATTAGGGGCAACTTGATAAGTGATTTTTACTTCATCTCTTGGAATATCAACCCAGCCTGAGCCAATTTTTAATCCTCTCTGAGGTTTGTTTTTTGTCATTAGTTGTGGGGTTGATGTCAAATAGCATTGATATCCAGTTACTGTAATTTCTCTGTAGCCATGACTTGTCAACTGCTTTGCCACTTCAAGTGCAAACGGTTTACAAAATGGTGTGACAAAAAATTTTCTCCAACGCCAATGACGGCTGCTGTCTCTTGAATACTCAAGTTCAGAAGTCTCCAAGGTGTTTGGAGTGCAATAATCAGCTGAGCCATCGCTTGTTATGTGCCAATTGTTTACTTTCGTTAATCCATGGCAGTCTAATTGAGCAACTAATCTATCTGGTGTGATAAAGGATGAATCATTATATCCACCAACCCATCGTTGCCCAGCGCTACCATTCACCGCTGCAATATAGAGAGTTGAGATATTTTGTAAGTTATCTTCTACTTGTTTTAGGGGGTAGAAAGGGGAGTGCCGGATAATAAAATCAGCAGCATAATCAAAAGCTTCTGTTCTCTGATTATTCTGACTTAAATCAAATTGCTTGTGATTTATTGCTACTAATTGTTGCTCAGGATCAAATTTAGTTTCCCATGAATTCTTAAATCTCTGTATTTGAACATCATCGTCAAACAATACTGGAATTAGAGGTTCATTGTTTAAAAATCGTGAAAGTTGTTCGTTAATAATAGGTACATGATGGATATAACAATCTTGACTTAGAATGCCTGGCATTATCAATACGTCATATTTTTTCTGACTGGTTGATTCTAAAAAATGCTCCTTAAGAGTGGCCGCAGGTATAGCGGCCGAATCACTAAAGTTTAGTGTCAGTTTATTTCCATCAAAAGAACAATGCTGAATAGCTGTTGACACGGAATCAGGCCTTAACTTTTGCTACAAAACTAATCGGAATATAGCAATAATTAGCTGTTTTTCTTCTGACTTCGAGTCATAAGTGCTAACTATATTTTGCAAGATTTTAGTAGCTGAACAAAAAAGTCAGTCCCTTTGCGTTCAGCAAAAGCCATATTTCGCTCAGGAATTGACTCAGGCTCGTTATAATTCTCTAGCGCCTTTTCAATACTCGCTTCTCTGATTATGTGCAATGTCGGATAAGGTGAACGATTCGTGAAGTTAGTTGGCGAATCGAAATCTTCACCTTCAAAGCAATACTCAGGATGAAAGCTCGCTATTTGGTAAGTTCCTTCATAACCTAAATCTTCAATTAAATCTTCGGTTAAGTAAACGGCTTCAAGATAACGATTAAAATCACCAAAACCATTGGCTAAAATCACCAAGCTTGTTTCCGCTTCAGGGTGTTTATCAAGATATTGATACTCTTCAACGAGTTTATCAGCCAGTTTTGCAATTTTAGTTTCATCAATGACTAAATAACGAATCGTGTCGCGCTCAACTTCTTGACGAGCAAAAGGGCAGATATTGAATTTCATGATCACCCGTTTGACCCAATTGTCAGTGTGAGCGATTAATTCTTTATGAAAGTCGATCATACTAAACTCAATTGCTCAGATTCAGATTGTTGCTCAGAAGCCGCAACAGAAACTTCAACCTCGTAAGACGTGAACTTTCTGATATTGATGACTCCAGTATTGAATATCAAATATTGCCCTTTGATGCCGTTTAATGTGCCTGAAACTTCTGGGGTTTTATCAAAGTTATGAGATTTTACTTTAGTGGGAAACTCTGTAACTGGGAAATGAATGGGTTGCGTATTTTCATTTAAGCGCTCAATTTCATATTCGCCATTTTCCATACAAAGTTCATGTAATCGGTTTTCGATTTGTGGGATCAATTCGTCTGCACGGACATTCAAGTCTTGATCTTCAGCATTACCTTTTAGCATGGCTTGCCAATGAGTTTTATCGTTCACTAGTTTGGCTAATTCAACTTCAATTAAGCCAGAAAGTTGTCGAGTCGACACTTTGAAAATAGGTAAGCCTTGGGTGGCACCTTGGTCAATCCAGCGAGTTGGAATTTGGCTATGACGTGTAATGCCTACTTTTAGCCCTGACGTATTAGAAAGGTATACATAGTGCGGTACGAAACAGTGAGTTTGTGCCCAATCAGGTTCGCGACAGGTGCCCTGATCAAAATGACAGGTTTCAGGTTTCATGATACATAAGTCGCAACTGGCGAGTTTTTGAGTACAAACAAAGCAGTGACCTTGGGAATAACTTTTTTTAGTTCGCTTACCACAATTACTACAAAGAATTTTTCCTGTGTGGGTAAGTGTCAGTTTTTGTCCAATCACTGGATTCAAGTGGAGTTGGTTATCTCCAACTCTTAGATGATATTGAACGGTATTCTCTTCATTTAGAGATACCGCCATTTTTGATAAGGTTCCAAACATTGCTTTTTGCTCTTATAGATATTTTAAGAGGATTATATCAGAGGCTTGAATCAATACAGCTTGTAAATTGTATACAATTGGGTAACATTTCTGCTTTCCGAATTTCTTTATAGGTATATCTGGGTGGCTAATCTTCTTTTATTACTTACGGCAGCCTTATGGGGCTTTGGTTTCATTGCTCAAGTTTTAGGCATGGAACACTTAGAGCCTTTTGCATTTAATGGCTATCGATTTATGGTTGGGGCATTGAGCCTGTTACCTTTAATTTATTATTTTCATAAAAAGAAAAAATTGGATGTAGGTGACAAAAAGTCCTTATTCCTTGGTGCCAGCTTAATGGGGCTGTTACTGTTTGCTGGTGCATCACTGCAACAAGTTGGATTGCTTTATACTACAGCAGCTAATGCTGGATTTATCACAGGGCTTTATATTGTAATTGTGCCGATTCTAGGGTTGGCGCTTAAACATAAGACTGGACTCAATACTTGGTTAGGGTGTGGAATAGCACTAATAGGGTTGTACTTTTTAAGTGTGAAAGAGGGGCTCAGTATTGGCTATGGTGATACTCTACAGCTGGTGGGAGCCTTTTTTTGGGCACTGCATATTCTCGTGATTGATCACTTTACCAAGAAAAATTCGGCCTTAGCGTTATCAGTTATACAGTTTTCGATTTGTGGAGTACTTAGTCTGTTAGTTTCTTTGTTTATTGAAACGACAAGTGTTGAAAATATAATTTCAGCATCAGGTGCATTACTTTATGGTGGTTTAGTCTCAGTCGGGATTGCTTATACCCTACAAATTGTTGCTCAAAAGAAAGCGCATCCAGCGCATGCTTCAATTATTTTAAGTTTAGAAGCAGTTTTCGCCGCTTTAGGTGGAATGTGGCTATTAGATCAAATGCTGACTGAGAAAGAATTATTTGGTTGTGGCTTGATGTTGGCGGGAATGATCATTTCTCAAGTATCAATTCGAAGTTTATTGCAGCCTAGGGTTCAAAAAAATCATGCCTAATATAGCGTTATTTGACTTTGATGGCACCATTACCGATAAAGATATGTTTTCTCCATTTTTAACCTTTGCTGCAAGCAAAAAGAGGAAAATTATCGGTAATATTGTCATCTTACCTTTCTATTTACTCTATAAAGCAGGAATAATACCGACTTATATAATGCGTCCTATCGCGAGTTTTGTTGCTTTTAGCTATAGAAATCAGCATGAGCTAGAACACTTTGGTGTTGATTATGCCAAGCAGGTAATTCCTGACTGTGTGATGAAACGAGCAAAGGAACAACTGGATTGGCATAAAGCAAATGGCGATGTCATTGTGGTGGTTTCAGCCTCATTGGACCTCTATCTAAAGCCTTGGTGTAAAGCGAATGGATTTCAACTACTTTGCAGTGAGCTGAGCATGAATAATAATCAGTGTTCTGGCCTCTACATAAATGGTGATTGTAGTGGAAATCAAAAGGCAATCAGAGTGAATCAAGCGTTTAAGCTAGCTGATTTTGATCGTATTTATGCCTATGGTGATACACAAGAGGATAGAGAGTTGTTAAGTTTGGCTGACGAAGCTTATTTGAACTGGAAGAAGCTGTAATGGAACATTTGTTGGCCATTATTTTGTTTGCTGTTTCAACGTCGGTAACACCGGGGCCTAATAACTTAATGATCATGACCTCAGCCATGAATTATGGAATTAAACGCAGCTTACCGCATTTCTTGGGTATTTGTGTTGGCTTTCCTATCATGGTTATTGGAGTAGGGTTAGGGTTTGATGCACTGTTTAAACTCTTTCCAATACTGCATGATATTATTAAAATTTTAGGTATTCTGTATTTACTTTATCTTGCTTGGAAAATTGCCAACACACCAACGAGCAAGTTAGAAGTTGAGTCAGCAAAACCACTTTCTTTTATTCAAGCGGCAATATTTCAATGGCTTAATCCTAAAGCATTGATCATGGCTACAGGCGCTATAGCCACTTATAGTAGTGTATCGACGAATTTATTGCTCCAAGTTTGCATCATTGCACTAGTCTTTTTCGCATCTGCGTTCCCTTGCGTTGGAGTGTGGTTAGTAGCTGGTGCAAAACTAAAGCGGTTTTTAACGAATGAAAAACAACAAAAACGATTTAATCAAAGCATGGCTGTCTTACTAGTCATTTCTATCATCCCCGTATTTTTTGAATATTTGTAGCTGAAAAATAATTTTTATTTATGTGTGAATTGAAAATGTACAATATTGTTCCTATACGCATTTATTGAATATTCTCTAGTTCAGATGCTAGTTACTCTCAATACATCACAATAAATACAATGGATACAGTACGTTTGTAATATATCTGTCATCTTTAAGTCATAAAATTCCCACGGTGAAAAAAGGACAAGTGAATTCGAGATTTTCTCGGTTCACTCAGAAATAAAAATAGAGGTTCTTAATGGAAAGTCAGGTCACTCCACCTGATTCTAATTCGCTGTTATTACACGGCGGTACGAGTCGACGAACAATCAAAGATAAAGCAACAAAAATCGGTGTATCTATTGGCGGTACCATGGTTTTTGTTGCTCTGTTACTTATCTTTTTCTATCTGCTGTATGTGATCAAACCTGTGTTTGATAGCGCTACCATGACTCAAGTGAATACCATCGATGAAATAAGTGATAAAGGCACAAGTTTGATGGTGGGTAGCGATGAGCAAAATGAAGTCGTTTATCGTGTTACCCAAGCTGGTGACGTGCAGTTTTATGATGCAGCTTCTGGCAAGCAAGTTTTAGATTTTAAGCCAAGCTTACCAGCCGGAGTATCGGTAGTAAGTAGTAGTCGCTCAATGCCTGATCAACAAATGTTTGCTTTAGGCTTAAGCAACGGTGAAGCGTTATTACTTTCCATTAAATTTGGCGTTTCATACCCAAATAATGTTCGCACTATTACACCTGAAGTTTCTTATCCAGCTGGCGAAGCGCCACTTGTAGTGAGTGAGTCCGGTGAACCAATTGAGCATATTGCGTTTGCTTATAACTCAAGCAAAATTTCAATTTTATTTCAAAATGCAGAAAAGCAGTTTGTTTTGAAACGCTTCGAAGGTGAAGAAAACATGATCACCGAAGAAGTGGAGTGGGTTGCAGAAGAAGCAAAATTAGAAGATACACCAAGACATATCTCTAAAGCACTCATTACACCTTATCAACGTCAGCTAATGTTGATGTCTGACGATAAGGTGTTTATTTACAATATTCGCTACATGGACGAAACCAGTTTATTTCAAGTTATCAACTTAGAACGAGCTAATAACCATGTTACCGATATTCAACTTTTATCTGGTGCAAGTTCAATCATGGTGTCGTATGACTCTGGTGATGTTGAACAGTATTTTCAAGTTGCGAGTGAAAAAGGGCGTTTATATCAGCGCATCCGCAGCTTCGATAACATTCCACCAGTATCGAGTATGACGACTGAATTTTTCCGTAAAAGCTTTGTCGTTGGCAGCCCTGATGGAAACTTAACGCTTTTGTATACCACCAGTCACCGTGAATTACTGAGCGAATCATTCAATATTGGTAAAACTCAAACTATGGGTTTCAACCCTCGCTCAGACGGTTTAGTTGTAGAAGCAGGTGGTAAGTTACATGTATTCAAAGTGAATAACCCTCATCCAGAAGTGTCTTGGAGCGCACTGTGGGACAAAGTCTGGTACGAAGGTTATCCTGAACCAAAATTTGTTTGGCAATCAACGTCTGGATCAGATGATTTTGAAGCTAAATTAAGTTTGATGCCTCTTGCTTTTGGAACCATGAAAGCGGCGTTCTATGCCATGTTGTTTGCAGTACCAATTGCGATTGCGGGTGCTATTTATACTGCCTATTTCATGTCTTCAAAAATTCGTGGAGTGGTGAAACCAACCATTGAGATTATGGAAGCACTACCAACGGTAATTCTTGGTTTCTTAGCGGGTCTTTGGTTAGCACCTTTGTTTGAAGAAAACCTACCGGGGATTGTCATATTACTGGTGTTGCTCCCAACCTCAGTGCTGGTATCTGCATTTGGTTGGAGCAAATTACCACAAAAATGGAAAAACCGTTTACCAGAAACCTATCAAGAATTAATGCTCATCCCTGTGATCTGTTTTGTAGGTTGGTTCTCATTTGCGATCAGTCCATCAATTGAGATTGCACTTTTTGGTGGTGACATGCGTTCATACATCACTAATGATTTAGGCATTCCTTTCGACCAACGTAATGCCATGGTTGTCGGTATCGCAATGGGCTTTGCGGTTATTCCTACTATTTTCTCGATTGCAGAAGATGCGATTTTCTCAGTACCTCGTCACTTATCAAACGGTAGTTTGGCGCTTGGTGCAACCCAATGGCAAACCTTAACGCGTGTTGTATTGCTGACGGCAAGTCCAGGTATCTTCTCAGCAGTAATGATGGGCTTAGGCCGTGCTGTTGGTGAAACCATGATTGTACTTATGGCAACAGGTAATACTGCAATTATGGACTGGAGTGTCTTTGAGGGTATGCGTACTTTGGCTGCCAATATTGCTGTTGAGATGCCTGAGTCGGCGATTGGTAGTTCTCACTATCGAGTGTTGTTCCTCGCTGCATTTGTTCTGTTCGTATTTACTTTCTTCTTCAACACCATTGCAGAAGTCGTTAGACAGCGTTTACGCGATAAATATAGCTCGCTATAAGAATCAAAAGGACAAAATAACAATGCGATTTTATATGAATTTTCGAAAGAGCTTGAGAGGTTCGCGTAATGGGTAAGTGGTTTAAATCTGGCTCTCCTTGGATTTGGATGACTGGTGGAGCCGTCAGCTTAAGCTTGATTGCGGTATTAGGATTATTGCTGATGATCGCATGGCGTGGTCTGAGCTTTTTCTGGGTGGGTGATGTATATCAGTGGGAGCTTAAAGATCAGCACGGCAAAGAATCTACTTTGATTGGTGAGGTTTATGACCGCGAAGACGTCCCAACGGAGCGTTTAGAGTCGGCAGGGCATAAATTCTCTACCCACCCAGGCGAAACGGTAACTCGTTACCTAATCAAAACCGGTAACCGTGAACGTGTTAGTTTAGATTTCCGCTGGGTTTTAGAAACAGACATCATCAGCCGTTCAAAGCCAAAAGATATCGTGGTACTTGAGCGTACTAAAAACGGTAATTTCTATGGTTTTCCTGTTGCTGTTGTTGAAGACGGTAAAGAAATAAAAAACGGTGACTTACGCAGTAAATTAGATCAATTGATTGATCGTGCAGTTGAATTATCCGATGAAGCTCATGCGTTGCAAAAAGGTGAAATTGGTCGCATCAACTATGATCTTGAAAACTTACGTCTCAAAAGCCGTAAGTATGAACTACAAGGGAAGTTAACCGATGCAAGAAAGCAAGAAATTGCGGATGCACGTAAAAAACTTAACTTAGAGTACCAAGAGCTTGAAAAGACCTTTTTCAGCCTTCGCACAAAAGCAAGCAGAGACGCTTTATTAGTGCGTGATATGACTGGTGAAGTGTTACGTTTACCAATGAACACCATTTTAGATGCGACTTACGTCAATGACATGGGCTTCTTTGCCAAGTTGGGTCATTGGTTTGTTGGTGTGGGCAAATTCATTTCAAGTGACCCTCGTGAAGCCAACACTGAAGGTGGTGTATTCCCAGCGATTTTCGGTACCGTATTTATGGTACTGCTAATGGCGGTTATCGTGACACCATTTGGGGTGATCGCTGCAATCTATCTACATGAATATGCGAAAAAAGGGCCAATTACTCGCATGATCCGCATTGCGGTCATTAACTTAGCGGGTGTTCCATCCATTGTTTACGGGGTATTTGGTTTAGGTTTCTTCGTTTACATGGTCGGTGGCTCAATTGACCAACTGTTCTACCCTGAAGCATTACCATCACCGACATTTGGTTCACCGGGTGTGATTTGGTCAGCACTGACCTTAGCTATTTTAACGCTACCAGTCGTGATTGTTTCGACTGAAGAAGGATTAAGCCGAATTCCTAGCTCTGTTCGCCAAGGCAGTTTAGCGCTTGGTGCCACCAAAGCAGAAACTCTGTGGCGCATTGTTATCCCTATGGCAAGCCCTGCGATTATGACAGGTCTTATTTTAGCGGTAGCTCGTGCAGCAGGTGAAGTTGCACCACTGATGCTAGTTGGGGTGGTAAAATTAGCACCAACGTTACCTCTTGATATGAACTTCCCGTTTGTTCACTTAGATCGCAAATTCATGCACCTAGGTTTCCATATTTATGATGTTGGTTTCCAAAGCCCGAACGTTGAAGCAGCACGACCTTTGGTATACGCAACGTCATTTTTGCTTGTAAGCGTTATCGTTGCTCTTAACTTAACGGCGATTAGTGTTCGTAACCACTTGCGTGAAAAATATCGTTCACTTGAGCACTAAGTAAGCTTCGTCATTGCCGCGAAGCCGGTAATCTAGCGTTTTTTAAGTCGCTGGATGCCAGATAGCAACATTCGGGCATGACGGGAATAAAATTTTACGATGGCTGACAATGATGTCAGCCACGAATAACAGATTTACCTGATGTGATTAGGAAAGAATATGATTTCAATTGACCCAAATAAGACCAAAACGGATGCAGACAAATTAGATTTAGCTAACTTACCTGACTCTGAAACTGCGCTTGAAATTCGTGGTTTGAATTTGAGTTATGGTGACAAGCAGGCTCTATTTGATATCGGTATGAAAATCCCGAAAAAACAAGTGACCGCTTTCATTGGACCAAGTGGTTGCGGTAAATCCACTTTGTTACGTTGTATTAATCGCATGAACGATTTAGTTGATTCTTGTAATATTGATGGTGAAATACTATTGCACGGTCAAAATATTTACGACAAAGCGGTTGATGTGGCAGCGTTACGTCGAAATGTTGGTATGGTATTCCAGCGTCCAAACCCATTCCCTAAGTCGATTTATGAAAACGTAGTTTACGGCTTACGTCTGCAAGGTGAAAATAATCGCCGTGTGCTTGATGAAGCCTGTGAGCGTTCATTACGTGGTGCTGCAATTTGGGATGAAGTGAAAGATCGCCTACATGATAACGCTTTTGGTCTATCGGGTGGTCAGCAACAACGTTTGGTTATTGCACGAGCGATCGCGATTGAGCCTGAAGTTTTACTGCTTGATGAGCCAACATCGGCACTTGATCCAATTTCCACATTGACTATTGAAGAACTGATCACTGAGCTAAAATCTAAGTATACGGTAGTGATTGTAACCCATAACATGCAACAGGCGGCGCGTGTATCAGACCAAACCGCATTTATGTACATGGGTGAACTGATTGAGTATGCTGATACCAATACTATATTTACTACGCCACAAAAGAAGAAAACCGAAGACTACATTACTGGTCGCTACGGTTAATACTGGATACGGATAAAAGAGAGATTCAAAATGGAAAACATTAGCTTAAACAAGCATATATCTGGTCAGTTCAATGCTGAACTAGGTGATATCCGTAACCGCGTATTAGCCATGGGAGGTTTAGTAGAACGTCAGCTAGAACAAGCGCTTGATGCACTAGCAACACTCGATGCAGAGCTTGCCTCTAAAGTCATCGAAGGTGACCATAAAGTCAACGGCATGGAAGTGTCTATTGATGAAGAATGCACTCGCATCATCGCAAAACGTCAGCCAGCGGCTAGTGACTTGCGTTTGATTATTGCAATTTCAAAAACCATTGCCGATCTTGAACGTATCGGTGATGCAACCGTTCGTATTGCAAAAGCGGCACTAGAAAAGCGTAAAAAGAACCAACAACCATTACTAGTAAGCATTGAAAGCATGGGGCGTCATGCCACTCATACGCTTCATCAAACTCTAGACGCGTTAGCCCGTATGGATGCCGATGCGGCATTTGAAATTCATAAATCAGATGCCAAGTTAGATAAAGAATACGAAGGTATTATCCGTCAATTAATGACTTATATGATGGAAGACCCTCGCTCAATCCCAGGTGTTCTTGACGTTTTATGGGCAGCTCGTGCAGTAGAGCGTGTTGGTGACCGTTGTAAGAATATCTGTGAATACATTATTTACTACGTGAAAGGTAAGGATGTTCGCCATACTTCATATGAAGATATGGAGAAAGATTTACAAGAGTAAGTTTTTCCAAAAGATATAATTAAAGCCCTGCATTAGTAGGGCTTTAATACTTTGAGCTAGTTCCTATGCAAAGCTCTGTTCGTTTTGGCGTTTGCAATTCTATTTGCTTTTTCAGTTCCTCTTTTATTTTTTTTACAGATTCTTGGCTTTTATTCAGCTTTTTTATTAACTCTTTATTCTCTTGTGATTTCAATTTATTCTTAAAACGCTCAGCCTCAAGTTCTAGTTTTAAACTTGCTAATTCTCTTGCCATTTTTTGACGTTGCGTTCGCTCAAATTCCACAGTATCTTCAAGTTGACTATTTCGTTGCTCTAGTAACTCTCTGTTTCTAAAGAGCAAAGATATGGCTTTGCTGTCTTTTTCGATTAGTTCCTTATGTGCTGTTCATAGACTGAACCTTAAGAATTAAAGTGGGCGTAAATATTGTCTAACTTACTATAACCTTTAGACTTTTTCTGCTGGCTGGTAACGGCATTATTCTGGAGATAAATATACGCCCACTCAACTCGTTCTTTTAGTGCAATATACTCCCTGTCTGCGACCGCTTGAAGTATTGGAATAAACCAAACATCTACGTTCATTGAGGCTTTGAACATTGAGATGGCATTTACCGCTTGAGTGGCTATTGCTCTTTTTATAATAAGCGTGAGTAAACTCGCCCAAATCAACCCTTCTACTATTGGCTTTTTCTGAGTATTAAACTTCCTCAGGTTATTGTGAGATTTCAGCTCCTTAAACAGCAGCTCAACTTGCCAACGTACACGGTAAAGCATGGTAACTTCATCTGCGCTAAATTCGGAGCGAGGCAAGTTCGTTAACCAAAGTACAAATTTTTGCTCTGATGCGACCCATCGTCGGATTAGGCGACATTTGTATTTACCCCACTCAACATCGAAATCCATAACTTTCTGGCTATTTTGTTTTTGCGAAACGTCCTTAAGCTTCTTACCTATAGGGCGCTTTAGCTCTTTACCATTGCCGTTGTAAGCTTTGGTAATCGTTGGGTTTAAACTACTTTTCCCTTTTACAATAAAGCTCGCATCATTTGTATCTAGTTCTGCAAAGTAAGGTGTATTCACATAACCAGAGTCAGCGAGAAATAAACAACTTCTTAGGGTGGATGCTGCTGGTAAGTAATCGTGTTCTGAAACTGAGTCAGCATCAATATCCATGTGAATTATTTTGCGTTCAAACAATGACAAACTGACGTGACACTCAATAGCCGCTGGCGCATGTTTGGTAAAACGTCCTTTAAAATCCGTAGCTAATTCCGGGTGAACTGTGAGCGATGAACCATCATGCAAAATAACCTGTTTAAATTGCTTTAGCCTCTCAGGAATTTCTTGTTCTTGTGGCAATAAAGTTGCCAAAGCTTGTTTTGTTATTTGCTTGATAAACTTTGGAAACTCTTTCTTAGCTAACTGATTATGAAACGGTTTATAGGCAACAAATTCATCTTCAGATAGTCTCATACCATTAAACTGTCTAACGATTTCATTAATCGAAGCAATGTTACTCTTGCTCAAAGCTGCGACGAGGCTGGTAACAAACTCAAGTGGCTTTATAGCTCGAATCCGTTTCATAAAACCTGTACTTTTCGCTTGAGCATCTAGGTTTGATGAAATAAAGAGTTTGGTAATTTGTTGCTTTACTGAAATAATACTCATCGGCTTCTGAGTAATCTGTTTGTTTTTGGCGAAATGATTTGATCACGAATGAAGCCTTTTTTCTATCTTTTTTATCATCTTATGCTTAAGATCCTGTCTATGATGTGCTGTTAGATGTTTAGCTTTAAAGTCAGGCAGACTAATTTTCATTAACTGCTGTAATTGAGTTTTGAAAGTCATCGCCGCTGAAGGCTTGATTTTAGTTAAAACTCTTTCTATTGAGACAAAGCTAGCTCCTCTTAAGTCGAGGTATTCAGCAATAATTTGCTTCATCATTTCTATGTTTGAGTTGCTGTGTACTTCACCTGGAGATAGCAAAATGTCTACTTTAGGTACTAATTCTGATGAAAATACCCTGTATTGATCGCTAAACTCTTGAAATAGCAGCTCCCAGTGCTTAGGGTTTTCTCTTAGAAAGTGCAGTCTAGTATCAATTTCGCCTGTTTCGCATTGTGCAGATAATAACTCTACTGTAACTTGATTTGAGGATGATGATACGGCCATATTAGCCCATAGAAGCTTTCGTTCATTCTGTGGTGTAAAAGTAATTTATCAAAACTTACGCCACTTGTTTTTGTTCATAAATCAAAATTAATGCATTTCTGCAACCATTACTAAGTAAAACATGACGGTTAAGGCAAACAAGGTTTCCATCTTTATAGCCTGATTTTCTATAACAATATCAGGTATAATTCAGAGATAACCAAGATTAAAAGTTTGAGCCATGTTACCCCAGCTTAGCCATAACCAAACGATTGAACCTGTTTACCTTTCTTATCTCGATGCACTTGAGCGCAGTATCTTTTCTGGTGATATTGATAAAAGGTATAACACTCGTGTTGTCCAAGCGACGGACAATTCTGTTTATCAATTTATTCCTCAAGCTGTCATTTACCCCAAAAATCAGCATGATGTTCAAGTTGCACTCAAATTAGCTAACGATGAACAATACAAACAAGTAACGTTTAGCCCTAGAGGTGGAGGTACAGGTACCAATGGGCAGTCGTTAACCCACGGTATTATTATTGATCTATCACGTTATTTTAATAAGGTACTAGAAGTTAATGCTGAAGAAGGTTGGGTAAAAGTACAAACAGGCGTGGTGAAAGATGCTTTAAATGATGCATTGCGTCCTCATGGTTTCTTTTTTAGTCCAGACTTATCAACGTCTAATCGAGCTACAATCGGTGGCATGATTAATACTGATGCATCAGGTGCAGGCTCTTTAGTATACGGAAAAACCTCTGATCACGTTTTAGGCTTATCCAGCGTATTACTTGATGGTAGCGTATTAAAAACGTCTCCAATCGATGTGAATCAAGTAGAAGAACAGCCTAGCTTTATTGCTAATATCGCTAAATTGTGTCAATACAATCGTGCATTGATCCTAGAGCGATTTCCAGATTTAAACCGTTTTCTTACTGGTTACGATTTAAAGCATATTTGGAATGACGATTTTACTCAGTTTGACTTATCTCGCATTCTGACGGGGTCTGAAGGCACTCTGTCAATCATCACTGAAGCCAAGCTCAACATTACGCCACTGCCGAAAAAACGTTTGATGGTAAACATCAAGTATGATTCTTTTGAATCGGCATTGCGTCATGCACCTGATCTAGTAAAAGCTCATGCGACGGTAGTAGAAACCATTGATTCTAAAGTGCTGAACTTAGCTAAAGAAGATATCATTTGGCATTCGGTTTCAGATTTAATTGCTGATGTACCGAATAAAGAAATTGATGGCTTGAACATGGTTGAATTTGCCGGTGAGCCAGAAGAAGTGATGCAAAGGTTGGAGCATTTAAAAGTTCGATTAGATGCTCAAATAGCCGAACAGCAAGCTGGGGTGTTGGATTATCAGTTTACAGATGATGTTGGCAGTATTAGTAAAATCTATGCCATGCGTAAAAAAGCAGTTGGCTTATTAGGTGCGACAAAAGGTAAGCGTAAACCGTTAGCATTTGCCGAAGATACGGCTGTTCCGCCTGAAAACCTTGCTGACTTTATTATGGAGTTTCGAGCGTTACTAGATAGTCATAAATTAAATTACGGTATGTTTGGTCATGTAGATGCTGGTGTACTTCACGTTCGTCCTGCGTTAGATATGTGTGATCGGAATGACGAAAAGCTTTTGAAAGTGGTTTCAGATGAAGTGGCAGCCCTAACCATGAAATATGGTGGTTTGATGTGGGGCGAGCACGGAAAAGGAGTTCGAGGAGAATACGCGCCGGCTGTGTTCGGTGAAGAGCTCTATAAAATTCAGTGTCAAATTAAACAAGCCTTTGATCCAGATAATCGTTTAAATCCGGGTAAATTATTTTCTCCTGATGCTTCTGAATTGAAATATAACGTTGATAGTGAAAAGCGTGGGACATTCGATAGACAAATCCCTGTTAATGTCAGAGAAGCTTTTCCTGATGTCATGAACTGTAATGGCAACGGCCTTTGCTTTAATTACAGTCCTCAATCGCCTATGTGCCCATCATTCAAAGCCACTGGTGATAGAATTCATTCACCGAAGGGTAGAACTGGTGTAATGCGTGAATGGTTGAGACTGTTATCTAAGAATGGGGTTGATGTAAATCAGCTTGCAGCTGAAAAGTCTCAAGGTGTGGTTTCACGAACGTTAAATACCCTTAAATCAAAAAGCCAGTACGATTTTTCGCAAGAGGTGATGGAGTCGCTACAAGGTTGTTTGGCTTGTAAAGCGTGTTCAAGTCAATGCCCTGTAAAAGTGGATGTACCCAAGTTCCGAGCTCAGTTTTTCGATATTTATTACAAACGCTATCTTCGTCCTGCAACTGATTATTTGGTAGCAGGAATAGAGCAAAGTTTACCCATGATGGCAAAAGTGCCAAGGCTAATGAATGTATTGTCACAAAACAGCTTTAGCCAGTGGGTTATGAAAAAGACCTTAGGTTACGTAGATGCGCCAGCTCTTTCAGTACCAACGCTAGATACACATCTTAAGCACCATGACGCAACTTGTTACGATCTGGCCAAGTTGCAAGCCATTCCAGAGTTTGAACGTGCAAACTATGTGTTAATTGTTCAAGACCCTTTTAACAGCTTTTATGATGCTCAGTTAGTGGTTAAGCTGATTAAGTTGATTGAACAACTAGGGTTACGCCCAGTGTTATTGCCGTATAAACCTAACGGCAAGCCCATTCATATCAAAGGCTTCCTGCAACGTTTTGCCGCGGTTGCCCAAGACAGTGCAGACTTTTTAACTCAAGTCGCAAAGCTCAAGATGCCAATGATTGGCTTAGATCCAGCTTTGGTGCTTTGTTACCGAGACGAGTACCGAGAAATTCTCGGTGAAAATTGCGGTGAGTTTGATGTATTGTTAGTGAACGAGTGGCTTTCAACTTTGAGTATTGATGGCATAAAAACAACTTCATCACAACAATTTACTCTGATGAACCATTGTACCGAAGCGACAGCCAGACCAAACTCGGGTAACGAGTGGAAGCAAATATTCAATAAGTTTGGATTAGAGCTTGAAGTAAAAAACTTAGGCTGTTGTGGTATGGCTGGAACTTATGGCCATGAGCAAAAAAATCTACAGAGAAGTAAAAAGCTTTATGACTTGTCATGGAAAGATGTGATTGAGGTTCAGCAACCACAGCAGGTATTGGTGACAGGTTTTTCTTGCCGTAGCCAAGTTAAGCGTTTTGCAGGCTTTAGAAGTCAACATCCAATCGAAGTTTTGCTTGAACAACTAGAGTGAAATTATGAATAAAGACAATACCGCTGAAGCGGCGCTTCGTAAGATGTCGTCACAAGTTGAGCTTTGTAGTGAAGAAGTGTTATTTAACATTGACTCTCAAGGTCAATGGTTTTATCAAAATTCTCCGCTCCCGCCTAAGTTTTCTCGCTTGTTCAGCGGTATTTTAAAGCATATTGATCATGAGTATTTTCTTATGACTCCTGTAGAAAAAGTTCGTGTGGAAGTGGCTACTGAACCATTCAAACTAGTAGATTATCAATTGGGTAGCGACGGCTCTGTGAACGTGACAACCTCAATTGGAACTGAACTTCACATAGAAAGCGTTAAAATGTTCAACATTTTAGACGATAAAATTACTTGTGAATTACCCAATGGACTCAATGCAAGCTTAAACAGAGCTTGCTACTACCGATATATTGAAGAATTTTTAGCCTAAAAGGATTAACAAACTTAAAATAATTCAGTAGAGTGGTCTTATCGTTGGTGGTAAGGATACTGAATATGCAAAGACAACAAAGTCTGGGTTATTTAATCTCTCACTTTAATGTTGAGCTTCAAAGACAGATGGATATGAAGCTTAAACGCTATCAACTCGATCTAAAATACTGGCCAGTATTATTTGCATTATGGGAAAAAGAAGGAATTACTCAAACTGAGTTATCCCATCGCTGTGATGTGGCTAATTACACCATGACACGTTTTTTGGATGTCTTGCAAGAGCTAGGATATATTTACCGCCACCAAGAACAAGATAATCGCCGCGCTTTTCATGTTTTCTTAACTGATGATGCCAAAGCACTTAAACAGGATGTATGTACCGAACTTGAGCGTATGTATGATGAAATGCTTTCTGGTTTGAGTTCTGTTGAACGGGAATCATTTTATCAAATCCTTAGAAAAGTAAATCGTTTGGAGTAGTTTTCTTATGAAAGTAGTTCCAATGTCTAATTCAAGTCTTAAATGGTTCGTCATTGATCATCAATTATCTCAAAACTCCCTATTATTTTAGTCTCGCTCCAATTGAACCTTAATTTTTAATCAATTGGAGAATAACAATGAAACGTATACCTGAACCATTTCGTATCAAGATGGTTGAACCTATCCGCGTGACAGATTTTCATGACCGTAAACAAGCCTTAATAGAGGCGGGTTACAACCCTTTTTTATTGCGTAGTGACGATGTCTACATCGACTTATTAACCGACTCTGGTACTGGCGCTATGAGTGATCGCCAATGGGCTGGTTTGATGGTGGGCGATGAGTCTTATGCTGGAAGCCGTAATTTTTTTCACCTAGAAAAAAGTGCTCAAGACATGTTTGGTTATCAATATGTGATGCCCGTTCATCAGGGGCGAGGAGCAGAGCAAGTATTGTTTCCTTGTTTAGTAGATAAATGTGGAAGTGAGAAGCCAGTTTTCATTTCGAACTATCATTTTGATACTACTGCTGCCCATGTCGAAATTAGCGGTGCTAAAGCGATCAATACTCTCACTAAAAGTGCACTGGATACTGAGACTTTTCATCCGTGGAAGGGGGATTTTAATCTCGAAGCATTGAAGCATCAGATTGAAGTCCATGGTGGTGAAAATGTAGCAGGTATTATTATTACCGTTACTTGTAACAGTTCAGGTGGTCAGCCTGTATCCATGGCGAATATTAAAGCAGTGAGTTCCATCGCCAAAAAGCACAATATTCCCGTAGTGATTGATTCGGCTCGCTATGCTGAAAATGCTTATTTTATTCAACAAAGAGAAGATGGTTACAATGACAAATCGATTAAAGCCATAGTGGCAGAGATGTTTAGCTATGGCGATATGATGACGCTCTCAGCCAAAAAAGATCCGACGGTAAACATAGGTGGTTTGTTGTGTATTAAAAACGATAAAGCGCTGTTTCAAGCTTGCCAAGGGCGTTGTGTACCCATGGAGGGCTTTGTCACTTATGGTGGGCTTGCAGGCCGTGATATGGAAGCATTGGCCATCGGTATTGAAGATAGTTGTAATCAAGATATGCTCAACTATAGAATTGGACAAGTTGCCTATCTCGGTGAACGTCTGCGTGAAGCTGGTGTACCCATTCAATATCCAACAGGTGGACATGCAGTATTTGTTGATGCTGGAAGAATGTTGCCGCATATTCCTGAAGAGCAGTTTCCTGCCCATGCGTTAGCTTGTGAATTATATTTAGAATCCGGTGTTCGCGGCGTGGAAATTGGTTCGCTTTTGCTTGGTCGAGATCCGGAAACTGGTGAACAGAAACCTTCTCCCTTCGAGCTATTACGGCTCACCATTCCGAGACGAACCTATACCAATGATCATATGGATTATATTGCTGATGCCATTATTGAAGTATATAAACGTCGCGATAAGGTCAAAGGCTTAGAGTTTGAATATGAGCCGAGTATCCTGCGGCATTTTACGGCTAAGTTAAAAATTAAAGAGTAAATGCTAAAACTGCGAATATGCCAGTGAGAAGCAAGCCAAGTTGCAATCGCCTATGATTGTTTTTCAGGTTAGCTTTGGTTTGCTTCAGACTGGTAAGGTGTTGTTCATTTTTGTAGATTCGACAAACTAAACGTTCAGATATTGGATCTACAAACATTTGAAATCGGCAGTTTTTACCGCTGGAAAGCTTGAATTGATGATTAGAGCTGTTGTTAATATTAATCTTTTTAGCGACTTGCTTGCCATTGACGATCAACCGTTCCATTCCAAACCAATTACTGGCTTGTAACTCTACGTTGTCTTGCTCTACTTGATATTGAAACCGTACCATAATTCAATTCTGCTGTATGAATGTTCATGTTAAAGATCCAATACAGGCCGTTCTGAGCAGAACATATTTGAATCATGTTGGTATTAATTCAAGCAAAGAAAAGAAAAATTTCCAGTTAAAACAAATAAAAAAGGGAGCAAATAGCTCCCTTAGGTTTTTAGCAGTTTTTATTTAACCTCAGCTCTGTATAACGAAATCATCACCATTATGATTTACAATATAAACCTTAAATTTTTATCTACAGTGCTGCTAATTTTGTGTAGTTCAAGGCAGAACAGTTCGTAATAGCCGGTCTATTACGGGCTGTTCTAACACAGAAATTCGCATAAGTAGCTGTGCTGTAGAGGTTGGCTTATGCAGAGCTGAGGTTATTTAGCGGTGCCTTCAATGATGGCACGAGCCATTTCGTCTGCTACTACATTAGTCGTTCGGTTTTCTGCGTCCGCACGTTTGAAAATAGTAAGCAGTGTATCGTAGATTTTTTCTACTTTTGCAGTTGATGCAGTCGCATTATAATCATTTTCGAAAGATACGTTAATGATACCGCCAGCATTGATAACGTAATCCGGAGCATAAAGAATGTTAAGTTCTTTAAGTTTGTCGCCATGACGCAATTCTGCTAATTGGTTATTAGCACAACCAGCAACAATGCTTGCTTTTAATTGTGGAATAGTTTCATCGTTAATGGTTGCACCAAGCGCACAAGGAGCATAAACATCTACGTCTAAGCCATAGATATCATCTGGATCAACGATAGTAGCACCAAAATCAGTGGCAACCTTATTTAGGTTATCTTGGTTGATATCAGTAACAAATAACTCTGCGCCTTCTTCATGTAAGCGCTGGCATAAGTAATACCCTACATGACCAACACCTTGTACTGAAATTTTAATACCTTTCAGTGAATCTATACCTCGTTGGTGCTTAACGGCGGCTTTAATACCTAAGTATGTGCCAAGCGCAGTAAATGGAGATGGATCGCCACTTTTACCCTCTAAGCCAGCAACAAAAGGCGTTTCTTGGTGTGCGATCATAATGTCAGCTGTTCCTACGCCAACATCTTCAGCTGAGTAGTAGTTTCCACCTAACTTGTGAACGGCACGACCAAATGCGCGGAATAAAGCTTCGCGGTCTTTGATATTTTTAGGATCTGCAATGATTACGGATTTACCGCCACCCATGCTTAGACCAGCTAGTGCATTTTTATACGTCATACCACGTGACAAGCGGAGCACATCATTTAATGCTTCTTTGTCTGAGTCATAATTCCACATACGGCAGCCACCGAATGCAGGACCTAGATTTGTGTTATGTACAGCGATAATCGCTTTTAAACCTGTCTCTTCATCATGACAATGTACAATTTGCTCGTGATTGTCGAAAGACACGCTATCAAAAACTGCCACTATTTCTGTTCTCCATAGAATCTTAGGGTCAGTTGACCCTGGTCTCAATTAAAAATCTTATTTATGAGACCTTGTTATATTTGTTGCGAAACATTAGCATTTAGCGATACTCTGAACAAAATCCCGAATGTAAATATTTTGAGGACTGTGGCAATTTTGCTTTCCACTTTGTTGAGAAATGCTACAGAGTTATCAAAAAACAAACAATGAGATGCTGATAAAGCGTGCGTTGCAAGGACAATAATTATAAAAGGTAGTAAAAATGACGGAACAAGTTATTGATAAAAAAGAAGATATGAACGTTGGTATGAAGGCCAGCATGACTCAGCCAGCTCAACCTACTCAAGAACAAATTGAACAAGCTCAAAGTCAGTGGGTAAGAGAGCAATTCCAAAAAGCTAACCGCTTTATGGCTGAAAAGGGAATTATCCCTCATAAGGTTCATGATAAAGAGAGCCGTTATTTAGTTCCGTTTATTGCTCTTTGGAAAATGGAAACCAAGCAACCTACTAAAAAAACATACTGGGTGCTATCTGGTGACCTGCCGTCAGATATTGTTGAAGTTAGTGTAGCTAAAACAGCGCGTGAAGCGGTTCGTCATTTTTCAATGACATGGCATATGAAAGCTGAAAACTTGGTTCGCACAGGTATCACTCGCGATCCTACTCAAGCAAAGTATGCAAATTTATTAGTTTCTAGAGCGGAAGAGTTGTACAAAATGCAAGCTGACGACAAGCTTTGGCAAGAAGAAGCATAAATTAGTGATATGAGGGCAATTAAGATATTGCCCTCATTTTTTGAAACTATTCAGTTAGGTATACATAACCCATCTTTAGAATATCTACAAAAAAACTCTGGAGATCTTCATGGGCGATATTCATCATTAGCCAATCATTGTCATAAACTAAATTTTCACTTAAATAACCTAACTCAGATTCATCTAAGGTGCTCAAGTGATAACTTTCACCATCGATAAACAGACGTTTATCACTATCGTTTTCTAGGCGTAAAACTTTTAATCCACCAATTCGCTGAATTACAGCTCCTGCTTCTATAGCATTTTTTAATGCAGCGATATCAACGTTTTCATCAGGACATACATCTAAATCAAAACGATTGCGACTTAACAATTGCCCTAAAATAGGCTGATAGGTGTTTGGTTGCGAGCAAAGGTCGCTTATTAAGCTCATTAATTTTTTCTGGTGAGCTTCATCAACATTTCCAGCTACGCAAGTTTCTTGTTCAGAGGTAAAGCGTTGGTGACCAGAATTGTTATCTATTAAAAAATCCGCTACTTCAGATATTAGCTCTTGTTGACTTGGAGCGCGGAAGCCAAGGGAATAGCTCATAGCATTAGTTAGTGTTTGCCCGCAGTGAGGGAAACCAGGTGGGATGTATAAAATGTCTCCTTTGTTGAGGGTGACTTCAATGATGGGGTCAAAATCATCAACGAGAGGGGTATTTTTATCACCATTGCGTTGTTGATGGTTGCCTTTATCACCCACTTTCCATGCACGTTGGCCTTCGCCTTGTAATATGAAGACATCATAATTATCAATGTGGGGACCAACTCCACCATTTGGGGTAGCGAATGAAACCATTACGTCATCAAAGCGCCAATCAGGTATAAAACGAAACGCATCTACTAATGGCTCAATTTCTGGATACCAGTGGTTAACTGCTTGAACTAATAACTGCCATTTTTCACTGCCAAATTGCTCATAGTCTTCAAAAGGGCCCTGAATGATCTGCCAATCTTCATCAGTAGTCACAACTACTCTAGAACTAATTTCTTCTTCACAGGCGAGCCCAGCTAGTTCATCAGCTGTAATTGGATCTTCAAAATCCTTAATTGCATTGCGAATAACAATTGGCTGTTGTTGCCACTGTTGTTTTAAAAAAGATTGAATGTCGAAGTTTAAGCTGATCATGAAAGCTCTTTTGACTCAGGTTGAAAAATGAGAATTCTAGGAGTCAAATCAGGGATTGTCTATGTTTTACATGATTTTTGGTGAAATAGATGATCTAAAATAAATATCGATTAAATTCAGCAGGAGTTTAGGTAAGAAGTAATAGATTGGATTTATAATTTTCTTGCGGTGTAAATTTTATGAGTTGCAGTGAGATTAGTGTTCAATGGGATACTTTTTCTTATTATGAAACACAAGGCAGTATCTCTGCCATGAATGAATGGGTTAAGAATAACTTTAAAAGGCTTTCAAAAAACCAAGAAGTAATTCTTTCTGTATTTGTATTGAATAGTGCAGACGAAGCATCACTTGAGCATGTGTTTAAAGTTAGCAAAGTTGAAGTAGAAAAAGCTCGTTGTTTCTATCGGGATAACTCACTACCACGACCTAAATGGACAAAAAATAAATTTTCTAATGCGATGGAGCGCTTAGTTGATAAAAGGTTTCTTAAAATTATGGAGACAGGAAGTCGATAATTAAAGCCTAAACTGTTGAAATATTAAAAAAGATAATAGTCGATTTATTGTCATTTTTTAATTGATTATGTAATTTGTTTCTTTGTCATTCAGTAATAATGAATAGTTATGAGTTTACTTTGTTCTTGTGTTAAAAGCAGTAGCGATAAAATACCGGAGTACACAACACCCATTAAAGAACTTGAAATTGGGAAACCTTTCAGTTTCAAAGGTAAGTATTATATTGTTAACTTTGAACATAATAAATGGCAGGTATACCGAACCAGATATGGCGAATACGTTAAGCAAACATCGGTATGTTTAAGGTCCTCTTATTTTCACCTACGAGAAAAAATAACTCATGGAAAAGTGAAGCGTTATTTTATCAGATCACTATCGACCTCTACTGAGTTTAATGCCCAAGATCTTAAACAAAATGGTAGAGGGTTCGGTCGGCTAAACCAAATATTATTCAAATATTCTAAGTTAACAAGTAAGTATGAAATTGGTGAGGAGCCAGAACCTGTTGAGGGGGTAGTAATGCTCTCTTACCAACATTGTCACAATACTTGGACACAACCACTGAATTTATCTCACTATGACTATGATGAAACTCAATACGGTCTCGATATTCCACTATTAGTCTTCCAACAAGAAAGAGTGAGTACTTCTCAAAAGTTTTCTTTAACAACTAGTGATAAAGAAAGAAACTATTGCCCTGAGAGCACTGACCGCGGTGACTCACCAAGACTGATGACTGTTGCTAAAACTCTTCCCTGCGATGTTGAACACTTGAAAGAGTTAGAATTAGAAGATTTTCAAGTTAGTGATAATGACTTAATGGATTGGACAATAACCGATGACCGCGATGACGATCTAAGTTCGATGATGACAGCTGAAATTCCGCCTATTAAAGGTGATTGCTTTGGCGAATTAGAATTAGAATATATGTTTTTAACTCAAGCAGCTCATGAAGCTTTATTGCGCTGCGATAAAGATAAATATTTTCAGAGCATATTGAAAAGAGTTGGGAGAGAACAAAGCTTTATGGGAGTAAATTGCTTTATGGGAGCAAATTCTCATTATTACTTAGAGCAATCAGAAAGGCTTCAATGTAAAAATGTAGACTCAAAGGGTTATCTGCAACACATAAGGTCAACAAATGAAATGGTCAGTGGCGAAGTTACCGTCGCATATAGTTGTTTGTCTTTCCTTTTTCATTTAGGTGTACAAGGGCACATCCCTAAAAAAGATATGTACGCTCAGATTGACTCAGCACTAGCTTGCATTTCACTTCATCGTCCGCATATCTTCATTGCTTTATGCCTTGAACAGTTAAAATGCAATGCTCGTTATTTCGAAGACGACTCTGTTACACAGCGCCATTTATCTAATGCATACTCGGTACTTTCCAAAAAGTTGTCTTTAAAAATTGATGAGTGCTCAATCGTAATGCCTAAGATGAGTTCAACGGAAAAGTGTTCAATAACAAAGAAGCCTTTACAAGGTGAAGAGTTTCTTTTTGTCAGTACTGAAAGCTGGACTTTAGATGAGGCTAAAAATAAAACGCTATCGTCAGAGGAAAGATATCGATTACGTATGGAGCAACAGAACGCAGAGCTTGTTGTAGAATTAGATGTAAGGGAACTTGAACAAGAGGATAAACTTAACAGACAACATCTAAGAACAATAGCAGAAGTAAATAAACAACTTGAAAAACACTATTTTAGGGGGAATTATAAACCAGTGTGGCGCCCAGTTTTAAAGAGCGCATTGTTAGAAAGGATAAAAAATCACAACCTAGAGCACCCATTTAGACCTCAGCGGGTGTTGAATGTAACTGATTTAGCCTCTAAGCCTGCATAACTCTGATTTCATTCAGGCAAAATCCAGAAAGAGCCTTATAAACTCTACTATAGGAAATTACAATTAACAGAGTTAAGTTACTTATGGCTATAAAAGAAGCGCAGCCTTGTTTAACATGGAATTTTAATGAATATTTGCAGCCTGATGCCGTAACGACCACTTGGTTGAGAGAAAAAAATAAGATACTTAAATCTCTGGGCAAATCTACGACTCTATCAATTTTAATTGAAGATGCTGGTATGCCGTTACTAAATAGATTTAAAATTAAAAGAGGTCATTCAGGTGAGCTTAAATGTTTTCATGAAAAAGTTGAAGGAATAGGGGAGGCGTGGGCGCTAACAGAGCAGTCTAGTGAACTTTTAAAATTAATAAAAGAATATCAATTTGAATTTGGCGTTACTGCAGCACCTCAAGCCTTGCGAAGGCAAGCTTCTAGCACAGTGTCTTTTGTTTTATCTGAATATGGTTCAAGTTGCAACTTGTCAGAAACAGATGGCAGTGAGACTTCACTTGACAATAGAGCTGGAAAATTAGGAGAACAAATGGCGATAATAGACATTGAAGATATTGGTAATAGTGACAAAGGGCTTGTCATGCGCTTTAAACCAGACAAGCCCTAGTTTGTATAGGTTACAGTTCGTCAACAAATGCTTCTGCACGACCAATATAGTTAGCAGGAGTCATTTTTTTTAGGTCAACTTTTACATCCTCTGGTAGTTCTAAGCCATCGATAAAGGTAGAGAGTTGCTCAGCATCAATTCGCTTACCACGAGTCAATTCTTTCAACTTCTCATAAGGCTTCTCAATTCCATAACGGCGCATAACGGTTTGTACTGGCTCTGCTAGTACTTCCCAGTTTTGATCTAGCTCGTTGCGGGTATTGCCTTCGTTAACTTGTAACTTGCTGATACCTTTTAACGTTGCTTGATAAGCAATTACTGAGTGAGCCATACCAACACCGAGATTCCGCAATACAGTAGAGTCCGTTAAGTCACGCTGCCAGCGAGAAACGGGTAGTTTGCTGGCTAAATGCTGCATTAATGCATTAGCAATACCTAAGTTACCTTCAGAGTTTTCAAAGTCGATTGGGTTAACTTTGTGAGGCATGGTTGAAGAGCCAATTTCACCTGCAATGGTTTTTTGCTTGAAGTGACCAAGGGCTATATAACCCCAAATATCACGGTCGAAATCAATTAACACAGTGTTGAAACGAGCAACGGCATCAAAGATTTCAGCAATGTAGTCATGTGGTTCAATCTGGGTTGTGTAAGCATTCCAAGTTAAGCCAAGGCTTGTTACAAACGTTTCAGAAAGCTCATGCCAGTTTACTTCAGGGTAAGCCGAGATGTGAGCATTGTAGTTACCTACTGCACCATTAATTTTACCCATTAACTCAACGGCTTCGATTTGCTTTAATTGACGCTCAAGACGAACAGCAACGTTAGCCATTTCCTTACCAAGGGTAGAAGGTGAAGCTGGTTGACCGTGAGTGCGAGACATTAAAGGAACGCTACGGAATTCTTTAGCTAGGGCTTTAACTGCATCAATCACTTTGTTGCAATATGGCTTCATTACAAGCTCACGTGCTTCTTTTAGCATCAAACCATGAGACAAGTTATTGATGTCTTCTGAAGTACAAGCAAAGTGCACAAACTCATTGATGGCCTCTAACTCAGCATTGCCCGCCATTTTTTCTTTGATGAAGTACTCGACCGCTTTAACATCGTGATTAGTAGTACGCTCAATTTCTTTAACGAGCATGGCATCTTGCTCGCTAAAGTTATCTTTAATGCTATCCAATAATGCTAGCGCATCATTGCTAAAAGCAGGTACTTCAGAAATACCGTCACAGCTTGCGAGTAGCTTAAGCCAGTTGATTTCAACTTGAACACGGTATTTGGTAAGACCGAACTCGCTGAAAATCTCTCTTAATTCTGCAGCTTTGCTGCCGTAACGACCGTCTACCGGAGAGATCGCAGTTAGTGCGGAAAGTTCCATCGTAAGCTCCTTAATGAACTTTAAGTTAGTATTTAGTCAAAGCTTTTTCTCACTATGAAACACAGCGGTGCTTTTGTACTAATTACTTTGTAGGGTTGTTGTTTATATATTTTTTAAATTATGCTTGGCGGCATTGATAATTCGTTTTCTAAAGAAAACCAATTCTCTGCGCTTACCACCTAGCTGACGCCATAATACGGCACTTCTAATTGCTGAAAGTAATAATGCACGAACCCGTTCTTGAACAGTCTGTTTTTTCAATATGTTAGGGTTACCCATCACCATAATTTTAGGGCCGAGATCACTGATTAAATCACTGTAGATACTGGCAATGTTACTGATGATTTGAGTATCATTTATATTGAAATGCGCCGTTTGGCGCTTAACCTGAGAGATGCGCTCTGCAAGTATTCCCATTTGGCCTGAGCGTGCTAATTTGCGCTCTAAAGATAGGACGCCAACAAGATAACGAGTAAGCTCCATATCCTTTTTGTCACTTTCTAATTGTGCAATGATGGCCTTAGAGCCATCAATGACAACGCCACGGTCTTGATAAATATCTAGGATATTATCTGGATCGGTAACTAGTAGGGTATTCAAGCTAGCTTCAACGGATTCCGTATTATATTCATCGGTTCTGGCTACTTGTTGTACTTGCTTAAGCGCATAAAGTATTCCTGCAAAAGCGATGGCTTGCTCCGAGCTTTGTTTATCCATGAGCTAGTCCTTTATTAATACATCAATAATGCCGCCACCAAGGCAAACTTCACCGTCATAAAAAACCGCAGATTGTCCGGGAGTCACTGCCGCTACAGGTTCGTCAAACATGACACGAATGGTTTGATCGTCAATATATGAAATATGGCAAGGCACATCTTGTTGGCGATAGCGAGTTTTAACGGTAATTTTACTGCCGTTTTCTGGACCTTTACGATCGACCCAGTGAAGTTGATTTACTTTCATGCCTACAGACATAAGGCGAGGGTGGTTACCACCTTGACCGACAATAAGTACATTGCGTTCAAGATCTTTATCAACTACATACCATGGGTCTTCAGAGCTGTCTTTTAAACCACCAATGCCTAAACCTTTACGTTGGCCTAGAGTGTGATACATCAAACCTTGATGCTCACCAATTACATCACCTTCTGTGGTTTCGATTTTGCCTGGTTTAGCGGGTAAGTAATTGGATAAAAACTCAGTGAATTTACGCTCACCAATAAAGCAAATACCAGTGCTGTCTTTTTTGCTGGCGGTAACTAAGCCTTGCTCTTCGGCAATTCTTCGTACTTCTGGCTTTTCAAGTTCACCAACAGGGAAAAGACTTCTGGCTAATTGATCGTGGCTTAGGGTATATAAGAAATAACTTTGATCTTTATTACCATCTATTCCACGCAGCATTTCTGTATTGCCATCAGTATCACGGCGACGAACATAGTGACCCATAGCAATGTAGTCGGCATCTAATATTTCATCTGCGAAATCAAGGAAGGCTTTAAATTTGATTTCTTTGTTACACATGATGTCTGGGTTAGGGGTTCTTCCTGCTTTATATTCAGCTAAGAAGTATTCGAAAACGTTGTCCCAGTATTCTGCGGCGAAGTTAACAGTATGTAAGGTAATACCCAATTTATCACAGACGGCTTGGGCATCTTTTAAATCTTCTGCAGCGGCGCAGTATTCGTCGTTATCATCTTCTTCCCAGTTCTTCATGAACAGGCCTTCAACCTGATAACCTTGCTGTTTTAATAAGTAAGCTGAAACTGAAGAATCTACACCGCCAGACATGCCAACGATGACTTTTTTACCATTTGAAGAGGGAATTGTAGATGTCATAAATCCTGAAACCGAGTTTGAATCAAATACTACACCGAGAAATTTCGGTGCGTTATTTTATCACGGTATCAGGTGTAGAGCTATGTAAAACCTTTATAAATATTCATCAGATAGAATGCGTAACGTAGCGCTTTTACTGGCGAAATAATCCTCTATCGACTTGAGAATAAGTGGACTTCGAAGTTGCGGCTCTATGGCTTTTATTTGATCATGAGTAAGCCAATGTGCGGCAACGATTTGAGGATCTTGTGGTCGAGTCTGAGGTGGCTCTAATGTGGTGCCATATTGATTAACAATGCAATGAAAGGTAAATCTAAGAAACTGTAAATCAGGATTGGCTTGGTATTGATAAATGCCAGTAATGGACTGGCATTTTACTGCAATTCCTGTTTCTTCAGTGACTTCTCGCTCACAGGCATTGATTATGCTTTCTTGTGGCTCAAGGTGACCGGCTGGTTGATTATAAACGGTTTGACCGTCAATTATCTCTTCTACAATAAGAAACTTGTCCTGCCATACGACAATAGCAGCAACGGTGACATTTGGTTTAAAACGTTCAGCCATAGAAACCCTCATTGTTTAAGTGTTCAGTGAAATTACTCTGTATTCTCCCGGCTGCAACATTGAGCCAGAGAGATCGTCTAAGGAATAACTTCCAATACTATAGCGCAATAATCTTAACGTGGGATGACCGATATGTGCAGTCATACGGCGAACTTGTCGATTTCGACCTTCGTGGATCTGAATTTCAAGCCATTGAGTCGGAATATTCTTCCGCTCTCGAATTGGTGGTACACGTTCCCAGAGACAATCAGGTTCGTCAATTTTTTTCACTTTGGCAGGAAGCGTTGGACCATCTTTTAAGGTGATGCCATTTCTAAGTTTGTCTAAATCGGACTCGCTCGGTTCGCCTTCAACTTGAACCCAGTAGGTTTTAAAAGTCTTCTTTTTAGGCTGAGTGAGTTTCGCTTGTAATTTGCCATCATTGGTAAGTAATAATAAACCTTCACTGTCTCTGTCTAAGCGACCTGCGGCGTATATTTCAGGAATGGAGATAAAATCTTTTAATGTTTTGCGCCCCTCATCATCAGTAAACTGGCAAAGTACGTCAAATGGCTTATTAAATAGCACTAATTTTCTTTCTTCAGGTGGTATTACCTGTTTTTGCTGACGCTGGTTAAAGCGTGCATTTTTGTTGGCGTAATGGGGGCGTTTCGCGGCTGTGGTGCGTTTAGAGGTCACTGTTACAATCAAGCTTGTGAGTTTAACTTGACAGTTTACAAGGGTTTTCTCCTCTTTGGAATTTGATTTATGTGATCGATTCGCTATGATGATTCATCCAAAATTTTAACCTTGCCTTTGTGCATGCCCTTCGTGGAAACCATAGTGTTCTACCCATAATAAGTAGGAAGCAAAATGAAAGACAATTCTCCAACTATTATTTATACCGAAACTGATGAAGCTCCAGCATTGGCGACACACTCTTTATTGCCAATCATTAAGCGTTTCACTCAAGCAGCGGGTGTAAATGTTGAAACTCGTGATATTTCTTTATCTGGTCGTGTGATCGCTAACTTTCCTGAGTACCTAAAACCGGAGCAACGCATTAGTGATGCTTTGGCTGAGTTAGGTCAAATGGCAAAAACACCAGAAGCAAACATCATTAAGCTTCCAAACATCAGTGCGTCTATTCCTCAGTTAAAAGCGTGTATTGCTGAATTACAAGCTCAGGGGTATGAGTTACCAAATTATCCTGATGAGCCAAAAACTGATGAAGAAAAGTCAGTAAAAGCAGTATATGACAAAATTAAAGGTAGCGCGGTAAACCCTGTATTACGTGAAGGTAACTCAGATCGTCGTGCGCCTAAATCAGTTAAAAACTACGCACAAAAGAACCCACATTCAATGGGTGCATGGGCGAATGATTCTAAGTCACATGTAGCCCATATGGCAGACGGCGATTATGTCAGCTCTGAGCAATCAGTGACTATCGCTGATGAAACTTCAGTGGATATCGTCCTTACTCAAGCTGATGGTAGCAAAACCACATTGAAATCCGGCATTGCTTTACAAGCAGGTGAAGTGATTGATTCTGCGGTTATGAGCCAAAAAGCTTTAGTTGAATTTTTTGAAGCTGAAATTGAAAAAGCTAAGCAAGAAGACGTTCTTTTATCTCTGCATTTAAAAGCAACCATGATGAAAGTATCTGATCCAATCATGTTTGGTCACTGTGTTAAAGCTTTCTATAAGCCTGTATTTGATAAATACGCTGCTGAGTTTGAAGAGTTAGGTGTAGATGCAAACAACGGCTTTGGTGATGTTGTAGCAAAAATCCAAAACTTACCAGAAGCAAAACGTGCAGAAATCGAAGCTGAAATTGAAGCTGTATATGCTGCACGTCCTCCATTAGCAATGGTTGACTCTGACCGTGGTATTACCAACCTGCACGTGCCAAGCGACATCATTATCGATGCTTCTATGCCTGCGGCAATCCGTAGCTCAGGTCAAATGTGGGGACCTGACGGTAAGCAAAAAGATACCAAGTACATGATCCCAGATCGCAGTTACGCAAGCGTTTATGCTGAAACTGTGAACTTCTGTAAAGAACATGGTGCATTTGATCCAAGTACAATGGGTAGTGTGCCTAATGTTGGTTTGATGGCTCAGAAAGCTGAAGAATACGGTAGCCACGATAAAACGTTTGAAATGTCAGCAGCTGGTGTAGTAACGGTTGTTGATGCTCAGGGTAATACCTTAATGACACAAGATGTTGCCCAAGGTGATCTTTTCCGTATGTGTCAGGTTAAAGACGCACCAATTCGTGACTGGGTGAAGCTTGCCGTTAATCGTGCTCGTTTATCAAATACTCCAGCGGTATTCTGGTTGAATGAAGAGCGAGCTCACGATGCTCAGCTGATTGCTAAAGTAAATGAATATCTGAAAGATCACGACACTTCAGGTTTAGAAATTTATATCATGTCACCACAAGAAGCGACTCGTTTTTCTTTAACTCGTATTAAGGAAGGTAAAGATACTATTTCTGTAACTGGTAACGTATTGCGTGATTACTTAACGGACTTGTTCCCAATCCTAGAGCTTGGCACTAGTGCGAAAATGCTTTCTATCGTACCTTTGATGAATGGTGGTGGCTTATTTGAAACAGGTGCTGGTGGAAGTGCGCCTAAGCACGTTCAGCAAGTTCAAAAAGAAAACCACTTGCGTTGGGATTCATTAGGTGAATTCTTAGCTTTAGGTGCTTCTTTAGAGCACTTAAGCCAAAACACTGGCAATACTAAAGCTATGATTCTTTCAAAAGCACTTGATGAAGCTATTGGCCAGTTCTTAGATAACAATAAGTCGCCTTCACGCCGTGTTGGTGAGCTGGATAACCGTGGTAGCCACTTTTATTTGGCTATGTACTGGGCTAATGCAATGAAAGCACAAACTGAAGATGCGACTCTTGCTGAGCAGTTTACTGCAATTTCAGAAAAACTTTCAGCTAATGAAGATAAGATTGTTGCCGAGTTAAATGAAGCTCAAGGCCCAGCAGTAGATTTAGGTGGTTACTATCGCCCAGATGTTGTTAGGACTGAATCAGCAATGCGTCCAAGTGAAACTCTAAACGCTATTTTGGCTTAATTATATCGAATGTGGTTGAAAATTAATTTTCAGCCACAATAAATTTATGTAGACAAATAAAAAGGCAGGTACAAACCTGCCTTTTTTTACTGGTTAAATGCCCAATTTTTTATTATTTTACTGGCGTAATTGCAGATGCGTGCATGCCTTTGGGGCCTTCTTCCACTTGATACTCTACTGGTTGTCCAGCTTTTAGGGTACGATACCCATCCATATCAATAATTGAATAATGTGCAAAAATGTCTTCGCCACCTTCATCAGGACAAATAAACCCGAATCCTTTAGCATTGTTGAACCACTTCACAGTTCCGCTTGCCATACTTCCACTTCCTTCTGTTGTCAACTTCCCGTTAAGATAGTAAAACTAAATAGCGGGGCAATATTCACCGCTTGGCAACCAGAATGTAATTATGAAAAGAAGATGTCAAGACAAATTTAACAAAAAAATAACAATGATGTGTTTTTTTTACAAAGGCTGTAGAATTTATAAGTAATTTGAAAGAGGTATGACCAGATAATGAGTAATGTAGGAAGTATTGAAGAACTAGAGGAAAGTCTTGAGACGGAACTACGTCCACCATCAATGTATCAAGTGGTGTTAAATAACGATGACTATACCCCTATGGATTTTGTTGTAGATGTATTACAGCTTTTTTTTGATAAAAATACCGAACAAGCAACGGAAATAATGCTAGCTATTCATCACAAGGGAAAGGGAATTTGTGGTGTTTATACATTTGACGTTGCTGAGACAAAAGTCATGCAAGTAAATCAGTTTTCACGAGAAAATGAACATCCCTTGCTTTGTACGCTAGAGAAAATATGAAAATAGATTACTCTAAGAGTAAGGGAATTTATTTTGGGGGCGCCTATGCTGAATAAAGATCTTGAAGTCACATTAAATGTGGCATTCCAACAAGCCAAAGAATCACGGCATGAATACATGACTGTTGAGCATTTATTGCTGGCGTTGCTGGACAATCCTTCCGCTCGTGAAGCATTAGTTTCATGTGGTGCTGATATTGAACGGCTTAGAAGTGAAGTGGAACGTTTCATCAATCAAACAACGCCGTTACTAACAGAACCCGAAATAGACAAAGAAACTCAGCCAACACTTGGTTTTCAACGTGTATTACAGCGTGCAGTATTCCACGTTCAATCTTCTGGTCGAAACGAAGTGACTGGTGCGAATGTTCTGGTAGCCATTTTTAGTGAACAAGAGTCACAAGCTGTTTATTTACTGCGTCGCTGTGACATCACTCGTTTGGATGTCGTCAATTTTATTTCTCATGGTGTGAGTAAATCAGATTCAGAAGATGGTTCAATTAGCTTTGAACCAACTGAAAACGAGACCGAGTCAGAAGAAGATACCAGTAAACTTGCGCAATTTACCACCAACCTTAATAAACAAGCTGAGCAGGGGATTATTGATCCTTTAATTGGTAGGAACTTAGAAATTGAGCGGACGATTCAAACATTATGTCGCCGCAGGAAAAATAATCCGTTATTAGTGGGCGAAGCCGGTGTTGGTAAAACAGCCATAGCCGAAGGACTAGCATATCTAATTCATTCGGATTCGGTGCCAGAAGTTATTAAGGGCGCCACAGTATACTCACTTGATTTAGGTGCATTGCTTGCGGGTACGAAATACCGCGGCGACTTTGAAAAGCGTTTTAAAGGCTTACTGAAAGAGTTAGCTGAAGATGAACATGCCATATTGTTTATCGATGAAATCCATACCATTATTGGCGCAGGTGCGGCTTCAGGCGGGGTTATGGACGCATCTAACCTTTTAAAACCGTTACTTTCTAGCGGAAATCTCCGCTGTATGGGATCTACGACTTTCCAAGAATTCCAAAATATTTTTGATAAAGATAAAGCCTTGGCTCGTCGATTCCAAAAAATTGATATCAGTGAACCTAGTGTTGCTGAGACTACTTTGATTTTGAAAGGCTTGAAACTTAAGTACGAAGAACATCATGCCGTTCGATATACTCAGTCAGCACTAAGTGCTGCTGCTCGATTATCAGCTAAGCATATTAACGACAGGCATTTACCAGATAAAGCTATTGATGTCATTGATGAGGCTGGTGCTCGCATGGCCATGCAGCCACAAAGCAAGCGTAAAAAAACCATCAGTGAAAGTGAAATCGAGGAAATTATCGCTAAAATTGCTCGAATTCCTGAAAAAACGGTTACGGCCTCTGACAAAGATTTACTCAAGAATCTTGAACGTAACTTGAAAATGGTGGTGTTTGGCCAAGATAAGGCTGTCGAATCACTATCATCAGCCATACGTCTATCTCGTAGTGGTTTATCGAATGAAACAAAACCTGTAGGCAGCTTCTTATTAGCGGGACCTACTGGTGTGGGTAAAACAGAAGTAACCAATCAATTGGCCTCGTGCTTAGGTATGAAGTTGGTTCGGTTTGATATGTCTGAATATATGGAAGCCCATGCTGTAGCACGTCTCATTGGTGCTCCTCCTGGTTATGTGGGTTATGAACAAGGTGGATTACTAACAGACGCGGTGATCAAACAACCCCATTGTGTAGTACTACTTGATGAGATTGAGAAAGCTCACCCCGATGTTTATAACTTGCTGTTGCAAGTGATGGATCATGGAACATTGACCGATAACAATGGTCGTAAAGCCGATTTTAGGAATGTCACTTTGGTGATGACGACTAACGCCGGTGTCCAAGAAACTCAAAAACAATCAATTGGTTTCCAACAGCAAGATCACAGTGCTGATGCTATGGCTGAAATTAATCGAGTGTTCTCACCAGAGTTTAGAAATCGCTTAGATTCAATAATATGGTTTAACCATTTAGATATGACAATTATTGCTAAAGTAGTTGATAAATTCTTAGTTGAGTTACAAGCTCAATTGGATGAAAAGTCAGTAACAATGATTGTTAGCGATGAAGCGAGAACTTTATTGGCTGAAAAAGGTTACGATAAAGCAATGGGTGCAAGGCCAATGGGACGTGTGGTTACAGAGTTGATCAAACGACCATTATCAGATGAAATCTTGTTTGGTGAGCTTGAGTCAGGCGGTACAGCATTTGTAGATGCCAAAGATGGTGAAATAGTTGTGACAGCTAAAAGTAAAGAAAGGCTTTTAAATTAAGCACCAGTCTAATACATAAAAACCCGGCTTGGCCGGGTTTTTTTATACTAGAAATTAGTATCTAGAGAAGTCTAATTAGCGTGCGCGGAATACGATACGGCCTTTAGTTAAGTCGTAAGGAGTCAATTGCACGGTAACTTTGTCTCCAGTAAGAATGCGGATGTAGTTCTTGCGCATTTTTCCAGAAATGTGTGCAATCACAACGTGACCGTTTTCAAGTTCTACACGAAACATTGTGTTTGGCAAGGTCTCAAGGATTGTGCCTTGCATTTCAATGTTGTCTTCTTTCGCCATTAATTAAGTATCCCATTAGCCTTCAAATATAAAATCGGGCGTATCATGCCCCAATTTCTGATGTAAGTAAAGAGGTGGTGAGTAAAACATGAACTCTAACCTGTTTAACTACTAGAGAGTTCCTCTTGAATCAGCCAACCAGCATCAGTCAATAATTGATAAGGCTGATATTTTGTTTTGTAGTTCATTTTTCGGCAGTCATTAATTTGGTAACCAAGATAAACATAGTCTCTGTTTAATTGTTTAGCTAACTCGATAGTGAGCACAATCATATAACTACCCAATGAGTACTTATGGTAATCAGGATCAAAAAAGCTGTAAATCGCACTTACACTCTTATCCAAAAGGTCAATAACAGCGACTCCAATCAACCTTTGGTTGTCGTAAACTTCAATATAATTATCAGGAAGCCAATCACATAATAAAAATTGCTCAAATTGTTCAGAAGAAGCAGGATACATAGAGCCATCTCTATGGCGTTCATTTATGTATTTTTCGTATAGAGGGTAATAGTTGGGTTTTACTTCAGTTGAATGATGCCATGAAAACTTTTGATTTTGTTTGGAGGTTCTTTTTTGACGTCGAGAAGGTTTAAAGTCAGCGGCTGGAATTCGTATCGACTGACAAGCAGAGCAATTTGGGCAATGAGGTTTATAAATCGCATTACCACTGCGACGGAAACCAAGCCCTAACATACGCTCATATAAACCAGGTTCGACAACAGTATCTGTTAAAGTGAGTAATTGTTCTTTTTGGTTTTCAAGGTAGCTGCAGGGAAAGGTTTGAGTTAATCCTAAATATATGGCGTTTTCTTTTGGTGGTGTTTCTTCACTCATGCATTACTCCCTCCATACCGCAGGTTGCCAACAATTTGCAGTGGTGTTTTGATCTCTTAATACTGATAATAGCTGGGTAAAGTCTTTTCGTGATATTTCTTTAGCTCCCATACTGAGCAAGTGTGGATTCATTAGCTGTGTGTCCAACAACTCGTAACCAGAATCTTGCAAGTGTTTATCTAAAGCTATCATAGCTATTTTTGAAGCATTAGTTTTGGTGTGAAACATTGATTCTCCACAAAAAACTCTACCCATTTCGATACCGTACAAACCACCTATAAGAATTTCATCTTCCCAAACCTCGATTGAGTGCGCATGACCTAAGCGATGAAGTTGGATGTAGGCTTGTTCAATAGTTTTTGTTATCCAAGTGCCTTGCTCATTAGCTCTAAGTTTAGCGCATTGATGGATTACTTGGTCAAAAGCATGATTGATGGTAATTTTCCAATTATGCTTTCGGTTAAATTTGGCTAAACTTCTGCTTATATGGATCTGACTGGGAATAATGATGGCTCTTGGATCGGGTGACCACCATAGAATTGGGTCGTCATCGTTAAACCAAGGGAAAATACCATTATAATAAGCTTTAAGCAGGCGCTTGGGACTTAAATCTCCTCCAACAGCAAGTAAGCCATTTGGCTCTTCAAGAGCGCAATTGACTGGTGGGAAGTTATCAGTTTCATCAGATAAAAAAGTTAATGATTGCAAAGTCGTATGTAATTAGAGTCAACGATATTTATAACTTAACGGAATTCACCTTATGTTAAAACCCATAAACTATTTTCTCTTTACGTTATTAATACTGGCTAGCCATGCTTTTGCCGGCCCGTATGACAGAAACACTGCTCAGCCCGTTGAAAAAGTGGTCTACGGTGGTGTTATTTCAGTTAGAAACATCACAAAGCAGGAATTGATTGAAGACAAGAATCAAGGCTGGAGAACTTTTGGTGGCGCATTGCTTGGAGGCGTCTTAGGCAATCAATTTGGCAAAGGTTCAGGTCGTGATGTAGCAACGGCGTTAGGAGCAATTATTGGTGGCAGCATGGCTCGTAATCATCGCCAACCTGAATACCGAACATATCAACTTGTTGAATTAATGATTAAACAGGATGATGAGCAGACTGTCAGAGTGATTCAAGATCTTGATCCTGGAATGTTATTTCATCCTAAAGATAGAGTGAGAGTTATTTATTTAAAAGGGTTTGTGAGAGTAGATATCGCTATGTGATCTAAGTTAACCTGAGTTCTGCATAAGCAATCGACTACAGACAGCTACTTATGCGTATTTCTGCGTTAGAACAGTCCGAAATAGGCTGGCTATTACGAACTGTCCCGCCTTGAACTACACAAAATTAGCCGCACAGTAGATTGAATTTATATTTTATCTCTAAAAACAAAACAGTACTGATTTCTTTTTACAGAGCTCAGGTAAAGTTATCAAAAACAAGTAATAAAAAACCTCCTAATTTGGAGGTTTTTTATTTAAGAGGTTCGATTAAACTGAATTAGAACCCTCTTGGAAGTGTTACTGTACCGCGTAAAGACAGCAAATAGTCTAACCAATATTCTTTAGGTAATTTACCTTCAACAGCTTTGGTGTCTTTTTTTGCAGATTTTTTGGCTGGAGCCTTTTTTTCTGCTTTTGGCTTAGCTGTTTTTTCTGACTTTTCTGTTTTTGCGGCTTCAGCTGGTTTAGCTTCAGAGTTAAACGAGGCAAGCATAGCTTCAAGTTCACTGAATCTTAACGACTTCCCACCATCAATTTTATACCAGCTTCCTTTCTGTTCTATGGTTACATCACGGCCTTCGCGTTGTTTAATCGCTGCCGTAAGTGCTGAGATAGTTTCTTCTTTGCTTAGTGTCGCCATGGGTTATAACCTATTTGTTGATAAACTGTTATAAAACAATTGGGTGATTTTAGCGTTTATTGATGGAAAAAGTCCAATTTCCCGTTCTGATCGATGATTTTGGACTCAATTTGGCAGTATTTGCGTGCTACTATTTCAAAATATCTCAGCGAATGGATAAAGAATAGAATGATCACTCGTGAAAAATTAATTAATTATTTGGATAGTTATTTACAAGCTTTTAAGTTCAAAGACTATGCACCTAATGGACTTCAAGTTGAGGGAAAAGATAATATCTCAACCATTATTACTGGTGTTACCGCAAGCCAAGCATTAGTCGATGCTGCAATTGATAAACAAGCAGATGCCGTATTAGTTCACCATGGTTACTTTTGGAAAGGGGAGCCTCAAGTAATCACTGGTATTAAACATAAACGAATAAAAGCATTGCTTGAACACGATATCAACTTGATAGGTTACCACCTTCCGTTAGATGCTCACTCCGAAGTTGGTAACAATGTTCAACTAGGAAAAAAGCTTGGGCTGGAAGACATCGAAATCGTTGAATCTGTATCACAAGATTTACTGTGGAAAGGGAAGCTAAGTGAGCCAACACCTGTTAATGACTTTCAGGCAAAACTCGCTAAGACATTAAACAGAGAACCCCTTCATATTGGTGAGAAAAATCAAAACATTCAATCCATTGCTTGGTGTACAGGAGGGGCGCAAGATTATATTGATGTCGCGGCTCAGTTAGGTGTTGATGCCTATATAAGCGGAGAAGTTTCTGAGCGGACTTTCCATAGCGCTGTTGAGCAAAATATTCATTACTTTTCAGCGGGTCATCACGCTACTGAGCGATTCGGCATTCAAGCTCTTGGAGAGCACTTAGCTAATCAATTTGGTCTATTTCATCAATTTGTTGATATTCCGAACCCTGTTTAAGATACACATGCTACCAGCTGGTTAGAAAGTTAAATTTTGTTCATTATTAACAACCGAAAAACCATTCTTGGTAAATTATCCTGAATTTAATCGATTTCGGATGAGTTATGAGCGGCTTTATAGTCCATTTGGAGAGCACCAACTCTTGTTTAGCATTAACAAGGAGCGTTTCTGAGTCTGAAATTCTTACGGTGAAACAAGATCACACAGAATCTTCCCTTGAGATAACATTGGATAAAGGAGAAAAGCTTAAAGATTGGTTTTGTGGTACATGCAAAGGTCAAGCAATCCAAGCGATCTACGATGTGACTCATGCTAAAACAGCCCAGCCAGCAATATACGCTATGGCTAGATTAATGCGTTATGTTGGGGCTGATTTTCAAAACAATTTTAAGATAACGCTTGCAAACGAAGATCACTACCAATTTACGGTTATTGTTGATGATAGCCAAATGGAGCTAAACAAACATTTACCATGGCACTCTGTAGAGCAGAATGGATATGATGAAACTGCGAGTGTGCCATCACCCGATGATGAATCAAGTCGTCTTCTTGCACCTTCTCAGACTAGAGTAGAAAAGCACTTAAGGCCTAAAATAAGCTCAATAAAGAGTCGCTCAGTTGTAGATGAACTGGAAATGACTAAGCATTGGCTGTTGTGTTTAAAGGATCAAAGCCGTATCGCTCTAGGTATTCGTTATTCGTTTGAGCAAATTAAGGTTATGACTAACGAAGAGCTAGAACAGAATAAAATTTATATGTATGCACTATTCCCTTGTAGCGAAGCTCGTGAAAGTTATTCTTTAGCAGCATTACTCACTATGCCTATGGCAGTTGAAATCCAAGAAAGCCAAACTTTACAAAAGCGTGTTGCCGAGCGGCTAGATTTCATGTTGACGCATTGGGGATTACAACGATATGGAAACGCTATTTATATAGCCAACGATACAATGGCTCAATTTACATGGAAAAAGCCTAAATACGACCACAATATGCCTAGAATAACCTTGGTACTTCAGTTTTTGAAACAAGTAGGTTTTGAAGATTGTGCGAATAATTTCTATCGTTTACTCATTGACAGCTTGCCTATAAACCAAGCAGAGGGAAAGGCTCGTAGCAAATTGCAGGAGGTTAAAGATAATTGGGGGCAGAAACTACTGGCGAAAAACGCAGGTTTTAAGCAGTTAAATTTTTCAGAAAGGGCTTAGTCAATCAAGCCCTTTATCTTGATAGTAAATTATTTTACTCTCATACCTGGTTGTGCGCCCTCATGTGGTTCTAAAATCCAAAGATCCTTCCCACCTGGGCCAGCAGCTAATACCATGCCTTCAGAAATACCAAATTTCATCTTGCGTGGAGCAAGGTTAGCGACCATAACGGTAAGCTTACCTTCTAAGTCTTCAGGATTGTAAGCCGACTTAATACCTGCTAATACTTGTTTAGTCTCGCCGCCTAAGTCCAATTGGAACTTAAGCAGCTTATCAGCACCTTCAACATGTTCAGCTTTTACGATTTTCGCAATACGAAGATCTAACTTAGCAAAATCATTGAACTCAATCGTGTCTGATATTGGGTCATCAGCAAGAGGACCTGTTACTTCTGGTTCAGCTGGAGCAGCCGTAGCTTCTAAATGTTCTTTAGAGGCTTCCACCATTGTATTGACTTTATCCATTTCGATACGTTGCATCATAGGTTTAAAAGCATTGATTTCATGGTTAGCAAAATCAGCATCTAGGCTATCCCAAGTTAGCTCCACATTCATGAATGCTTCAACATCTTGTGACAGACGTGGAAGAACAGGCTTCAAATAAGTCACCAGAATTCGGAATAGGTTTAGTGCGGTACTACAAACTTGGTGAGCTAGAGGAAGTTTGTCTTCGTCTTTAACCAATTTCCAAGGTTCCATTTCAGCAACGTAAGCATTAGCAATGTCAGCCAGTGCCATGATTTCACGCATGCCTTTACCAAGCTCACGCGCTTCATAGCATTCAGCAATCGCATCTTTTTTAGCAATGAATTGCTCGATAAGTGCTTTATCTTCGATATCCGCTAACTTGCCATTAAAACGTTTCTTGATAAAACCAGCGGTGCGAGAAGCTAGGTTAACTAACTTACCCACTAAGTCAGAATTCACACGTTGGGCAAAATCTTCTAGGTTTAAATCTAAATCATCGATACGGCTATTTAGCTTGGCTGCATAGTAGTAACGTAGGTACTCAGGGTCTAAATGCTCAAGATAAGTACGAGCTTTAATAAAGGTCCCTTTAGATTTGGACATCTTGGCACCATTAACGGTAACAAAGCCATGTACATAAACGTTATTTGGCTGACGGTATCCAGAACCTTTAAGCATTGCTGGCCAGAATAAGCTATGGAAATACATGATGTCTTTACCGATGAAGTGATACACTTCGGCATTAGAGTCTTGCTTCCAGAACTCGTTGAAATCTAAGTCGCCACGCTTGTCACAAAGGTTTTTAAATGAACCCATGTAACCGATAGGCGCGTCTAGCCAAACGTAGAAATACTTACCTTCAGCACCAGGTATTTCGAAACCGAAGTAAGGTGCATCACGAGTGATATCCCATTGTTGCAAGCCTTGATCAAACCACTCATTGAGTTTGTTTGCCATTTCTTGCTGTAGAGAACCCGAGTGAGTCCACTCTTTCAGCATATCTTCAAATGCGGGTAAATCGAAGAAAAAGTGCTCAGTATCTTTCATTACTGGTGTAGCACCAGAAACCGCGGATTTAGGATTGATTAGATCGGTTGGGCTGTAGGTTGCGCTACAGACGTCACAGTTATCACCGTATTGTTCTTCAGCTTTACACTTAGGGCAAGTGCCTTTAACAAAGCGGTCAGGTAAGAACATGGATTTCTCAGGATCGAATAGCTGAGAAATGGTACGAGTTTTAATGTAACCGTTTTCTTTTAACTTAAGATATATCTCACTCGCCAGAGCTTTGTTTTCTTCACTGTGAGTGGTGTGGTAGTTGTCAAAAGCGATTCTAAAATCGGCAAAATCTTCCTCATGTTCTTTTTGAACAGCAGCAATCATTTCTTCTGGCTTAATACCCATTTGTTGGGCTTTAAGCATGATTGGCGTGCCGTGGGCATCGTCAGCACACACAAAGTGACATTCATGGCCACGAAGTTTTTGATAACGTGTCCAAATATCGGTTTTAATGAAACCAAGCATGTGCCCTAAATGGATAGAACCATTGGCATAAGGAAGTGCATAAGTCGCTAAGATTTTGCGTTTAGTGTCAGCCATTTTCTTCTTTCGTATAAATATTTCTTACAATTGCTGGCATCTTAACTGATGTGCTTGAATTTTTCATTAATGAAAGTGGATTAGGCGCTGATTTGTTACCTTGATAAATATACATTCAGAGGCCGTTCCCAATTAGATTTTTGATTTGCTGCAGTTAATTTTTTAGGTTAAACAAGGCGGAAAATGTGAAATGTAGTCATTCTACATGAGCATTTTTCAACGAAGTTTAAGCAAAAAAGGAACGCAGCCCTTTGGGTTACGCCTAAAATTGGCAAACTCTTCGTTACTCAGATTTTGTTTAGTTCACTAAACTTCAATCTTCGTGCCTTGAGTTTGCCGATTTCAGGCAGTAACAAATCAAAAAATCTTTAATTGGAAACGGCCTCTAGAAAAACAAGACAATTTATTGATGTGTTCGCTCTAAAAATAATCTCTTAGCAAGACGAATATCACGTTTATCTGGTAAACTTGGGCAAATTTTTTTGCGAGTTGCACTTACGCTCTATGAACTCATCAAATCAGGCTTCTTCTCCTTTATTGCAGTCGGTTAAACATGTCATTGCCATTGCATCAGGTAAAGGTGGTGTGGGTAAATCAACCACAACGGTAAATCTTGCCTTAGCCATGGCGAAAGCTGGTGCCAAAGTTGGTATTTTAGATGCGGATATTTATGGTCCATCCATTCCTTTAATGCTAGGAATTGAAGATTTTAAACCTGATGCTGTTGGTGATAAGAAAATGACAGCCGCATCCGTTCATGGCATTGCCGCTCAGTCTATCGGTTTTTTGATAAACAGCGAGGATGCTGCTATTTGGCGGGGGCCGATGGCAGCAGGGGCATTAACCCAGTTAATGAATGAAACGGCGTGGCCTGAACTGGATTATTTGTTTGTAGATATGCCTCCGGGAACGGGAGATATACAGTTAACGCTTTCTCAAAAAGTGCCGTTAACGGGTGCTGTTATTGTTACGACTCCTCAAGATGTAGCCTTATCTGATGCTCGCAAGGGTATTCAAATGTTCCAAAAGGTGAATGTGCCTATCTTAGGGGTTGTAGAGAATATGAGTTTTCATATATGTAGCCAATGCAATCATCAAGAACATATTTTTGGTGAACAAGGTGGTAAGCGAACCGCAGAGCAATATCAAGTTCCATTTTTGGGAGCATTGCCGTTACAACTAAGTATACGCGAAGCCATGGATATGGGTAAACCAACCTTGGTTTCACAACCAGATTCAACCGTTAGTGATTTATATATTCAGATTGCTAACCAAATAATAAAGCAAGTTGCAACGCAGCAACAATCCAGTGTCTCTATTAGTATTTCAGATGATGAGTAAGGTATAAGTATGAATTCTCAGCAGTGTGTGATCATCGCTATCGCAGGAGCTTCAGCCTCAGGAAAGAGTTTAATTGCAAGGACGATTTTTGATGAACTTAGACGTGATCTAGGAACCGATCAAATTGCGGTAATTAACGAAGATGCCTTCTATCATGACCAAAGCCACATGACCATGGAGGAAAGAGTTAAAACTAACTATGACCACCCTCAATCTATGGATCATGCTTTGCTTAGAGAGCACCTTTTAGAGCTAAAAGCAGGAAAAGATATTGAAATTCCACAGTACTGCTATGTTACTCATACTCGAAAGCCTGATGAAACTATCCATATCACTCCTAAGAAAGTGATCATTCTAGAAGGTATTTTGTTACTAACTGACCCTAAGTTGCGTGAGCTTTTTGATGCAAGCGTGTTTATGGATACTCCACTAGATATTTGTTTCTTACGTCGTTTGCAACGTGATGTAGAAGAGCGCGGACGCACCATGGAGTCTGTTATTTCACAATATAAAAAGACTGTTCGACCTATGTTTATGCAGTTTATTGAACCATCTAAGCAATATGCTGATATTATTGTTCCAAGAGGCGGAAAAAACCGTATTGCAACAGATATTTTAAAGGCCAGAATCCAGCATTTATTGGCAAAGTAACACATTAGCTCAAGCCATCGTGATAGCAGTGGGACACTTTATTTAGCACAAGGAATTTAATTAAAAATGCGTTTAACTGATATTGAAATCGAAAAAGCCTTAGATAACCAAGAAATTATTATTACTCCAAGACCTGAGCCAGAAGCAATTTCTGGAGTCAGTATGGATGTTCGTCTGGGTAATCAGTTTCGTGTTTTTAAAGATCATACAGCGCCATTTATCGACCTAAGTGGCCCTAGTGCTGATATGCAAGAAGCTCTAGATAGAGTAATGAGCGAGCAAATAGATATTCCTGATGGGGAAGCATTCTTTCTTCACCCTGGAGAGTTAGCGCTCGCTGTTACTTATGAAAGTGTGACTTTACCCGCTGATATTGTTGGTTGGTTAGACGGACGTTCATCATTAGCTCGACTTGGTTTAATGGTGCACGTTACCGCTCATCGAATTGATCCCGGTTGGCAAGGTAAGATTGTTCTAGAGTTCTATAACAGCGGAAAATTGCCTCTGGCTTTAAGACCAAATATGACTATTGGTGCTTTAAACTTTGAGCGACTATCCACACCAGTGGCTAGGCCATACAACAAGCGCAAAAGTGCTAAATATAAAGATCAACAAGAGGCTGTAGCCAGTCGTATTAGTCAGGATTGATAATGCAAAAAGTGTGGATTAATGGTCAGAGCCATTCTGACTCGCAGGGAAAGCATTGCAATGCCTTTGACCGAGGACTAACCTACGGCGATGGTATGTTTGCAACTATGCGTGTAGATGCACAAGGAAAGATCCAATTTTTTGATACTCATATTGAGCGGCTTACACAAGCCGCTTTTCGCTTAAACTTCACGGTCGAAAATCATCATTGGAAACCAAGTGCAGACTTGATAAGTTTGCTAAAACAAATTGCTGCTGAACATCCATCTCATGGAATAAAGATTCTCATTAGTCGTGGTGAGGGTGGAAGAGGCTATCAAGCTCCTGAAGCAACAAAAGTAACAGAGCTTATATCCACTTTCTTGATACCAGAACATTATTCAAAGTGGCAACAACAAGGTATAAAGCTTTGCAGTTCTGAAATCAGATTGGCTAAGCAACCTTTATTAGCAGGCATAAAACACCTAAATCGATTAGAGCAAGTGTTAATTAAATCTCAATGGTTGTCTGATGAGTTTCAAGACTGGTTAGTCATGGATTATGACGAGCATATTGTTGAGTCATCTATGGCAAATGTCTTTTTCTTTGACGGTGACAAATGGCTGACTCCTGACTTATCACAAAGTGGGGTTTCAGGCGTGATGCGCGCGCAAGTTATTCAGCAACTACTTGAACTTGGCTTTAATGTAGAAGTTACAAAAATTCCAAAACAGCAATTATCAGAATTCCAACACGCTTTTATCTGTAATAGTTTATTTGGTGTGGTGGATCTCGTTCAAATAGATGAACAACTATATTCAATCAACCCTGTTACGGCCGAAATAAGAACGCGGTTAGGAGTTTGGTTATGAAATGGTTGAAAGTAGTACTCTTATTGATGCTTGCAACAGCTGCAGGCAGTTTATTCATAATTAAGCATCAAGTTGATACGTACATGGAATCACCCATGAGTGTATCTAAAGCTAGGGAGTTATGGGTTGAGTCGGGAGCTTCCTTGAATGGCACCTTACATAAACTAAGCAGGCAAGGTGATCTAAAAGATATTTGGAAGTTTAAGCTTTTCCTAAAGATTAATCCTCAACTACAGCGGGTTCAAAAAGGGGTTTATCAACTGACCCCACGAGATACTCCATTATCTTTAATTGAAAAATTAAGCACAGGGCAAGTAAAACAATATCGTGTCACCTTGCTAGAAGGCCATACGATTAAAGAGTGGCTACAGTTACTAAAACGACAACCAAGACTTGTAGTTGATGATGATGTTTTTATGCAAGTTTTAGCGTTAAATGGAGACAATGCGGATAAGCCAGAAGGTAAGTTCTTTCCAGATACTTATCAATATACTTCTGCAACCAAGTTGGTAGACATTCTCAATCAAAGCTACAAAAAAATGCAGTTTGAGTTAGAAAGGATTTGGAAAAACCGTGCAACCAACGTTGAAGTTAAGTCACCATATGAATTACTAATACTCGCATCTATCATAGAAAAAGAAACAGCGAAAGCTAGTGAGCGTGACATTATTTCTGCTGTATTTAATAACCGATTAAGAAAAAGAATGCGCTTACAAACTGACCCTACTGTAATTTACGGTATGGGTGATAAGTTTAATGGCAACATTACGCGTAAAGATTTAAGAAAAAAGACACCATATAATACATATAGGATTAACGGATTACCTCCAACGCCTATTGCTGCACCAAGCCTAGCTTCGATTCAGGCGGCTGCACATCCTGCTGATGTAAATTACTTATATTTTGTTTCGAGAAACGACGGGAGTCATATCTTCTCGAAAACATTAAAACAGCATAATAGAGCTGTTAACCAGTATCAGAGAAATAAAAAATGACAGAAGAACAAGGCAAATTTATTGTAATTGAAGGCCTTGAAGGTGCAGGAAAGTCTAGCGCCATCAATCTAGTTCGCGATTATATTGAAAAGCATACAGGCCAAACGATAGTTTGCACTAGGGAGCCGGGTGGTACGCCACTGGCTGAAAAAATGAGAGACCTTGTAAAAGTAGCTGATGATAGTGATCCTTTATGTGATGAGTCCGAATGTTTATTAATTTACGCCGCTAGAGCTCAGTTAGTCGCTAATGTGATCAAACCAGCTCTATCTGATGGAAAATGGGTGGTTGGCGATAGGCATAATCTGTCTTCTTTGGCCTATCAAGGCGGCGGTCGTGGTTTATCGAGCTTGGTTAATTCATTAAGTGAAATTACTTTACAAGGGTTTAAACCCGATCTGACTTTATATTTAGATATTGATCCAAAGCTTGGATTATCGAGAGCGGCTAATCGAGGCGCATTAGATAGAATAGAACAACAGAAAATTGATTTTTTTCAGCGAGCAAGAGAAAGGTATCTACAAGAAGCGGCGAAAGATGAGTCAATCTATGTGATTGATGCAAGCCAAAAAATTACCGAAGTTCACAAAGACATTATTAGCGCACTACAGGCGATGCCATGGTTAAACTAACTCAACTTACTTGGCTGGACGATGCAAGGCAGGTATTTTATCGCCAGCTCAACAGCGATAGCGTACCTCACGCTCAATTGCTTGGTATCGAATCTGGCTATGGGGCTGAGTTACTGTTGTCACATCTTTCACAAACAGCATTATGTGAAAAACCAACCTCGAATGGTGGGTGTGGTTTCTGTCGACCTTGTCATTTAGTTGAGGCAGGAAACCATCCTGATTTACACATTATCAAACCTGATGGCAGCCAAATTAAGGTGGACCAAATAAGGCAGCTTTGTCAGAAGCTAGCAACAACAGCTCAACAAAATGGAAGAAGAGTTGCTGTTATTCAGCATAGCGAAAAGATGAACCAAGCTGCAGCTAATGCTCTACTTAAAACTTTAGAAGAACCCGGAGATGATACTTTAATATTGTTGCAAACCGACTCACCAAGTTTATTAATGCCAACCATCTCCAGTCGTTGTCAAAAAATGGCCATTAAGAAACCAAGTAAAAAGCAAATACTTGACTGGCTGAGTAAGCACTCTGATATCAAAGGAGATGCGACTTGGTGTATTCCTTTGGTTGGTGGGCCATTAGAATTATTAACGGCATTTGAATCTGGCCATTATCAGGCATTGTTGAATTATCGAAATGCATGGTCAGAAAGTTTAACATTAGGTCATTTGAGTCAGGCTTTTATAGCGACTAATGAGCAAGATATCGTTGATGCCTTAGATGTCCTTTATTTGGTGCTTAGACAATTCATTTTGCAAGGGAAGTTTAGTGATGCTTTGTTACAATCAAGCGTCATTGCTTTGTCTGCTGAAGTGATGCAAGTTCGGCAAAAGCTTACTATGATGAGTAACATCAATGCCTCAGCGTTATGTCAACAATTCCTAATCAAATATCGCCATTTAGTTAACTCTTAATTACTTATTATTTTTGGATTACTCAGTCGATGCAGTCTTTTCTAGAGTTCATTAAACAGCTTGAGATCCCTCAAGATACACAAAGATTATTTCATGGTCGAGGAGGAAAGTACCCTCAATCAGAACATTTGTGTTTGGATTGGTTCGAACCTGTTTTGTTAATGACGAGCTTTAAACCTATAGAGGTTAGTGAGCTTGAGCAAATAGTGAATGCCATCAAGCAAAGGTGGCAGCAGCTAGCTGAAGAAACACCCTTAAATTTGGTTTATCAGTTTCGTTCTGGTTTAGGCACTGAGACGCAGCTGATAAGTGGTGAAGTTCCCGAATCTCATGTTGTCACCGAAAACGGTAATAGGTTTAACGTTCATCTATTAAAAGGGCAGAATCACGGTCTTTTTCTGGATATGAGAAATGGTCGACAGTGGGTACAGCAAAATGCCCAAGGTAAAAAAGTACTTAATTTATTTGCTTATACCTGTGGTTTTTCAGTTGCAGCGTTAGCTGGTGGTGCCCAGTCAGTGGTTAATATTGATATGAGTAAAGGTGCGCTTTCAATTGGTAAGCGTAATCATAACTTCAATGACTTTGTGGGAAATGCGAGCTTTTACGGTCATGATATTTTTAAGTCTTGGGGTAAGCTAAAAAAGCATGGACCGTACGATCTAATTATTGCTGATCCGCCAAGTAATCAAAAAGGCTCGTTTGTTGCTACTAAAGACTATATTCGACTACTACGTCGATTACCTGAACTCATGTCAGAGCAATGCGAACTATTGTTGTGTTTAAATGCTCCAGAGTTATCACCAGACTTTTTAAAGCAACAAGTCGAAGAGTCTATCAGTGATTTAATCTTTGTTGAACGTGTTGCAAATCCTGCCGTTTATGAAGATATTGATGAAGAAAAATCGTTAAAGGTATTCCATTACAAAAAATAAAACTGAAAGTCTTTCAACTTTTTTTGATAAATAAGTGTTGTTTGATACACGAAACACACAATGCGCTTACAAAACTGAAAGTTATCTGTAATTTTTGTTTTGGTGTTGCTATAATCCGTAACAACAAAAGCATAAAGATAATCTTTGTACCTAAATATCTTCGGAGCAGCAAATGGCAAACTATGAAAATCATGAAGCTTATTACCAAATCAAAGATGAAGTAATCAGCACGTTACCTCTAGATGAGTCACTTGTTCAAACAGAAGAGCAAGATTAATAACAATAATTCAATAAAAAAGCCCGCATCTCGCGGGTTTTTTTATGTCTGGATAAAACAGTTCTTTACGGCTCATAATTTAGTTGAGCGACTGAAAATCTTTTCTGTTGGCATAGGTATGCAGGCTTAGGCCACATTTTAATCCTTGTTTTTATAAAATTCAGAAAATATATCGTCGTATTTCACTTAAGAGCATTGTGCAAATAACAACAAGGCTTTTGATTTATAGTAATAAAACACCTGAGTAAAAGCACTATTATTTAGAGTAAAAAAACTAATACAATCAATTGGTAGTCAACCTTTCGTTAAATAAGAAAGATCACCATGATGTGCGTCACAGTACGCGTATTCCAGCTTAAAACTTATTGTTCCATGCTGAAAAGCTTTGTAGCTTTATTTGGTGTGCGTCACAACTTTTAGGCTTATAAACCAATGAACTCTCAATTCGCTAATAGTGACGTTTTATTCACTCAAGCAATAACCTTCCATCAACAAGGAAGGTTTGATAAAGCACAGTCTTGTTATCAGCAAGTATTGTTAAAAAATCCAGAGCACCTTTCTTCTTGGATAAATTTGGGAGTGTTAAACCGGAAAAATAAGTGCTATTCAACATCTTTGTTGTGCTATCAACGTGCTTTGGCATTGAAAGCTGATGATGCTGGAATACTCAGTAATATGGCAAATGTCTTAAAGGACAGTGATAGGCTTGAAGAAGCCATTCATTACGCGCAAAAAGCTGTGGATATGGATCCTGAAAATGTGACCTTTAGACATAATTTAGCGATTGTATTGAGAGAAAATAAGCAATTTGAACTGTCGTTACAGGAGTTGAATAGATGTCTTTCTATACAACCTGATAACCCTAATCTGCAATGGGATCGGTCTTTAGTACTATTGATGATGCAAAGATTTAGTGAGGGTTTTCCTGCTTTTGAAGCAAGGTGGAAAACTGGAGACTTGCCATCTCCGAATGTCCCTAATCATTGTAAGCGCTGGGAAGGGCAATCATTCAAGGGACAAAAGCTTTTACTTCTGACAGAACAAGGCTTTGGTGACACAATATTTTGTGTTCGGTACATCCATTTAGTCTGTCAGTTAGGTGGTGAGGTCATACTTGAGTGTAAGTCTCCCTTAAAGCGACTTTTTTCAACTTTGCCTGTAACTTTACTTTCTGTTGAAGCAGCAAGCGATGATATCGACTGGTATTGTCCAATGATGAGTTTACCGGGTTTATTTGTAAATCAAGAACCTGAACCGCCACAGTTACATGTTCCTAGATTAGTTAAAGAACATATCTCTAACAGGCTGGCGCTGGATAGAAAACATCTAAAGGTCGGGATTATTTGGTCGGGAAGTGTCACTTATGGTGATAACGATAAGCGCTCAACATCACTTTCTAGCTTATTACCTCTATTTGAATCTTTACCTGAAGTTAGATTTTACAGCCTTCAAAAGGGGCCAAAAGAATCAGATCTCAAAGATTTAGGTATACAGGCACTTTTACCTGATTTTGGCAGTGAGTTAGATGATTTTGCTGAAACTGCCGCAGTACTTAAACAGCTAGACTTGTTAGTAATGACTGATAGTGCTTGTGCTCATCTAGCGGGTTCTATTAATACTCCAGTAATTAATTTACTTCAGTACAAACCGGGTTGGATCTATTTCCCCGAAACTTATACAAGCCGTTGGTATCCATCGATGCGAATTTTACGACAGCAATCACCCGGCGATTGGCAGCCTGTTTTGGAGCAGCTGAACTGTATTCTTTCTGAGCTTGTAAATAAAAAAAGCGATAATTTTCAACACACGGATGTGCTCAATATTCTTGATAAATTTGAAACTAGGAGCACCAGTGCATGAATCAAGACTCCACTCCTGAAATTGAAGAACAAGCAGAAGAGCCTAAAATTCCAACAGGCTTACTTTGTCTGACCATGATGTTGCAATATCTAGAGAAGCCTGCTGATCCACAAACATTACATCATGAGTTTTGTCCCGACGGTGATGACTTAGATATCATTCGTTTGGTTCGGGCTGCGAAGCAACTCAAAATAAAAGCAAGGCAAGTTAAAGTAAAACCAAATCGATTAGAGAAAGCGCCATTTCCTTTTATTGCTCAGGATAACCAAGGGCAGTTTTTCTTAGTCGCAGCTATTCGTGACGGTAAGGCCTTGATTCAAAGCCCTATTAACCAACAGCCAGAGCAACTTGAAATGGAAGAGCTTTGGCAGCGTTGGGACGGTACAGCAGTGTTTATGACTCGTCGAGCAATGCTTGCAGGTAAGTCGAGAAAGTTTGATATTTCTTGGTTTATTCCAGTAGTTGTAAAGTATCGAAAGATGTTCAAAGAAGTCTTAATTGCTTCTTTGTTTATTCAGCTATTTGCCTTGATAACACCATTATTCTTTCAAGTAGTCATGGATAAAGTATTGGTGCATCGAGGTTTAACCACTCTTGATGTCTTAGCCTTCGGCCTGCTTGTGATCACCTTCTTCGAGATAATTCTTGGTGGGTTAAGGACTTATGTATTTTCCCATACAACTAGCAGAGTAGACGTAGAACTTGGCGCAAGGTTGTTTGACCACATGCTGCGTCTACCTATCGCATATTTTAATACTCGACCTGTCGGACAAGTGGTAGCCAGAGTTAGAGAGCTTGAGAATATTCGGTCTTTTTTAACAGGAAATGCACTAACCGTTGTCTTGGATCTACTGTTCACTTTTGTATTCTTTGCAGTAATGTTCTATTACTCACCCATGTTGACATGGATTGTATTAGGCTCAATTCCTATTTATGTCATTATTTCTGTACTGTTAACCCCTGAAATTCGTAAGCGTACTGAAGAGCAATTTCAAAGAGGTGCCATCAATCAGTCTTTTTTAACTGAATCGATTACAGGTATGGAAACGCTCAAATCAATGTCGGTAGAGCCTCAAATGCGCCAACGTTGGGAGGAACAGCTATCAGGTTACGTAAAGGCCAGCTTTCGCAGTGTCATACTGGGTACCTTTGGAGGGCAAGCGGTACAGCTGGTGTCAAAGATTGTCACAGTAGTCTTGTTATGGCAAGGCGCTCAATTGGTGATTAAAGGCGAGCTTAGTGTAGGGCAATTAATTGCGTTTAATATGTTGTCAGGTCAAGTAGCAGCACCGATTTTACGATTGGCGCAATTATGGCAAAATTTTCAACAATTTAGAATTTCACTCGATCGATTAGGTGATGTACTTAATGTACCTCAGGAGCCTCAGCAAAACCTAGACAGACCGAACTTACCTCCGGTAAAAGGTGAAATAAAGTTTTCAGATATTGTTTTCCGATATACGCCTTTAGGTCCTGAAATTTTAAGAGGGGTAAATCTGACCATTCCTGCAGGGCAAATCATTGGCATTGTAGGGCGTTCTGGCTCAGGTAAGTCGACGTTAACCAAACTTATCCAGCGCCTGTATATTCCTGAAGCGGGAAAAGTGTTAGTGGATGGCAACGATTTAGCCTTGTTAGATCCTGCATGGTTGCGGCGCCAAGTCGGGGTCGTTCTTCAGGAGAATATTCTTTTTAATCGTAGCGTAAAAGATAACATTGCTCTTTCAGATCCATCACTTTCAATGGATCAAATTATCTATGCTGCAAAACTGGCAGGTGCACATGAGTTTATTCTTGGCTTGTCTCATGGCTATGACACGGAAATTGGTGAGCGAGGTGCGGGGCTTTCAGGAGGACAGCGACAGCGAATTGCCATTGCAAGAGCACTTATCACCAACCCACGGGTTTTAATTTTCGATGAAGCAACTTCAGCGCTAGATTATGAGTCAGAAAGTGCCATTCAAAAAAATATGCAATCCATTTGTAAAGGGCGCACCGTGATCATCATTGCTCATCGTCTGTCTACTGTGCGAAGTTGCGACAGAATCATAACTATTGAGGAAGGTAAGGTTATCGAGGACGGTTCTCATGAACAGCTGCTTGCTCAAAATGGTCGATATGCCATGTTGTGGGCTGCACAAAGCGGGGAGGCTTCCTAATGTTTGAAGGACTAAAAAAAATTCGTGAGATATGGAGTGCCTCAAAAGTTCAAGAAAAGGAAAACGAAAAACATCATATCGAAAGAAAAGGTGATGAATTAGAGTTTCTGCCTGCTGCAGTTGAAATCCTAGAAACCCCTGCATCACCAGCTGGCCGCACTACGGTGTGGCTGATTATGGCATTTTTCACTATTGCTGTTTTATGGGCGTGGTTTGGCAAAATTGATACTGAAGCCGTAGCAATGGGTAAGCTTATACCTGTTGGACAAGTTAAAGCAATCCAGCCACTTGAAATCGGTAAAGTGGAGGAAATATATGTTGAGGACGGTCAACATGTCACTGCTGGTGAAAGATTAATAAAGCTAGATCCTACAGAATCAGAGGTTGATGTTAAGCAAGTCGAGTATGAACTCAGACAGGCGCAATTGGATGAAGCAAGATTGCAATTGGTTTTGAAAATTATCAGCTCAGGAAAATCAACCGCACCAGACTTGAGGGCGGAACTGCTATCGTTAGACAAGCCTTGGGTACAAGAAATTGACTCACCTCAGTGGGTATTACAACAGCGATTACTCGACAGAGATTTGGATTATTTCTTCAGTACAGATACCACTTATCAAGAAACGGTTAACCAAAGAATAGCGAGTATTGATGCAGTCAAAGCAGAAATCCAGCGTTTAAAAACCTTAGAACCTTTATTTGGTGAACAAGAAAAAGCCATTCGACAACTATTGAAAAAAGGTCACGTCTCAAAGCTCGAATGGTTGAACTTCAAAGAAAAGCAAATCGAAACAACCCAAAGTTTAGTGGTACAAATAAGTCGCCTACAAGAGGCAAAAGCGTCATTACAAGCCTTAAAAACAGAGCGTCAAACCAAAAGCTTTGAATTTAGAAGAGAAAGAGTACAGCAATTGCAACAAGCGCAGCAAAGAGTTCAAACTGGCACTTTGACCTTAATGAAAGCCAAAGAACGTGAACAAAATCGCTACCTTACTTCTCCCGTTAATGGCACGGTTCAGCAACTTCAAGTCCATACTATTGGAGGAGTAGTTCAGCCTGCTCAGGCGTTGATGGTTATTGTGCCTGAAGGTGTCAAACTGGAAGCTGAGGCCATGGTGCTCAATAAAGACATTGGCTTTATTCATCAAGGGCAAACCGTTGAGTTGAAAATCGATAGCTTTCCGTACACCCGCTACGGACTAATTGAAGGAACCGTTCGCTCAATTACATCTGATGCAGTTAATGATGAAAAACAAGGTCCGGTGTACCCGATGCGTGTGACCCTAAAGCAGAAAAAGATTTTAGTTGATAATAAATGGGTGCCTTTACAACCCGGGATGTCTTTAAGTGCTGAAGTGAAAACGGGTAAAAGAAGATTGCTTGAGTTCTTCTTAGCGCCGTTTTTACGTTATCAAGATGAAGCCTTAAAGGAGCGGTAAGTGGGGTACTCATTACCAACCGACGCCCTTGCGCTGAAACGTGTAGCAGAACATTTACAGCTTGATATCCCCTTGCTTGAACAGAAGTCGGGGATTGATTTTCAGTTAATTGAAAAACAAGCATGGATACCTGCTACACGAACCAGAAAGTTATACCTAGCGATTGCCGCACAGTATGCTCGAAGTGATTTTCCGGTTCAAATTGGTTTAAGTTTTTCTCCAGATACTCTTGGACCGTTAGGTATATTGTTCTTGTTGTCGCCGACAGTGGAGCAGGGGTTTAAAGCACTAGAACGCTTTTACCCCCTACAAGACAAGACCTTTATTCCAGTATTAAAAGTTTTAGGTGAAACAACAGCGGTTGAAATTCAGTTCTCCTCTCCAATGACTCGGTATCTACAAGATGCCGTTGCAGTCACGGCCATTTTCCGTTTATTGTCATTATTGCGTTTAAGTTTGGGGAGAGATTACCAGCCGCTTAAAATTTGCTTTAAGCGGGGTTTACCTTTTCTCAATTGTGAAATTACTGACTCACTTCATTGTGAATTTAATGCCTGCAACAATGCCATCTTCATTCCAACTTGTGATATGCAAGCATCGACTCAGATGGCGGGCGAAGCAATTAATCAGCAAATTAGAGAAACCATAAAAGAACACCTTATTGCAGATAAAAATTTTATTATTCCTCTTAAAAAATTAATTAAAGAAAAACTAGAGCAAACGGATTACAGTCTTGAGCTTGCCGCTCAGGGGTTGAACCTTTCTGTTAGGACATTACAACGCCGCCTAAAAGATTTAGGTCTAACTTTTAGTAAATTGGTGCAGTTGGTTCGGCTAGAGTTAGCATTAGAGCTGTTAGAAGATAAGAGTTTAACCTTGAGTATGGTGGCAGAAAAGCTTGGGTATGCCGATGAATCTGTGCTTTCACGTTCATTAATTCACAAATATGGGATTACGCCGTCCAAGTATCGAAATTCGATGTGATCTAGATCAAAAACATCTTCAAATGACACAATAATGGCACGTAGCATCATTAACCCTATTTTTTGTATGAATATACTTCTGACCAACAGAAGTACTCACAAAAATGAGAGATGACATGCCTACAACAACACTCGACCAAGAGATAAATTCACTTGATCAAAAAAGTGAAACTGAATTAAAAAACATAGAGAAAAACTTTAACCAAAACTTGGCAAAAGTAGTAAGGGACATCGTCACTGAAGGTGCTGATTTATCAACTGAAGATTTAATCACTAAAGTCACAGATACTCTTAAGGATGCTGGTGCGGGTGGATTGGCAAATCAATTGAGACAAGCGCTTAATGATGATGAAACCAGACGCTTTACCACTGATGCTGATAATGGCTTATTAAATCCGTTAGACATTGCTAAAGGTAAAACCCCTGAACAGGCCGATTACTTCAAAGACAGCACAGAAGAATTAAGACAACAACTGGCAAAAAACAATAAAACGCCAGAGGAAATTGCAAAAGATTTGGCCCAACCAACCTCCAGTAATGATCCTATACGTAACGATGTTTTGGCTGAACTTAACCGTCGTAATTTAGCACCAGACTTAGGTAATTCCATTGAAGACCAGGCGCATAATTTAAGTGACTATTTTAGTGGTACTGGCTCAAATTTAACGGTGATTAAGGATGAACTGCTTCAGCTTCCAAGCACTTTATCAAGTATTGATAACCTCAGAGGTATCAGTAATTTTGCAGTATTAAATAAATACCGCAAGCTCGTCGGTGATTTGCCTATGGGTCATGGCCTGAGGCACAGTAAAATTTTAAAAGAGTTTAGTAATTCTGAATTAAAAAGCCTTGCTAAAATCACTAAAAATCTAAACAGCACCTCAAAGCTTTCCGCTGTGGCAAGTACAATCCAGTCTGGAACAACTTTTGTTGGCTTTGGGTTTGGTGCTGTATCTTCTGGTCTTGGCTTTTTTGCTGCAGCGCAAAAAGCGGCTGAGGGTAATCAACAAGCAGCAGATGTGCGATATGCTGGCGCAGCCTTAGGTACTGCTAAGCTGACTTACGGTATCTATCGATTTATTGGCAGTAAAATCGCGAGTCATGTGAGCAATGATGTCGCAAAGGCACTTTTAAACCCGAAAACGGCATTGCAGGCTGGTCAAAATGCGACAGCAGGGGCTACGCATGCAGCACGATTTGTTAGTGCAGTCGGGGCTATTTTGGCAATTGGTGTTGGTGTTCATAGTTTAACCAAAAATGCCATTGCAGCAGATAATGCACGAAAAGAAGGCCAGCATGGTCAAGCCGCTATTTTAGGTGTTCAGGCTGCGCTCGATGGTGTGTCAATTGTTCTGGATGCAGCAAGTTTTGTTTTAGATTTTGTTCCCATTATCGGTACCATTATTTCTGCGGTATTGGATGTAATTAATGTTGGTGTTGGACTATTAAATACTGCCATTGGTTTCCTTATTCCACTTGCTACTGATGCTGGTGCAAGTTTTCAAACTTTCCTTAAAAGTGACGCTTTTAAAGCGCAATACGATAAGCTTGTTCAAGATCTAACCGCACAAGGGTATGACACGCTAGAGTATTCTATTGATGGTAAATCAGCTGGCATTGATCAAGATACAAAAGGCACAAATCTACGCGCATTGCGACAAGAGTTCATTACTAACCTCAGTCATGCAGCCCCTCATCTCATTAAGAATATTGCCAAAATCGATAATACCTCTGTGGGTAACCTTATTGAAGGAGGTGCAGGTAATGACTTACTTCAAGGTCGTGCGGGTAATGATATTTTAAGAGGCGGTGCTGGTAACGATATTATTGATGGTGGCGCGGGTGCTGATATTTTGGAAGGTGGAGACGGTGATGACCGCTTGATCTCAGAAATTGGCATCGATATACGAGCAGACGGTGGTGCAGGTGATGACACTCTCGTCGCTGATCAATTACCCGATTTCATGGTGTTTAATGAATGGGGCCACAAGATCTACACCCGATTACCTAAGCTTGGTTTCAAATTAGTGGGTAACCACGGTGAAGCCATATTGCGTCCTCATGGCTCTAATAGCACGATTAGCAGTGAAGATTTCAGAGTAACCACGACAAACAATCACAATATTCGGGCTCATGGACGTAATGACGATCGAGGGTTATTTTCCTTTTTGATTGAAGATTTTAATGAGCATGCAATCAATAGCAATACCACCAATCATATTAACTGGCGATTTGGCGGACGTTTACTTGATAAGCTTACGCGTATTTCTCAAGGTCGAACGGATGGTGACTTACCAGGCGTACAAGGTACTGGTACTTTAGCTGTTGCCGATCGTAGCCAGTTATTTACCTCTCATTTTGAGACGACTAATCCAACCTTGCAACACGCTGCCCTTATTAGCTGGATCAATAATAATCTTAATGTGAAAAACAAGCAGGTCTATCGCTTAAGTAAAGATGTTTTCAGTAATGGCGATGAGCTATTCGTAAAAATTCGTAACAGCCCAACCACTTATAGCGGTCATATTATTGTTAATGGCTCAATTCTCGAGAAGCTCGATTTTCAATCTTACAATGATGTCAGTGCACCTGAACTGCTTTTACTATTCCATCGCATTATTAAGGGAACGGATGTTCAAAACATTGAACACTTTATTGGCTCAGAGGAAGTCGACACCATTGTCGCCAATGCTAAAGATAATGTGATCAAAGGCAAGGGTGGAAAAGATACCTTAGATGGTAAGGCTGGAACCGATACTTATGACATCAGTGATGCCGATGTTGCGATTAAAGTCACCTTAGACGGACCTTATCAATGGTCGGTAAAACGTGATCGAACCAGTGAGCATATCGATAAAATTGCAGGTTTTGAAAATGTCATTGCAGGCAAATACGACGACATTATCGTTGGAAATTATTTACAAAACATTCTTGAAGGTGAAGCGGGTTCAGACACGCTGGAAGGAAAAAATGGCGATGACATTCTTTCTGGTGGTGAAGGTAATGACACGTTAGATGGTGGTGAAGGTTATGATATAGCCGATTTTAGTCGTAATAATCGCGATAGAAATACTGGCTGGGATATCACTCTAAAAGATGACACAAACGAAACCCATGCTTATCGTCGTCATTGGGATACAAAGCATCATTTTAGATCAAAAGGAAACGTAGCTTGGACTGAACCCTATCAGGTCTATGCACCCGTCCAAGAAGACAAGCTTATTGGCATTGAAGGACTTATTGGTGGGAACAAGGCTGATCTTTTACGCGGAAACAGTGCCAATAACCGCTTATTCGGCCGCGGTGGTGATGATCAAATTTGGGGCAATGCGGGCCACGATGTCATTTATGGTGGTAGTGGACTGGACACGCTTGATGGTGGTGCGGGCAATGATACCTTTGGTGTTAGCGTTGAGCGAGATCTTGCGCAGATTAATAGTGCAACCAAAAATTACCCATTTACGTATCTTGATGTATTCCGCGTAAATAACAATGGCAGCATCAACAATCCAGACTCTCCATTACGTTTAAAAGTAGGTGGTCGACAAGTTTTTGCCATTAATAAAGTCATTCGCACCAGCAATAATCAAGTGTCTCAGTTACAAATCGAAGTCTTGGGCAAGGTTATTACGGTAAATCGCAACGGTAGCGATAACACCAGCAGAAAGCACCCGTTACATTGGGATATTCTTAAAAACACCTTCAATTTTAATGGTCGATATATCGATCTGCCTTTTGATGGTAATAAAAATAAATCTTTGATGGTAATGTTTGAAAGCGATGGCAGCATTAAGTTTAGGTTGTTTGGTGATTTTGATTATACACGTTTAAAATCTCATAAAGCAGAAGTGGATATTGCCAGTAATACCAACAAAGTTACTGTTGTTAGAGAAAGCAATATCACCATTGATGGCAGCATTCCTAACTCACAACTGCTTAATTCAGAAGACAGAACCTTTGTAAGAAACGAAACCATTACGGGTTTTGAAAATGTTACCGGAACGAAATACAAAGACATCATTAAAGGCACCGATGGCATTAACCGTTTAAGTGGCGGTGATGGTGATGATACTTTAGAAGGGCGTAAGGGGGATGACATCCTCATCGGCGGCCGAGGACTTGATAAACTCAAAGGAGGTGCTGGATCAGATACGGCATCCTGGAGAGATTTACAAACCCCAGCAAATGGCGTCCATAGTGGTGTTTCAGCCAGCCTGTTAGTCAATCATTCTGTAATTAACAATCAAGTAGATGCGACGTTTGAAAGTATCGAAAACCTTGAGGGATCAAAATTTGATGACCATTTACAGGGTGATAATAGAGCGAACGTACTTGATGGTGGTGAGGGTAAAGACCACCTAGAGGGTCATGGAGGCAATGACACCTTTATTATTCGTGATTACTCTAAAACCAAAACGTCAGCTAATGCCTCATTAACTGTAGCGGGTGATATTATTGATGGTGGTGCAGATACCGACACTCTTGATTTCAGACTCTTTGAGCCTGAGCACGGTGTCAAAATCGATTTAACCCATAACATCATCAGAGGGCTTAAATCAGGTGATAATCAGTTAGTCTCAAGTTTTAGGAATATAGAGATCTTTAGTGGGTCACAGCATAGCGACAAGCTCTTTGGTAGTAGTGGTGCTGACACTTTCATTGGTAATGGTGGTGATGACCTTATCATCGCAGAAGGAGGTGACGATCAGCTTATTGGTGGGTTAGGTGCCGACAGCATTGATGGTGGTAAAGGTATCGATACCATTCATTACTCTGAGGCTGAGCGTACGCAAGGTGTCACTGTTCGTTTGAAAAACTACATTCTCCCATATAGCAGATTGCCAGATCCTCTCGTCAATACGGGCTTGTCAGCTGAGCAGTTTACCGATAGATATTTTGAGCAACTAAACCTAATTGCTAAGCCAAGTGATGCAGAAGATTTACTGCTAAACATTGAAAACGTTCAAGGTAGCCGTTTTGGGGATAAAATCTATGGTAGCGAAACAGCAAACACCTTAATTGGCTTAGGTGGTTCTGATTCGTTATATGGTGGCGATGGTAACGATGTGCTTACGGGTGATGGAAAGACAGGTCTTACCGATAATGATTACCTTGAAGGCGGTAAAGGTAACGATACTCTTTTTGCCACTGGTGGTACAGACGTTCTAAAAGGTGGTGTAGGTCGCGACACTTATCTGATCACGTCTAGTTCAAACGCTAGTATCATTTCTGAAGTTGATACTGGTAATCGTATTGTGTTTAGAGGGCTTAATGAATCGCAAGTAAAACTTCGTATTCAGGGTGGAAATGTAGAGTTTTTTATCACCGGAAAAGTGTTGGCTAAAATTCCGTTAAAAACGCTTGGTGGAAGCGTAAATGCTCAAGGCCGTTGGGATGAAATAGACCTTAATTTACTCGCTAGTAATCTGATAACTCGTTTTCCTGCAATTAGCTTTAGTGATGCTCAATTAACATCATCAGATTTACTTTCATACATTGTCGGTCAGTTGAGATCAACGGCTGGAAATAGTGATGGAAATACCATTCAAGGAACAGTACTTAATGATCGAATTGATGGCGGTCATGGTAATGATAAAATCACTGGTGGTAAGGGTGATGACACCCTAATCGGTAATCATGGTAATGATGCATTAGTTTCCTACGAAGGTGATGATCGCCTAGAAGGTGGGCATGGCAACGACATACTCTCAGTTGGTAATATTGACAATACTGGTCATGACTCGTTTTTTGGAGGTTCTGGTACTGATACTGCTACGTGGAACCTATTACAAGATAAGCATGTTGAAACTACCTATGCTAATGGTGCTGTTGAAGCCGTCGTGAAAAACGCTAAAGGTGAAGTTACTGGGCGTCAAACGATTCGTGAAGTCGAAAATTTCATTGGTACAGAAAAAGATGATGTACTTCGTCTTGGCGCAGAAAATAACCAGCTCGTGGGTTTGGGAGGTAACGACACTTTAGATGGCGGCTTAGGTTCTGACTTCTATTTAGTGGGTGATGGTCATGATGTAGTCCAAGATTCAGGTACTGACAGCAGTACAGATACTATTGCATTAAAGGTTGATCGTGCTGAAAAACTCTTTGTTGTTAAATCTGGAGATGACTTAAAGATTTATATTAATGACAGTGAGGCAAGCACACTTGGACAGCTTAAAAACACTATTGTATTAAAAGGTTGGGCACAAAATAAGGCTGGGATTGAAAAGCTACGTTTCAGCGACGGGAGTTTACTATCTGCGAGTGAACTTGGTGCTCTTGCTTCAGTTACTCATCTGCGCTTCGGTGGTGTAATTAATGATTCAACTGCCATAAACAGCCAGCAATCTATACCCACTCTAAGAGTAAATAGAGGTGATCAACTTACACTTGAAACGGGACCGCTAAAAATCGTTGGCTCTGAATTTTTGACAAAAGATTTAAATATTAGTTTAGGTAAGCTGAATATTGATGACGTTCAGTTTGTTCGTAATGGGGATAGTTTATTAATTCAAAACAATGGACAAAATATCGTATTACTCAGTGAATGGTTTAATACATCAACCCCATTAGGTAAGTTTAACTTAGGCAACGGTTCTAGTGTTGATGGCTCTGCCGTTAAATCAGTCGTAAGTAATCTAATAGGTAATCAATCCTTCTCGTTAGATAGCATTCCAAATGTAGCAACAGGTGGTAATGATGAACTACAAGCCAGTGGGGGCAATATTAATGGTGGTAAGGGTAACGATACATATCTATTGAATGACTTTACTGGCAATACTGTGATTGAAGATTCTGATGGTGAAAACGTTCTTAAACTCAACGGTAATTTAGCCAATCTTGTTACTTCGAAAGAAGGTGATGACCTTGTTATTATCCGTAAGGGCTCAACGGATACTGTACGTGTAAAAGGTTTTTATACGGCAGGAAGCACTTTCACATTAGATTTAGGAGAGCATCGCCGCACGGACAGTGGTCGTTTCAGTCGAAAAAATGTACGTCATGTTACGGTCGACAGTGAAAATGCGTTACGACTTGGGGCATTATCAGGAATTTCATTACAAGATATAGCCGATATTTTTGAAACCAATAGAGCTCAACTCGAGTATTCGATACTGTCACATCAAGGAGAAGGATTCGAAGGCAATCATTACAGAGTTAAAGATTTGATTGCTGTTGATGACTTTGGAAAACAGCATACTGGTAGTAATAGCTTTGTATTAAGAAATGCTGCCGTTTATACAATAGACAAAACTCAGTTGCAGAGCCATCGACATAATGTTGTTGTATATGAACATACAACTTATAGAAATGAATATGTTGCGGCCAGAAAACCGTATCAGTCAGTACATTCTGAACACTGGTTTGTACAGCCGACTTCATTCCGAGCAGGTGTTTTAGACGGAACTACTGGAAATGACGTTATACAAGTGACTAACGCTCACATGGGCTTCAACATACTTGCTGGTGAAGGTAATGATGTTGTCAAAGGCACTTTAAGGCACAGTAACCTACTGGACGGTGGTATAGGTAACGATGTTCTTATCGGTGGCGATAAAAAAGACATTCTTGTCGGCGGGCAAGGGGCTGATGAACTCACTGGTGGTAAGGGCAATGATGTATTAGTTGGTGGGGAAGGTAATGACACCTATATTTTCCATGAGAATGGTGGTCAAGATACAATTACTGATAGCCAAGGAACAGATACACTTAAGCTTGAAGGTGTAGATTTAAATCATGTTGTCTTTAGACGTACAGGGAACGATTTACGTGTGTTGGTGTTAGGAGATAATGACCACGATAAGCTCGGCAGTGTAGCTGATCAGCTAACTATTAAAGATCATTTTGGTGACAAAGCTGTTGAGCATGTTCAAGTTGGAAGCAAAGATCTACAGGCAGCTGATATCAGCAAATTGGTACAAGCTACTGCAACTTTCCTTGCTGAAAATGGTGGCAATGTAGATGCTGTTGATATTGATGATAAACGTAATGTGTTATTAAACTTGAGCGTTAATGCTTTAGGTTAATTTAACTATTTGTTTGAGGACATCCCACATAGAGGGTAAGCATTTGTGCTTACCCTCTGTATATAAGCTATTAAAATTGAGTGTGTTGGTATAAACGTCACCGGCAGCAAGCGATCCAATAAAAACAGCAACCCCTGCAATTCCACCAACAACTACTGCTCCTAAAACTAATCCTCTGCCCATTAGAATGTAAAGACAAGCTTTTACTGCGCAGCTCTTATTACAACAAGATGGTTCAGATTGAGATGTGGAGTTATGAAAGTTATTGGCTAGAGTAGAGCGTGTAGCTGAATTTATCCCTGTAAAAACGAACAAAAAAGAGCAAGATACTCTTGAAATATTTACATTCACCTTATATTCAGTTGATGCTTGTAAGATACTAATTTTAATGACGTCAATTAAGATTGAGATGATTGAAGCTTCATTTAGTACAGATACAAACCTAAATAGTGAGCACTGCCTAAAGCTTCAGAGACTAGATTGTCAGGCATATATAAATGGTGTCGGTTATCAAGTTTTCCTAACTACTGAGACCAGCATTATTCACAACTATTTACTAATGCCAAATACTTTGCTTGTAGTTTCCAAATGCCAAAAATCGAGAGATCAAGATACCAGAATGCATGACTCTATTTCTCAGTCATTATATTCACTAAATAGAACAGAACTACTTCAAATAAGTCCGTTTCTTCACGAACTAATTTCTGATCTGAAACACAGCCAACAGTTAAGTTTCACCGCGAAAGATGAAGGTTTTTTATCAGGGGAATTTGCTGTTCATCTCAAGGTAAACTTTATCATTGATAAAATTATCGAAAGAGCAGCCCAAAAATCATACGGTGCGTACTTTTCATTTCTGAAGATTCTTGAAAGCAAACAGAATTTAGCAACTGCTTGTACAAAAATGCGCCAACAATATCAAGCTGTACCTTTATCAAAAGAAATATATACAGCACATGTTCTCTGCAAAGTATTTCTATTCGAGCCACATAATTTTTTTGTAAACCCTGAGTGATTTATAGTAAGTGGATTTATAATTAAATTTACACATTTATTTTTTATAATATATAGATATATTATATTTTTTTGTTATTAGCTTGAGATTATAGAATAGCTTAAAAGTTAGTTAAATTAGTAAGTTGTCATGGTGAAAATAAATAACATTTTTTAGTCGTATTTTCAATATCAAAAGCTAGATTTTTGACCGATTTGTAAAGAGTTATAGATTTTTTACTCTACGTCTTTGTTGCTAGAATTTCACCGTTCCACAACAAGAGATAGCAAATGATAACTTTTACTTTAGACTCAATTGAGTCTGCATGTACCTTATTACAACAAGGAAGTCATTTAGAAAGGAATCTCATTTATATTAACAATGGACAAGAATTACTTCGCGTTACTGGCATCAAAGAAAAACAACAAAATTTTGAATGTGACGGGGGGGACATCTCCAGCACAGTCGGTTTTTCCATTCAACTTGAAAATAATAGAAAAATAGAAGTTTCAATTGATTCGGATAGATATGTTATTAATAATTTTCCTGATATAGCAAAACCTTGCAAGGATTTTGGGATAAATAATAAAGCGACCAGTTATATGTTTTAATAAAAGGCTCTGTTGCATTTTAGAAATGAATTACCGTAAGCAAATGCAGCAGAGTTCGTAATAGCCAGCCTATTATGGACTGTTCTAATACAGAAATACGCATAAGTAGCTGTGCTTAGAAGTTGTTATGCAGAGCAGAGCAGAGCAGAGCAGAGGTTAATATAGGCTACAAATCATTTTTGAGGCGTACTTAACAAAAACTGAGTTAATAAAGTAACATTTGATTGAATTTGTAGCTTAATGTGGGATTCCAGCTTAGGAATTAATTGCTCTGCTTGATCAAATTTAGTGTGCCAAATTTTCCCCCACTGCTTCTCTTTATTGCGGTCACAACTGGCCATGCTGCTATTATCGAAACACGTCCAGTAATCTGGGTGAGAAGTTTGAGAGTAGCCGTCTTTGCCTGATTCACCATCAATTGAAAAATTGGTTGCTTCGATATAGGCGATTGGGACACCAATACAAGCGAATGGAGAATGATCTGACCAACTGCCAGTTTCACCCTCAGGAAACTCAGGAGTTTTTGGGTGTAAATCATAGCCTCTAGCTAATTTTACACGTTTTGATTGTTTAATAAGTTCATCTCTTAACCAAGAATCAGAGGCATATTTGGAGTTATCACCACTACAGTGATAAGGCTTAGAGTGAGCACTATGGATGTATAAGTGATCACCGCCTGCCACCGTATCTAAGTTAATCATTCCAGTAATCTGATTAGGTTTGAGAGTTTCAATGTAAGCTCTAGAACCATTAAGACCGACTTCTTCTGCGCCAAATGCTACAAACTTAACGCTGTAATATGGCGTTGTTTTTTGCAGTGCTTTTGCTACTGCCAATAGGGTAGCTATACCTGATGCATTATCAGTAAAGCCTGTAGAGCCAGTATTATGTCCTATTGCATCGAAATGGGCACCAATTACTATGGTTTTAGGCGAGTTTCCTTGCTTAAATATTTCTAAGTTCATTGATGAAAGAGATTGCTTTCTGAGCTTGAAATCAAATGATTGCTCTTTTACTTGGTAACCTAACTTTTCAAATTCACTTTTTAACCAAAAAGCGGCTTGTTGCTCACCTTTGCTACCAGCGAATCTATCACCGAATTGTTTAGTCAGTGTTAGCATAGAATTCCAAGCGTAGTCATTGGCAATTACTTGAGGTGAAATGGCCATTAGTCCAGTTGCAATAACACCAACAATAGAGCCTTTTAGACTCAATTTATTTTTTATATGCATTGTACCTCTCACATGCTTTTTAGTTTTTGTTCTTGTGGGATGTTGGAGTCAATACTCCATTGGTGCGGTACAATACTACATAGTGCTTTAAAATCGAATTAATTTATAAAGTAAGCAAGTATCGATTATGAAGTACGCCATCATGATCAACTTGAGTCTGAAACTCAAAGCCGAGCTTTTGCAAGACATTAGAAGAGCCAGTATTCTGAACATCTGCATCACCTAACACTTCCTTAAAAGGTAAGTGATGTTTAGCGTAGTCAATACAAGCTTTACCGGCTTCAGTAGCAAGCCCCTTTCCCCAATATTCAGGCAATAGACGATATGCGATATCATTGGCTTGAACTCCTGGATGAGTTTCAAATTTAAAACCACAAAAGCCAATCACTTTACCTGTGGCTTTTAATTCTAAAGCCCAGCGTGCGTAACCGCGGCTTTTATAGTCAGCAAGCCACACATCTTTGATAATTTGTTCTGCGTGTTCGATAGAAGTTAACTCATCATCAGGAACAAACCGAATTACATCTGCATTACTGTTAAACTCGAAAACATCGGCTGCATCACTTAAACAAAACTCTCGAATGATTAGTCTTGGAGTTTCGGTGATTATTCTTGTCATAGTAGTCCTATTATCTTTGGTCAAGTATTATCTTGGTAACTAGCCATTTATTACTTTCTTTATTGACGGCCAATAAACGAGTATCAAACCATGGCCTATCATTTCTCGTTCCTGTCATTTTCATACGAATTTTTACTTCACCGTCCATTTTACGGAAAAAATCGATATCGACTTCTTGTACTTCAAGTTGGACATCATGAAGTGGGAGATTAAGTACATGCCGTTGAACGGCAGAAGCAATGTGGTAGTGTTCCAGTAACTGTTTCAAGTCGTGTCCGGAGAACTTTTTTGTCTCAGTTACACTCTGATCAATATAAATAGCCTTTAAAAAATGGTATGCGGCATATTCAGGGTTGTTAGAGTTATAGATAGCGCTTTCTTTGTCTGGGCTACAAGCACAGATCAAAAAGACTACAAAGATCGAGATCCATCGCATGATAAAACTAGAGCGTCCTTAGGAAAACTACCGTTATATTACATAGCGTACGTTAAGGCAATGTCCGTTTATGTGTAATTTTTGAAAAACAGAAGTTATCCACAAAACCTGTGAACAACTTTGTTGGTTACTTTTAATAACTTTTCTAAGTCGTTAATGTCGTTATGATTATAAAGCTGGTTAAAATTTGTCACCTTGGCTGTGATAGCATAGAATCTGTGTCATAGAACGAAGCAGTAATCAGAGGCCTTCATGTCATTTCAATTGTTTTCTAATTTAAGTAAGCCCGATGAGATAAAGCGATCATTTGATGATCATGGTTTTGCTGTTTTCGAAAACTTTTATTCAGCAGCAGAATGTGAAGGCTTGATCGATCGTATGCGATTTTTGGTTGAAACGGAGGATACTTCCAATTTAGGGACGTTTTTTACAATAAAAGACGATGAACATGCTGCAAACAGTTATCTATTAGACTCTGGAGATAAAATTCGCTTTTTCCTTGAAAAAACGGCTACTGACGAAGATATCAACACCAAGCAAGGTATTTTCGAAAATCTCAATAAAGTAGGGCATGCTCTACACGATATCGATCCTGTATTTGACGAGTTTTCCAGAAAGCCTGAGCTTGAAAAGTTAGTCGATATATTGGGAAATTCTAACCCTCTGTTGTTGCAATCAATGTTTATCTTTAAATCGGCTAAAGTAGGGGGGGAAGTGGTTCCTCATCAAGATGGTGCCTTTCAATATACTGAACCAGAATCGGTGATAGGATTTTGGGTTGCATTACAGGATGCCAATCTTAGTAATGGGTGTTTATTGGTTGAAGATGGAGGCCATAAAGGGCCCCTAAGACATAGGTATTTTGAACAAGACTCTAAATTTGAATCTGAACAGCTAGATGACACCCCTTTTCCTGAATTATCACTACCTCTAGAAGTAAAGCAAGGGAGTTTAATTGCTTTTCATGGTCGCTTACCCCATGGTAGCTGCGCAAATACGAGTGATAAATCCCGATACGCTTATGCAATACATATCATCAATGGTGATTGTCATTACCCAGAAGATAGTTGGTTAAAACGCAGTGATGAATTACCACTGCGAGGTTTTTGAAGCCAATGGTGAAAGATCACTTGTGCATCAACACACTCAGTTGCTCAACGATTGGTTCCCAATCTGCATCACTTGAAATCATTTCATTAAGCATGTTTGCCTGTGAGTGATTCCAACATTTTGCTTTAGCTAGTTCGACATTCTGGGGAATGGGACTATTTCTATGAATAAAACCGTTAATAGCGAATTGAGAGCCCTCTAGACCTAGTTGTTCGAATAGTGAAGAGAGGGTATGAATTGGTGCTTCCATATCAGTACCTCTAATAAAGAATGGGATTCAGCGTTTTTGCTGTTGAACAACCAATTTCTGCCTATTTCTAGTTAATGTCAACTCTAAATCACAAGGCATGTAAAACCTTAATGACATGCCAAACTACAAAAACTTCTCATCTGACCAAAAAAAACTTGCTTTACGTTAGCGTAAACGTCACATTAGTACTTAAAATTTATTAACCCTATAAGAATTTACTCTTTGCCTTTTTAAAATAGGTAGGGAGAAGGAGTTGAAATGAGTACTGAACAACTGGATCAGGATATTGTAATCGTAGCAGCAAAACGTACACCAATGGGGGGCTTCCAAGGTTCTCTGTCAAGTGTACCTTCGCCGACTTTAGGTGCTGTTGCAATCAAATCTGTGATGACTGAAACGGGTATTTCAGGTGATAAAGTTGATGAAGTACTTATGGGATGTGTACTACCAGCTGGTTTAGGTCAAGCGCCGGCTCGCCAAGCAACGCTAGGTGCTGAACTTCCGCTATCAGTAGGTGCAACGACTTTAAATAAAGTATGTGGTAGTGGTATGAAAACCGTAATGATGGCTCATGACCTAATTAAAGCAGGTAGCGCTAATATCGTTGTTGCTGGTGGTATGGAAAGCATGAGTGGCGCGCCATATTTGCTAGATAAAGCACGTGGTGGTATGCGTATGGGTCATGGCAAAGTATTAGACCACATGTTCTTAGACGGTTTAGAAGACGCCTACACTGGCGGCGCGATGGGTACTTTTGCACAAAAGACAGCAGATGAATATGGCATCACTCGTGAACAAATGGATGAGTTTGCCTTAAGTTCATTAGAGAAAGCCAATGGTGCAATTAATTCAGGTGCGTTTACAAACGAAGTAGCGGCTGTAACCGTATCAAGTCGTCGCGGCGACACAGTCGTTGATACCGACGAGCAACCAGGTAATGCTCGTCCAGACAAGATTCCTTCGCTACGTCCAGCGTTTGCTAAAGACGGTACGATTACAGCGGCTAACTCTAGTTCGATTTCTGATGGTGCTGCAGCCGTTATGGTTATGACTCGTGCTCAGGCTAAAGAATTGGGTGTACCAGTACTTGCAAAAATCTGCGCTCATTCAACTCATTCACAAGAGCCTGCAATGTTCACTACAGCTCCTGTTGGCGCAATGATGAACCTTCTTAATAAACTTGAGTGGACTAAAGACTCAGTTGACCTTTATGAAATCAACGAAGCGTTTGCAATGGTAACCATGTTGGCGGTTTCTGAACTTGGATTAGACGCTGCAAAAGTGAACGTTAATGGCGGTGCTTGTGCATTAGGTCATCCAATTGGCTGCTCAGGTACTCGTATTCTAGTATCTCTTATTCACGCACTTAAAAATCGTGGTCTTAAACGCGGTATGGCCTCATTGTGTATTGGTGGTGGTGAAGCCACGGCGATGGCTATCGAAGTTGAATAACCCATTTAAAGGCTGAGCTTTTTCGAGCTCAGCTTTTTTTATTTAAACCATAAAAATAATAAAAATACAGACATCAACAAAAGGATTGTTACATGACAACTCAAGTAAGACATTATATTGATGGTGAGTTTGTTCTAGGCGAAGGTAGTAAACAAATCTCTGTTACAAACCCTGCAAATAATGAAACCATTGCCGTTGTGAACGCAGCGACTGAATCTGAAGTATTAACAGCAATTGAAAGCGCTAAAAAAGCATTTGTTACTTGGAAGGAAATCCCTGTATCTGAACGCGCTCGCGTAATGCTTCGTTACCAACATCTTCTTAAAGAACATCACGATGAAATCGCGACGATTCTAGCTAAAGAAACGGGTAAAACCTTTGACGATGCCAAAGGTGATGTGTGGCGTGGGATCGAAGTTGCTGAGCATGCATGTAATATCGCTTCATTGTTGATGGGTGAAACGGTTGAAAACGTGGCACGCTCTATTGATACCTACAGCTACACTCAACCATTAGGTGTGTGTGCAGGTATTACGCCATTTAACTTCCCTGCAATGATCCCTTTATGGATGTTCCCTCTAGCTATTGCTTGCGGTAACACCTTCATTCTTAAGCCATCTGAACAAGATCCAATGACGCCACAGCGTCTTGTTGAGCTATTCGAAGAAGCAGGCGCGCCTAAAGGCGTATTGCAGATGGTTCATGGTGACAAAGTTGCCGTTGATGTTTTACTTGATCACCAAGACGTAAAAGCGATTTCTTTCGTAGGTTCTGTAGGAGTCGGTCAATACATTTATAAGACAGGTACTGACAATCTTAAACGTGTTCAAGCTTTTGCTGGTGCAAAAAACCACTGTGTGATCATGCCTGATGCGAACAAGCAGCAAGTGATCAACAACCTAGTTGGTGCATCTGTTGGTGCAGCTGGTCAACGTTGCATGGCCATTTCAGTTGCGATTTTTGTTGGTGAAGCGAAAGAGTGGATCCCAGAAGTTAAAGAAGCTCTAGCTAAAGTTAAGCCGGGCTTATGGGATGATAAAGATGCGGCATATGGTCCAGTGATCAGCCCACAAGCAAAAGAGCGTGTACTTAGCTTAATCGCGCAAGGTAAAGCTGAAGGCGCTAATTGTGTACTTGATGGCAGCGAATTTACCGTCGAAGGTTATGAATCAGGTAACTGGGTTGGCCCAACCGTATTTACAGATGTAACTACAGACATGACTATTTACAAAGAGGAAATCTTTGGTCCTGTACTTTGTTGTATGACGTCTGATTCACTTGATGATGCCCTTGAAGTTGTGAACAACAGCCCATACGGAAATGGTACTTCTATCTTTACTGCCAGTGGTGCAGCAGCGCGTAAATACCAGCACAAAGTTGAAGTCGGTCAAGTGGGCATTAACGTACCAATTCCTGTACCGTTACCTTTCTTCTCATTTACAGGTTGGAAGGGCAGCTTTTACGGTGACCAACATGCTTACGGTAAGCAAGCGGTTCGTTTCTATACCGAAACTAAAACCATTACTGCTCGTTGGTTCGATTCTGATATAGCATCAGGGCCGAATATGACGATTGCACTTAAGTAACCCCGAATAAAAATTAGGTAAGCTGTTTTAAGCAAATTTAAAGTGTGACAGCTTACTTAGATATAACAGTTTGATGTGTGAATTCTATTTCGCTGAATGCTGAGATAGGAGTAATAGGGCAATAAGCCAACCGTCCATTACAGGATGTAATGGTCGTTAGTACATGGACGTACGCTTCTGTTGGCGTTTGTTCTATTACTCCTTTGAATTCCCAATGCAATTGTTAAAAATAATCTTAGGAGTCTCCGCATGGATTTTAACTTAAACGAAGACCAAAGACAGTTTGCAGATTTAGCTCGTCAATTTTCTCAAGAGCAACTGGCGCCATTTGCTGCCAAATGGGACGAAGAACATCATTTTCCAAAAGACGTTATTCAACAAGCGGGTGAGCTAGGTTTTTGCTCATTGTATTCACCTGAATCAGAAGGTGGAATGGGGCTTTCACGTCTTGATGCCTCCATTATTTTTGAAGCTTTATCTGAAGGGTGTACCGCAACCACGGCTATGTTGACCATTCACAATATGGCGACTTGGATGGTAACCACTTGGGGTACAGAAGCGTTTCGTGCTAATTGGTCAGAAGATCTCACTACAGGTCAAAAGCTGGCTTCATACTGCTTAACAGAGCCAGGCTCAGGCAGTGATGCAGCATCTCTACAAACCAAAGCGGTTCGTGATGGTGATGAATATGTCATCTCTGGTTCGAAAATGTTTATTTCAGGTGCTGGAGACACTGAGCTTTTAGTCGTTATGTGTCGTACTGGCGAAGCTGGTCCTAAAGGCATTTCTGCGATTGCGATTCCTGCTGATGCTGAAGGTGTTATTTACGGTAAAGCTGAAGACAAAATGGGCTGGAATGCTCAGCCAACACGTCTAATCACTTTTGAGGAAGTGCGTGTTCCAGTCGAAAACCTTTTAGGCGAAGAAGGTCAAGGGTTTACCTTTGCCATGAAAGGACTTGATGGTGGTCGTATCAATATCGCGACTTGCTCAATTGGTACTGCGCAAGCGGCACTTGATCGTGCAACAGAATACATGAAAGAGCGTAAACAATTTGGTAAGCCATTAGCGGCTTTTCAAGCGTTGCAATTCAAACTTGCAGATATGGCTACGGAATTAGTTGCTGCTCGTCAAATGGTTCGTCTAGCTGCCTTTAAATTGGACACAAAAGATCCCGAAGCAACGGCTTATTGTGCTATGGCGAAACGTTTTGCGACTGATGTTGGCTTCCAAGTGTGCGATGCCGCACTGCAATTACACGGTGGTTATGGTTACATTCGTGAATACCCATTAGAAAGACATTTCCGTGATGTTCGTGTGCACCAAATTCTTGAAGGTACAAACGAAATCATGCGTCTTATCATCAGCCGTCGTCTATTGGACGATGCCGCATCAGAAATCCGTTAATTGAGGTTAGCTAATGTCAAATATCATTCAAAAGATCGAAGGAAATACTGCAATTCTTACTATGAGCAATCCGCCTGCAAATACGTGGACGGCGGAGAGTTTGCAAGAATTAAAAGCGGTAGTAGAGTCATTAAACGCTAACCGAGAAATTTATGCTTTAGTCATCACTGGTGAAGGCGAAAAGTTCTTCTCAGCAGGTGCAGATTTGAAATTGTTTGCTGACGGTGACAAAGGTAACGCATCTTCAATGGCGAAACACTTTGGTGAAGCATTTGAAACCTTGTCTGCATTCCGTGGTGTGTCGATTGCTGCTATCAATGGCTATTCAATGGGTGGCGGTCTAGAAGTTGCGCTAGCTTGTGATATTCGTATTGCAGAAGAACAAGCAGTAATGGCATTACCAGAAGCGACCGTTGGCTTGCTGCCTTGTGCTGGCGGAACTCAAAACCTTACTGCATTAGTGGGTGAAGGTTGGACTAAGCGTATGATCCTTTGTGGTGAACGTGTTGATGCGTTTAAAGCTGAAAAAATTGGCTTAGTTGAAGAAGTCGTCGCTAAAGGTGAAGCCCTCAATAAAGCCATTGAACTAGCAACAAATGTAGCCAAGCAAAGCCCAAGCAGTGTGGCAGTGTGTAAGCAGCTAATTCAAGCAGGTCGTATCATGCCGCGTACTCAAGCTCTTCCATTAGAGCGTGAACTTTTTGTGGGCTTATTTGACACTGAAGATCAAAAAGAAGGTGTAACTGCTTTCTTAGAGAAACGTAAAGCAGAGTGGAGAAACAAGTAATGACAAGCGAACAAGCTGTTGTCTTTCAAACTCTAGGCACAGCTTCAGGCAAACTTATTGGTATTGCTACATTAAACATGGAAAAAGCGTTAAATGCGCTAAACCTTGATATGGTTAGGGCGTTAACCAACCAATTAATGGCATGGCAGCAAGACAGTGAAGTGGCTTGTGTCGTGCTTGATGGTGCTGGTGATAAAGCCTTCTGTGCCGGAGGTGATGTTCGTGCTATCTATAAGCAATCCATTGCTAATCCGGGTGAAATCGCTTCAGAAGCTGAAACCTTTTTCTCTGAAGAATATCAATTAGATTATCTGATCCATGAGTTTGGCAAACCTTTCTTAGTCTGGGGACACGGTTTTGTCATGGGTGGCGGTGTTGGTCTAATGGCTGGCGCAAGTCACCGTGTGGTTACTGAAACCTCCCGTATAGCAATGCCAGAAATTACTATTGGCTTATACCCAGACGTTGGCGGAAGTTTTTTCCTTAACAGAATGCCGGGTAAGTCTGGTTTATTTTTAGGGCTTACGGCTTATCAGATGAATGCCGCCGATGCTTGCTATGTTGGCTTGGGCAATCATTTCTTAAACAATGATGATAAGCAACTCATGTTTGACGCTCTAGCCACATTGGATTGGTCTGATGATGTAGCACGAAATCATCTTTGGCTGGACGATATGCTCAATGAACTGAGTGTTAAAAGTCCTATAGCGAAAGGCGAGAGCACTATAGCGAATAACCAAGGCTTGATTGATAGCTTAATGAGTGGAAGCTTAGCTGACATTACGGAAAGAGCAAAACAGCTTGAAACCGACGAAAAATGGTTATCTCGTGCTATTAGTGCGTTATTGGCTGGAAGCCCGATCAGTGCTCAAATGATTTACTTGCAAACTCAACTGGATAGCAAATTGAGCCTTGCAGATATTTATCGTTGGGAATTAGTGGCTAGTGTTAATTGTTGTGCCCATGGTGACTTTTGTGAGGGGGTAAGAGCTTTATTAATAGATAAAGACAGAAACCCTCAATGGAAATATGCATCACATGATGCGGTACCGACTTCATTAATTGAAAAAATAACATCCATGCCATGGGAAGTTCATCCACTACAACAACTAGGACAATAAGGAAGGAATCATGATTAAAACCATTGCGTTTATTGGTCTTGGCAATATGGGTGGTCCAATGGCCGCTAACCTGCTAAAGGCAGGATATAGTGTTAACGTCTTTGATCTTGTACCAGAAGCCATTGCTCAGTTAGTAGAACAAGGTGCAACGGCATTTAATTCAGCAACTGATGCAGCAAAAAGTGTAGATGCTGTCGTTACTATGTTACCTGCGGGCAAACATGTTAAAAGCCTTTACCTTGGTTCTGTTGATCAAGATGGCCTGTTAGACGTTGTTAATTCAGGCACAGTATTAATTGATAGCTCAACGATTGATGCTGAAAGTGCAAAATTAGTGGCTAATCAAGCGGCAGCTAAAGGTATTGAATTTATTGATGCTCCAGTGTCAGGTGGTACTGCTGGCGCAGCAGCTGGCACATTGACGTTTATCTGTGGTGCATCCGATGCCGCGTTTGAAAAAGCTAAGCCGGTTTTAGACGCAATGGGCGCTAATATCTTCCACGCTGGCAGTGCTGGAGCAGGTCAAGTCGCTAAAATCTGTAACAACATGCTACTGTCAGTACTTATGGTTGGTACATCAGAGGCGTTACAGCTAGGTAAAGATCACGGTTTAGACGCTAAAGTACTTTCTGAAATTATGAAAGTAAGTAGTGGTGGTAACTGGACGCTAGAAAAGTATAATCCATGCCCTGACGTAATGGAGAATGTCCCATCATCAAATGACTACCAAGGTGGTTTTATGGTGGATTTGATGGTTAAAGATTTAGGTCTTTCTCAAGAAGCGGCATTATTAACAAACTCCAGTACACCAATGGGTGCATTGGCTCGAAGCTTGTATGTCAATCACGCTCGTCAAGGTAATGGGCGTCGTGATTTTTCGAGCATATTTGAACAGTTTTATAAAAAATAATTTGATATGTGAATCAAGGTAGGCTCTAGTCGTAAAGTTGCTGAGGAGCAATAGTGTAAACGCCAACAGAAGCGCACGTCCATGTGCTGACGACCGTGACATCCTGTCACGGACGGTTGCCTTATCACACTATCGCTCCTATTTGTATTGAGTGTATTTTTGTGGTTCATGTATCTAGGGTACGCCCTAGTAACAGATAAAAAAGTAAGGATCATCTAATGGATGTAAAAGGTAAGGTTGTCGTCATTACAGGCGGTGCAGGTGGTTTAGGTTTCGCAATGGCGCAATTGTTTGCTGACGCCGGAGCAAAATTAGCACTTATCGATGTTGATCAAGAAAAATTAGAAAAAGCTTGTGCGTTATTAGGTGATACTGAAGTGCAAGGTTATGCCCTTGATATTACCGATGAGGAAGATGTAGTTGCAGGTTTTCAATATATTCTAGAAGACTTAGGTCAAGTGAATGTACTGATCAACAATGCGGGTATTTTACGTGACGGTATGTTACTAAAAGCTAAAGATGGTGAAGTAACGGCACGTATGGCATTAGAGCAATTCCAGTCGGTGATCAACGTAAACCTAACTGGTTCATTCTTGTGTGGTCGTGAAGCGGCTGCTGCAATGATTACCTCAAAGCAACAAGGTGTGATCATCAATATCTCTAGCTTGGCTAAGGCGGGTAATATTGGTCAAACTAACTATGCGGCGTCTAAGGCTGGCGTTGTTGCTATGTCTGTTGGCTGGGCAAAAGAGTTAGCTCGTCATGGTATTCGCAGTGCTGCTATTGCTCCAGGTGTTATCGAAACTGAAATGACAGCCGCTATGAAGCCAGAAGCCCTTGAACGCTTAGAAAAGATGGTTCCAGTAGGGCGTTTAGGTCAGGCTGAAGAAATTGCATCGACAGCGAAATTTATTTGCGAAAACGACTACGTGAATGGTCGTGTATTTGAAATTGATGGCGGGATTCGTTTGTAATTATCCGTAATTCCTGTAGATTAGCCGAAGTTCGTAGCTTCGGCTTTTTCTTTGGTGCTGACAAAAAATAAATGCAACAGTTAGAGTGGATAGTGCAAAAAGCACTCTTGATTATTGGAATTATCGGCACTGTAGTTATGTACGGTGGTTGCACTTATTTATTTTTAAAAGGAGCACCACTTAATCTCGAAGTGTTGTTTTTATTACCTTGTCCTCTAATTTGTATCTTTTTTGGTTTGAAGTTAAACCAATTTAGAACGAAGTCCAAGCCTGCGCAGCCCTCCATGAAAGCCTAATTCTAAATTAATCTTGCTTTAGATTTATTGAATCTAACCCGCTTTTATTTAAGATCCTCTTCGTATCAAATAATTTGAGGAACCTAAGTTTTGGCTGCAAGCAATGTTTCTAGTTACATGAAGCCAGTTTTGACAAAGTTGGCATTTCAATTCGCAGAGACCCGTAACAAACAAAATCAAATATCATTAAAAGTCTACGGTCGTGAATATAAGTTGGATCTATTTATCTCTAGCCGATTAGTCAGAGTACTACATATGAACTTTCATAATGAAGGTAATGATACTGTACAAGCAGAAAAAGATTATATTGCTAAAAACCTTTTTACCTTTATAGATGGGGCTCAACAATTACTTCAGCAGCAAAGATTAAAGCAGTTTAAATCGTTACAAATAAGCGCTGAGTCTTCAATGAAGCCAACTCCGATATGCCCTGTCGCAGTACAGAGGAGCATTTCTGAACCTTTGGCCAGTGTTGGTGAAGATAGAGAAGGTACTAAACATTCAGTATTCCATATAGATATGGCAGAGTGGCGCAAACAGAAAGACGCAGATAAGACACGTAAATCAGTCTCAGAACCAACCACTCCAACTGTAACTATTACAGGTAAACCGTGTGCGCAATATGTTATTGGTTTTGGTGAGTCCCAAAAGGTAACTGATTATGATCCGTTTGATTGGAGCAATGAGCTAAACTGGGAGATTCATCAAAGGGGGAAAAATACCAATAAAACCTCCAATTCTTCTGAAGAAAGAGAAGATAGAACTCTTACTGAAGATTTAGAAGGACAGTATTCTCCACTAAGCCCTGATGATAGTAATGGGCATTCTGAATTAGGTTATTTGACCTGCAACCAACCAGCAGTGGATAGAAGTTCCGGTGAAGTTGTTGGAACGAATCCTGTAACAAGCGACGAAGACAAACAAGGTGAAAAAGAAAAACAAAAAAAAGAAGTTGAGCAGCAACCTTCTACACCTGAACTTGTTAGCAGAAAAACTGCTATTAGAAATGCGCGAAGAGAAGAAAACTTATTTAAAGGGTTAATGTTTTCTTAGTGTTCTTTTGCTTTCAACCACTTTTTACGAGACAAAATCTGAGTATTTTCTTGCCCGATAAATTCTTGTTTTCTGAGGGTGACTTTCGTTAAAATGTTGCTCTTTTTTATATCATCAAATTGCCCCCAGTTGACAATTTCAGTGATGTGGCGATAGCAGCCCATACATATATCATCGTCATTTAAACCGCAGCGAGCAACACAAGGTGATTGCATTTTTTCTTTCCTTTTTGAAAGGGATTCTAATTGAAGAGCGGCAGGAAGTTAAGTTGTTTGAACAGCATTTTTTTGAAATAAATAGGTTATTAGTTGAATCTAAAGCACTATGGCAGGTGGCGAGCTTCGAATGTGGCTCACTGCCGTGGGAGCGAGAATTTCCTGCGCTTGCCAAGGCTGTTTGGTCGTTTTCAGATGAACAAATAGAAGAATTGGATGCAGAACATCATCTGTTGGTTGAATCATTGCTGCCTGCGCTAAAGCGTGACCTTATTTCACAAGGTATAGACTGGGAGCTAGAGTATCTTCGCTTTCCGGCACTAGAACAAAGTGAAGAAACTGAGGTTAAAGAGTACCCAAGCCGACTGTCAGCAGGAGTAAAAGGGCGCAAGTGGCAACAAATAACATTATTTAGTGACTCTGTAATTAGTCAAGGCTCGTTACAGAACTCGTTTCTAGAGTGGTGTTCAGGTAAAGGTCACTTAGGTAGGTTACTTGCATTCAGAACCAATAGGTTGGTTACGAGCTTGGAGTGGCAATCAGATTTAAGCCGTCAAGGTCAGTTATTGAGTGATAAATTTAACCTCCACCATCAACATATATGTGGAGATGCTTTTAAAGAGGGTGAAAGTCTACTCAAACAGAACCAACATGCCGTAGCACTTCATGCCTGCGGAGATCTACATGTAGAACTTTTGAAACAAGCCTCTGAATTGGAAGTTAAAGCTATTACTATTGCTCCATGTTGTTATCATCTGATAAGAGGTGATGAGTACCAAGCAATATCAAAACAAGCTAAATCATGTGGCTTAAAGCTATCTAAATCTGACCTACGTTTACCGCTACAGCAAAGTGTTATTGCGAATGAGACAAAAAATAAAATGCGACTCAAAGAAATGGCATGGCGCTTAGGTTTTGATAGCTTGCAACGGCAAGTCCGTCAACGACTTACATATCTTCCCATTCCGACTATAAAGCAAGCGCAGCTTTCAGGAACATTTAAAGATTTTTGTACTTGGGCGGCGGATCAAAAACAGCTTAGCTTACCAGTAAACATAAATTTTGACCGTTTTGAACAATTGGGGGGTCATAGGCAAAAACTGACTCGAAGAATAGATTTAGTTGCCCATTTATTCAGACAAGCAATTGAGTATTGGTTATTGTTAGATCGATGTTTATTTTTGCAGGATCAGGGTTATGAAGTGGAACTGTCTGAGTTTTGCCATTTTGATGTAACACCTAGGAACAAATTAATCCGAGCAAATGTTAGGGCGTGATGATCTTTCGTGATTGTTTTTGCAGCGATAAATTGGTTGCCTTATGCAAGGCAGAGTTTGTGAGGTGTGGTTATTACCGACATACAAAGCTGTCGTTACTTCGTTTCCACATAAACAAACGATAACGCAGCAGCTCTCTGTTTCAAAGAAAGTACCAATTTACACTGTCTTCGATGCTTTTGAGCACTTCCTGTTCTGTGTTGTGATCAGCTTACTTAGATGGCTAAGCTTCACAGCTCACGCCTTGAACATAAAGTGCTCAAATAGCACAAAATTCAATCCTGAAAGTTCAACACGTCCTATGATTTTGCTCAATAAAGACAAAAAGCATGAGTTTATATTGCAACTGGACGTAATTCTTGATGAAATGTTGCGCTAGTTTTAATGGAACAAAATAATTGCATGAAATACTCCCGGGTTTTTATTAATAGCCTGGCTTACGAATTGGCTCCAGTTGTTGTTTCGAGTAACGAATTGGAATCTCGGTTAGCCCCTTTATATCAAAAATTTCGCATCCCGATTGGTCAGTTAACAGCTTTAACTGGTATTGCTGAACGTCGCTGGTGGCCTAAAGAACATCGTTTGTCAGATGGTGCGATTTCGGCTGCTCATAAGGCTATTGATGAAACAGGAATTAATGTAAATGATCTGGGTGCCGTGGTATACACTGGCGTATGTCGAGATCAGCACGAGCCTGCCACAGCTTGTCGCATTGCTGCCAATATTGGTGTAAGCCAAGATACTGCGGTTTACGATATCAGTAATGCATGTTTAGGTGTGTTATCAGGTATTTTAGATATTGCAAATCGTATTGAGCTTGGACAAATAAAAGCAGGAATGGTGGTATCGTGTGAATCGGCGAGAGATATTGTCGATGCAACCATTGACCACATGCTCAATGAACCCACTATGCAGAATTTTGCTCAGTCACTAGCAACCTTAACTGGTGGCTCAGGCGCGATTGCCGTAATTCTTACTGATGGTAGCTTACCGCTTAAAAATGAACGTCAACATCAATTATTAGGCGCTTCACACTTGTCAGCACCTGAACATCATCAATTATGTCAGTGGGGCTTACAAGAGAAAGGTCAGTACTTATATCGTGAATTTATGAAAACGGATGCTGTAGCCTTGTTAAAAGAAGGGGTTGAGCTTGCAAAACACACTTGGGAACATTTCTTAACACAAGGTGATTGGTTAGCTGAGCAAGTTGATAAAGTAATATGCCACCAAGTCGGCGCTTCTAACCGTAAGCAAGTATTAAGTGCCTTAAATATTTCACCAGAAAAAGAGTTTCCCACTTACCAAAAGCTTGGCAATATGGGAACGGTATCATTACCAGTCTCAGCCGCTTTAGCGCATGAGCAGGGGTTCTTGAAAAAAGGTGATAAAGTCAGCTTTCTGGGAATTGGTAGCGGCTTAAATTGTATGATGTTGGGTTTAAAATGGTAGGAAATAAAATGCTAGAACAATTGCTGCCATTTAAAGGGCACTACTTTGAACGAAATGGCTTAAAACAGCACTATTTAAACCAAGGGGAAGGTGAGCCAGTGGTTATGGTTCATGGCAATCCTAGTTGGTGTTATTACTATCGAAACCTTGTTTCTGAGCTGCAAAAAACGCATCAGTGTATCGTGCCTGATCATATTGGGTGTGGGTTATCTGATAAGCCAAACGATACCGATTATGACTATACCTTAAGTCAACGTATTGATGATCTTGAAGCTTTGCTAGATCATTTGGATGTTAAAAAAGACATCACCTTAGTGGTTCACGATTGGGGCGGAATGATAGGAATGGGTTATGCTGCTCGTTATCCTGATCGTATAAAACGTATTGTATTGTTGAATACTGCCGCGTTCCATCTTCCTAAAAGCAAGATGTTTCCCGTTCCATTATGGATTTGTCGAAATACTTTGTTAGGTACGCTACTCGTTCGTGGTTTTAATGCGTTTTCTAGTATTGCTTCATACGTTGGCGTTAAACGTAAACCTATGCCTAAAGCTGTACGTGAAGCTTATGTCGCACCTTTTAATAGCTGGGATAACCGTATTTCGACTTTGCGATTTGTGCAAGATATTCCTTTGTCACCGTCAGATCGTAACTATGATTTGGTTTCAGAGATTGCAGCAAGTTTAAGTCATTTCTCTCATTTGCCTATTATGGTGTGTTGGGGACATAAAGACTTTGTCTTTGATAAGCATTTTTTAAAGCAGTGGAAGCAGCACTTCCCTGAAGCGATTTATCACGAATTTCATGATTGTGGTCACTATATCCTTGAAGATGCCAGTGATGAAGTCGTTGGTCACATTTCACAATTTATGAAACCTTCTGAGCCAACAACGGCCAGTGAGTCAGAAGCGGCCTAAGCTATGAATTTATGCCGACATTTACAAAAGGCTGCCATTGAGCAGCCTAATGCTCTGGCAGTAGCTGTACAGCAATACCAAAAAGGCGAGTATAATTACCAAGAACTGAACTTCTCTCAGCTTCATCAATATAGTGATTTAATTGCTACTGCTCTAGCTGATTTTGGTATTGTTCGCGGTATGAAAGCCGTGCTTATGGTGACGCCAAGTTTAGAGTTTTTCCAACTCACTTTTGCATTATTTAAAGCTGGAATAATTCCAGTAATTGTGGATCCGGGAATGGGGCTGAAAAACCTCAAGCAATGTTTTGCTGAAGCTAAACCTGATGCATTTATAGGTATAGAAAAGGCTCACATTGCACGCAAGCTGTTGGGGTGGGGAAAAGGTGACGTTAAGCATTGTATTAACGTTGATATTCCAGTCGCCAGTCCTAAGTTATCAGGGCTTAAATCATTCTTCACTTCAAGTACTAATTTATCCAGTTTATTAGCGAATCAAGGCTCACGAAAGCCGTTTGATATGATCGAGTTAGATGCTGATGAAATGTGCGCCATCCTATTTACCAGTGGTAGCACAGGTGTGCCCAAAGGTGTGGTGTATAGTCATAGAATGTTTGAAGGGCAAATTAAAGCCTTAAAAAATGATTATGGCATCAAATATGGTGAGAAAGATTTAGCTACCTTTCCTTTGTTCTCACTGTTTGGGCCAGCATTGGGTATGGCTTCTATTGTGCCCGATATGGATGCCAGCAAACCAATTACTGCTGAACCAAAGCACTTATTTAAAGCCGTTGAGGATTACCAGTGCACTAATATGTTTGTGAATCCAGCTTTAGTTAACAAGCTGGGGGTAGCTGGTGAAACGCTGAGTCAAAAACTTCCGTCTGTAAAACGAGTTATTTCGGCTGGTGCACCTGTGACTATTGAAGCGATAAAGCGATTCAGCAAAATGCTAAATAGTGGCGTCCCTGTCTTGAATTCATATGGTGCGACAGAATCATTACCTGCCTCAATGTTACCTAGTGATGAATTATTTAAAACACAAGACAAAACTAACAATGGTGCTGGTATTTGTGTTGGTCGTCCAATCTCTGGTATGCAGATCAAAATAATTGATATCACTGAACAAGATATTATTGATTTCACAAAAGCAGACGAACTAGGCGTTAACCAAATAGGTGAGATTGTCGTTAATGCTGAGGTTGTAAGCCAAAGTTATTATCGACGTGAAAGTGCAACTCAAGCCTCTAAAATTCAAGATGGTGATAAAGTCTGGCACCGAATGGGAGACTTGGGTTATATAGATGCAGAAGGTAAGCTTTGGATGTGTGGTCGTAAAGCACATAGAGTCGATACTGAGAGCAAACGTTATTATTCCATTCCGTGTGAAAGAATATTCAATACTCACCCCAGTGTGAAGCGGTCAGCACTGGTTGGTGTGAAAGTTCAAGGTAAAATTATTCCTCTCGTCTGCCTTGAATTAAAAGAAGAGCAGGGTTGTCACAACAGTAAACTCATTTATGCAGAGTTAACAAAACTAGCTGAACAACATGAGCAGACTCAAGGCATCATCGATTTCTTGCCACATCCGGATTTTCCCGTTGATGTAAGACATAACGCAAAAATATTCAGAGAAAAGTTAGCTATATGGGCGCAAAAACAACGATGATACATCTTCACCAACTTGAGAACTCTGCGATTGAAAAGCTAGCAACTAAGATAAACCATGCTTTTGTTACAGGTGCAGGTGGTTTTTTAGGTAAAGCCATTTGTTTGCGCCTTATCCATGCAGGGATAAAGGTTACTGGTTTTGCGAGAGGAAATTACCCAGAGCTTGAAGCAATGGGTGTTAGCATGATTCAAGGTGATCTGGCTAACTTGAAATCGGTCGAATCAGCGATTAAAGGGTGTGATCTTGTCTTTCATGTTGCATCAAAGGCGGGAGTTTGGGGAGGTAAAGAAAGCTACTTTAATCCCAATGTAAAAGGCACCGAAAACGTAATTAAAGCTAGCATGTTGAACGGTATCGAATACATCGTTTATACAAGTACACCTAGTGTGACCTTTGATGGTCACGATGAAAATGGCATAAATGAATCGGCCCCATATGCTTCGCAGTTTATGAATTTTTATGGCTTGTCTAAATCGATTGCCGAGCAAACAGTTTTAAGTGCCAATGATGCAAATCTAAAAACAGTGGCTATTCGACCACACCTCATTTGGGGGCCGAATGATCCTCACTTAGTACCTAGAGTTATTGATCGTGGCAGAGCTGGACGTTTAAAGTTGGTAGGAAAACAAGATAAGCTCGTAGATACGATATACATCGATAATGCCGCTTATAGCCATATTCTTGCTGCAATTGCGTTAACGGAAGAAGACTCTAAATGTGCAGGTAAAGCATATTTTGTTAGCAATGACGAGCCAGTCACTATGGCAAGTATGCTTAATCAAATTTTGGCTTGTGTGCAATTGCCACCTGTAACCAAACGTGTTCCTGTTGCAGTTGCCTATGCCGCAGGTGCAATTTTGGAATCTGTTTATAAGCTACTGAATAAACAGGGTGAACCTATAATGACACGTTTTGTTGCCAAACAACTGTCATGTTCTCACTATTATGACATCACTGCTGCCAAGCGTGATTTAGGTTACCAGCCGATAATTTCTATTGCAGAAGGTATGAAGCGATTAAAGCAGAGTTTGTAAACTTACCTTAATCTCACTGTATTATCATTGGTAAATGCTATGTGAACTTAACCTCTGCACTTATTCGGTATCTGGGTAGAAATTTGGTAAGTAAAAACTGTGATAAAGGTAGGATTCTAGCAATAAATCTCGTATAATCCGCGCGAATTATAAAACATTGCTAATTACAGGAAGCTTAAGATGGCAATCGAACGTACTTTTTCTATCGTAAAACCAGACGCTGTTTCTAAGAACAAAATCGGTGAAATCTACAGCCGTTTCGAAGAAGCTGGTTTAAAAGTTATTGCAGCTAAAATGTTGCACCTAACTAAAGAACAAGCTGAAGGCTTCTATGCTGAGCACAGCGAGCGTCCTTTCTTTGGTGCTCTTGTTGAGTTCATGACTTCTGGTCCTATCATGGTTCAAGTTTTAGAAGGCGAAAACGCTGTTCTAGCACACCGTGATATTCTTGGTGCTACTAACCCTGCTGAAGCTGCTGAAGGTACTATCCGTAAAGACTTCGCAAACAGCATCGATGAAAATGCAGCACACGGTTCAGATTCTATCGAATCAGCAGCTCGTGAAGTAGCTTACTTCTTCAGCCCTGAGGAAATCTGCCCACGCACTCGTTAATGTTAACGATGTTGTGAGTTGTAAACCCGCCATTGAGCGGGTTTTTTATTTGCATTCATTCAGGCTATTTTCACAAGTGCCATTATCACCTAACAGTTTTACATAACCCGTTTGTTTGGTTAGATGACATACGGCTGTACAATCTAGTAAATTGGTGTTGTCTTGAATGATAAAGTGTAAGTTTTGTAGGTCAGGAGGAAATGCTACGTTTTCAAAGCCTGCTAATGATGTGAGATCATTATTGGCTTCAATTAGTACGTTGTTTTGTACTTGGAGCAAATTCGACATACTACCAATCGTTTTTAAGCTGTTATTACCTTGTATCGTTAAATCACCTTCAACTTTAATAATGCCTTCTAAGCCGCTAAGAGATGGCAGTGAAGAATTGTTTATTATCAGTAAATTACCACTATATCCATTTCCTGCTTGTACACTCAAGATATGAGCTAATCCGGTAAGAGAAAAGAAGTTAGCGTTATTCTCAATAACGATACTATTCACTGATCCAACGACCTGAGCTAGACTGTCAATGTTGCGCAAGGATGGGTTGCTCACCAAAAGTATTCCGTTGAACTTGAGAATATGGTTCATACCAGATAATGATTCTAGGCTTTGATTGCTTTGGATGTTGATATCAAGAATAGAATGAATTGAATTTAGTCCATTGAAACTAACTAATTTTGAATTGTTTTTAATGGTTAATGAGCCAATATCAGTAACATTTTCGAATCCCGTAAAGTCTGCTAACACAGGGTTTCTTGACATTTCAAACTCATTCACAATATGTTTGATTTGTTCAGCACCTTTAAAATTCACCAAGCCCTGATTATTGTTTATGTGTATGAATCCAATTGTTTCGAGTTTGTCTAATCCTTCAAAATTTTTTAAGTTCATATTATCTTCAACAATAAACTTCATGACCCAGCTTAGCGAGTTAAGTCCCTCCAAGGATGGCAGTTTATTATTTCCTGTAATAGTCATTTCACTGGTTTTTTGTAAATTGTTCAAACCCTTGAGTGACATTAATTCAGGATTTGATTGTATCTGTACCTGCTCTGTAGAAGTTAATGCCTGTAATCCATCTAAAGATGTGAGATGAGTATTCTGAATATGCATCAAGCCAACTAACTTTTGTATTTGTGACAATCCTTTTAGACTGATGATTGGAGATGAGTCTGCAGTGGGGTTAGAGAAGTTGCTGTCTTGTTCTTGAATAATCAAGGTTCCAAAAAATTGGCTGCAACCTTTGTATTTTGATGCGAAGCTGTCAATTTCTGTCTGATTTGTAATGACTTCTTCAGTACGATCAACATTGCCTAATGTGCATAAGCTCTCGTACAACTTTGATTGTGAGTTTAATGAAGCTTTCTTTGTATGAGCTAAAACCGATTGAGGGTTCAATATTATTAATACAGTGCAAATGATTAATACTGATACTTTCATGACTTTACCTACAGGTTTGATGATAATTTTTAGTTAAGCTTCATTTACATGAATTAAGGCTGTCTTGGCAGGCTCCATTATCGCCCTGAAGTTGCACATATCCTTGTTGTTTTGAAAGGGTACAGATTGCACTACAATCGGATAAATTACTGTTGTCTTGTAGTGTGAAGTGAGTGTTAGTTGGGTCGGGTGGTAATCCCATATTTTCGAATCCAGACAGTGATGTTAAAGCATTATTTTTTATGATTTGTATATTGCTTTGTATTTGAAGTAAGTGTGACAAACTCTTTAATGAGTCTAAGTCATCATTATTTTGTATTGTGATAACTCCCTCTACTTTTAATATATTCTCTAAGCCACTCAATGACGTTAAAGATGGATTATTTTTTATCGTTAATGCGCCTATGTAATTATTGCCTTTCTGTATGCTTAAAATACGATTTAATCCTGTAAGGGATGAAAGTTGCTGATTTTGTTCAATGTCGAGGTTATTAATGTTTCCGATCACTTGAGAAAACTCGTCTAAATTTTTAAGCGAAGGGTTATTGATTACTTTTAAGCTTTGGAAGTTTTTAAACTTAGTTAAGCCAGAAAAAGACGATAATTTAGAATTGTTACTAACTTGTATGTCATTGATTGTGTTTAGTTCATCTAAATCTGAGAAATCCTGTAATTGTGGGTTGTTATCTAGGGAAAGTGACTCTATGTAGCTCAGTTTTTCTAACCCCTTAAAGTTAGTAAAGTTTGAATTTTTTAATATAAACGTTTTGACGCTGGACAACTTATTCAGTCCTTCAAAGCTTTTCAAAGAAATATTGGAATCAATATTGAGTTGATAACCGATTGAGTTTAGAGAGTCTAAGCCTTCTAAGGACTGTAAGCTATTGTTTTTATCGATGTATAAACCATTTACCCAAGTTAGTTTATTCAAGCTCTTAATGCTTGTCAGATTAGGATTTGAATAAATCTTTAAAACGGTGTTTTCACTCATGTTCTCTAATCCATCTAGAGAAGTAAGATTTGGGTTATCATGTATTTCCAACCATCCGGTGGCGGTTAAATTTTCCAAGCCTTTCAAACTAGTCAGTGCTGTATTGTAAATATAGGTATAAGCAGGCAGTTCATGGATTTGAGCTAGGCCGTTCAGGTTTGTTATTTGGTCAGAATTGTCTTGCGTCGTTGTAAAGTTATTACTACTGCCAATAATGAATAGTTGCCCCACTATGCTCGTACAACCACCATATCTTTGAGAAAAGGTATCCACATCGTGTTGTGTGCGGAGAATTTCCCGTAAGCCATTGAAGTCACAACTTCCGGATTCTTGTGCTTTTGAGTATTTGTAATTTTGTATAAAAGTGTCCGAGTGTGCGAAAGCATTTTGTATAGGAATTAGTGCTGTTGAAAGATATAAAAAAAGTGACAATATGCGCATAGAATTACCTCAATTAGAATTTGAGATTGCCAATAGGGCAATTCTACTCCGCCAAGATAACTGGTCTTGGACTAAAAAAATATAATATAGAATGTAAGCTGCTGGATCAGCAGGATTAATATTATGTGTGATTTGAACTAATTGAAATGGAACAATAGTGTGAGCGTCAACTGAAACACTCACCCATGTGCTGACGACTGTGATCTCCTATCGCGGAAAGTTGTCTTTTCACACTATTGCTCTCCTTTGTATGAGCTTAGTATTTCTGTCATTCACACATAGTATTTTATTAATCAGCACAAGCCTCTATTGGCTGGCTAGATAATAAGGGCTTGATTGAAAAACGAGTGGGGCTTTCTGTATCTATCGAAACAAGTGCCATATCGATAAACCTGTAATCACCCGGTGCATTGAAATGCCATAAGCCTGACTTACGTTGTGAAAAGCAAAATTCACCCGTATCACCGTGGGCAAGCATTAGAGGGTAATCTAGAGTTCTAGCAAGTTTGTCGAGTTGCTCTCTGTAGGCCTTAAAGCCATCACAACTTTGGTTTTTGCCTAAAATGCAATCGTTTCTTGATGGTGGCTTTTGATAAATATCGGCTTGCATAAATATGACGGCAGCTCTTTGTTTTTGTTTTAACTGTTGCTCCAACCATTCAAAGTTGTTTTTATCTCTTTGAGCAGCAAGGCGTCTGGCCTTACTAGCATTGGACTTTAAAATGTTATCCCGACCGTTATTAGTGCCAGCAACGTGCAGAGTAATGAATTTTACGTCGTTGACTTCCCATACTTGATTTTCTTTTTGTATAGTTTGCCTTTGAAACTTGGGTAGTTTTACTTCGTGTTGAGCAAAGTTTTCAATAACGTATTCAAGTCGTTCTAATTCATCATAGCTTGGGTTTAAGTTTGGTCTATCACAATCGGTCCATTCATTATCACCAGGGGTATAAATGAATGGTTTTGAGCTAACTTGGCTGATCAGTTGGAAGTTTGTTTGTAATAGTTCATTGGTACATGGTTGTCCGCCTGCTTTGATATCACCAATATGGATAATAAAATCATGCTTCACATGAATTAATCGCTGAGCAAATTCACCATTAGGTTGTTTAAGTAAAGCTTGCTCATGTTGGGAATAAGGGGTGTCACCAAACACAACAAAATCGACAGTGTTAGATAGTGCCGGAGCAGATAACAAAAAGGCAGTTGCAAGTATTTTCGAGTACATAAGAAATTTTTAAAATTATAATTATTGGTAAAATAGCTAAGGAAAGTGACAAGATAAAGACGCTCTATTTGAGCGCTTTTTCTATCCAAGGTTTTACAAAATCAACAATTTTAGATTGTGCTTTTTGATTAGGGTGAATACCATCTCGCTGCATTAGCTGTGGATTAGGGGCAATTTCTGTCATAAAAAATGGCATCAGCATAATATCTTCATTATCTGCAATCTTATGGTAAACCGCATTAAAGCTTTTGCTGTATCTTGGTCCGTAGTTAGGTGGCACCATCACTTCACTCATCAGGACTTTTGCCCCTGAACGCTCAGATAATGTGATCAATTTTGTAAGATTTGATTTCAGTTTCTTAGTGGAAAAACCTCTTAGTCCATCATTGCCACCTAACTCTATAAGAACCAGATCTGGTTGGCTAGATTTTAATACGGAAGGCAGTCGACGCAGTCCACCAGCAGTGGTTTCGCCACTTACAGAGGCGTTGATGATCGTATGTTGCGGCAATTCAACTTTAAGTTTTTCTACCCAACCTTCGTTTTTATCCATTCCGTAACTAGCGCTCAAGCTATCTCCCAAGATTAATACCGTAGCGGCGTGAACCGGAAGGGTTGCAAATATCGTAGTAAATATTGCTAATATAGCGACAGAGACTTTAAGACGAGAGAATAAGGATTTAGCCTTGAGTGAAAGTGTAGAGAACAAACCAGCCATAAAAGTTGTTAACCTCGAAAAATCAGTAAAAACACAAGAAGGAATGCTGACTATCCTCAAGGGCATTGACCTCGAAGTCAAGCATGGTGAAAGTATAGCCATTGTCGGTCCATCAGGTGCAGGTAAATCTAGTCTACTCGGATTGCTTGCGGCACTTGATAATCCAACATCGGGTGAAGTCTATCTTGATGGTGTGGGCCTATCTAAGTTGAATGAAGAACAAAAAGCGGCACTGAGAAAAGAAAAAGTAAGTTTCATTTTTCAATCTTTCATGTTGGTCGATACGCTTACGGCTCTAGAAAATGTTATGTTGCCTGCGGAGCTTTCTGGAATTCCTAACGCTAAAGAAAAATCATTAGCCATGCTTGAAAAGGTCGGGTTGTCCCATCGTCTTAATCATCTCCCTAAACAATTGTCTGGCGGCGAACAGCAAAGGGTGGCGATTGCTCGGGCATTTATTTGTGAGCCTAAGGTTTTGTTCGCCGATGAGCCTACCGGTAATTTAGATGAAGCTAACGGCAGTAAAGTTGAGCAAATGTTGTTTGAGCTGAACCAAGAAAGTGATACCACTTTAGTTATTGTTACTCATGACATGGATCTCGCACGCAAGTGCCAACGTCAACTGACCATGCATGATGGTTCTCTTGTTGAAGAGCAGGTGGCTTAATGGAATTGAATTTAGCTTGGCGCTTGTTTAAGCGCGAACTTTTACAAGGGCAGTTGGTTCTCATTTTATTAGCCATTACTTTAGCTGTATTGTCAGTAAGTGGTTTGTCACGAGTGAGTGAACGGCTGCAAACGGCGATTTCTGGTGAGGCGAGCAAGTTTATAGCGGCAGATAGAATCATTGATTCCCCAGAAAAGCTTACACCTGAAATTTTACAAAAATCTACTGAGCTAGGTCTAAAATATGCCACCAATCTAGAGTTTAACTCTATGGTGTATTCTGGTGATGAACTGCAATTAGTTGAGGTTAAAGCGGTATCAGATACTTATCCTTTAAAGGGTAATATTGAGCTTACTACTGGTGAAACGCATCAATTACCTCCGCTCGGTTCTGTTTGGTATGAAACTCGTTTAGCAGGTCTTTTAGGTAATCCTAAGCAAATTGAAGTTGGTGTTGCGACTTTCAAAATGGATAAAGCTATTTCGCGCTTACCAGACGCTGGTTTTAATCCGTTTGCTTCTTCTCCTGTAGTATTAATGCGAATGGAAGATGTCGCTAAAACTCAAATCGTTCAGCCTGGAAGTCGACTCGATTACCGATATCAATTTACTGGAACGCCTGATCAATTAAAAGCATTTGAGAATTATGTCACACCAAAACTTCTGACGACTCAGCGTTGGCGTGATGTTGAAAGTGGTGATTCGCCATTAGCAGGTGCAATTAAACGAGCTGAGCGCTTCTTGTTGCTTGCGAGTCTACTTGGTATTGCTTTGGCTTGTACTGCTATTGGCATCGCAGCGCAGCGTTATTGTCAGCGGCATTATGATGTTGTGGCGATGCTAAAAACTTTTGGCTCTAGCGCTAAACAAATCCGCTTTATATTCACCTTTCATTTATTGTTTGTATCTGTTTTAGGTGTGATTTTAGGCCTGTTTGGTGGTTGGGTGTTAGATATTGGATTAACCCAATTCTTGCCTGAAAATATTGCCGCTTATGATCCTTCTATTTGGCGACCGGTTATTCTAGGTGTAGTGACAGGGCTATTGAGTGCATTTATGTTCTCTGTATACCCATTAATGCGCCTTTTGAAAATCCCTCCATTAAGAGTTCTTCAGCGTCAATTAGAAAGTCATACCATTGGGCAATGGTTCAATATCGTATTAAGCCTGCTTGCCCTTGGATTATTAGGTTTTTTGTATTCTAAAAGTCTTACTCTGACTTTGATTGTGATGGCGAGTGTCGTGATGCTTGCTGCGCTTATACTGGTTGTTGGGTTTTTCATGATCCGTTTAGGTCATAGTTCAGGCTTAAAAATCAGTAATCCGGTTCAGTTAGCATTTGCAGGGTTAAGACGAAGAGCCAAACAGAATGCAGTGCAATTGGTCGGCTTTAGTAGCGCATTGGTTCTGTTGCTTATTATCTTTGCATTACGTCAAGACTTATTGAATGAATGGCAGCAACAATTACCTAAAGAAGCACCTAACTACTTCTTAGTGAATATTGCTCCTGAGGATTCGAAACCTCTAGAGGATTTTTTTACGGAAAAAGGAGTGAAAGCGACCGATATTTACCCTGTTATTCGCGGACGGATGAGTGCGATTGATGGTGAAAAAGTAGTGACTCGTAAACAGCAAGATACAGGTGAAGAAGGGCGTTTGGGAATCACTCGTGAGCTGAATTTAACTTGGCGAGATTCACTTCCTCCAAATAATGAAATTTTATCTGGTGAATTTAATCATCAAGCCAACGAAGTATCCGTTGAGTCTGAAGTTGCTGAACGTCTTAATTTAAAATTGGGTGATACAGTTACGTTTATGATTGAGAATCAGCCCGTAACAGCCAAAGTCACCAGTCTACGAAAAGTGCATTGGGAAACCTTACAACCAAACTTCTATTTTATCTTTTCGAAACAAGCCTTGGGTGCGTTTGACTACACATCAATTGCCAGCTTTTATTTGGATCAAAATAAAACCAGCAATAATGAGCTAATCATTCAATTGATAAAACAATTTCCAACGGTTTCTATCATTGATGTTGGCGCTATGGTTGGGCAATTGAGAGAGATTATCGACCAAGTTTCATTGTCGTTAACATTGGTACTGGTGTTAGTTGTTTTAGCGAGTGCGCTCGTGCTTTTAGCACAAACAGAAGCGGGGATGGCAAGTCGTCGACGAGAGTTGGCGGTTCTTCGTACATTTGGCGGTTCGGGTTGGTTATTAAGACTCTCAACATTTTTCGAATTTGCGTTATTAGGAGCCATTTCTGGCTTATTGGCGGTGTGGGTTACGGAGTTTGCTCTATACCTACTTAAAACCCAAGTTTTTGAGTTAACGACTTACATGCATTGGAATTGGTGGTGGTTAGCACCACTTTCAGGAGCGGTAGTCGTCGCCAGCTTAGGTTTATGGCGTTGCTGGCATCTATTATCTAAAAGCTGTTCAAGTTTGTTAAAAGAGGGTTAATCACCCTCTATTATTGAAAAATTTGTGCCATGGCTGAGTCTATTGTTGGATAGCTAAATTCAAAGTTATTATCCAATAATCGCTGAGGGACAACATATTGTCCTTCAGTTAATAAATCAGCCATTTCACCAAACATCTTTTCAACAACAAATCTCGGTAAAGGAAATAATGCTGGTCGATGTAAGGCTTTAGCTAATTCTTTTGAAAATAGCTTATTACTCACCGGATTTGGCGCGGTAGCGTTATAAACTCCTGAACATGATTGGTTATTCATTAGGTGCTGAATAATCCGGATTAAATCGCGGCGGTGAATCCAACTCATTCCTTGTTCACCTGAGGCAATTTTTCCACCAAGACCTAATTTAAAGCTGGGGAGCATTCGTTGAAGTGCGCCTCCCTTACTATCGAGTACGACTCCGATCCGCATAATACACACTCGAGTACACTCTGTTTGAGCTAATAAGGCTAGTCTTTCCCATTCTTGGCAAAGATGATGGGTAAACTCATTATGTGGAACTGAGTGCTCATCTAGTGGAGTTGCTTTATGTCGCCCATAAAAACCGACAGCAGACGCACTAATAAGTGTTTGAGGAGGATTATCACTTTTTTGAAAAAGCTCAACCAGTTTTGCTGTAACATCCCATCGACTATGGCACAGTTTTGCTTTTTGCTCTTGTGTCCAAGTTGATTCAGCAATGGGCTCTCCAGCTAAATTGATCACAACATCAAATTTATCTAGATTTTTAAATTGCTCTAAATTGAGAACGAAACGAGGGATATCACCTAACTTAGCTTTAGCCTTATTAAGGTTTCGAGTTAATACCGTTATTTTGTGTTCGGTGCATAAAAGGGGCACCAATGCCTGACCAATAAAGCCAGTTCCGCCTGTAATTAAAATTTTCATCATGCCTCAATACGACTGAATTCAAGACAAGAAACGCCAGTCCGATGGCGAACTTATAGAAATCCGAATGTAAATTGTAGCGTATATCTATAAGTATGGTGATTGTAAAAAATAAAATAATGATTAATTTTTGAAATTTTGTTTACAATGATCAACTTGAAAATTGATATGGAATAAATGGAATGAATCGATTTGAACAAAATACCACGGCGCTAAAGACCTTTGTATTATTGGCTAGCTTAGTTGTGGTATTAGCCGGTATTAAAACCGCAAGCTCCATAGTTGTCCCATTTGTTTTATCTATATTCATTGCCATTATTTGTAATCCTGCCATTGTTTGGATGTCAAAGTGGCGGGTGCCGAAATGGCTTTCAGTCATTTTATTAATTATTTCTATATTGCTCGCTGGCATGTGGTTAGCAAGCGTAGTTGGCAGTTCTATTAATGAGTTTTCAAAACAGTTACCACAGTATAGAGACCAGCTCATTGACCAATTTAGTTGGGTAATTGAATTACTACAAAAATACAATATTCAGGTATCAAAGACACAGATCCTAAATTATTTTGATCCTGGTGTCGCCCTGTCTATGACCACAAATATGTTATCTGGTCTTGGCAATGTCATGGCAAATATATTTCTGATCCTTTTGACAGTGGTATTTATGCTGTTCGAAGCCAGTTCCTTTTCAAAGCGAATTCACTTTGCCCTTGATGATCCTGAAATGCGTTTGCAGCAAATTGATAAATTCTTACATTCTGTGAACCAGTATATGGTGATCAAAACGTTAGTGAGTCTAGCAACTGGTACAGTGGTGGGACTAGGTCTTTATTTTATTGGTGTTGATTACGCCATGTTGTGGGCTGTTGTGGCTTTTTTGTTTAACTATATTCCTAATATCGGATCAATTATTGCTGCTATTCCTTCTATTTCTCTTGCTTTAATTCAATTAGGTCCCACTGCAGCAGGCGGCGTGGCAGCACTTTACATCGCTACCAATATGGTTATGGGCAATATTGTTGAGCCTAAATTTCTTGGTAAAGGGTTAGGGCTGTCGACTCTTGTTGTGTTTTTATCGTTAATTTTTTGGGGATGGTTACTTGGTTCTGTGGGTATGTTGTTATCGGTTCCATTAACTATGATTGTTAAAATTGGCCTAGAATCTAGTGATACAGGTCGTTGGTTAGCGGTATTGTTATCCGATGACGTGGATTAAATTTGACCTCAAAATTCCACAACTGTATGCTTGCGCCGTTTTAAACTTTGAAGGAAACCTCTGTAGTGTTAATTGATTCACATTGCCATATAGATAGACTTAAAGCAGCCCCTGATGATGCGAGTTTGCAACAAATAATGAATGCTGCAAAAGCCCGTGATGTAGAGTACATGCTTTGTGTTAATGTGCGTCAAAATGAATTTTCAGCCATGAAAGAAAAAGTGAAAGCATTCCCTAATGTATTTCTTTCAGCAGGTGTTCATCCTTTAGACGTCGATTCAGGTTTAGATTCAGATCAGTTATTAATTTCTGCTCAAGATGAGCGAGTCGTTGCTGTTGGTGAAACAGGCTTGGATTATTTTTATGCCGCAGAAACTAAATCTCAGCAGCAACAATGTTTTGAAAAGCAAATCGATCTGGCATTACAAGTTAATAAGCCACTTATTATTCATACTCGTGATGCAAGGGAAGACACCTTAAATATGCTTAAATCAGGCAACGCCGATAAAGTAGGTGGGGTTTTACATTGTTTCACTGAAAGTTGGGAAATGGCGAAAGCAGCCATTGATCTTGGTTTTTATATTTCAGTTTCTGGCATTGTGACTTTTAAAAATGCTGGTGAGTTAAGAAGTGTTATCCGCAAAGTCCCTAAAGACCGTTTAATGGTAGAAACGGACTCTCCATATTTGGCACCAGTTCCACATAGAGGTAAAGAAAACCAACCGGCATTTGTACGTGATGTGGCTGAATTCGTGGCTGAATTACGCGGCGAAAAATATCAAGAACTAGTAGAGTATACTGGCGAGAATTTCTTTAATCTTTTCAAAGATGCTAAAAAGTTAGTTTAAACTGAATTCACTTACTGCTTGTTTTTCAAACATCATAGAATAAAAAAAAGCCCAATCCATATAGAATTGGGCGTTGGGAAATGGCTCTTTCGAGCCGTGCGCTACGCGGTTTTCGATGGCAGAATTTCTACCATCGAGAATTCCGATATTGTAATCCTAGAACAAATAAAAACATTTGCACAATAAATAAACATTAACAAAATTTTTCAGTTTATTCATATATGTCAAGAACCTAGAGTTTTACTGCATTGTCTCTAACTAAATCTCTAGGTAAATTATTTTTTAATTTTGTTCCAAGGTGCTTAATTAATCCCAACGGCACTTTATTACGACAAATAATTTTCTCTCCTTGAGGTTTAGTTACCTGTTCTAATTGAATGTCACGTCCTTTCAGATATTCTTCTGCTTGTTGTTCATTAGCATTTATCGCATCACTTTGGTATCGGTACAAAACCGAAATTACTTCATGAGTTATTTTTAAATGTTTGCCTTTTTGTTCAGCTAGTTTCAAACCAATACGCTGAAAGCGAATTTGCCCAATATAAGATTTTATTGCTTTTGGAAAAAGCCAATACTGATTATCTCTAGCAACTAGATATAACGATGCTGGAATTGAAATTGAGTAATTTGCTGATAACCAATCAGTAATTTCTTTTTCTTGTTTGATCGATAGCTCTTTAAATGGAAAGTTTTTATTTATTTTGGGTTCAGGTTGGCTTCTAGTCACGGATTTAGTTTTACGAATCTTGGCGACAAAGAATCCCTCACTGTCGAATATTTGTGGCCAAATATGTAAAAATCCTTCGCTTGTGGTGGCTTTATTGGCACCATCAAATAGATCGGACAGAGAAATAAATTCAACTGCATCTCCAAAAGTCTCTTTCAAAAACAAACAAACTTGTTGGTTTTCTTCTTGGCTTAATGTGCAAGTGGAATAGATCAAACTACCGTTAACTTTAAGTGCTTCAAATGCCGATGCTATTAACTGCTTTTGTTTGGTTGCAATTGAATGAACATCTTCTAAGCGCCAATCTTTTAATGCATTGCTATCTTTGCGAACCGTGCCTTCACCACCACAGGGAGCATCTAATAAAATAGCGTCAAATGCTTCAAATAAATACTGGCCGAAGACCTCGGCATCGAAGTGTGTAATGGCGGCATTGTGCACTCCCATCCGTACTAAATTTGCATGAAGCATTTTAACACGGCTTGACGAGTATTCATTAGCAATCAAGAGCCCCTGATTATTCATTAGTGCAGCAATCTGTGTTGTCTTGGAGCCAGGTGCTGCAGCCATATCGAGCACACTGTCAAAGTTCGAACCTGAATCAAATAAGGCAGTAGGAGGTAACATTGAGCTTGCCTCTTGAATATAAAATAGCCCTTGCAAGTGTTCGATACTATTTCCAATGTCTTGGTGCGGTGGGGTTGTGAGCCAAAATCCTTCTTCACACCACGGAATAGATGTTAAGCACCATCCTTTGTTTAACATTAAATCATGAAAATCAGAAACAGTAATTTTTAAAGTATTAACACGTACAGAAAGCCTCAGAGGTTTATTGTTGAAAGCAAGGAACTCATCGAGAGATAAATGGCAGGGAAGCTGTTGGCGAATGTGTTCGATGAAATTTTCGCTGATTTTATTCATTTGTCAAAGCCGTGTTAAAAGCAAAATTATACCATGAACTAATTATCAGGTAGCGATAACGATAACCTAATTTATTTAATATTTTTCTAGTCTTAAGCTATTATTTTTTAGTTATTGGCATTCACTCTCGAAATTAGCCAGATAAGGTACTGTAATGGATTATTCAAAAAAACCTAAAGGTATTAGGCGCATTTATCTTGCATTCGGAAATTCACTTCGAGCTTTAATTTGGTTAGCTAGAAATGAAGCTGCGTTTAGACAAGAGTTAATTTTAGCCGTAGTTTTATTTACATTGACCTTTACCCTTAATGTGTCATGGGGAGAGCGCTTGATTTTGTGGTCATCCTTATTGTTTGTGTTGTTTGCCGAAATCGTTAACACCGCCATTGAATCTGTCGTTGATAGAATAGGTTATGAGCATCATGATTTGTCTGGACTTGCAAAAGATTTGGGATCTTTAGCTGTGATGATTAGCTTTGTCATCGCGATTTTTTGTTGGATAAATGTGATTTTTTGAATTAGAAAATGGAAAAGTTAACTATTACATAAATAATGTCTACTAAGATGAACAGTTTGAAATACTTGAAGATTACAAACTGTTCAATCTAAAGGCCGCCAAACTCAAATTACTTAAATTGCCACTTTAACCAACTTGATCTTGACTCTGGATATAATCTAAAAGATTCACTTTCTGCTAATGCATTATCTGCGGTAGTTAATTGCTCTGTAGCCACTGAAATACCACCTGCTAGAATATTTTCAAATGAGCCTGTACTGAGGTGAACTCCAGAAAAAAGCCCTGCGTCAATTTTAATCCCCGACTGTTCCCAAAAACGGCTAGATGTATTTATAAATTGACGATATTTAGCGTTAATGTGAGCTTTGATACGAACATGGTTGCCATCCACAGCCAATTGATAACTATCAACTTTGCCTATTTTTATACCTCTAAAATAGATTCCAGTGCCAACTTGAATTGAACCAAGCTGTGATTTAACTAATACGATAGCAGCAGCGCCCTTTGGAGTTAAAGACAAAGCTTCCTTAGAGAGCTCACCACTAAATAAATGGGTCGATTGACTTGATTGCCCAGGAACAGCACTTACATAGGCGCCAGAGATTAACGTTTCTGGTGATTTAATGCCTGCCAGAGAAATTTGAGCATCAACAATATAGTATTTAGTATCTTTACGTTTGAACTGTTTTGCGAATCTAGAATAGAGGAAAGCTGTAGCAGTAATGGTGTTTAAGTCTTCATTGAGACGAACGGCCTCCACTGAACCTATAGGGTGATTTTGGTACTTAATTGCCGCACCTTTGGCAAGTCTTGTACCCGTTCGAAATATTATTTCAATTGGAGTTGCTTGCGCCATTGCCAACTCTTTGTTGGCATAAAGAGGCTTGCGTTTAAGTTTTGAAGCACGCTCTGCTAATCCTAGACTTATACTACCTTTTAGAGCACCTTGAAGTGGTGCTACATCGAGCTTTATGCCAGAAAGGTTAGCATCAACTGACAAAGCACTATTCCTCCAAAAAACTGTTTTGCTATTGATTAAGCTATTGAACTTCTTCTGAATCGCCAATTTAATGTCAAACTGATCGTTTTGCTTTGTCCAACGCACATTTTCAACAAAACCGATTTGCATTTTTTTATAATATATCGGAGAGCCAGACTGCAAATCTGCAGCATCGGAGCTATCAAGAGTGATATATCGATACTGGTGTTTATTAGCTGCTTTTTGAGCTTCTTCCTGAGAAGCGAAAAGGTTAAATTGACTTACGAACTTATTTGAGCTTTTTAAATCTGTTTCTAAATTAATGGATCCTGAAATGGCTGAGGGTAAGTCAGAAGTTTTTACTGAAACATTGTCGAGTGATGCTTTTACCTCAAGGGCAGATTGAGGTACAAAATAATGCCCAGACTTGAGTAGTGGTTTGAATTCAGGATAAATTTCAGCAGAAATATTTACCTGCTGAAAGTTTTTGCTAAGGCTTACAGAAGATACTTTGCCTATTTTCACATTACGATATTTTATCGCTGCATTTTCTTTCAATCCAAAGTTCTGAGAGCTTACTATTTCAATCTTGATGCTTTTTTGCTTTGCTATTTCAGGCGTAGAAGTTAATAAAGGGTATCTTAGTTTACTAGGTCCTGTTCCAGGGAAAAACTCGACAACAGGGCCTGTTATTAAACGCTCAGGATGTTTAAATTCGGAAAGGGATAAATCTGCACCAGCTAGCCAAAATTTAGCACTTGCAGTAAGTAGATTCGCATATTGATATTTAATACGAGCACCTAGCTCAACACCTTTGTTAGTAATTTTTTTGTCACTAATTTGGCCAATTGCTACACCACGATAAACAATCATGCTGCCCTTACTTAAACCATGAGAATCATCACTCGTTAAAGTGAAGGACTTTCCTCCAAGAGCTTCTTCTTTTGAATCAAATAAATTGTATATATGACCAGATTCAGCTAAAGAGCTATCTTTAGGCGAGCTGAAAGTAATACCACCTTCAATCAGTGACGCAAGGCTTTCTGCTTCAAGTTTTATACCAGCCAGTGACGCATCAAGTTTTAGTCCTGAGATATTCCAAAATTTTGAATCTTGTTTAATTAAATCGGTGAACCGTTTTTGAATAAATACGCTGATTGATACTCTATCTGCATTATCCAATCGGTAACTCACTACTTTTCCGACGGGGATCTGACGATAGAAGATATGTGCACCGATATCGATAGAGCCTAAATCTTCAGCGTAAAGGGTTAATAGCATACCTTCACTTGCAGGCATTTGTGGTGGTGCTTCAGGCACAGCTTCAAAATCAGTTCGTTTGGCTCCATTACCTGGCTTTAAAGCAATATAATTACCCGAGAATAAGGTATCTAAGCCTTCGATTTTGGTGATGCTTGCTTTAGGGCTAACCAGCCAAAATTGGGTTTTGTCTTTCAGGAAAGGTTGACCTCGGTAATTCATATTTACCGTTACGATGACGCCTTTTCGTTGTTCATCAATGGCGATGTCAGTGACGTGACCAACATTAACGCCTTGGTAGTTAACGAGTGTCTTACCAATCTGAATTCCAGTAGCCGTTGGGAAGTGAATTGTGATTTCTTCACCTGCATCCTTGATGCCTTTTACTATAAGCCAAGCGCCAAGTAATAAAGCAACAGCAGGCAGAAGCCAGACTGGTGAGAATAATTTCTTTTTAACTATTTTTGGTGGTTCTGTTTGAGTCATGCTTGTTTTCCATTCGATCCCAAAGGAGTCGTGTATCCAATACTTTTGCAGCTAATTGAGTGAATAAAATCACCAAGGCGAAAGGGGTGGCTGCGATCCCTGGCTTTGCGTCTAAGAGTTGACCCATATTAACCAGTGCTACAGTGAGCGATATAACGCACAAATCAAGCATAGACCAACGGCCAATCCATTCAATAATATGAAATCCTTTCATCAAAAAGCGTTTTGATAAAGGTAAGTTAAAACTGATTGCAGATAAATAAGTCGCTAAGCCAATAATTTTTAACCAAGGAACAAGAATACTTGCAATAAAAAGAATGATTGCAATAGGAATCATACCAAGGTGAATGGTGTGTAAAATCCCAGAGAAAATAGTATCGTGAGTTTCTCTACCTTGCTTAGTAATGATACTAATAGGATAGATGTTGGCTGGGATCAGTAGAATTGCTGCTGTTATCAAAAAAGCCCAAGATTTTTGTAAGCTGGATTCATCACGTATGGCTAATTCGCTGTCACAACGAGGGCAGTGTTCAAGCTCGTCTGGGCAAACCATTTTACATTTTGGACAGCTCAATAAGTTTAAATGATTACCTTGTGCCATTTCATGATAAGACGGCTTATTGGGATTCATGTAATTGCTCCCACATGTAATCAATATTGTATTCACGCTGTAAAAATAACATTAGGACAAATAGCATCACATAGCAAAAAGTGCCGACACCCATATAAATATCTGCAAAATCTCCCAAATTAAAAGCGGTGACAAACATGCTGATAACATAGATCTCAGGCATTGAAAATTGCTTAATAAATAGGTGTTTTTTTAATATAGAGCGAAAATACTTCCGCATTATGGGCTTATGAAGACCATGTTTAACTATCAAAACTTGCAACAGTATTGAAACCAATAATGCTGCTGGCGCTACAATCGCACCCAATGCCACTGCAATCCCGACAATATAATAGCCTTGATTGATAACAGAGTATGCACCTTCCCATACAGTTGAAGTCCTGATGCTGCCAAAAAAATGAAGCTCAAGAACGGGGTAAAAATTAGCAGGAATATATAAAAGCAGCGCGGTAATGCATAACGCTAAGACACCATTTATAGTGCAAAACGGTTTGGCGTATAGGGCACTATGGCAGCGAGGGCAAAGGGCTCTAACATTGGCAGGCAGGGCATGGCGGTTGACTGCAACATCGCAAGAGTTACACAAAATTATAGATTGCAGCTTAGGCGTATCAGAGTCGCTCACCTGTAATTATCCAACTAACAGTAAATTCCAATGGCTTAATAATAACAAAGATTTCTAAATAGGGAGTAAGTAAATCGTAACAACTTTTTTATCAAAGGTTGCAATAATCTCAAGGTTTTGCGACTCTATTACTGTTTATAAATACAGTGTGAGGAAATCATGGCCGTAATTACTCAGTTTGTGGTGATTAGAGAAGGTGTTGAAAAAATGACGTTTACGACAAAAAAAGAAGCTGATGCATACGATAAAATGTTGGATATAGCCGACAGTCTTGTGCCTTTTCTAGAAAATTCCAAAATTGAGATGGAAGAAAAATCCTTCGAAGATATGGCTTACTATTTAGCTTCTAATAAAGATGATTTACTATCTCTGCTTAAAGGCGTTGCAGCAACAAAGTCGCCTGTGAAAAAAGCCGAAAAGAAAAAAGCGGCGTAATATCAATTAGTAGATAAAATCAGTAGAGATAAGTATGAAATCAGAGTTTTATGACATCCTGAATCGACAAGTATTAGCTTTGTTTGAAGGTGAGACCAACCAAGTCGCAGCTATGGCGAACTTCTCAGCATTATTAAACGAACACCTTGAAACGATCAATTGGGTTGGTTTTTACCTAATAGAAAATGAGCAATTAGTATTAGGCCCTTTTCAAGGAAAAGTTGCGTGCGTAAGAATTCCACTTGGGCGAGGTGTTTGCGGTACAGCAGCTGCGGAAAATGTTACGCAACGTATTGCTGACGTTCATCAATTTGAAGGTCATATCGCTTGTGATTCTGCCAGTAATTCCGAAATTGTTATTCCTTTTAGAAAAGGAAATGAGGTAGTAGGAGTATTAGATATTGATAGTCCGATATTTTCTCGTTTCGATGAAGAAGACCAAAAAGGCCTAGAGTTATTGTTAAAAAGCCTAGAATCTTGCCTATTCGAATAAAAAATATTCGCAATTTAATAAATCATGGTCGCAATTGTTCAGATGCACCTTATAATAGGCGGCTTGCTTGGGTAGTTCTCAAAAGTTAGCCAAGGCAAATGAATAACAGTTTTATGCTTTATGATTACAGCTAATGATCTGAAATATAATCATAAAGTTTATTGAACAGTAAGCTTTAAGATAAACGACCTAGGCCGATTTACATAGATAATATGCGGCTAATGTCCTTGTAAACGTGGAAGTTATAATGGAATCAACAGATAAGTTGACCGACACAAATGCCATTTTGGCTTATTTATACGAGACTTTTCCTCAGTGTTTTATCGCTGAAGGTGAAGCAAAGCCATTAAAAATTGGTTTATTTCAAGATTTAGCTGAAAAACTGGCGGAAGAGTCAAAAATCAGTAAGACTCAATTAAGAGTTGCTTTACGTCGCTATACCAGTAGCTGGCGTTACCTAAAAAGCATTAAGCAAGGTGCAGTTCGCGTTGACCTTGATGGAAATGCTTGTGGTGAGTTAGAAGAGCAGCACATTGAGCATGCGCAAAAGACGCTTAAAGAAAGCCAAGAGCGTGCGAAAGAAAGACGCAAACAACGTGAAGCTAAAGCTGCAGAGCAGGGCGGTGATAGCGCAGACAAAAAAGCAGGTCCTAGAAATAATACTAAACGTCCGAGAAAAGATCGTAACTTAAAACAAGTTCAATCTAAATCGAGCCGTCCAAATAAAAAAGCAGAACCAGCGGTTAACTTAGTTCAGGCTGAACTTAGTCAACTTGCAAAAGAACAACGTGTCAATGTTAAGTTAGGGAAGTCTCCAGTTAAGGGAACCATTTCTGACATAAATAAAGATGATGTGACTGTTCATCTTGACAGTGGTTTAACGGTGAAAGTGAAAGCCGAACATATTTTGCTGTAACAGAAACAAAGGAGTAACTTGTTGATGCGGAAAATTAAACTGGCCATGACGTTGGCCGCCCTGTTGGTCGGATTTAATGTTGGAGCAACAACTCCTAAAATTCAACTCAACGAGTTACCTCAGTTAAAGCAAGAACCCCAGCATAAAGTGGCGAGCAAGCGAATAACGGATTTGTTCCTTCGCTCTCATTATCATCATTTTGTACTCAATGATGCTTTTTCAGATAAAGTTTTCGATCGCTACTTATCGTACCTAGATTCTCGTCGTAATGTGTTAACCCAGAAAGATGTTGATGGTTTTCAGCAATACCAAGACAACTTTGATGACATGTTGAAAAGCGGAGATTTAAGCGAAGCTTATAAAATGTACGACGTTACACAAGAACGTCGCTATGATGCCTTAGTTTATGCTTTATCCTTGCTTGATGTAAAAAAACCTTTTAACTTCGAAAAAACCAACGATAAATATGTATTTGATCGTGAAGATGCTCCTTGGCCTAAGACCGAAAGCGAGATTCATGAACTTTGGCGTGAAAGAGTAAAATTCGATGCGCTAAATTTGTCGATGACTGACAAAAAGTGGCCAGAAATTGTTAAGGTTTTAACAAAGCGTTATAACAATGCATTAAAACGTCTCTCACAAACCAATAGTGAAGACGTATTCCAAATGCTAATGAACGCATTTGCACGAACTGTCGAGCCTCATACCAGCTACCTTTCTCCAAGAAACGCTGAGCGTTTTCAGCAAGAAATGAATTTAAGTCTTGAGGGCATTGGAGCTGTATTACAACAAGACGATGATTACACTGTGATTCGAAGCTTGGTAAAAGGTGGACCTGCATCTAAGAGCGGCAAGCTGGCTGACGGTGACAAAATCATTGGTGTTGGTCAAGACGGTGAAAAGATTATTGATGTGATCGGTTGGCGTCTAGATGACGTTGTCGACAAGATCAAAGGCCCTAAGGGTAGTAAAGTTACCCTGCAAATCTTACAGAAAAAAGCAGGATCTAACGCAAAGCCTATCGAAGTGACTATTACTCGGGACAAAATTCGTTTAGAAGATCGCGCAGCCAGCTCTAAAGTTATTAAAGGTGATGCTCCTCAATTTAAAAATCGTAAGGTTGGTGTTATCACTATCCCAGGTTTTTATATGAATCTTTCTCGTGATGTTGCGAAAGAAATCGCTAAGCTCAAGAAAGAAAAAATTGAAGGCATCATTATCGACCTACGTGATAATGGCGGTGGTGCTCTAACTGAAGCTACCTTATTAACGGGCTTGTTTATCGAAATGGGACCCGTTGTACAGGTTCGTTATGCAAATGGCAAAGTCGTTGAGAACCGTGATAATGATGGTGTGACTTTATATGATGGCCCTCTGACAGTACTTATCAATCGTAACAGTGCTTCAGCATCTGAAATTTTTGCAGCGGCGCTTCAAGATTATGGTCGTGCTTTAATTGTGGGTGAATCTAGCTTCGGTAAAGGTACGGTGCAGCAACATCGTGGATTATCTCGTATCTACGATATGTATCAAAAGCCGATTGGTCACGTACAATATACTATTGCTAAATTTTACCGTATCAATGGTGGCAGCACTCAATTGAAAGGTGTGACACCTGATATTATGTACCCAAGTGCCTTAAAGCCAGGTGAATACGGTGAATCGAAAGAAGATAATGCGTTACCTTGGGATCAAGTACCTGTTGCTAATTATAACAAGGTGAATGATATTACCCCTAAAATCATAGAAGATTTAAAAGGTAAATATCAACAGCGTATCAAGGGTAATGTCGAGTTCGAATATATCCGTCAAGATATTGCTGAGTTTCGTAAACATCGTGATGAAAAGAGTGTTTCTCTTGTTGAGTCTGAGCGTGAAGCTCAGCAAAAGGAAGATGATGCTAAGGCTTTAAAACGTGCCAACGAAAGACGTGTTGCGCAAGGTAAAAAGCCAGTCAAAGATTTAGACGAATTAGCTAAGTTAGATGAAAAAGATGAATTGCCAGATGTGCTTCTTGAGCAAACAGCAGATATCACACTTGATTTGGTCGATGACTTAAAAAAGCCATAAGTCCAATGTTCTAACTGTTCAAAAACGCGCTTCGGCGCGTTTTTTGGATTTAATCGAATCAAATCATCAACAATAATTAGGTTCACGTATACTCGTGAACTTCAAATAACATTAAACACAAAGAGGGTAGTCATGTCAGAACTTCAGGCTAAGTACCTAAAAGATTATCAAGAATCAGATTTTACAATAAATCACTTATCGTTAGACTTTCAGTTGAATATCCCAACCACAGAAGTGGTTGCCATAAGTCAGGTCGAAAGACAATCAAAACAAGCAACGGAATTAGTGCTAGTCGGCGAGGATTTAGAATTAATCAGTGTTAAAGTAAATGGTCAGCCTGCTTCTCACCAAGTTAAAGATAAACAGCTATACATTCAAGCAGATCTAGATAACTTTGAACTTGAAATCATTACCCATATTAAACCAGCTGAAAATACAGCGCTCGAAGGTTTATATATGTCTGATGGCGCATATTGTACTCAATGTGAGGCTGAAGGTTTCCGTCGTATTACCTATTATCTTGATCGTCCTGATGTTCTGGCCAAATTTGATGTTAGAGTCGAAGCTGATAAAACTGAATTTCCATTTTTATTAAGTAACGGTAACCTAATTTCAAGAGGTGATGCTGAAAACGGTCGTCATTATGCGACTTGGCAAGATCCATTCCCAAAACCAAGTTATCTTTTTGCATTAGTGGCGGGTGATTTTGATTTACTCGAAGATCAGTTTACTACTCGCTCAGGCCGTGATGTAAAGCTTCAAGTATTCGTTGATAAAGGCAACCTGCATAAAGCTCACCATGCTATGGCATCGCTTCAAAAATCCATGAAATGGGATGAAGAGCGATTTGATCTCGAATACGATTTAGACATTTACATGATTGTTGCTGTTGATTTTTTCAACATGGGCGCAATGGAAAACAAAGGGCTGAACGTTTTCAATACCAAGTATGTGTTAGCTGATAAAGAAAGTGCCACCGATGATGATTATCATGGTATCGAGTCTGTAATTGGCCATGAGTATTTCCACAATTGGACAGGAAACCGTGTTACTTGCCGTGACTGGTTCCAGTTGAGCTTAAAAGAAGGCTTGACAGTTTTCCGTGATCAAGAGTTTAGCTCTGATGTTGGTTCTCGCCCTGTTAATCGTATCCAAGCCATTCAAGTTATTCGTAATCATCAGTTTGCGGAAGATGCTGGCCCAATGGCTCACCCTATACGACCAGAATCTGTTATTGAAATGAACAACTTCTATACGGTAACTGTGTACAACAAAGGTGCTGAAGTGATCCGCATGATGCACACCTTACTTGGAGAAAAGAACTTCCAAGCAGGCATGAAACTATATTTTGAGCGTCATGATGGTCAAGCAGTAACTTGCGATGACTTCGTTTCTGCAATGGAAGATGCTTCTGGTGTTGAGCTTCAGCAATTCCGTTTATGGTATAGCCAAGCGGGTACGCCAAGTGTTGCCGTTTCGGAAAACTTTGAAGACGGCCGCTATCAATTAACCTTAACTCAGTCTCGTCCTGAGATTACGGGTAATAATGATTTACCAATGCATATTCCGTTTGATGTTGAGTTATTAGACGTAGATGGGAAGAGTATTACCTCAAAAGTATTGAATTTCACTGAACGGCAACAGACGTTTACTTTTGATGGATTAACTCAAAAACCTGTAGTATCTCTTTTGCAAGATTTTTCAGCTCCCGTAAAACTTGAATACCAATACGAAGATGAACACCTAGCTCATTTAATGCGTTATGCAAGTAGCGAAGTTGCGCGTTGGGAAGCATCGGTATCTTTATTTAGTAAATCGGTATGGGACAATGTAAAAGCGTTAGTTGCTGGTAAAACCATGCAACTGAGCGATATTGTTAAAGATGCTTTCAAGGGCGTTATTCTCGACAAAAATTTAGATGAAGAACTGATTGCAGAAATCATGTCAGTACCATCTATAAGTGCTTTGGTTGAGCAAACTGAAAGCGTAGACTTAGATGCGCTCATTACAGCTCGCTGTTTTGTAAAAGATGAGCTGGCATTAGCTTGTGAAGATGAGACACTGGCTCGTTATCACGCTTCAAAAGACAAAGATATTGCCAGTGCTCGAGCGTTGAAAAATGAGTGTTTGTCTTGGGCATGTATTGCAAATGAGGAGCATGAAGCTTTAGTGGATTCTCAATATAGATCTGCTACTAATATGACAGATTCTTTAGGTGCACTTAAAGTGGCAAGCGACCTAAATCTTTCAAATAGAGAAAGCTTAATGACAGATTTTGAGAACAAGTGGGTTGATACGCCATTAGTCATGGATAAATGGTTCACTTTACAAGCGACTCAAGATTCTGAGCAAGTGATTGATAAAATAAAAGCGTTAACGAGCCATAAAGCGTTTACTTTTAATAATCCTAATCGTGTTCGTTCACTTATTGGAAGTTTTGCAGCAGGAAACATTAAGCATTTCCACAAATCTGATGGTAGTGGTTATCAATATTTAACTGATGTTTTAAAAAAAATGAATACCATTAATCCACAAGTGGCGGCTCGAATCATTACTCCGTTAATTCAATTTTCAAAGTTTGATCTTGCGCGTCAGCAAAATATCAAAGAAAGCTTACAAGAGTTGATAGAATTGCCTGACTTGTCAAAAGATCTGTATGAAAAAGTTTCTAGAGCTTTATCTTAATTAAGCTTAGATTAATTGTTCTTATTTTAGGCCAAGTTTTCTTGGCCTTTTTTGTAAGTTAGATCTTGTTCCCAACAATACTCCGCTGGGGAGCTTGCAATGGGCAGATTCTATTTTTCAGATTTACACTGATTCTTATGGGGAAAACCCACTTATTATTCGTGGAGCTAGAGCACAAGTTACAGCTCGTGGAGTTTATTCTGATTTGTTAAGATTGGCTGAAAATACATAGCTATCGTGTCAACATGGAATTCACATTTTCAATCTCTGTATCAGCAAAACAATACTTGGCTTTTTATCAAGGAGCAGCAACCCATGTTGAGGTGATTGATGATACGGGTCGTCATCTTCAAATAAATGCGCGTTATTTTAGATCTTTCGTGACTGTTTCTGGAATACAAGGGCGGTTTAAATTAACCTTGGATTCTAACGGCAGTTTTATTGAATTAAATCGTCTCTGATAATCACTATTTACTAAGGATCTAAAAATATTTCTTATTTTGTTGGAACTCATAATTATTTTTATTGTGAAATCTTATGTTCGGGGTGCTAACTAGGTAAGTTATTGCTGGGTTTCCAGTATCGCTAGTCAGGCAAATTGCATATAAAATCCGTTTTTTTGCTTGTTTGCTCAAAACTTGTGATCCACTCCACAAATAACCCTAATCTTAGTGTACCTTCATCACAAATTTTCCTCGAAATGTGTCGCAATAAGTAATAAACTTCGCCATTAAGTAAAGATGATTTACTTCGGATTTTTTTTCCGCATCCTAATCATAATAAAGCGCTGCCATAGACGCCTAAGGAAACAGCAAAATGGCTTTGAAAGATGCAATGCCTTCAGTATTACTTGAAAATGTAATCAGTTTGATTCACTCCAAAGTCCCTCATTCACAAGCGAAACAAGTTGAACAGTTTGCCAATCACCTTTATGCCCACATGTCTAAAGACGATTTGCATGCCCGTAACGATAGTGATCTATACGGTGCAGTTCTAAGTTTGTGGAATGCTCTTAACAAGACTTCTGTTGGAGATACTCATTTACGAGTGTTTAATCCGAACCAGTCAAAGCACGGCTGGCAATCTACTCATTCTATTATCGAAATCATTCTACCTGATATGCCATTTTTGGTTGATTCGGTAGGTATGCTTTTAAATCGTATGGATATTACTGTTCATATGATGCTTCACACGCCTTTGGCAATCGAACGTGGTGAAAAAGTTGTACGTGATATCAGTCAAATTGATTCAAACAACGAAAATAACGAAAAAATCGCGGTATTCTTAATTGAAATTGATAGCCAAACAAGTGAACAAGAAATTCTTGCTCTGAAAAAAGAAATTGAGACAGTTCTAATTGATGTTGAGGCGGCTGTAAAAGATTGGCAGCCAATGACTAATAAATTAGACAGCATTATTAAAGAATTGCCGACTAGACCATATCCGGGAAGCAAGCCAGATTTAGATGAAGCGGTTCGTTTCTTAGACTATCTCAAAAACCATCAGTTTACTCTGCTTGGATATCGCCGTTATACCTTAAGTGCAGTTCAAGGTGATTTAGAACTAACCGCAGAAATGGATTCAAGTCTTGGTTTAATGAACAAGCCTGGTCAAGAAAAGCCAAAAGGCCTTTTGCTTTCTACTTTCTCTGAAGCTGCACGTAAAGAAGCACTTGATGATAAACTGCTGATCCTTACTAAAACCAATAGCAAGAGTCGTGTTCACCGCCCAGCTTATATTGATTACGTCGGAATTAAACGTTACGACGAATCAGGTAAAGTGATTGGTGAAGATAGATTTATTGGTCTGTACGCTTCTACGTTATATAACCGTAGCCCTCGCGAAATCCCAATGTTGAATGAGAAAGTAACTCGAGTGCTTAAAAGCTCTGGTCTGGTTCCTCGTTCACATGACTATAAAAATCTTCTAAACATTCTTGAGAACCTTCCACGTGATGAAATTATTCAAGCGCGTGAAGCTGAACTTGCTTCAGTGGCTCAGGGTGTTCTTGAAATGCAAGACAGAGATAAACTTAAGCTATTCGTTCGTAAAGACGGCTTTGGTCGCTTCTTGTCTTGCATGGTCTATGTATCAAAAGACAGATATAACACTAAATTGCGTCAAGATACTCAACGCATCTTGGCTCAACATCTGAAAAGTAAAGAAGAAGTACAATTTACTACCTACTTCTCTGAATCAACGTTAGCGAGAACACATTATATCGTTAAAGTTGATAACAACAATATGGATGTCAACGTGGCAGCAATTGAAAGAAACCTCATCGAGGCAGCTCGCTCATGGGAAGATAAATTACAAGCGGCATTAAATGGTTCTTTAGGTGAAGAGCAGGGCAATGCTTTAAATAAGCGTTATTTAAATGCATTTCAACCAAGCTATAAGGAAGATGTACTTCCTAGTTCAGCTGTAGTTGATCTACAACTACTAGAAGCACTTTCTGCTGAAAATCAGCTTGGTATGTTGTTCTATCAGCCTCAAGAAGCGGCACTGAATGACAATAAAGTACGTTTAAAGCTGTTCCACAAAGATGAACCAATTCATCTTTCTGATGTGTTGCCAATGCTTGAAAACTTCGGTCTGCGTGTTATTAACGAGCGTCCATACGAAGTTAAAACAACAGATGGTGCAACTTACTGGATCCTTGACTTCCTAATGACAGTTCAAGGCGCGGCGACTGAAAATCTAGCCGATAGCCAAGATCGCTTCCAAGATGCATTAGCACAGGTGTGGAAGAAGAAATTAGAAGACGATGGTTTTAACCGCTTAGTACTTTCTTCTAACTTAAATGGTCGTGAAGTTTCTGTTGTACGTGCGTATGCTAAGTATATGCGTCAAATCGATGCAACTTTCTCTCAGTCTTACATTGAAGAAACGTTCACTCGCTATCCGTTTATTGCTGAACTATTGGTGAAAATGTTCATCCGTAAGTTCAACCCTAAGTTGAAAACTCGTACTCTTGATAAGTTTGTTGAACAAATCAACTTACGTTTGGATGAAGTTTCGAGCTTGGATGATGACCGTATTATTCGTCGTTATTTAGACTTAATTAATGCGACTCTTCGTACTAACTTCTACCAAGAAAAAGACGGGCAGCCAAAAGATTATATTTCGTTCAAGTTTGAGCCAAACTTGATCCCAGAAATGCCAAAGCCTTTACCTCATTATGAAATCTTCGTTTATTCAACTCGTATAGAAGGCGTTCACCTACGTGGTGGTAAAGTTGCTCGTGGTGGTTTACGTTGGTCAGACCGTCGTGAAGACTTCCGTACTGAGGTATTAGGTCTTGTTAAAGCACAGCAAGTTAAAAACACCGTAATTGTACCTGTTGGTGCTAAAGGTGGCTTCGTATGTAAGCAGCTTCCATCTGAGCGTGATGCATTCTTTGCTGAAGGGCAAGCTTGTTACCGTATGTTTATCCGTGGTCTACTCGATATCACTGATAACATTGTGAATGGTGACATTGTTCCTCCAGCTGACGTTGTTCGTCATGATGAAGATGATCCATATTTAGTCGTTGCTGCCGATAAAGGTACAGCTACTTTCTCCGATATCGCTAACTCAATCTCTGAAGAATATAACTTCTGGTTAGGTGATGCCTTTGCTTCTGGTGGTTCTAACGGTTATGACCACAAAAAAATGGGTATTACAGCCCGTGGTGCATGGGAATCTGTTAAACGTCACTTCCGTGAGTTTGGTGTCGACTGCCAAACTACCGACTTCACTTGTGTTGCAGTAGGTGATATGGCTGGTGATGTATTTGGTAACGGTATGTTGCTGTCTCGCCACATTCGCTTGCAAGCGGCGTTCAACCATATGCATATCTTTATCGATCCAACCCCGGATTCTGAGACGAGCTATGTAGAGCGTGAGCGTTTGTTCAACCTTCCTCGTTCTACTTGGGAAGATTACAACGCTGAGTTGATTTCAAAAGGTGGTGGCATTTTCTCTCGTCACGCGAAATCAATTCCACTGTCTGCTGAAATGCAGCAAATGTTGGATACAACAAAGACCTGCATGACGCCAAACGAGCTACTTAAGTCACTACTTAAGATGCCAGTTGACCTAATTTGGAACGGTGGTATCGGTACTTACGTAAAAGCGACTAAAGAAACTCATGCAGAAGTGGGTGATCGTGCAAATGATGCGATTCGTGTAAATGGTGATGAAGTTCGTGCCAAGGTAATCGGCGAGGGTGGTAACTTAGGTTGTACTCAGCTTGGTCGTATCGAATATACGGCTAATGGTGGTCGTATGAACACCGACTTCGTTGATAATGTGGGTGGTGTAGACTGCTCGGATAACGAAGTAAACATCAAAATCCTACTTAACTCTTTAGTTGCGGATGGTGAGTTAACGGTTAAACAACGTAACCGTGTTCTTGAAGAAATGACCGAAGAAGTAAGTGAAATCGTACTTCAGGACTGTCAAGATCAGACCCGTTCTATCACAGTCACCCAAGTACGTGGAGTTGAGCAGCTTAAAGAGCAAATTCGCTTTATTCATTACCTAGAAAAAGAAGGTAAGTTAGACAGAGCATTAGAATTCTTACCGACAGAAGATGAGCTTTCTGAGCGTCTTGCTGCAGGGAAGTCTTTAACCCGTCCAGAGCTTTCTGTACTTGTAGCCTACGCTAAGATGGTGTTGAAAGAGCAGTTGGTAACGCCTGAAATCACTGAAGACGAGTTACTCAGTAAATTGCTGGTTGCTTATTTCCCTAAAAAGCTGCAAGAGCAATATACTGAAAAGATGACGGCTCACCCTCTGCGTGGTGAAATCATCGCAACTTCATTGGCTAACGAGCTTGTAAATAACATGGGGCTGAACTTTGTTCAGCGTATGCAAGATGAAACCGGTGCTTCTGTTGCTGAAATTGGTATTTGTTATACGATCGCCAGTGAAGCATTTGGCCTTAATGAACTGATCAAACAGATCGACGAGTTAAATTTCGTTATTCCTGCAATTGTTCAAGGTGAAATGCTACATCAGTTGCGTCGTAACTTACGTCGCGCATGTCGTTGGTTCCTACGTCACCGTAACCGTAGCCAAAGCATTCAGCAAACTATTGAGTTCTTTAAGCCTGTTGTTGATGATTTACGTGCAAACATTAATAACTACATGACTGAAGCTGAAGTTAAAGAGCTATCTGATGATGTTAATTCACTTATGGCGGAGAATGTGCCAGTTGAAGTTGCGAAGAACATTGCTTACTTAAGCACTGTGTTCTCTGGTTTAGATATTGCTCAAATTGCTGATACTAACGATAAGCCGTTAGCCTTGATTTGTGAAACATACTTCAGATTAGGCGCTCGCTTAGAGTTGCATTGGTTCTTAGTACAAATTACTAATCAGCCTGTAACAAACCACTGGCAAGCACTAGCAAGAGCTGCTTATCGTGAAGAGCTTGATTGGCAGCAGCGTTCGTTAACGTCAGCAGTATTGCTTGGTTGTGATAATGAGTGTGAAGCTGATACTATTATCACCGCTTGGATAGATGGACATCAAAAATTACTTGAGCGTTGGAATCACATGTTGGCTGATTTCAAGAGTTCGCAAGGCCACGAATTTGCGAAGTTCTCTGTAGCGTTAAGAGAGTTAAGTCTCCTAGTGCTGCAATGTGAAGGTAGTAAATAATAAATAAAAACAATAATAGCCCTGGCGATCGCCGGGGCTTTTTTTGGCTGAGGAAACCCTATGATTTACAATTTAGCTAAAAAGTTCATGTTCAATATGGATGCTGAAAAAGCGCATGACTTAGCATTAAGCTCGTTAAAGAATACAGCTAACAGCCCACTAAGCTGCTTCTATAGTCAGAGCTTACAGTCTGCTCCTGTAGACGTTATGGGGCTTAGTTTTCCTAACCCTGTTGGCTTGGCGGCAGGTTTAGACAAAAACGGTGAAGCTATTGATGCGTTTGCAGCTATGGGCTTTGGGTTCGTCGAGGTTGGTACTGTTACACCTAGGCCACAACCAGGTAACGATAAGCCGAGGTTGTTTAGAATTGAAGAAGCGGAAGCAATAATTAACCGAATGGGATTTAATAACCATGGTGTTGATTATTTAGTCAAAAATTTGATGGCTGTAAAGTCTGATATTATTGTTGGCGTGAATATTGGTAAGAATAAAGATACTCCAGTAGAGAATGGAAAAGATGATTATTTGATTTGTATGGAAAAAGTTTATCCGTATGCTTCTTATATTACAGTGAATATTTCGTCACCGAATACACCTGATCTACGATCGTTACAGTTTGGTGAATTATTGGATGATTTATTATTTTCTTTAAAAGAAAAACAATCTGAGCTCGAAAATAAATATCATAAGTATGTACCTTTAGCTTTAAAAATTGCACCAGATCTTGATGATCAAGAAATTAATCAAATTGCTAATTCATTGATCAAAAATAAATTTGATGCTGTGATCGCAACAAATACGACTTTATCAAGAAATGGTGTCGAAGGTTTAAATAATGGAAATGAAAGTGGGGGACTAAGTGGTAAGCCTCTGACTGATGCCTCAACCTTAATAGTCCAAAAGCTTGCAGTCGCTTTGAATGGGACCATGCCTATTATTGGAGTAGGTGGTATCTCATCAGGACATGATGCGATGGCTAAAATTCAAGCAGGAGCAAGTTTAGTTCAAATTTATTCCGGATTTATATATCAAGGTCCTCCATTAATTGCCGATATAGTAAAAAGATATAGATCAAGTATTTAATATGATCTTATTTTTGATCTAAATATAAAATTGCGATCAAACTAGATCTGTTTGATCGCAATTTTAAAGTTTAATTTTTTCTCATATAAATAAAAATAAAGTTTTGAAACTGAATAAAATTTAGACTAATATGTTCTCGTATATTAACCATTAGGTAATTATTATGTTATTTATGCCAAAAAGGGATTGGCAGTGGAAATATAATGATCAACATGAAGTATTAAGTGTCTTGCTTGGTGATGAGGTTGAATTTTTAACACCTTATTATAAAAAGCAATTGATACCGGATGCGCTAATGGATGTTAAATTTGATGTAAAACATGCTAAGTTCTATCTAGATCTAATAGACAGACTACAGAAGGCACTTAAGACATCAGATGCTGGTTTAGTTCAAATAGTGCTGAATGCAACCGCAGCACACTTCATGTTACAGTCACAAATGCCAAAGTCTTGGTTTTTTAAGCCAAGTAGTACCTGTGTGTTTAGTGAAAACGGTAAAGTTTTTACACTAAGAACTGAAATGAACAATGAGAAGCTATTAGTATTAGCCGTTGACGCTGGGCTACAGTCTACTTGTGTCATGGTTTTATCAGCTGAATGTGCCGTTTCTGATAAAAAAACTCTAAAACAGTTTGATGTTATTAAAGTTATGAATGACCGTTTGTCACCACTTCAAGCCCAAAAACATACTGCAGCAGCCTAATAGTATTTATAAAAGTTCCCTAGCTGCTGCATTTACTTCAATTAATCTTCTTTAATTCCTTTTATAAAATTATTTGCTTTATATTCAGTCGCTTACGAAATTTCTCTTTTTGTTTCAGCCCTCATTCAATTTACTTAATTTAATCTAGTTCCCTTTCACATAATGTAATATCAGGTTAGGAGAGCCTATGTTGTCATTTAGATTCAGTGATGCTTCAACGATTATCTGGATTCAAAGCAGTATCAACATTATGGTTAAGTTACTGAGGTATAATGCCAATGTCAGAGAGTAATCAGCAACCTGTAAGTAAAACCCGTTCTTTTGCCACAATATGTTTAATCGAAGTGTGGGAACGCTTTGGTTTCTACGGAATGCAGGCGTTAATCATTTATTTTATGATCCAACGCTTAGGCTTTGAAGATACGCGTGCCAATTTAGTTTGGAGCGCAGCAGCAGCACTTATCTATGTATCACCAGCTATCGGTGGTTGGGTAGGTGACAGAATATTAGGTACTAAACGAACCATGACCTTAGGGGCCATTATACTAAGTTTGGGTTATGGCCTAATGACTATCCCTACATCGAATACTTGGTTTCTCTTTTATTCTCTTGGCGTTATTGTTGTTGGTAATGGTTTATTTAAGCCTAACGCCGGTAATATTGTACGTATGATTTACCATGGTGATGACTCAAAAATTGATAGTGCGTTCACTATTTATTATATGGCGGTTAATGTTGGCTCTACGGTTTCGATGCTGCTTTCACCTCTCATTAAAGAGATCTTATCTAAAAAATATGGTGTTGATATAGGTTGGCACGGTGCTTTTAGTGTGTCATGTGTCGGATTGATCATTGGTTTAGCACAATACTTCGCAATGAAACCTTCATTACAACTATATGGTTCAGAACCTGATCAAAAGCCGCTTAACGTAATGAAATTACTTGCTGTTTTAGCTATGTCGTGTGTAACCGTTGTTGCATCGGCTTATATTTTAAATTACGAAACATTAGCGCGTTTATTTGTATACGGCGCCATCACGGTCATTTTAGGTATTTTCATCTACTTGATCTCAAAGAGTGATCACAAAGAAAAAGCCGGTTTAATTGTAGCCTTGATTCTTACGGTCCAAACAGTGTTTTTCTTTGTGTTTTATCAGCAAATGTCGACTTCACTGGCTCTATTCGCTTTGCGAAATGTTGATGCGAACTTTTACTTGTTTGGTTACAAATTATGGACATGGCAACCTGCACAATTTATGGCGCTGAATCCTATTTGGATAATGCTGCTTAGCCCAATACTTGCCTGGTTGTATAACTGGGTGCATCAGAAAAATATCAATTTCCCAATAGCGGTCAAATTTATGCTTGGCTTTGTTGTTGTCGCATTGGGTTTCTTTATTTTTGGTTTCGCAGGACAATATGCCGTAAATGGTAAGACAACCTCTTGGGTTATGATTTGGGGTTATGGTGCATATTCATTAGGTGAATTATTAGTGTCAGGATTAGGACTCGCAATGATTGCTCGTTATGCTCCAGCACGAATGGCTGGATTTATGATGGGAGCTTATTTTGTGGCTTCAGGCAGTTCACAGTATCTTGGAGGTATTGTCGCTAATTATGCTAGTGTACCTAAAAACCTTACCGACCCGTTGCAATCTTTACCAATTTACACTGATTTATTTACCAAGCTAGGAATCGCGGCAGTGGTTTGTACTTTAATCTCATTGGCTCTATTACCTAAAATGAACCAGCTCACAAAAGAGCATCAAGCGAATAATTAACATCCACTTGATGTCATGCTATAGCCACTTTTCTGTGGCTATTTTTTTAAGTTAAATTTGATTAGACTCCTGATTATATGAGTAAACTTGAAAAACACCGTATGATTGGGATCTGGAAAAAACTATAACTTATAGAACCAACCTGAAATTCTTATTACTAAGGCACCATCTTCATTCGAGAAAGAAATTGTGTTTTTTTTGTAACAGACGAAGAGTCCGTTATCAGTTTGTCTAAATTTTTGAATGAGTATACTGAAAAAGATCCTATTATCTGGCTAGCTTATCCCAAAAAGCCTTCTAAAAAATATCAGAGTACCATTAGTTGTGATTCGGGGTGGGAGTCTATTGGGAAATGGGTTTTGAAGGTGCTCGTCAAGTTGCTATCGATGAAGATTGGTCTGCACTTCGTTTTCGTAGAGTAGAGTGTATTAAATCGATGAAACGAGATCCAAAGGGTGCAATGAGTGTTCTAGATAAATCTAAAACTCAGAAATAGTGATATTCGCTGATAGAAACTATTGCTTAAAATATTTTAAAAAATGAATTCAGAGTGAAGAGACTTAAATAAGGAATATATAAAAGGGAGTGGTTGCGGGAGCCGGATTTGAACCGACGACCTTCGGGTTATGAGCCCGACGAGCTACCATGCTGCTCCATCCCGCGTCCGGATGTTGAATACGATTTTTTTTAAACAATTGGTTGCGGGAGCCGGATTTGAACCGACGACCTTCGGGTTATGAGCCCGACGAGCTACCATGCTGCTCCATCCCGCGACTGATTGTAAATATATATTAAAAATAATTGGTTGCGGGAGCCGGATTTGAACCGACGACCTTCGGGTTATGAGCCCGACGAGCTACCATGCTGCTCCATCCCGCGACTGATTATAAATATATATTGAAAATAATTGGTTGCGGGAGCCGGATTTGAACCGACGACCTTCGGGTTATGAGCCCGACGAGCTACCATGCTGCTCCATCCCGCGACTGATTATTTTCTAATGATACTCATTTAATTTTTTTAATTAAATTGGTTGCGGGAGCCGGATTTGAACCGACGACCTTCGGGTTATGAGCCCGACGAGCTACCATGCTGCTCCATCCCGCGACTGTATCATTGCTCTGAGACCAACATACCATTATCAGTTTCAATAAAACTTCAATTGGTTGCGGGAGCCGGATTTGAACCGACGACCTTCGGGTTATGAGCCCGACGAGCTACCATGCTGCTCCATCCCGCGTCCGTCTCTAAAGCGGGGTGGACTATAACGATGTGGTCGTTACGTTGCAAGGGGTATTTCATAAATATGAATCGCTTGCTTAAAAATGGTGCAATCTGACTTTCTTTTCTGAAAATTATTCAAATTTAGCCTTAACTACCGATTTTCTTATTAACTCTTTATGTTTTAAATGATTGAGCAGGTATAATGTTTGGCATTATTTTATGGTGTTGAAGTACCACATGTTTGAATTTTTTGCAGCGGCCCCACGAGGCTTTGAATATAGCTTAGCTCAAGAGTTAACTCAGCTAGGCGCTACTGACGTTAAAGAAAGTGTTGCAGGGGTTTATTTCTCTGCGGATTTAGAGCTTGGCTATCGCATTACTTTATGGAGTCGATTAGCCAGCCGAATCGTACTCATTTTGCAAAAAGTGCCATGTAACAATCCAGAAGAGCTTTATGACTCTGCTTATTGTATTGATTGGCCAAGTCACTTTTCTAATAGCAGTACCTTTAGTATCGATTTTCACGGGACGGGTGGTTTTATCAAAAATACCCAGTTCGGTGCGTTAAAGATCAAAGATGCAGTCGTGGATCGTTTTCGTGACGATGGCGAAGTACGCCCAGACGTAGCTCGTAGTCACGCTGATTTTCGTATTGATGCCCATTTTCGTCGTGGCAATTTGACCATTGGTATTAATTTTTCTGGTCCTGCGTTACATCAACGTGGTTACCGTGACAATACTGGCGCTGCACCATTAAAAGAAAGTTTAGCGGCCAATATGCTTGCGAGAAGCGGATGGTCAAATGAACCTACTGATTTACTGGATCCATTTTGTGGTAGTGGCACGATTTTGATTGAAGCAGCAATGATTGCATCAGATGTCGCACCAGCATTAAATCGTTTCCACTTCGGATTTAAACATTGGCGTCGCCATAAAGAAGAAATGTGGGACAGCATTTTAAAAGAAGCAGAAGCAAGAGCATCTCGTGGTATTAATCGCTGTTCAATTAAATTCTTTGGATCAGATTCTGATTCAAGAGTATTAAGTATTGCTAAGCGCAATGCCAAGAGCGCTGGAGTGAGTAGTTTAATCGAATTTACTCAAGCTGATGCGCTTGAAACGATGCCTCCAGTTGAAACGGGAACTTTAGTGACCAACCCACCTTATGGTGAACGTTTAGGGACTAAAACGAACCTTCTTCAACTCTATTATCAAATTGGCGCTCATCTAAAACAAAACTTTGGTGACTGGAAAGTTGCCATGTTGTGTAGTGAGATTGAATTACTTTCTGCGCTTAAGCTTAAAGCCGATAAGCAGCTTAAAATGTATAACGGTGCCATTGAATGTGGTTTTAACCTTTATAGCCTTTATGCCAATAGTACTCGCCGTGAAGTTGAAACACATGCAGCTGATTTTAGTAATGTTGCGCCTGATTTTAGTAATCGTTTGAAGAAAAATATTAAACAGCTAACTAAGTGGGCAAAGAAAGAAGACATCGACAGTTACCGCCTTTATGATGCTGATATCCCTGAATACAATGTAGCCATTGACCGTTATGTTGATTATATCGTGGTACAAGAATACGCTGCGCCAGCGACTATTCCTGAGTCAGTGACTAAGCGACGTATCAGTGACATCCTATTAGTATTACCGCATATTGTTGATGTTCATCCTGATAAGATTGTTGTGAAAACCCGTGAACGTCAAAAGGGCACGAATCAATACAATAAGCTACAAAAAGAAAAGGTTGAATTAACAACCGTTGAGTATGGTGCTCAGTTCAAGCTTAACTTGTCTGGTTATTTAGATACGGGTCTTTTCCTTGATCATCGTTTAACTCGTAAGTTTGTTGGTGAGCAGTCGAAAGATAAACGTGTACTTAATTTATTTGCTTACACTGGCTCAGCATCTGTGCATGCAGCTCTAGGTGGTGCCAAGTCTGTGACGACGCTTGATATGTCAAATACCTATTTGAATTGGGCGAAGGATAACTTTGCTTTAAATTCATTATTTGGCAAGCAATATCATTTTGAGCAAGCAGATTGCTTACAGTGGATAGAGCAAGGTAAAGGTGAATACGATCTTATCTTCATTGATCCTCCTACTTTCTCTAACTCAAAACGTATGGAAGATTCATTTGACGTACAACGTGATCATGTTGATATGCTCAGTAAGCTATTTAAGATGTTAAGCCCACAAGGGCAGATTATTTTCTCGAACAATAAGCGCAAGTTTAAAATGGATATTGCGATGTTTGAGAAAATGGGTATCAAGGTTCAAAACCTAGACGCTAAATTGCTTCCACAAGATTTCAAACGTAATCCTCACATTCATAATGTTTGGATGTTAACTCGTGGATAAACAAAGCAAGTCACTCACTTTGTTTCACACAGATGGTTGTCATTTGTGTGAAATGGCTGAAGCTCAATTAGTATCACTCAAGCTACCATTTGAAATGGTAGATATTTGTGATAATGAAGTACTCGCTGAACGTTATGGTATTCGTATTCCAGTATTGATGAATAACCATAACCAAGAAGAGCTAGGTTGGCCTTTTGAGCCACAAGATATTGAAGAATTTATAGGAGCATAAATTGAGTCTGGTTCGTATCAATAATGGTTCATTAGCCTATGGTTATACTCCATTACTAAAAAATGCCGATTTCACTATCGAAGCAGGCGAGCGTGTGTGTATTGTTGGTCGTAACGGAGCCGGAAAATCTAGCTTATTAAAAGTGCTTTCTGGTGATGTGTTATTGGATGATGGTGAATTTAATATCGCCAACGATGTCAAAGTAAGCCGATTACAGCAAGACCCGCCAAAGTCAGCCGAAGGGAAAGTTTATGCTTATATCGCAGCTGGAGTCGCTGAAATTGGCGATATGCTGGAGCAGCATCACGAGCTTTCGATTCAGCTTGGCAATGCCGATGAAGCTCAGATGGAACGTTTGTTAAAGAAAATGCAAACCGTCCAAGAAAAACTTGAACATAATAATGGCTGGCAATTAGACGCACGTATTAATCAATTGTGCCAAATGCTTAAATTAGATCCCGATAGGCCACTGGCAGAGCTTTCGGGTGGTTGGCAGCGTAAAGTGGCGCTGGCTAGAGCCTTAGCATGTGATCCAGATCTATTACTGCTTGATGAACCAACCAACCATTTAGATATTGATACCATTGAATGGCTGGAGCAATTCCTCGTTGGATTTAAAGGCGCAATTGTTTTTATTTCTCACGACCGTGGCTTTATTCAACGTATGGCGACGCGAATTGTCGATTTAGATCGTGGTGTCGTTACATCATGGCCAGGAAGTTATCAGAAATATCTTGATGGCAAGCAAGAATGGTTGCGAGTAGAAGAAGAGAAAAACGCGCAATTTGATAAAAAGCTGGCAGAAGAAGAAGCGTGGATAAGGCAGGGCGTTAAAGCTCGTAGAACTCGTAATGAAGGGCGCGTTCGTGCATTAAAAGCACTTCGTATGGATCGTAAAGAGCGTATTAATCGCCAAGGCAATGTTGCAATGGCGGTTTCTGATGCTGAGCGTTCAGGAAAGTTAGTCTTTGAAGCTAAAGACGTTAACTACAATCTTCCTGATAAAAACTTGGTGAAGAACTTCAACACTCGTGTTATGCGTGGTGATCGTATTGCTTTGCTTGGTCCTAACGGTTGCGGAAAGTCAACGTTAATCAAGTTGCTATTAGAGCAAATACAGCCTCAATCTGGCAGCGTTCATTGCGGCACAAAATTAGAAGTCGCTTACTTTGATCAATATCGTGAAGCCCTTGATCCTGAAAAAACAGTAGAAGAAAACGTGGGTGATGGTAAGTCTACGGTAACGATTAATGGTAAAGACAGGCACATTCTGAGTTATCTTCAAGACTTTTTGTTTTCGCCAGCAAGAGCACGAACACCCGTTAAGGCACTTTCTGGTGGTGAAAAAAATCGATTATTGTTAGCGAGACTACTTTTACGTCCAGCCAACCTTATCGTGCTTGATGAACCAACGAATGATCTTGATATTGAGACCCTAGAATTGCTAGAGTCGTTACTGGCTGATTTTACAGGTACTTTACTTATCGTAAGTCACGATAGAGAATTTATTGATAATACGGTAACCTCAAGTTGGTGGTTTGCTGGTAATGGTCATTGGTCAGAGTTCGTTGGTGGCTATAATGACGCTGTTTCTCAAGGAGCAAAATTCTTTCGTGAGGAACCTGAAGACAAAACCGTTGTCCAACCCCAAGTTGAAACAAAAGCAAAGCCGGTTGAAACCGTTAAAAAACCAGCAAAAAAGATAAGTTATAAGCTACAACTTGAGTTGAAAGAGCTTCCGGCTAAAATGGAGCAACTTGAGCAAGATATAGAGCAATTACAAGAATTGGTAAATCAAGCCGATTTTTACAGCCAACCGCAAGATTCAGTTAATGAAAAACTGGCTCAGCTCGCGGAGAAAGAACAACAATTAGAAGTCTACTTTGAGCGTTGGGAAGAACTAGAGTCGCTATAAAGTAACTGGGTGAAACAGGAATAATTAAATGAAGTTAAGCCGTAAAATCGCACTGTCTGCTGTAGCAGTAGGCGTGTTGGGAGCGTTAGGAAACGCCGTTGCTGCACCAGTTTATGAAATTATCAATTTAGATAAACAAGAATATGATTTTGTAGGTGAGGGGAATGGAACCTTACCTAACACCCGTAATGGCTACGCACAAGCGGTTAATAATAATGACCAATTAGTCGGTGTTGCATTAGGTCGTAAGGTACTAAAACCTGATGACGTGGACACTGATATTGTAGATAGTGCCGATGGTATTTCATCTTCAGTAAGAATTACTCTGAGTACTGATAAGGAAATCGAAGGAAACAATTACGCATTTTCTTCATCAGATAATACTCCTGATAATAAAGATTGGGTGCCAATCTTTGAATCATTCAATGGAGCAAAAGCGCCAGGTACGCCTGATAATACTAATTCAATCAATAGCCAATTATTTGGGATTAATGCTGCTGGTATTCAAGTCGGTAGTATGAGCGGAACTCAAAAAACGTTACCTTTTACTGGTGAAAGAAACGATAAGAACAAAGATCAAAAGTTCTGGTACTTTCGAGATTATGAGAATCGCGGTGTAATTAAGAAAGGTGATGTAGAAATACCACTGGTTCCTCCTTATCATACTTATAAAAATTCTGACAATAAAACAGCAGAGGTTGGTGGCTTATCAACTGCAACGGCGATAAATGATAGTAATTTGGTTGTCGGGTATGCCAGTACAGATATCGCTGATTCAAGTAAAGGTAATCTGGATAATTGTTTAAAATCTGATGCCAAAGAGCCAGTTGAAGTGTGTGTTCAAGATTTACAGTTTGGCGCAAGACCATTGCCAGCTTATCAAGTTAGAGCTCATGCATGGCAATTGAAGGACGATAATACGGTAACTTCGATTGATTTACCTCTTGGTTTAACTCCCGATAGCGACTCTAAGGCTATTTTCCAAGCACAAGCTGTTGGTGTTAACAATGATGGCGTAATTGTTGGGCGTTCTGATACATATCGTGGTGGCGATAAAAAGAACCTAAGATACGATGCGGCTTATTGGAAAAAAGACGCAGATGGAAAATATCAGTATCAACATGTCCCGAATGTTAGTGAAAAAGATGACAGAAATTCCATCGCATACGCTATCAATAATGCGGGAATTCTAGTTGGTTCTTATAGCGCCTTTATCGAAGGACGTATTCGCAGTAAATTCTTTTACTACGATACTAAAGTTGCTGGTGATAAAGTTGTGGTCCCAAATGATTTTAAAGATCGTTTAACGGATTTAACCAGTGCACCTAGGGATATCAATAACAATAACCAAGTTGTTGGTAGTATCGAAACTGACTTTAGTAAGACTCAAGTACGTCCTCGTGCGGGCTTCTTATTTGAAATGGACTCAAAAGATGAGACCAAATTTCATAACTTAAATAACTTACTGACTTGTCAATCCAAAGGTTATGAACCTGATGGAGATTCTTGGAAACGTCATCAAGTTGAAGTTGAAGACGGTTCAGGTAAGAAATTATCTTATTCAACTCAGATTGAAATCGTTGAAGCTAACAGTATTAATGATGATGGTACGATTGTAGGTACAGCTACTATTACTAAACCTCGTTATCAAATTGATAAAGATGGTAAGCCTGTCGTTGATCCAGATAGTAAAAAGCCGCTGTTTGAACTAAACGCACTTGGACAGCCTGTAACGGCTTCTATACCCCGAATGGTTGTGCTAAAACTAGCTGGTACTGGCGCAAAGGCTTGTGACTTTTCAGACGTACCAGGTGAGAAGCCTTACGAACGAAAAGGTGCAGCAGGTATGTTGTTATGGCTTTTGGCGTTACCACTAGCGTTTTTAAGAAGACGTAAGTTCTAATAAGTCAATTTGTGAAAGGGGAGTGAGCTTAATGCTCACTCTTTTTTTTAGCTTGGCTAAAGTCTTTATGGTCTTTCATGTATCGCAAATAACTCAGTAACTCATCCATTTGTTGCTTGTTAAAATCAAATCCACTCAACATTTTATTTCGCAGTCGGAAAGCTTTCGGATCTCGAATCCAAGCTCTTAAAAATGAATCATTGCGATATTCAGTGATATTCATAGGAATATTTAATTCAGGTCCAATTTTGCCACCAATTAAATTGATCGAGTGGCAGAATATGCAATTTTTACTAAATATTTTATAACCTGAGATTACGGATGTCGATGATTCTGGTTTTGGTGCTATAGCAACATAAGGGTCGTCGCCTGATTCAAATGTGATTGTTTTAATCGCAAATGGCCACTTAATGATGTCATGGTATGTTTTTGGGTTTGTCCATAAAAAGTAGAAAGGGGCTGGATTATACGATTTTCCGGCTCGCTCGAATAATTCAAAAGTATTACCATCTTTCGAGGTAAGATCTTCATAAGCTAGCCATGCATTCGAGTGTTTTGCAAAATCTGATACATCTAAAGATGTGTTATAACCATCAAGAGATGAAAACACGATATTCTTTGTGCTTTTAGGTAGCCCACCATAGATTTCGATAACATCTACAAATTTGAATGCCTTATATTTCCGCTTGTCTCTATAAACAGGATGATCAAATATAATTTCGTGGGAAATCAATTTACCTTTTAACTGATCAAGAGTATGTATTTTGTGCTCTCTATTACCTGAAGATTCAACTTTTATGACGGTGAGTGTAGCGGCTAAATCTATTGCTGCATGTGCAAAAACGGATAAGTACAAGTATGAAGAAATGCAAAATACCACTAAAATACTCTGTAATTCAGTGAGTTTTTTTATCATTTTAAAACCCCTAATAATCAACATGTTGCAAAATAATTGTTAATTATAGGTTAATAATTAATCAAAAAGTTCTTGCATTTCGGAAACAAACCCTTTATTTCTAAAGTAGCACTGTTACTTTTCTCTTTTCTCTCTTGTTCTTTGTTAATGCAGTGCAAAATAACCAAAATATTCAAGCGCTACTTGGAATAAAACGTATTTACTGTGCTGTATAAAAATAAATCTGCTTTGTTTATACAGCCGTGAGGACGAAGATTATGAAAAGAAGGAAACGAGATAAACTTGACCGAGCTTTTTCAAAAGGATATCAAGCTGGAATGGGTGGTAAATCTAAAGAGCAATGCCCTTATATGAGTTTAGAGTCAAGGAGTCAATGGCTAGGTGGTTGGCGAGAAGGAGTCGATGAGAGATTCACTTATTTGCCAATGAAGTAATAATATTAAGCCCTCAAGTTTGAGGGCTTTTTTCATAATTTCAAAGAGTTATCTTTAGAAAGTAGAAGTGTCTTTGAAAATTCCAACTTTTAAATCAGTAGCAGTGTAGATTTCACGGCCGTCAACTTCTAGTGTTGCGTCTGCAATGCCCATTATCAGCTTACGGTTGATTTTACGTTTAATATTAAGCTTGTAAGTTACCTTTTTGGCTTCTGGAAGTACCTGTCCAGTAAACTTCACTTCACCAACGCCTAGAGCACGACCTTTACCTTCAGCACCTTCATAGCCAAGGAAAAAGCCAACAAGCTGCCACATAGCGTCAAGGCCTAAACAGCCCGGCATTACTGGGTCAGTAACAAAATGGCATCCAAAAAACCAAAGATCAGGGTTAATATCAAGCTCTGCTATGATTTCACCCTTACCATACTCGCCACCATCACTATTAATCTCAGTAATACGGTCGATCATCAGCATATTCTTAACTGGCAACCTTGGAGAGTCTGCTCCAAATAGATCACCGTGCCCACAGGCTATTAATTCTTCTTTTGTGAAACTGCTTGGCTTTGTCATTTTAGTAACTATCTTTTTTGAATGTGCAGCAAGATTAGCGAACAGGTGTACGCTAAACAACTCCGATCAGCTAGATAGTGATAATAATTTGCGCTAAATCAAACCTAATCTGCCTAGAATTCTTTGAAATAAGGTTCTTTCTTCAACAAATTCACCTGCTAACTCATCTAGTCTGACCTGTACCTTTCCATAAACGGTTTCGGTTGGGAATCGGTTGTTATCATCAGCTTTACCTACAACTTGTTGCAATAGCAGTTCAATTACTTCATCAACATGTTCAACTTGATAAATATGAAACTTTTTGTCTTCTACGGCCTGAATAATTTTTGGCTCGAGATTAAGCTGAAGAACATTAGTAGCAGGAATGATAACTCCTTGCTCGCCTGTGAGGCCTCGGCGTTGACATAAGTTGAAAAATCCAGTGATTTTTTCGTTTACACCGCCAATAGCTTGAACATGGCCAAATTGATCAAGTGCGCCAGTAACCGCTAGACTTTGGTTTATAGGTAATTCACTAATTGCAGAGAGTAAACAGCAATATTCAGCAACCGAAGCGCTGTCACCATCAATTTCTTGATATGATTGCTCAAATACAATATTGGCATTGAGGTGCAGTGGTGCATCACGTCCAAAAATACGATATAGGCAAGATGAAAGAATCATCATGCCTTTTGCATGTATGTTACCACCCAGTTCTGATTTTCTCTCAATATCAGCAACTTCACCGTCACCATAGTGAGCCGTACATGTAATTCTTGCTGGCTCTCCATAGCTGTAATCGCCAGTATCAATAACAGTTAAGCCATTAACTTGCCCAGTCATTTTCCCTTTGGTCGGGAGTTTAATAAATTTATCGTCAAAGTTTTGGGCCGAATAAACTTCTGAGAGGTTATGACGCTCATTCTTCTGAGCTATGGCCTTGCTGATAGAGTCTTTATCTATATCTGATTTTGTCGTTAATGCAGCGGCTTGAGCTAACAAGTGTTTCATTTCTGACATCGAAAGTGATAAACGTTGTTGGTGTTCAACCAGAGATGATGAGTAACTTAGTAGTTGCTGGTAGCCGTTTTTTGTTATTTGCTTTAGGGTAGGGTTGAGTTGTTTTAACCAAACAAGATAGTCATATTCAGAATGTTCAGTTATATCAATTTCACTATTTAACTCAGCAAGCAGCGGAAAATGACGTGAAAAGCGATGATCACTGTTTTTTAAATATGTGTAATAACTGATAGAGCCTACTAGGACAATCTTCGTTGCTAATGGCACTTTTTCTAATGAATGGTTGGCGCGATAATAACCATCATTAATTATATCGAGCAATAGTTTCCATAATCCCTCACGCTCTACGATCGACTCAATGCAGATATATACAGTGTGGTATTTGGCTAATGCACCGGGTTGGTAATTTATAGTGCCATTGTTGTTCTTAGTTGTTCCAATTAAATCAGACCGTTTGATCACACCACTTAAGTAGCAGTGGCTTTTATCTTTATTGGCAAGAACACCGATTTTTTCTTTAGCTGGAGCAGGGTGCCATAGAAGCGATATTTCATTATCTTCATTTTTACTAGCCGCTAGAAACTGATCTTGGGGTGCTTTGATGGTTTGGTGTAACCCATCAATTAACATCTCTCGTTCAATGCCTATGAAATCGGCAATAAACAAATGTTGTTCAGTTAATTTGTTACTTAGCTGAAAAGTATTAGTTAGCCTTTCTTGTCCTAACAATAAACTTTGAGGTAAAGCATTTGGTAATTTATCGATATCTATGGGAAAGTCAGGAGCAAGTTGTTGGATTGTGAGTTTATTTGGCGTCATACTAGTTTGCAGCTATTTAAAAGTACAAAGATAGTAACACAAATTCATTATTTGGACGCTTGGGCGCTTAATTTTTAAAAGAATTGATGGTTTAGGCATCATTCAAATTCAAATCTCCAATTTTAGGTTTACATGGTGAACTCAAATCCTTATTATTCACGTCGTTCGGAGGGGTGGCAGAGTGGTCGAATGCACCGGTCTTGAAAACCGGCAACGGTTTATCCCGTTCCAGGGTTCAAATCCCTGCTCCTCCGCCATCATTCAGAAAAGCCGTTCAATTGAGCGGCTTTTTGCTTTCTATTACTTTTCGTCTACCTCGTCACATTTTTGCTAACGCCATTAATGCTATTTTTCCCAGATTAGTTTTCCTTGGCTCAAAATACAATTATTCAGAAACTATGAATTGTTTATGGGTAGAGTATAAAGATTAGAAGGTATGGCTTATGGGGCATTTAACTTCATGGTTTGAAAATAACTATGAGAAAATATTAAGCTTTTCCGGTAATGTTTTGGTTGCCTTATTTATCCTTTATGTGGGTTTTAAGGTCGCTAAGTTTTTAAAAAATAAACTAATTGCTTATAACAACAAGCGCAATATTGATGCTGCAATTGGTAACTTTTTAGCTGACGTGGCTTTTGCAGTTATCGTCATTTTAAGTTTTATTACGGCTCTTTCTAACTTAGGAGTGCAAACTTCAACGTTTCTCACCGTAATAGGTGCATCAGGTTTAGCCATTGCATTAGCTCTCAAGAACTCGTTAGCAAATCTTGCATCTGGAGTTCTTATTTCTGTTTTGAGGCCGTTTAGATCGGGTCATTATATTGAGACCGCTGGGCAGGCGGGAACAATAAAGAAAATTGAGCTTTTTTATACCGTGCTAAATACCCCTGATAACAAAGTTGTGCTTATTCCAAACTCTCAAATTTGGAACTCTCCTATAGTTAATTACTCCCAACAGCAAACCAGAAGAGTTGATTTGGTTTTTGGCATTGGTTACGAAAGTGACCTTTTGCAGGCGAAGCAAATATTGTCACAAATCATTGCTGAGGATTCTCGAATTCTAAAAGAACCAGAGTGCAATATTGCCGTTTTAGAGCTTGCTGATTCTTCTGTCAACTTTATGGTTCGGCCATGGGTGAACTCATCGGATTATTGGACAGTTCGAGCAGATTTATTAGAAACAGTGAAGTTAGAATTTGATAAAGCAGGCATTTCGATCCCTTATCCTCAGATGGATGTACATTTTACTAAAAAAAATAGTTAGCTTTGGTTAATGCTAGTAAGAAGTAGGGACTTAACGAATACTGAACAATTGATAACTTATGCCCAATTTTAGAGTTTAATTGTTACTATTTGTTGATTCGCGCCTCTATTTAGAACGTATTGAGATGAGTCAGTCTGTTGAAGCTGTAACATCAAATAACCATGAGCTAATGGAACTAACTCAAAATCATACCGTTTCAACGGTTTCTGAACTGGCTCTTCAAGATTCAGCGTTTACGGTTACGACTCAGCCACCTGCAAAGAATATTTCTAAATTTTATGTACAGGGCAAATGTGTTTATTTAAAACATTTAAGCTCATTACATTGGGATGAGCGAATCAGGTCTGAATATAATCAGTGCTTTACGAATCTATCATTCTCGGTATTTATTGGTTCTTCTATTTGTTGTGCAATTTGCAGTTGCTTGGTGTGCACTTGCATTTCAACATCACGCCCAGCAACTGCTACAGGAGTACTTTTTGTCTTTTCTTCGGTTTTGTCTAGCTCTTTGTCGGCCACAGGCTACATTTCGTTAAAAATCAAAAAGCATGAAAAGTGTGAGGGAGCCTTAGACAGTTACGTAGAGTTAGACAGTTATTTGAATTCGCTTGATCGAGAGTTGGATAGCATTATTGAGCAATTTAAACTTGATAACGGTATGAATGCTGAAGAGCTAGAAGAACTCGAGGAGCTTGCTGAATTGTATTTAAGCTCATCTGCCAATACCCAGTACCTAAGAGATCCTATGTTTATTAAAGACTATGTCCAACCTATATCAGCAAGAGAAGTTGCGAAAACAGCAGAAGTAGGGTGTCGCTTACCAAACGGAAAAACATTTGATTCAAAAGAAGTCATACCTATATCTAGATATAGTATTAAACAAATGCATTATTTAAAGCTGATGAGTCAATGTTTTTATGCATTGGAAAAAAGGACTTTAGTCCAGCTTTATTGTCAATGAGAAAACTAAAGCAGGCAAGTGAAAAACTAAACACTAATAGAACAGAAAGCTGGCTCAGCTTCTTTGATTTGTCTAAATTATGTTTTAGTTGATGATTTCACGAACAAACGGACTTGGAAATAAAAATTTTAGTTTACAACAAAGGCTCACATGGGTATCTTTGTCGGCGTTCGGAGGGGTGGCAGAGTGGTCGAATGCACCGGTCTTGAAAACCGGCAACGGTTTATCCCGTTCCAGGGTTCAAATCCCTGCTCCTCCGCCATCATTTAGAAAAGCTGCTCAATCGAGCGGCTTTTTGCTTTTCTAGATTCAGGTTTCTGCTAGCTAGCAGCTTAATGCCAATTTTTAACCAATTCAAAATATTCAATGAATCCTCAAGATTTGCTGAGGGAGTATCTAATCTTTACTTATCGGAAAGAATTGAGTGAAATTACTCTTTGGTTTCGAACGTTTTGAAAGCTTGGTGCTGGTTTTGTAGTCAGATAGTCAAAAATATGAAATTTATCGTTTACAAAGGAAATCGTTATAGGTATCTTTGTCGGCGTTCGGAGGGGTGGCAGAGTGGTCGAATGCACCGGTCTTGAAAACCGGCAACGGTTTATCCCGTTCCAGGGTTCAAATCCCTGCTCCTCCGCCATCATTCAGAAAAGCCGCTCAATCGAGCGGCTTTTTGCTTTTTAGTTTAAAGCTATATTCTAAACATTAACGTGATAACACACTATTTTTCCATCAAAGAAATCATCAGAGTAGTGTGTTGTTTTCTCGTATTCCATACCCAGCTTTTGCATTATCTTAATTGATGCGTGGTTCTCAATACTGGCAATAGCACTGAATTTATCCACTTTATTAGCTTGGGTTAATACGTTTTTAATATGGTTTGCGGCCTCGGTTGCAATACCTTTACCCCAATAAGATCGTTTTAATCGCCAGCCTATTTCAAGATTTCGAGTGTCAATTGATTCTTCAAAAAACGCCATTGGACGGATCAAAATCCAGCCGCAATATTCATTTCTCTCTTTGAGGGAGACTTTCCACATTCCCCAACCTTGCTCGGGATTGCTAAAGGCTTTGACTCTTGGCAAGACAAAGTTATTGATCCGCTCACGACTTGATGGAACGCCATTAGTAATATGACGCATCACCTCAGGATCTTGATCAAGTTCCCAAAAAAGATCGGCGTCCGTATTCGTCATTAACTCAAAGCTCAACCTTGCTGTGTTATCTATTGTTATCATTTTTGCCTAAATAATCCTTTAGTTGTTGCCCTGGTATAGATGTTTCACTCGTTACAGCGCAGGCGGCCCAATGAGCAGCCTCCGTCATAGCATCAGTGATTGGTAATTCAGATGTTAAACCATGGATTAATCCTGCCGCGTAGGCATCACCAGCGCCAGTAACATCGACAACTGTTGTTTTACAAGCAGCTACTCTTTGCTCTCCTTGAGCAGAGTAAACAGTTGCACCATGTTCACCATTAGTGACGACAAAATATTTTAAGCTATCGCCAGCAATGAGTCTGCCATACTCCCAACATGGAAGGTGGCTTCGGCCTAACATGTCAGTTGCAGAAGCTATAAGTACATGACAAGGGCGAATTCTTTCATCCTTACCTAATTGAGCCACAACTAAACATTGATTTAATGCGCTTTTACACCAACTGCTTGCTCCTTGCGCAGACGTGTTGATATAAAGTACGTCCCATTGCTGCCAATCAAGTGGCATGCCAAGTTCAAATAAGGGGCGATTAGGTCGGACAATGGTTCTTTCACCATCAGGAGTAACCATTAGCAGCAACTCGTTAGTCTGTAAGGAATGCCTATGTATATATCGACAGTCGATAGCGTATTTTTGAACTTGCTGAACTAACCAATTGCCAAGATGATCATTTCCTACTTCGCTCATTAGTGAAACATTGTGACCACCGAAGACTAAACTGATCCCAGTGTTTGAACCACCTCCACCGAGTCTTTGGCCATGATCTTGATATAAAAAACGTCCACCAAGATGTATAGGTTTATCTAGATGCAATACGCGGTCGCAGTTGAGATTGGCAATCAATAAAATGTTAGCCATTTCTGATGTCTTTTGAATGAATGAGAGTCATAGGGAAATAATGACATTTTTAAGCAGCAGAGATAAGTCTATAAAGTAGCATTTTAAGAAGAAATTAAGACTTTAGTATATAAGTGCCAATATATTAACCAATTATAGGGAGTTAGAGCTAATTTTCACTTTGATTATATTAGCTTATAAGATAAATTGGACACGCCTAATAATTCCTAAAAGGTATAGAAGTTGATAAGGGTATACTTGGTCGATGATCATGAAATAGTGCGTACTGGGATCCGAAGAATCTTGGAAGATGAAGAGTCTTTTAAAGTTGTTGGAGAGGCGCCAGATGGAGAAACTGCAGTTCAATGGTCAAGAAATAACGAAGCTGATATTATCTTGATGGATATGAACATGCCTGGAATGGGGGGCTTAGAAGCCACCAAAAAGATTGCACGCTATCAACCACATGCCCGTATTATAGTGTTAACCATCCAAACTGAAGATCCTTTTCCTACCAAAGTCATGCAGGCTGGAGCTTCTGGGTATTTAACCAAAAATGCATCGCCACCTGAAATGATTAATGCTATTCGCCAAGTAGCGCATGGTCAGCGTTATTTGTCACCTGAAATTGCCCAGAAAATGGCACTTAACCAAGTAACTAATCATGAGGAAAATCCATTTTCTGCTTTGTCTGAACGAGAATTGCAGATTATGATGATGATCACCAATGGAGAGAAGGTGAATGACATTTCGGTAAAGCTGAACTTGAGCCCTAAAACCGTTAATAGTTACCGTTACCGATTGTTTTCAAAGCTTGAAATTAATGGTGATGTAGAGCTAACACGTTTGGCTATTCGGTATAAAATGTTAGACACCACTCTGTTCTAATGGATTATTGTTTTGCCAACCAGTAATGAATTTGATCCAAAAAACTTTCTAAAAACCGTCTCGAATCAAGCTGGCGTCTATCGAATGTACGATTCGTCAGCAATGGTGATATACGTTGGCAAAGCAAAAGATTTAAAGAAGCGTTTAAGTTCATACTTTCGTAAAAATTTACCTAATGTAAAAACACAAGCGCTTGTGGCGAGTATTGCCAGTATTGATGTCACAGTTACTCACAGTGAAACTGATGCCTTGATATTGGAAAATGATTACATTAAGCAATATATGCCCAAATACAATGTATTGCTTAGGGATGATAAGTCTTACCCTTACATCTTTCTTAGTGGTCATAAACATCCCAGGCTTGCATACCATAGAGGGGCAAGACGCGAAAAAGGGCAATACTTTGGTCCATATCCAAATGGCGGTGCGGTAAGAGAAAGCCTGCACTTATTGCAAAAGATATTTCCTATCCGTCAGTGTACAGATATTTATTATAAAGCGCGTTCTCGGCCTTGCCTTCAATATCAACTTAAGCGTTGTAATGCACCTTGCGTTGGTAAGGTAAGTGATGAAGAGTATCAGCAGCAGGTAAATCTTGTTGAGTTATTCCTAAAAGGAAAAGATCAACAAGTGATGAAAACCCTTGTTAATAACATGGAGCAAGCGGCTGATAATTTTGAATACGAGAAAGCAGCTCAATATCGAGATCAAATCACTGCATTAAGCAAAGTCAGTGAGCAGCAAGAAGTCTCAAAGACAAGTGGCAATATGGATGTTGTTGGAGTGAACTATCAATCTGGTATTGCTTGTTTCCATATTTTGTTTATTCGTGATGGTAAAATTTTTGGAAGCAGAAGTTATTATCCTAAAGTGCCAACACACACCGAGCTTGCAGAGGTCTTAGCTTCTTTTGTTGGTCAGTTTTACTTAAATGCAGATATTCAGCGAACTATGCCATCAGAAATCTTGATCGAAGAAAAATTTGAAGGTTTGAGTGACATTGAACAAGCTTTAGCTGAATCGCATGGGAAAAAAGTTGTATTTAGATCCAATATAAGAGGTGAGCGAGCTAGTTTTTTGCGTTTAGCGCAAACCAATGCTTCTAATTCGGTAGCGACACGTTTAGCCCATAAGAATACTGTTGAGCAGCGGTTTATATTGTTGCAAGAGGTCCTTGAACTCAATAAACCGATACAAAGAATGGAATGTTTCGATATTAGTCACACAATGGGTGAAAGCACCGTAGCATCTTGTGTCGTATTTAATAGAGAAGGACCACATAAAGCAGATTATCGTCGATATAATATTTCAGGTATTACGGGAGGTGACGATTATGCAGCGATGAAGCAAGCCATTAGTCGTCGTTTCGACAAAATAACTAATTCGGGGAAAGTACCAGATATTTTATTTATTGATGGTGGTTTAGGGCAATTACGTATTGCTCAAGAAGTAGTTGATGAAAAGTGTGTTGCTCTTGATGTACCTCCGATCTTAGTTGGTGTGGCTAAAGGCGAGGGCAGAAAACCGGGGTTAGAAACTTTGATTTTAGGAGAAAGTGAAATTGAATTTAACCTCAAGTCTGATTCACCGGCCTTACATTTAATTCAGCATATTCGAGATGAGTCTCACCGCTTTGCGATAACTGGTCATCGAAATAAACGTCAGAAAACACGAAATACTTCAACTTTAGAAAGTATTCCAGGCGTTGGCCCTAAACGACGTAAAGCCTTACTACAATTTTTAGGTGGTTTACAAGAAGTTAAGAGTGCAAGTGTTGCCCAGTTAGCGAAAGTACCCGGAATTAGTTCAGAAATGGCGCAAACTATATATGACTCGTTGCGGGGGTAGTAAAAATCAGGCAAGATTAACTCAGAAAAAGCAATGAGATGCATAATTGAATCGCAATTGACTCATTTGTGGGTCATGAACCACATTACGCAAGCCTTTTAACTGGGGCTCTTATAAATAAGAACCCAAAATTTAAAGTGATAAAAAGATGCCGTTTAATCTTCCTATAGCCTTGACCTTATTTCGCCTACTTTTGGTCCCAGTTTTTATTGTTTTGTTTTATCTTCCCTATCCTTGGGCTAATTTCGCCGCTGCATTTGCATTTTGGCTTGCAGCTGTAACGGATTTTTTTGATGGCTATGCCGCTCGCAAGTTGAAACAGTCAACTCGATTTGGGGCTTTTCTTGATCCTGTAGCTGATAAACTCATGGTGGTTCTAGCATTAGTGCTATTGGTACAAGAGTACTCAAGTGCTTGGTTGACCGTACCAGCGATTATTATGATTGGCCGTGAGATCGTCATTTCCGCTCTAAGAGAATGGATGGCGGAGATAGGTAAGCGTGGAGCTGTTGCTGTAGGTTGGGTTGGAAAATATAAGACCGCCGTACAAATGGTGGCGATTATCGGGCTTATTTGGCAGCAAAGTAACTTTATGGTGTCTTTAGCCTATGTACTTCTTTATATTGCTGCAATTCTAACTTTATGGTCGATGTTTGTTTATATTGGCGCTGCATGGAAGGATTTAACCGCAGAAGAAAACCAATAAACTAGCAAATAGAATATAAAATGTTCAAACGATTGGTATTACGATAAAGAGTGGTTGACAGCTTCAAGCAAATCCGTAGAATGCCAATCCGAAGTCAAGGGGAGCTACCGCAAACCAAGACTGATTAAGAAACGCGACATTAGCTCAGTTGGTAGAGCGATACCTTGCCAAGGTATAGGTCATCGGTTCGAACCCGATATGTCGCTCCAAATTTCTTAATTATCGGCGCGATGGCAGAATGGCTATGCTGCGGATTGCAAATCCGTCGATCTCGGTTCGACTCCGGGTCGCGCCTCCACAATTTAACTAGCAATGCTAGTTGCACTCAAGATGCCCGAGTGGTGGAATCGGTAGACACAAGGGATTTAAAATCCCTCGCTGGTAACAGCGTGCCAGTTCAAGTCTGGCCTCGGGTACCATTTTATATGTCCTGCAATTGAACTAAATTCCCTCGACTGCTAATAAGTCTTAAGTATTCAATAAAACTTATAATTTCATTCCCATATTTTTTTGACTGAAATAGCTGCAAAAGTGACCCTTCAAAACAATCATCTGCAATTAATTGCAACCGATGGGGAACACCTGCAAGCATTTGGAATGTCATAACTTTCTCTTCAAACTCTTGTTTTACAAGCGCTATATTGTGAGATTGATCGTCAACAAAAATTATTTGATCACACTTGGGACAAACAGTGTCAAGGTAACACTTTAATTGCTTTCCTTTATTAGCTTGTCCCGAGTGTCTGAAAGGGTACTCATTATTTCTTTTAGATAATACTGTTTTAAAAAAATCAGAATCAAGATCTCCCTTTTGAAGAGATTTGAGTTTAGTTCGCAGTACTTCAATTGGAGAGTGAGTGATGACCACAAAGAATGCGTCTTTAAAGGTTGATTTCAGTCTTTTAAGAATTTCACCGATATTCGGTTCTACAGGTGAAAAATAAAGGCTTTGGTGTATCAAAGTTGGTTTTATAAGCACTTCATCTAAATCCAAAGCGAAGCAGGTTTTTTTGTCAACACTAAATCGCTGGATAGCTTTATCATGCAGTTCATTGAGAGAAAGAATAGAGTGGTCTACGAATGCATGGGTATTTGTGGCTGTAGACCTCGCACGTTCGCTTTTAACTACAAAGTCCATGAAATCTTTTTGCTCAAATTCATGAAATATCGTTGGTGGACTTATAGCATTATTGAGCACTGTAATTACCCAACCCATCAGTTTTTTTATTGTTGTTTCACCTTTCAGTTCGTCAATACAATCTGTATATTCAAATGAAACAGGATCTATTTGGTATCGTACTAAGTCAAAAGTAACAGTCGCAGAGCACGATATTATTTGACGCTCATAGGGATCACCTTTAGTTAAATATGAAAGAGTGAACTGGCAATCGTATTGTTTAACTTGATACTTTTGATATGCGAGCAGCTTAGTTAACGTTAGAGTGGTAAGTGCAGTAGGTGAACAATGTTCATGCGCAATAACTAAGTCTTCATTACTTCCATCATCATGATGCTCTGCGGCGTCACAATGAAAGTCAAATTTCAAAATTGGTTCTTTGGGTTGTATGGCCAAAAGTCATCTTTATTTTTTGAATGATTGGCCGATCATATGCGAGCATTTAACATTCTGATAGTTAAATTATTTTAACCAATTTATTGAACATAAAAATAAAATGAAAGGGAGTTTATAAAGCAAAACTCCCTCTTGTTTAAGTGCTTAGCTTAAGCGAATGCCATCCGTATCGATGCTGATCAGTTTTTGTTTAAATAATCCGCCTAAGGCTTTTTTAAAGACTTTTTTACTGACACCAAAAGACTCATAAATAACTGCAGCATCGGTTTTATCATTAAACGGTAAAAAGCCGTCTGCTTGCTTAAGCTTGAACAGTAATGTTGTCGAAAACTTATCCATTTCCTGCTTGTTACCTTGTTGAAGTACAAGGTCAATTTTTCCATCTTTACGGATTTGCTTAATAAAGCCTTTAGTTTTCTGACCAACTTTTAACGCTTGGAAAACGTCGCTGTCATGAAGTAAACCCCAATGCTCATTATTTATGATTGCTTTGTAACCTAGGTCGGTTTTACCCGCAACAATCAGCTTAACTTCTTCACCGCTTTTATAATGAGCCGGTGTTTTATCTAGATAGCGATCGATTTTAGTGCTGGCCACTATTCGCTCGTCAGCATGGTTTACATACACATAAACTAAATATGAACGTCCTTCTTCTGCAGGGCGTTTTTGTTCAGCAAAAGGAAGCAATAAATCTTTATCCAGTCCCCAATCTAAAAATGCACCAACAGGGCTGGTGGCAATTGCTTTAAGATAAGCAAATTCACCTACTTGCGCACGAGGTCTTTGTGTCGTTGCGATCAGCATGTCTTTAGAATCTAGATACAAAAAGACTTTTACTTTGTCGCCAATTTCGCAATTATTAGGTTGATACTTCTTAGGTAAAAGAACTTGCCCAAAATCTTGAGCGTCAAGATATACCCCGAAATCCACAATTTTTACGATTTCTAGAGTGGAATGTTTTCCAAGTTGTGCCATGTAATGCTCTGAATTTAACGTTAACTATGGCGCATTATACCTTTATTTAGATGTTGTTTGCGGAGAGTTTTTTACCTTTGCTAAAACACTGTTAGTATGACGATATTGATACATACCCGTGATACCTCGAGATGCAACTTTTCAGTGCCTCTCAGCGCATCATTATTCGAGGTGTGAAAGTGAAGGACTAGCGGGTCTAATTCAAACTTTCACAACAAAGAAGAATGTTCGCTGAGAGTCACACACAGTGCGAGTTTAATTGCCATTTATGCTTCGTTATTTATCTTTGAAATAGAACCACTATTACTTCAGATAAATACCTTGACTAAATGGCAATTAATTCTCGCTGAAAGAGTGCATCCCGAGGTATCACGGGTATAGTTTAAACAATTGATAATTGCGGTGTTAAATCGTGCTTGCATTAGCATGTTAAGCAAGGTTTAATTGCGCGTTTTATATAAAAAGAACTGATAATTTACTGATTATCGCGAAGTTACCTCAGGTTGTTCCTACAGATAGAATAGCCACCTTTGCTAGGCAATAAAAGATGAAAAATTGGTCAATTGATAGCGCGCGTGACAGTTACAACGTAGCGTATTGGAGTCAAGGTTTTTACGGTGTGTCAGATGAAGGGGAAGTAACAGTTTCTCCCGATCCAACACGGCCTGAACATACGATTGGCTTAAATCAATTAGCAAAAGATATGGTGAAAGCAGGTGTTTCTTTACCTTTGTTAGTCCGTTTTCCGCAAATTCTGCATCATCGCGTTCACAGTTTGTGTAATGCGTTTAATCAAGCAATCCAAAAATATGAATATGAAAATGATTACTTGCTTGTTTATCCAATTAAAGTAAATCAGCAGAAAACGGTAGTAGAAGAAATCCTCGCCAGCCAGCAGCAAAAAGAAGTTCCGCAACTTGGGTTAGAGGCGGGAAGTAAGCCTGAACTAATGGCTGTATTGGCGATGGCTCAAAAAGCCAGCTCTGTGATTGTATGTAACGGTTACAAAGATAACGAGTATATTCGTTTAGCGTTGATTGGCGAGAAGCTTGGACATAAGGTTTATATCGTTCTGGAAAAAATGTCTGAGCTTAAGATGGTGCTAGAAGAGGCTGAACGTCTAGGCGTTACACCTCGCTTGGGTATTCGTGCGCGTTTAGCTTTCCAGGGTAAAGGCAAGTGGGAAGCCAGTGGAGGTGAGAAATCTAAATTCGGCTTATCTGCTGCTCAGGTTTTGCGTGTCATCGATGAACTCAAGCAAGCCGACTGTTTAGAATCACTGCAATTATTGCATTTTCATTTAGGCTCGCAAATCGCCAATATTCGTGATATTCGCCAAGGTGTGAGTGAAGCTGCACGATTTTATTGTGAATTGAGACTACTTGGCGCTTCAATTGATTGCTTCGATGTAGGTGGTGGTTTAGCCGTGGATTACGATGGTACTCGTAGCCAAAGCAATAACTCAATGAACTACGGGCTGACCGAATACGCCAATAATATCGTGCATGTGCTTACGGATATCTGTCGTGAATATCAACAGCCGATGCCACGCATCATTTCAGAATCTGGACGCCATTTAACAGCACACCACGCCGTTTTACTCACAGATGTAATAGGTACAGAAGCTTACCAAGCTGAAGAAATTGAACCGCCAGCGGACGATGCGCCTCAGTTACTGCATAATATGTGGCTATCATGGAACGAAATCAGTGGTCGTACAAATAGCCGAGCGTTAATTGAAATCTATAACGATACTCAAAGTGACTTGGCAGAAGCACATACACTGTTTGCGTTAGGCCAGCTTAGCCTTGCCGATCGGGCATGGGCAGAGCAAACCAACTTACGTGTTTGTCATGAAATCAAGGGATTATTAGACAGTAAATATCGTTATCATCGTCCTATCATTGACGCGTTGAATGAAAAGTTAGCAGATAAGTTCTTTGTAAACTTTTCCCTATTCCAATCGTTGCCAGATGCTTGGGGCATCGATCAAGTGTTCCCCGTATTACCTTTGTCAGGATTAGACAAACCTGCACAACGTCGTGCAGTAATGTTAGATATTACCTGTGATTCAGATGGTATTGTTGATCAATATGTCGATGGGCAAGGTGTGGAGACAACGTTACCAGTACCTGCATGGTCAGCCGACAGCCCATATTTAATTGGATTCTTCTTAGTTGGAGCTTACCAAGAAATCTTAGGTGACATGCACAACTTGTTTGGTGACACCCATTCAGCTGTAGTCAAAATGGACGATGAAGGAAATCCTGTAATTGAGTCTGTATTGGCAGGTGATACGGTTGCAGATGTTCTTGCTTATGTAAATCTTGATGCGCTTGGGTTTATGCAAACTTATGAGGATTTGGTGAATAAGCACATCGATGAACATGAAAGGGAAAGCATTCTTGAAGAGCTGCAAGTAGGTCTTGAAGGCTATACATATCTTGAGGACTTTAGGTAAAGCAATGTTTTTTGAAGGCTCAGAAAAAAAAGTTGAAGTCATTATGACTTCAAATTCCGATTCACTTAGAAGCTTGGATAAAGTTTTCTGGGAGAAACTGGTGAGCCTTTCAAATGCAGAAATACTCTCAAGCATACATAATGAGCAATGTGATGCTTATTTACTGAGCGAGTCTAGTCTGTTTGTTTGGCATGACCGATTTCTAATGATGACTTGCGGTAATTCCACGCTAGTAAACTCTTTATTGAGTTTTATACAAAAAGTGGGAATGGTGAGTATCCAATCCATAAAATATCAACGCAATAAAGAGTATTTAGGGTATTTGCAAACCAGTTCGTTTGCTGAAGATATTGATCAGTTAAGACAAGCTGTAGACGGAAAAGCGTATCGTATTGGTCACTTGGATATGCATCATCATCATGTGTTTTATTTTGATAATGGGTTGATTGAAGATTCAATCAGCTCTGAATTGTTGATGTATCATATTTCGGGAAATACAGCAGCATATTTAAGAAGTGATTCGCAAGAAAAAACTGAAATTAGAACGCTTTTACAACTTGATGCTTTATTTCCAGATTTTGAAATTGATGACCATTTATTTGAACCTTTGGGCTATTCAATTAATGGGCTTAAAAAAAATAAATACTTTACGATTCACATTACCCCGCAAGAATCGAGCTCCTATGTGAGCCTTGAAACAAATTTAGACATAAATTCTTATCAATCTGGGCTATTCATTAGATTATTAGACATTTTACAGCCTGGCTCATGGGATACGATTTCTATGAATACGCAGGTTGAAAGGCAAGCCCTCGCTGACAGTTATTGTATCGGGAGCTGTGAATTATTATTAAACCAAGGCAAAAGAATTGCAGTAAAACAATACCAACAGCCTTGGCATAAGCACCTAGTTGCTGAGAAAATTTAAATTAATTTTGGAGTGTGTATGACCACTTTAGCAGATAAACCAGACTACTCATTGTATTCCAATGCCTTTGGTTACTTACGTCAGCCATTGGATTTTAAGCCAGTGGAAAGCGATGCGGATCTTGTTGTTTTAGGGTTGCCCTTTGATATGGCCGTTACCGGTCGTTCTGGCGGAAGAATGGGGCCGGGAGCGATACGCAGTGCTTCAACGAACTTAGCTTGGGAAGCAAAACGTTGGCCATGGAATTTTAACTTAAGTAAGCACATTTCTATGGTTGATGCGGGTGATTTGGTCTACGACTGTGGTGATGCGGCTGATTTTACACAACGCGTTGAAGAGTTTGCTACTAAAATCGTCAACTCAGGCAAAGGCTTATTGAGTTTTGGTGGCGACCACTTTGTCACCTTGCCGCTGTTAAGGGCGCATTTCAAAAAGCATGGAAAAATGGCGCTGATTCATTTTGATGCCCACACTGATACTTATAGTGAAGGTAGTAAATATGATCATGGCACTATGTTCTACCATGCACCGAATGAAGGGATTATTGATCCTGAACATTCTGTGCAAATTGGCATTCGTACTGAGTACAGCAAGAAAAATCACAAGTTCAAAGTCATTGATGCGGCTACCGCCAATGATTTAACGGCTGCAGATATTGTTGCTCAAATTAAAGAAAGAGTAGGTGATTTACCCGTTTATCTGACATTCGATATTGATTGCTTAGATCCTGCGTTTGCTCCAGGTACAGGAACACCTGTTTGTGGTGGATTAACCAGTGACAAAGCTTTAAAAATCGTTCGTGGATTAGAAGGTTTAAACATTGTTGGTATGGATGTTGTCGAAGTTGCTCCTGCTTATGATTCGGCCGAAATCACCGCATTAGCTGGTGCAACTTTAGGTCTCGATATGATACATGTTTGGGCTAAAGGCCAAGGGTTGATTAAGGAGTAACCTTTATGTCAATGGATTTAAGTGATCTAAGAAGAGAATACACAAAAGGTGGGTTACGTAGAGCCGATTTACCTGAAAAGCCAATGGTTTTATTTGAAACTTGGATGCAGCAAGCAAAAGAGTCAGGTATCACCGACCCAACGGCTATGGTTGTAGCAACTGTTGATGAAAGTGGTCAGCCTTTTCAGCGTATCGTACTTCTTAAACGCTTTGATGAGCAGGGATTTGTATTTTTTACAAATCTAGAAAGCCGTAAGGCTCAGCATATAAAGGAAAATGCTAAGGTTAGCTTGTTGTTTCCTTGGCATCCATTGGAGCGTCAAGTAGCGATAACGGGTCGTGCAGAACCACTTTCAACGACTGAAGTAATGAAGTATTTTCTTACTCGCCCTAAAGACAGCCAAATTGCTGCTTGGGTTTCTGATCAATCTAGTAAACTTTCTGCCCGCCAGGCATTAGAGGCCAAGTTTAATGAGATGAAAACCAAGTTCTCAAAAGGTGAAGTTCCATTACCTAAGTTTTGGGGCGGATACCGAATCTCGCCAGAAAGCATTGAGTTTTGGCAAGGTGGGGAAAAGCGTTTGCATGATCGTTTCTTATACTCGAAAGTAGATAATGATTGGGAAATTGATCGCTTAGCGCCATAGAAGCATATATAAAAAGCACCAGGTAAATGGTGCTTTTTGTTTAGAAAAGAGTCGATGGTGAATTTTAATGATCAAAAAGTTATTAAAAGTTCGCACCATCTTTTCAGAATCGTCTTAACTAATTAATTATCATAAATAAATTTATATTGCAGTGGAGTAAATATTTAACTAATGACAAAACCAACCATTTGGATTGATGCTGATGCCTGTCCTGTTCCTGTAAAAGAAATGATTTTTCGTGCAGCAGATAGACGTCAAGTCAAAGCTATTTTTGTAGCAAATCAATTATTGCGTGTACCACCATCTCCTTATTTACAATGTATCAGAGTCTCGTCAGGGTTTGATGAAGCAGATAATTATATTGTTGAGAAGTTAGAAACAAATGATCTGGTAATTACTGCCGATATTCCTCTGGCTGCTGATGCCATCAAAAAAGGAGCATTAGTGGTAACACCAAGAGGGGTGGTCTATAACACGGGTAATATCGGACAAGCTCTGTCGATGCGAAACTTTATGGATGAGCTCCGTGGTTCAGGTGTTCAGACGGGAGGGCCTGCAGGGTTCAATCAGGCGGATAAGCATAAATTTGCTCAAGAGTTTGATCGTTGGCTAGCGAAACTTTAAACTGTTATCCCTTCCATAGATTGAGTAAATACAATGAAACATTGGGTACTCTTTATCTTACTCTGTTTGACAACTCCATTTAGTTTTGCAGCCAATTGGCAACTTGATTCATCTAATTCAAATCTAAATTTCTTTAGCATCAAAAAATCTACTATTGGTGAGAACCATAGTTTTAGTTGTTTTGAAGGCAATTTAAACGATAAAGGAGAGTTTGAACTTTCTATTTCGCTTACTAGTGTCAAAACGGGTATTAGTATTCGTGACGAACGAATGAAGAAGCTTTTGTTTGACGTTGCGAATTTCCCTAAGGCTATAGTCACTGCAAAAATTCAACAGAGTCAGATAAACAATTTAGCGATTGGAATGCATAAAAAATTATCTGTACCAATGAAACTTCAGCTTCATGGTCATACAAGCAGGCTTACCGCTAACGTAACGGTTGCTAAGCTATCAGATAAAAGCTTTTTACTTACCTCTGTTCAGCCCATAATCATCAATGCTAAAGATTTTAAATTAGTTGCAGGGATAGAGAAATTGGTGAAAATTGCTGGGTTACCAAGTATCGGTGAAGCGGTGCCAGTTTCTTTCACTTTGCTATTTAATAAAAAGTGAATTTGCATCAATAACTTGATTTTAAAACAATAAATCTACAGCATATAGCAATTACTCGTTTTACTTTAGGCAGGAGGCCATGATGAGAGTAAGTGTTTTGATCATTTTGTTACTGGTAGTTGGCTGCACCAGTTACCAAGAGCCGACACCCAAAAGTTATGTGGGTAAGGTTGCGGTTATTAAGAGTAGTGTCGGTAACAAAAAATCAACGTCTGCAGATTTATTCTATTTATCTGAAATCAATGGTCGAAAAGTTTTTAGCTCAAAGCAAGCGACAGCAGAAAATGACAACGGTTTCTTTTTGAATGTTAAGCTAATTGATATAAACGTTCCTGAGACTATGACAACTTTGACTTTGGTTGGAGAAAGAATTAACGGTGCATTAATTCAGTCGATGTTTACTAAAAGTTATCTTGTTAGCGGTAAAGTAACATTTACTCCAGATCCACAAGAAACTTATGTGGTTAAAGGAGAGCTTGGCGATACGTCGAAGGTATGGCTTGAGGCGCAATCAACGGGTAAGCCTGTGATGGGACAAGTGTTTATTTATAATGACTAAAAAAAGCTCATACTTTCACTGTACTCCCCTAGAAAATTGACTTTTGTCATTAAGACTTGAGAAAAGTCAATTACACTCCCTTGCTTTAGCTATATCTTAAGAAAAAAGTTAGCGGAAATCAGTATGGGTGCATTATTACTATTACATTTTATCGGTGCGACAATTTGGGTTGGAGGTCATCTCATTCTTTCCATCGCCGTTCTCCCAAACGCTCTGAAGCACAAAGATGTTGATGCGATAAGAAACTTTGAGAACAAGTTCGAGAAAATCGGAATCCCAGCTTTGCTATTACAGATAGGGACGGGCATGTATATGGCTTATAGCTACCTACCTGATTTTTCGCAATGGTTTGATTTTTCAAATCCAGTGTCGAAAGTAATTAGCTATAAAATCATCCTATTGGCGGCGACATTTTTATTAGCCATCGACGCCAGACTACGCATTATCCCAAAACTCTCAAAAGATAATTTAAGCAGTTTAGCCATGCATATTATTCCAGTAACACTCATTTCAGTGCTGTTCGTTTTTGTAGGGTTAGCGTTCAGAACGGGTTGGCTTTATTAATTGTTTGAGACGGATTTCAGTTGAGATAATAAAAAAACCGCTACGAGAGCGGTTTTTTTGCTGGTAAATTCGATTTATACGCGCTTTTTAAACTCATCAGTACGTGAGTCAATTTCAATCATGTCGCCAGTTTTTACAAACTCAGCAACAGTTATAACACCACCACCAGTGATAGTTGCTGGTTTCATTACCTTACCTGAAGTATCACCACGAGCTGCAGGCTCAGTATAAATCACTTCACGTACGATTGTGTTTGGAAGTTCTACCGCAATTGCTTTGCCTTCATAGAAAGTCACTTGGCAAACTTCTTCCATACCATCAACAATATATTTTGCCGCATCACCTAGATTTTCAGCTTCTACGTCGTATTGGTTGAATTCTTCATCCATAAATACATACATAGGATCTGCAAAGTATGAATACGTGCAGTCTAAGCGATCAAGGATGATGTCTTCAATTTTGTCTTCAGCTTTAACAGCGGTTTCAGTAGAAGTGCCTTGAAGTAGGCTTTTTAACTTCATCTTAACTACAGCAGCACTACGACCTGATTTGTGAAAGTCAGTTTTCAGTACGACCATTGGGTTGCCATCAAGCATAATCACATTGCCAGTACGAATTTCCTGAGCAGTTTTCATTATTTCTATTCCTGTTTTGCGGGCATCCCAAAAAGGTTTGATGCCTATTTTTTTTCAATAGCCAGATTTTATCGGTTTTTAACAAACTCCACCAGTCGAGAAACTAAATCTGAGCCATTAAGTGCCTTTTGAGCCCAGATTCGGCTGAGATTTTGAATTTCTTCCATGACGTTTTGCAGGTTTTGCCACTTTTTCTCAATATCATTTTGAAGATCTTGATTAAAGGCTAGACTGATGTCTTGATAAGCTTTTGAAGCCTCTGCACTTAAATTTTTTGTATACAGAGTGTTAAAGGCGGAAAGCTTTTCAATATGCGTATTTTCTTCTTGTGGGTAAATATGCCATAAAAAAGGCTTTTGAGCCCATTGAGCACGTAGAAATGAATCTTCTCCACGGACGATATTAAAGTCACAGCAAGCCAATAATTTGTCGTAACCTTCTTGATTGGTCATGGTTAATATATGCATGTGCAAATTACCAGCTTTTAAGCTTTCACCTGCATTTACAGTATTAAGCTGTTTATTGAATATTGGTAATAGGCTGCTCAGACTTCGCCCAAAAGGAACCAGTAAATGAGTCTCTTGGTCCTGCTTTATCCAGTATTGGCATAAGTCGGTGAGAACTACTGATTCATAACTGAATACACTAATCACTTGAGTTTTATTTTCGGTCAGTTCGATGTTGAACTGCTTAAAAAATTCTTGGCGGTTATTATGCTGGTTGATAGACGTTTGTAGTTGATGCTTTTCACAAATCAAGCCGCCACTTTTTGTCGAAAATCCGGGGAAATAGAAGTACTTTCGTGCACCAGAGTGATGCATTGAAATTAGCCCATGACAGTCATCAATCCAATTTTCAGCGCTAAGATATTCCAGATTTATCCATACTGGAGCTTCAGTTTTAGTTGCTGAAAGTTGCTGGATAATAATTGGAGGTAGCTCGCAAGCAAATGCTTCAATCAGCGCTTCACCTGTTTTCCAATGTTGAGGTGTGAAATCATTCCAATGAATGATTGTGATGTCATTTATCGTTTGTCGCTCAAGGGTAGGGTCTAGTTGCGGGAGTATATGTTTAAAACTATTAAGATCATCTACCCATAATTTAATACTGATTCCATGCTCATCAGCTAATTGTTTTGCTAAACGCCATGTCACACCTATGTCGCCATAGTTGTCGACAACACAGCAAAAAATATCCCAATGTTTTGATGATGTCATAAAGGCCTTACTTTACAAACAAAAAGCGGTGCATATAGCACCGCTTTAGTGAATCATTAGAGTGAATTAATCGGCAAATTCAGCCATGCACATTTCTTCGTAAATCTGCTTAACCCATTTGTCGACACGCTCTTCGGTTAGTTCTGGCTGACGATCTTCATCAATACCTAGTCCAATAAAGTGGTTGTCATCTGCCATACCTTTTGAGGCTTCGAAGTCATAACCGTCTGTAGGCCAGTGACCTACAATGATACCACCACGCTCGGAAACGATATCTCCAACCATACCCATAGCATCTAGGAAATATTCAGCGTAATCTTCTTGGTCACCACAACCGAAAATAGCAACTAATTTGTCCGTGAAATCAATTTGCTCTAGCTCTGGGAAGAAATCGTCCCAGTCACATTGTGCTTCACCATAATACCAAGTAGGAATACCAAAAAGGAGTAGATCAAACTCAGCAATTTCTTCTTTGGTACTTTTGGCGATATCTTTCACACCTACCATTTGCTTACCAAGTTTCTTTTGGATCATTTTGGCTACGGCTTCAGTATTACCTGTATCACTGCCGAAAAATAGACCTACAGTTGCCATTGTTTTTCCTTGTATATCTTGAACTTAAATCAAAAATGCCTGATGTACTTTCGTTGAGTCAATTTAAATCACTTAGTTGTGCGGTCAACATAGACTCAATGAGTTGACTCCGGCTGATGTTATTTTCTTCTGCGAGTTGATTAAGTGCATCAAATAATTCTTGAGATACTTTTAACTCGATACGCTTTAGGCCTTTGGCCTTATCTCTGAGGACTTGATTCCTCTTGTTAACCTTTAATTGCTGCGATCTCGTCAGTGGGTTACTTCTTGGTCTACCACGGCGTTTTTCGGTTGCAAAAAGGTCAATCGTTGTTCTATCAGATTGTTCTTTTGCCATGTTACCCAATCCCAGAGGATTCCCAGTAGAATTGGATTATACCTTTTGCAATAAACCCAGCACAGCCCGTAAATAAAACCAACCAAACCATATAACGTCCAAATTTCGGCACTTGACCTTGTTTTAAAACGTCATGGATAGCCATGCCTATGAAGAAAAAGATTGCAGCGAAGAAAAAATTAAGACCTACAGCTTCAAGCTGCTCTATATACTGCGTTAACATTTTCTCTCGCTTTACTTTTGTTTCACCGTAATTAAACGGTTTCAATGTTGGCGGAATATACCATATTGCCCACCATTGTAAAAATGGATATTCAGATTAATTAGTGGTTTTGACTGTCAATAAATTCTTTCACAATCCTATTAAATACCATAGGTTTTTCAGCATGAAGCCAATGTCCAGTTCCATGGATAGTTTTTGCTTGGACTTTTGGAAATTGACTTAGAATGTCTTGACGGTGCTCTTGAGTAATGTAATCGGAATTTCCACCACGGATAAATAAGCATGGGCCTGTGTATTGCATTCTTTTATATGGCCAGTCTATTAACGTTTCATAGCTATTTAATAGACCTTGTAAATTCATTTTCCATGTAAAACCAGTGTCGGTTCGTTGTAGGTTTTTTAGCAAAAATTGAGCGGTAGGTGTTTCAATACCTGATGTTATCAGATGTTGCAGGGCCGCCTTACGATCAGAGCCTTGATTTAAAGGTAAGCTGGTAAGAGCATTAAACACGTTATCATGACGTCTAGGATACTTAGTTGGAGCTATGTCAGCGGCAATAACACTTAAACATTTGCTTGGTTGATTAAGTGCAAAGGCTAATGCGGCTTTACCACCAAGTGAGTGACCAACAATGTGAGCTTTTTCAATCTGTAGTTCAGTCAATACTGTCAATAATTGTTGACTGATGATGTCGAAGTTCAAATTATCAATATGCGGGCTTGCCCCATGGTTAGGCAAATCAATTCTTATCACTTGATAATCAGTTTCTAGGTATTGGGCTAGATTTTTGAGGTTATCTAGATTACCAAAAAGGCCATGAATTAAAATTATGCTCGGGCCTTGCCCTGAAACTATATAGTTCATTTTGTTTTGTTGGTGTAAATGCAATTTGTGCCATTGTCCTAAATTTTAATACTTTGTAAAAGCTCATTGTAGTTTGAATTTTAATCAATCAAACCTATAGAGTTTTTTCTGTCGTATTTTTTAAGCAAATATCAAATTCAAACGGGTGACGATTGATCGAAAAATAGGTATCTTTGATCTATTGGGATCTATAGACGTTCAAAATTAAATTGGAATGCGAATTCATGATCCAAAGTCATAACTGAAAAGGAATAAGAACATATGAAATATATTGAGGTAGATGAGGAGCTCTATCGTTTCATCGCTGGAAAAACTGAACGTATCGGTGAGAGTGCTTCTGATATTATTCGTCGTCTTATTGGCTTAGATGTAAATTCAGTGGAGCCAGTGAAACCTCAGCAAATTGCAGAGCCTAGTCTAGAAAATGAAACCAAAGTAACTCAAGAAGATGTTATCTCTACAGTCGATTTCGCTTCTTTATTTATTACCGATGAAATAAGTAGTCAAAAAGGGGCTGTTGGTCGCTTTATCTATGTTTTAGAGCAATTACATTCAGCATTACCCAATAAGTTTAATGAAGTTCTACAAATTCAAGGCCGTGGTCGTTTGTATTTTGCTACTTCCAAGAAAGATTTACTTAAAGCCAGCAAATCATCAAACCCTAAGCAGATTGGGCAAAGCAGTTATTGGGTAACGACCAATAACAATACGGCTAAGAAACAAGCCATATTTGCAGAAGTTTTGGTTCGTTTAGGCTGCTCAGCTGAAACAGCGCAAGAATTAGTACACCATATTTAACGGAGCGGGTTGTGGCGATACATGAAAGAGCTGGGCAACCGGCTCAACAACAGGATTTAATTAATATTCCTAAACTAATGAGTCAGTATTATCGACTCATTCCTGATGCTACTAATCCTGAACAACAGGTTAGCTTTGGTACCTCTGGACATAGAGGAAGTTCATTTAAAGTTAGTTTTAATCAAAATCATATCTGGGCAATCGTTCAAGCTGTAGTCGATTATCGAAAGCAACAGAATATTAATGGCCCACTTATTCTTGGTATGGATACCCATGCTTTGTCCCATGCTGCATTTATGTCGGCGGTAGAAGTATTGGTTGCAAATAACATCCAAGTTATTGCTCAAATTGATGAAGGCTATACACCAACTCCAGTTGTATCTCATGCCATCATTACCGCTAATGCAAAATCTGATCAATTGCATGATGGCTTGATTATCACTCCATCTCATAATCCTCCTCAAGATGGTGGGATCAAATACAATCCACCTCATGGCGGGCCTGCTGAAGGTGAAATAACCTCTTGGGTTCAAAATCGTGCCAATGGTTATTTGCTTAATCAACTTGATGGTGTAAAAACCTTAAATTATGGCATCGCTTCTAATTTAGATTTAGTCGATTGGCGCGACTTAGTAACACCATACGTTAAGGATTTAGCTTCAGTTATTAACTTTTCTGCTATTAAAGATGCAAAAGTTCGTATCGGTGTAGATCCTCTTGGTGGTTCAGGTATTCATTACTGGAAACCGATTGCTGAGGAATTCGGAATTGATATCAAATTGGTTAATGAAGCGATTGATCCAAACTTTGGTTTCATGACTTTGGATAAAGATGGAAAAATCCGTATGGATTGTTCATCTCCTTATGCTATGAAAGGGTTGCTTGCACATCAAGAAAAGTTTGATATTTGCTTAGGTAATGATCCGGATTACGATCGTCATGGTATCGTCTGTCCGAATTATGGTCTTATGAATCCAAACCATTATCTAGCCGTTGCCATTGATTACCTGGTTACCCATAGACCTGAATGGAGTAAGTCTCTAGGAATAGGTAAGACCCTTGTTTCAAGTGCTATGATAGATAAAATTTGCGCTAAACATGAACGTAAATTGATTGAAGTACCTGTTGGTTTTAAATGGTTCGTTGATGGATTAGCTCAAGCTGAATTAGCTTTCGGCGGTGAAGAAAGTGCAGGCGCAGCGTTTTTAAGAAAAGATGGCACGACTTGGTGTACGGATAAAGATGGTTTTATTTTAGCTCTACTAGCGGCAGAAATTTATGCTGTTACTGGTAAAACGCCTGCTCAACGCTATCAAGAACTTGAGCAAGAGTTTGGTGAAAGCTTTTATCAACGAATAGATAGTCCGATTAACGCTAAGAAAAAAGCCAAATTTGCTCAACTGTCTTCTGACTCATTAACGGCGAAAACTTTAGCTGGTGGAGAGATAACAGCTGTTTTATCTCACGCTCCTGGTAATAAAGCTGCTATTGGTGGCATCAAAGTTACTACTAAAGATGCTTGGTTTGCAGCACGTCCATCAGGAACGGAACCATTATTCAAACTTTATGCAGAAAGCTTTGTATCAGAGGAACATTTACAACAAGTACTACAAGATGCTCAAGCATTAATTGCTGAAGCTCTCTCTTCGCTATAATTTGTTTCTAAAAGGGTTCAATTTGAACCCTTTCTTCATCCATTATATGTAAAGTGATCTCACCGTTTAACTGAAATGATTTTCCGAGAATACGCTTTAGTCTTTGTTTCATTGTTTCTCTGGATTCATTTACCACTAGTATTTCAAAAATCTTTTCTGCTGGAAGTTCTGTTTTTTTCTTGATCAAATCAAATAAATCATTCTGAAATAGTTCTTTATAGAAACCCACATTTTCATTGGTGAAATCTGGATCAGAAAACAAGTAATTGTTGAACGCAGTTGTATTAAAGTTTGTTTCAACTCGTTTGTGGCCAGTTAGCAGCTTAAAGGCCAGTTTAGCTTTGGCAATATCGATTAGATTTTGATAGTTGTTCGCAATTTGATCTCTTGAGCCTATAGCAGCGCTTGGTAGATTCAATTGTTGCTGCAACCAATTTTGTAGCCAAATAGAGCCTAAGTTTGCAGTGTCTGAACTATCCATTGCTTGGCTTGATAAATAATATTCAGGTGAATCAGCGATTATTGTTATGGCTTGAGAAAAAGCATGTAAAAATTGTTTAGCTTTTCTCTGGCTTGATATGGCTTGAGGTACAAGTAAACGAACATCCGCAAACTGTTGGCTGATCACAGGATAGCGCATCACTTGTACCTGAGTTTTAGCCTTGGTGGTTTGTAGATACAAATGGCCGAGAAGTCTGTCTTTTAACCATACTCTATATACGTTGGGTGTAATTTGTTGATGGGTTATACCCAGTTGCGCTAGTTGTTTGAAGCTATTAATAATAAGAGTTTTTGACTCTATTCTCGTGAAAGGTGTTTTTTTGGCTTCTTTTAACGTTTGCCCAATATTCCAAGGTGAAATAAGGTGAGTTGATTTTTGTTTCAAATAAACTGATATTTTTTGGGGATCAGTCAAAATATTGTTGACTAGTTGTTGTTCTAGATAGTTAGTAAAACCTGCTTGTTGCGCTATCTTATTTTTCAATTGGCGCCAGTTCTGAAATAATCTTGTTGATTTTTGGTAATACTGATTCCAAACCTGCTTGCGACATTTCTCTTGCGGCTGATTCAGCAAGTAATAATGTAAGCTTGAAGTGCTCGAAATTTCAGATTGATTAGCGATTAAACATGAGTGGTTTGGTTTAACTGGAGATTTAACTTTTGCCCAATGGCGTATTTCTGCTTCAATAATTCGTAATCTAGCGATTTGGTTTTTTGAAGCTTGACTGTATTTAGCTTGACTCAGTCTAAAACCTAGCTGTTGATACTTAGGTGAAGGGCTGTGAGTTAATTGTTGAATAAGCGTGGTAACTTCAGTGCTATCTACTAAAGCTCTCCATGAATCACTTAGTTTTATCTGGCAATTGAGAATGTCATCATAAAATAAATGGCCCTCAGATAGTGATAGAAAATTGGTAAGGGCATTATTCAAGTTATTAATTCTGAGGCTTTGTTGTGTAAGTGTACTTACAGAGTGGCTAAGTTTTTCTTTAATTGAAAATGGCTTTATTTTTAGAGCGTTGCATTGCTCATGTAATATTTGGAAGGTGATACTGGCTCTTGGGTCTATTTGATGTTTAGATATTGGTGTTTTTGAGCTTGCTGCGAAAGTAAAAGACGCAACAAGCACTAATAATAAAATATGATTCATCCCTGAAAGTTTGTTCATACCAAGTCGTGATTAGGTTCGTTTTTAACGGCAATTATGGTTGCGCGTTTCGGAGCAGGGTAGCCTTCAACCGTTTTAGTTATGTCATTTGGGTCAAGGTAATCAACTAATGATTCGTTACGCATCCAAGGTGTTTTCCGCTGCTCAGCTAAAGACGTTACATCTTCATCCACACAACGAATATCGATAAAGTCACATTTTTCTAACCACTTTATTAAGGCGTTGACTGAAGGTAAAAACCAGACGTTATTCATTTTTCCATAACGTTCGCCGGGTACTAATACAGTATTCTCATCGCCATCGACTACTAATGTTTCAAGTACCAATTCACCACCGGTTCTTAATTGATCACGTAATTGCAATAAGTGATCAATGGGAGAACGACGATGATAAAGTACACCCATAGAAAATACCGTATCGAAAGCATCCAGTGGCGGAAGCTCTTGAATGCCGAGAGGAAGCAAGTGAATTGGTAAATCTGGATCAGTTAGACGCTTAACGGCTTCAAATTGACATAAAAATAATGTAGATGGGTCAATGCCTACTACACGCTTAGCGCCAGCACCAAGCATACGCCACATATGATAACCGCTACCACAACCTACATCTAAAACCGTTCGATTTTTAAGCGAACTAATGTGTGGGCTTACTCGATCCCATTTCCAGTCACTTCGCCACTCTGTATCAATATGGATGCCATGAATGTGGAATGGACCTTTTCGCCAAGGGTGGAAAAGCTGTAATAGGTTTTCTAACTTTTCTTTTTCACCTTTAGATAATTGGTTTCCTGTGCCAATAGTGACGCTATTTTTCAGGTCTAGATGATCTGGTGCAGGGTAATTTAACTTGTTAAGTACTTTTTCCCATTTAGGTAAATTACCGTGTTTGTGGGCGCGTTGCCACTCCCCAAGTAATGAAGGAATCGTCTCTAACCAGTGCTGTAAATTTGAGTCTGAGATTTGCTGATAAAAAGAGCTGAAATTGATCACTTAATTGCCACCATGGATGCAAAGTTAAAACACTGGAACCAAATATTAAAATGTTTAAAGCCTGAATCTTTAACACGCTGCGTATGAATTTCTAGAGTGTCGGTACGCATTACGTTTTCGAGCGCTGTTCGTTTTTGACTGATTTCTAATTCACTGTATCCGTTTGCTCGCTTAAAGTCTAAATGCTCACTATCGATAAATTCTTGGATAACTTCATCTTCAAAATACAGTTTTTCCGATAAAACCAATACGCCACCAGAATTTAGTCCATTATATATTGTTTTTAATAAAGTAAGCCTCTGTTCAGGAGCTAAAAATTGTAAAGTGAAGTTTAGGACAACCATTGAAGCATTTGTTATTTCGATATTACAGATATCGTCACAGATAAGTTCAACCTGAGTCTGACTTTTGTAAGCGCCTATATTCTCTTTGCAACGTTCAAGCATTGATGGGCTGTTATCAACAGATATAATTTTGCAATTATCTTGCTCTATGTTTCGCCTTATACTGATCGTCGCAGTCCCTAGTGAACAACCAAGATCATAGACATTCGAGTTGGCTGTAACATATTTTGCAGCGATATCACCAATGGTGGTAATAATTTGGCTATAACCTGGAACAGAGCGGCGGATCATGTCATCAAAAACGCCTGCTACGTTATTGTCAAAGCGAAATTCTTCTATGCGATTTGAAGGTTTCGCATAGATTTTATCTTCATCGTAATTCATTTAAGCCAGTAATATTTGGACAGAACAGCTTATTTTACAAAATTCAGGCTAGTAATTTGAAGCAAAATTTTGTCTAATAAAAGTGTAACGCCATAGAAACATGTAGTTAACAAGATAAGGATTAGTCTTGAATAAACAAATAAGAATATGTTTTATTTTGCTATGTTATATAAGCTCATTTTTTGTAAATGCAGCTGAAAAGCCTGTTTCTATTGCTGTTACTGAAGATGGATACCCTTATTCTTTTAAGAATGAACAAGGTCATGCAGATGGCTACTATGTTGATTTATGGAAAGCATGGTCGACTGTCGTAGGGCGTCCTGTACAATTTGTTTTATCAAGTCAAATTGACGCCATAAAAAGCCTAAGAAATGGTGGCGTCGATGTTCATGCTGGATTAACAAAGGCAAGTAGGCATAAGAATGTTTTTCAATATTCTCAGCAGATTGGCAGCCTAGATATTTACCTCTATAGCCATAAAAAAAATAACATTGGTTTTAATCTAAAAGAAGTCACCCCTTATTCAGTTGGCGTCGTAAGAGGTTCATTGCTCCCATCGCTTTTAAAACAACATGGTAGTAAATACAGTTACAAGCGATTTCCCAATCAAGCATCCCTTATTGATGCTGCACTTGATGAAGACATCTTAGTGTTTGCCGCGGCAAAAATAGACTTTCAAGATGCTTCAGAGCTTGTTGTTTTTAACAGGAATTTTCCTCCTGAGAAACAATTAAAACTAGGTCGTCTGCCCATATTTGCAGCTGTATTAAATGAGAATACACAACTGTTAGCGAAAATTGATGAAGGCTTTGGTTTAATCAGCAATGAAGAAAGGAAAAATATTCATCAAAAATGGTTGGGTAAAAATAATCACAGAATTGAATTAAAAGTAGTTTTGTCAGGTGACAGCAATCCATTATCGATGAAAGGTGATGATAATTTGGCTCACGGAATGTACATAGACATGTGGAGGAAGTGGTCTGAAAAAGTAAATAGCCCAATTACCTTTGAATTTATGGATAAGCAACAAGCTATGTCTGCCTTGAAGGAAGGACGAGTTGATATTGCATTATTTGACGAAAACTATGATGCTGAAATATCAGAGGCTTGGCGTTTATATGAAGTAAAGCATAGATTGTTTACTTTCGAAAAAAAGGCGTCATCATTAGCTAGTTTTAACAAGTCTGCAATCGGAGTAATTGGTCAAATAAAGTTTATTGATGCATTACAAAGAAAGTTACCCAATACAAAAATTATTGAATATCAAGATATAGAGTCAGCTTTAGAGGCAGCTAAACAAAATAAGATTGCTGGTTTTATTGCTCCTGCGTCTTGGACTCAGCAATTTTTACTAAAAAATAAAATATGGTCGGAATTTGTACAAGACCCTCGTATTGAATTTGTAACTCCTGTTTATGCATTAGTTAATAAGAGTAACCTTGGTTTAGCTAATAAAGTCAGTATTGGCTTTAATAAGGTCAGTTATCAAGAGTTAGCAGGCATTGAGCAGAAATGGATTTTAAATCCAGCTGATCATTTTTATAGTTCTGAGGGTAATGTTCTGAATTTGTCCTATGAGCAAAAAGAATACCTTACTTCTATTAATGGTTTGAAATTTGGTTATTTAAAAAACTGGGCTCCAATGGAGTTTGTTGATAAAACAGGAACATTTAAAGGCATTAATGCCGATGTGGTTTCATTGATTAATCAGCAATTAAATGTACCTATTGAAGCTGTTGCTTTTGATGATTGGGCGTCACTATATAAAGCATTGCAATCGAAACAAATAGATTTTGCTGGGAGTATGGCTGCTAGAAACAAAGGAGAAACCCGCCTACATTTTTCAAACGATTATTGGCCTTCCCCTTGGGCTATTACCACAAAATCCGAACATTCAGGGTTACTTAACATAGAGCAACTTCAAGGAGCTAAAGTTGCAATAGTAGAAGGCTACGCCCTTAGCTCTAAACTAATTGCAAACCGGCCAAATTTGAATTTAGTGTTAGTTGCTGACAGTGCGCAAGGAATAGATCTTGTCGAGCAAGATAAAGCCGATTATTTTATTGATAAATTGATTAGTCTGTCCTCACTAATAACAGAAAAAAAATATTATGATTTAAAGATTTCGTTAATCCCTGGGTTAGAGGTTCAAAGAAGCCATTTTGGTGTTTCTGAAGATTTCAAACCATTAGTGCCTTTGATCAATATGGTTATTGCTCAAATGGATCAAGGTACAAAAAATACAATTTATAAACGATGGGTTCCAGATGCCAATCTATCCAACGCTCAAATCTATCGTCGTTGGGTAATTTTGCTTTCCATTATATCGATTCTACTAACTGCCGCCTTCTTAATATATTGGCTAGCCAACAAGCGAATACAAGCCGAAATAGGTCGCCGTGAAAAAGTCGAGAAGAAGATTCATTTTCTGAACAACCATGATAATTTAACCGGCTTGGTTAACCGCAGATTACTAGATGACAGATTAACCAGTACCGTGTTAACAAATAGCCGAGAACAAACCCGCTTTGCGGTGATGTTTATTGGAATCGGTAATTTTAGAATGGTTAATGATGTGCTTGGGTATAGTGCTGGTGACAATTTACTTGTAGGGCTGGCTAACGCATTATCTGGCACAATCAGACGCTCAGACACGCTAGCTCGCTTCAGCAGCGATGAATTTGTAGTTATTTTAAATCGTGCTCAAGAGTTTGAAGCGGTTTGTCAGGTTGCAGAGAATATCTTAGCTGCAGCAGGGCGCGTCACTGATGCACAAGTGCCTGATCTTCCACTTACAGTTAATATAGGTATTGCTTTTTATCCAAATGACTCAGACAACCCAATTGAGCTGTTAAAGCAAGCTGATCGCTTAATGAATCTAGCTAAAGAAAGCAACGAAAGCGGTTATATGACTAGCTAAGTCTACAATTGAAGAAATCTTAAACAACCAATGTGATAATTGCTTTGGTTGTTTGATTTTATTCCCTATAATGGCTGACATTTCTTACGATTAATAGTCTTATATAGGATAAAAGCTCAATGCGCAGTCATTATTGTGGAGACGTGAACAAAGCTCACGTTGGGGAAGAAGTAACCTTAGTTGGTTGGGTTAACCGTAGTCGCGATCTTGGTGGCGTTGTGTTTTTAGACTTGCGTGACCGTGAAGGTTTAATCCAAGTTGTTTACGACCCTGATTTGCCTGAAGTATTTGAAGTTGCCAGTTCACTTCGAGCAGAGTTCTGTGTTCAAGTTAAAGGTCTTGTTCGTGCTCGTCCTGATAGCCAAATCAATAGCGACATGAAAACCGGTGAAATCGAGGTTCTAGGCAAAGAACTGACCATCATCAACCGTGCTGCTCCATTGCCATTAAGCATGGATAATCATCAGAATAACAGCGAAGAAGCACGTTTAAAGTACCGTTACTTAGATCTACGCCGCCCTGAAATGACTGAGCGTTTGATTTTCCGTTCTAAAGTGACCAGTGCTGTTCGCCGTTTCTTAGATGACAATGGTTTCTTAGATATTGAAACCCCAATTTTGACCAAAGCGACGCCTGAAGGTGCTCGTGACTATCTAGTGCCAAGCCGTACTTACAAAGGTCAATTCTTTGCGTTACCGCAGTCACCACAAATCTTTAAACAGCTACTGATGATGTCTGGTTTCGACCGTTATTATCAAATCGTGAAATGTTTCCGTGATGAAGATTTACGTGCTGACCGTCAACCTGAATTTACTCAAATTGATATTGAAACTTCATTTATGACGTCTGAGCAAGTAATGCAAAAGACGGAAGAAATGGTTCGTAAATTGTTTAATGAACTACTAAACGTAGATTTAGGTGACTTCCCACGCATGAGCTACGACGAAGCGATGACTCGTTACGGTTCAGACAAGCCTGATTTGCGTAACCCACTAGAACTTGTAGATGTAGCAGATATCGTTAAAGATGTAGAATTTGCGGTATTTAAAGGTCCTGCAAATGATGCCGAAGGTCGAGTAACGGCTCTTCGCATTCCTCAAGGTGCGAAGCTTTCTCGTAAGAATATCGATGAATACACTAAGTACGTAGGTATTTACGGTGCGAAAGGTTTGGCTTGGATGAAGATCAATGATCTTGATGCTGGCATTGAAGGTATTCAGTCTCCTGTATTGAAGTTCCTAAACGAAGATATCGTTAAACAAATCATTGACCGCACTCAAGCCGCTACCGGCGACATCATTCTGTTTGGTGCCGACAAAGCTAACGTTGTAGCAGAATCAATGGGGGCTCTTCGTCTAAAAGCAGGCGAAGATTTTGATTTATTAGAAGGTGAGTGGCGTCCACTTTGGGTTGTTGACTTCCCAATGTTTGAGAAGCACAACGACAGCCTACACGCGGTTCATCACCCGTTTACCGCGCCTCGTGGTATCACTCCTGAGCAACTAGAAGCCGATCCTGCTAACCAAGTATCGGATGCTTACGATATGGTATTGAATGGTTGTGAGCTAGGTGGTGGTTCAGTGCGTATTCACGATGCGAAGATGCAAGCAGCAGTATTCCGTATCCTTGGTATCTCTGATGAAGAAGCAGAAGAGAAGTTTGGCTTCTTACTTGAAGCACTTCGTTATGGTACACCACCGCATGCAGGTTTAGCATTTGGCCTAGATCGCATCATCATGTTGATGACAGGTACGCAATCCATTCGTGATGTTATGGCATTCCCTAAGACCACTACTGCGGCATGTCCATTAACCAATGCTCCTGGTTTTGCTAACCCTGAGCAATTGAAAGAACTTGGTGTAACCGTTGTTGCAAAAGAAGAAACAGCAGAAGATGCTTAATCAATAAGTAGATTTCTAAGTATCAATTACCGAGGCTATATGCCTCGGTAATCGTTTTAAGACTGACTATTTGAATATGTAGAAGTCGCAACGTTGTGAACCCAACTGAAGGGTGCGTCAACGTACTCATGACCTTTACATCCTGTAAAAGACGGTTGTCTTATCACAACGTTACCCCACTAATTTCGGTAAATATGGGTTATTCATTATCTCAGTTTATCGCTCAGATTAAGGAGACGACATGGCCGGACACAGTAAATGGGCGAATATTCGTCATAGAAAAGCTGCTCAAGACGCCAAACGTGGCAAAATTTTTACTAAGCTTATTCGTGAGTTGACAGTTTCAGCTCGTGAAGGTGGGTCTGATCCCGATTCTAATCCACGCCTACGTTCTGCAATGGATAAAGCGCTTGGTGCGAACATGACTCGTGACACCATGGAGCGTGCTATTAAGCGAGGTGCTGGTGAATTAGAAGGTCAGCAATTAGAAGTGATCATTTACGAGGGCTATGGTCCAGGTGGTACAGCAGTAATGGTAGAAACCATGACGGATAATCGCAATCGTACCGTTACTGGTGTACGCCATGCATTTAATAAATCGGGCGGTAATTTAGGCACTGATGGTTCAGTTTCTTACCTATTTACTAAGCAAGGTATTATGTCATTCACCTCTGAAGTGGATGAAGATGCGTTGATGGAAGCAGCATTAGAAGCTGGAGCTGATGATGTTGTCACTCATGACGATGGTTCAATTGATGTGATCACTGAGCCTTCTGAGTTTTATCGCATTGTTGAAGAAGTAAAAGCTGCCGGTTTTGAGCCTGATCACGACGAAGTGGCATTAACGGCTTCGACAAAATCAGAGCTAGATGCAGACACTGCAGCGAAGTTTATGCGTTTGATTGATATGCTTGAAGAGCACGATGATGTGCAAGAAGTGTATCACAATGCTGAAATCTCTGATGAGATAATGGAACAATTGCATTAATCTGATTGATTTGACTTTTTAAAGTGTTGAGTCTGTCTGTCAGCAACTTTGAAGAGTTTAGGATAAATAGGAGCAATAGTGTGATAAGGAAGCCGTATGTGACAGGATGTCACGGTCGTTAGCACATGGACGTGCGCTTCTGTTTCCGTTCACACTATTGCTCTTATACGATGACATAAAGGCGGGATATGCCAATTATATTAGGAGTCGATCCCGGCTCCCGAATTACTGGATACGGTGTTATTCAAATTCAAGGTAGACAGCATCAATACATTGCCAGTGGCTGTATTCGCACCAGTGGTGATGATCTAGCTATGAGGCTCAAGCAAATTTTTGATGGTTTGCAAGAGATCATTCGTCAATACAAACCTGATGAATTTGCCATTGAGCGCGTGTTTATGGCGAAAAATGCTGACTCGGCGTTAAAGCTTGGGCAAGCCAGAGGTGCTGCCATTGTAGCCGCCACAGCAGCGGATTTGTCCGTGGCTGAATACTCGGCGACTCAAATTAAAAGTGCTGTGGTAGGAACAGGGCGAGCTAAAAAAGAGCAAGTTCAGCATATGGTTCAGCATTTATTGAAATTACCTGCCGCGCCGCAAGCCGATGCAGCAGATGCACTTGGAGTAGCTTTATGCCATTATCATACAATGCAAAGTTTGGTCGCTTTGGCTGGTCAAGCAAAATCAAGAACATACGGAAGATATAAATGATAGGTAGAATTGCCGGAGTATTAATCGAAAAACAAGCACCAGAAATTTTAATTGATGTACAAGGCGTAGGCTACGAGCTTCAAGTGCCGCTAACTTGTTTTTATGAATTACCAGAACTGGAACAAGCTGTAAGTTTATATACGCATTTTGTGGTTCGTGAAGATGCACAATTGCTTTATGGTTTTACGACTAAACAAGAGCGCGCTTTGTTTCGTTTACTTATCAAAACCAATGGTGTTGGACCCAAACTGGCATTAACCATTCTGTCAGGTATGTCAGCAGCTGAGTTTGTGGCTTGTGTTGAGCGTGATGATATTGCGACCTTAGTTAAACTTCCGGGTGTAGGTAAGAAAACAGCGGAACGCTTATTAGTCGAAATGCGAGATAAGCTTAAGAGCCTTATGGAAGCTTCTGCTGGTGGCGAGCGTGAGTTTGTTCTTAAATCTGATTATACGCCTAAACCAGAAGAGAACGATGCTGAAAAAGATGCGATTGCCGCATTGGTTGCTTTGGGTTACAAACCTACTCAGGCAAGTAAAGCGGTGTCTACTGTATTCCAAGATGGCTTGGGTTCAGAGTCACTCATTAAAGCTGCATTGAAGTCGATGCTGTAACCATTAAAGGACTAAGGAATGATTGAAGCAGATCGACTCATTGAGCCTAAGGGTAGCCCACAAGAAGAAGCAATCGATCGCGCCATGCGTCCGAAGCTGCTTGATGAATACACGGGCCAAAAAGAAAGTTGTGAACAGTTAAAAGTCTTTATTCAGGCAGCAAAAAACCGCAATGAACCATTAGATCATATGTTGATTTATGGTCCTCCGGGGTTAGGTAAAACCACATTAGCCATGATTGTGGCGAATGAAATGGAAGTAAACATTAAAACGACTTCTGGCCCAGTATTAGAGAAAGCAGGGGACTTAGCTGCGCTACTGACCAACCTTGAGGAAGGTGATGTTTTATTTATCGATGAAATCCACCGTCTAAGCCCTGTGATTGAAGAAATATTATATCCGGCGATGGAAGACTATCAGTTGGACATTATGATTGGTGAAGGGCCGGCAGCACGTTCAATTAAGCTGGATTTACCACCATTTACACTAATTGGTGCGACAACCAGAGCTGGTGCGTTAACCTCACCACTTCGTGCACGTTTTGGTATTCCACTGCGATTAGAGTTTTATAATAATCAAGACCTTGCAAAAATCGTTGCCCGATCAGCAAAAGTAATGAATTTAGGCATTGACGATGAAGGTTCATTAGAAATCGCTCGTCGTTCTCGTGGTACTCCTCGTATTGCCAACCGCTTATTACGTCGCGTACGTGATTATGCAGAAGTAAAACACGATGGTTCAGTATCACTAGATATTGCAGCACAAGCGTTGGACTTACTTGATGTAGACAGTGAGGGTTTTGATTATATGGATCGAAAACTTTTGTTTGCAATTATAGATAAGTTTTCTGGTGGTCCAGTAGGTCTAGATAACTTAGCCGCGGCTATCGGTGAAGAACGTGAAACCATTGAAGATGTGCTTGAACCGTTTTTAATTCAGCAAGGGTTTATTCAACGAACGCATCGAGGGAGAATTGCTTCCCCAAGAGCTTACCATCACTTTAATATGGATTTGCCTGAAAGCTAAATTTTATAATATTCAGGAGGATATAACATTGGCTGTCTGTTGATTTTGTCATTACTATGAACATATAAACCACCAATAGACAGCGTTAAACTCACCTTATAAGCTGCTGAAATTGTCCAATTCAAATCAGAAACTATAAAGCCAAAATCGTGACAAATTTTTAAAAGAAGATCCCCTTGTGGACATGAAAAATAGACCTGCATCTTTTGCTCGATAGGCAAATTAAGAGGTAGTTGTTGCAGCCAAACAGCTAACTTATCATCGTCAAAGTCACTTGTTGTTATTGTTTTGGGACATCTGATATTTAAATCGTGTTCTTTCCCTTTGCTAGCTGCTTTCGTATAGGCAAATCGAAATAGGTCTGTGATTGAATAAAGAAGTTGCTCTTGGGACTTTGAGTTGGCCTGAATTCTATTTATTGTCCATTTATCTTGACCAAACAGTGCAACTACACAACTTGTGTTTGGCATTGAATTCGGTCCCGACCAGCATATTCTCTGATATGAAGAATAACTCACCATGTAGAAACTTATTCCTGTTCCATTGTCCTCATCGTCAATATATTTTACTTCTGATGATAAGTTATCTCTATCGTTGAGATGATAGAGCGCTTCAAGTTGCTGTGAAGCTTGTATATGATTTTCTAGTTGTCCATAAAGATAAAAGTCACTTTTATGTCTGGCATTTACGTCTTTATCATGTTTCAAGTTTTTGAAAGGTAGAGCTTCTGGTAATGATTCAGTGCTGCTGGTAGCTGTTGAGCAATTTAACCCTAACTTCTTTGGGGGTTCTTCTGGTATTGCCTTTAAAAATGGAGGAATAGAAGTGGTATCTTTTGGTTTATGGAATCTTGCATCTAGGGTTGAGGTAGGTTCACATTCAGTAGTGGTAATGCAGCAAAATAAATCATTTAATTCTGCTAACGCTCTATTCGTGAATTGTTTTATACGAAGCGGAATATGAAATGGAGTCGACTGTGTTGCTTTTTTTAACAGATGAAATGAATTTGAAGAATTAGACATTGCTAATGGTTTTATGTGCCATGATTTTTGAGTAAATGTTTGTTGCCGAGATGAAGTGAATGGTATACCTGATTTACAATCAACTGGATTTAAAAGTGAAGTTTGTGGCTCTACTCTAAAAGATGACATAAGTTTCAGAAAAAGATAAGGAAATAATAGCTAATGCTCTCATAAGCAGATGGTTGCCAATAGTTAATTTAATTTAATCCATCAGCTTCTATCCATTGCTTATACCGTTTAAATTTCGTAGGTTTTTGAGGATCCAAATTTAGGATTAAAACCCTCTATTAATTCTAATTCACTAGCATAACTGACTACATATAGTGTGATTTTTATATATCCCAAGATTGATTGCTCCCACTCGAACTTATAGATGAACAGACCATTGTCATCACAAATCCGATGCAGTAATTCGCCTTGCGGAAATGTTTTTAACGCTGAAACAATTACTTGAGGTCTAAGGAAGTCGGGTATGCTATCAAGTCTAAGGTTAGTCATTTTAGTTTTTATAACCTTTGCTAAAGCAAGATCCCGTATTTCAGGGACAAGAATTTTTTTAGGATTCTTTATATCAAGTTCATGCTTAGAGCTTTCTGAAATTGCTTTAGCGAGAGCGAATTGAAACAAATCATGGGTGGAATAGCTTAGCGTGTCAACTTCTCTGAGTCTCAGACAATAGATGGTCCACTGACGTTTACCAAATAATGCTACGACACTTTTTTCATTTGCCATGCTTTTCATGCTCGTGCAGAACAGCTGTTGTACAGGGAGGCTATTTGTCATTTTCACTTTAATTCCCTTACCGTGATTTTCATCTTCAATCAAACTTACATCTGATTTTAAGTAATTATTGTCGTTCAAATGAAATAACACGTTAAGTTGACGCAATGCGTTGATATTTACTTTGCGGGTTCCGTAATAGTAAAGCCTCGTGTGACAGGTTGGTTGAGGAACGGTTAATACCTCAACTATAGGTGCAGTTGGTGTCGTGCTGCATAGAGATATTGGACTACTTGGATTGCGATCAAGTTTTAATAAACCACAGGCTTCATCATATGACGGTGGCGCAGGTGGAATTAATTTACTAAATTCGAAGCCTAGGGTGTCATTATTTTCTGATCAATTGATAGGCGTTTTGTGGAGAAGTCTCTGATTAGAAACTCTGGATTGTTTAGCTTCAATTGGTTTTTGTAATTCTTGGGGAGATTGATAAAGTGACGCAATACATTCTGAACCTGTCTCAATCGGTTCAACGGCCGAATTCGAAGTGCAACAAGAGATCTCACTCAAATTGTTTCTAACATACCGACCTAACCTACTTAAGTTAATCATTACTGTTGACGGTTGCTGATTAGGTATGCTTGGTTTCCCGTGAAAGCTTTGGTATTGAAAAGCTCTACTGCTTTGAGTTGCAACCCATGGTCGTTTGGTTTTATGAGGTTTGTTAACTTGTTTTGACTGCGAATAGGGTGAAGAGTTTGAAGAACAAAGCACTTTAGGATAAAACATTGAATATTGAGAGCAATCAAGTGATTTCTTGATGCTCTCATAAAGGCTTACTTATTATAAGTTAATATATTTTAATCAACTTATAGTGAAATTAATTTTATCCCAAGCCTTTAGTTGCTGATTTAAGCTGAATCAACTCAATCTTATAACCATCAGGATCTTCTACAAAAGCAATTTCAGTTGTACCACCAGCAACTGGACCTGGTTCACGGGTAATTTTTCCACCGGCCTCAGCTATTGTTTTACATTGGGCATAAATATCATCAGCACCAATGGCTAAATGGCCAAAACCTGTGCCTAGATCGTAATTATTTGTATCCCAGTTATAAGTCAGCTCAACCACTGCATGGCCTTCAGATTCATCTCCATAACCCACAAAGGCAAGAGTATATTTGTATTCTGGATTTTCAGATTTACGCAGTAATTTCATTCCTAGAACTCGAGTATAAAAATCAATACTCTCATCTAAATTACCGACTCGAATCATTGTGTGTAACAGTTGGCTCATAATGCGTTCCAAAACAATTGTTAGTGTAAGTCAATGATAACAATCAATTGTTATAAGCACCACTTGAGTAGGTCAGTTCATAACTGTGACTATAAATTTCTAGAATATTGCCAAAAGGATCTTCCATGTAAATCATTCGATATGGCTTTTCACCCGGATAATAATACCTTGGTTCTTTCATTCTTCTCTTACCGCCAGCAGCTACAATTTTTTCAGCAAGACCTTCGACGTCTGGATCTTGTACGCAGAAGTGGAAGAACCCTGTTTTCCAATATTCAAAATTGTTTTCAGGGTTTTGCTGGTTTTCGAATTGAAACAGCTCAACACCAATCCTGTCTCCAGTTGACATATGGGCAATTTTAAATTTTTTCCAACCAGCACCAAACACATCAGTACACATTTCACCTATGGCACTGGTGTCTTCAGTGATTTCAGTAGGTTCCATTATGAGGTACCAACCAAGAACTTCTGTATAAAATTTCACTGCTGCTTCAACATCCGGAACTGAAATGCCAATATGAGAAAATGTTCTAGGATAAGCCATGATTTAATCTCTTAGTTATGAATATGGCTTCATCATAATTTTTTTATTACAAAAACTTAAATTATGATAAATTGGCTAAACCATAAATTCTATTTATACCTAATGCTTAATCCACTTTGGTTGAAAACTTATAAAGCGCTTATTGACACAGGTAATTTCACTAAGACCGCTGAAAAATTATTTATGACACAGCCAGGTGTCAGTCAACATATACAAAAACTAGAAGAAATGTGTGGATATGCTTTGATCAAAAGGCAAAAGCGCAGTTTTGAAATTACCGAACAAGGTAAGCTTGTTTATCAATATGCTATCGAAATTACACAAAGTGAAAAAAACTTATTCAGCAAATTAAGTTTTGATGAACCCTATTCAGGGCAATACAGCATTGCTTGCTCTGGCGCTTTTTCATTACTTTTGTATCCACATCTTGTTGAATTACAAAAGCAGCATTCGTTGCTTAAGCCAAGCATTGAAGTGGCACCAAATCATAAAATTTTTGAAGCAGTTTCTATGGGTACAGTTGATTTTGGCATAGTGACACAGCAACCCGATCCCATTTATTTTGAATTCGAAATTATCGGTAAAGAGCAGTTATGTTTATTTATTCCTGCGACAAGCTCAAATGAATTAAGCTTAAATGAGTTACGTAAGCTTGGGTTCATTAGCCACCCAGATGCTGCTCACTATTTGAAATATTACATGTTGGAATGTGGAAGTGACCAGCTTTCAAAATTTAACTTTGAAGACTTTCCTATATCTGGGTATATCAATCAATTAACTCAAATTCTGACCCCAATTGCTAACGGCATTGGATTTACGGTTTTGCCAAAATCAGTACAGCAAAGTTGCATCGATGCAGAAAAGTTGATGATTTGGCAAGTTGGTAAACCTGTATATGAAGTGGTGTATTTAGTTAGAAAGAAAGATTATGAATTGCCTGCAAGGTGCAAGACAGTCATTGAAATCATAAAAGGGTTAGATGACTTAAAAATATAACTGAAAGACGAGTAAAGTTACTCGTCTGGATACACTTTGTCTTTGAAATGCACATTATATACACTAAAAGAAACCTTAATAAGCGAGTGAGTGAATGAATGAGGTGTCTGTGTTGCACAGGCTTAGATTGCTTTTTTTTGTAAATTACTTTTCAAAACCAAGCGAATTATTTCAGGTAATTGCTGAAAAAAGCAAAAACGGTGAGTTCATTATTGAAGCGCTAACCGATGTGCTCATCCACATTGAACAAAGCACTATGGGTACGGTCAATGAGGATGACTTTAACGACTTGTTCGATGACATCGATTTAACCTCAAATAAACACGGTAAAAGTAGAAAAGAAAAAAATGAACTGAGATAGAAAGTATTAGGTCACTTAGATGAAATCGATTTCTGCCTAGATGACACTAAAATAGACGTACTAGGGGATGCTTACGAATATCTTATTAGTCAGTTTGCCAGTTGTGCAGGTAAATATTTATGTGTGTTTTATACCTCATCTATGGTGTCACAACTGCTTGCAAATTAGTAACTAAAGACAAAACACAATTAAAGTCGGTATACGATCTACCCTGAGGTTCAGGTTCTCTATTGTAGCAAGTTACGAAAGAAATCCACCGTAAAGATGCTTAAGTAATCGGATATTACAGACAAGAGCACCTATAACTTAGCTCGTATAAACATGATTCTGTATGGCTTACATTATCGCAGTAGGGTATAAACGTTATCGTAGAGGTAAAATAATCAAAGAACCTATAATCAAAATGCCATGTTTATTGATGAACGAGCTTTTGTTGTTAATGAACACTAACGAATTGGCGATTGGGAAATAGATATAGTTTTAGGCAAACATGGTACTGGAGCAATTGTCACTATTATTGGAACGCAATACTCGATTCTACCTTGCCAAAAAAGTGTCCTCAAAGTCCGTTTAAGATCTGACTAAAGCGACGGTTGAATTACTTCGTGCCTATAAAAAATACGTGCATACAATTACGGCTGATAATGGGCGAGAGTTTGCAACGGCTCTAGAGGCGAATGTGTATTTTGCACATCCATACACCTCTTGGGGAAGTGGTGCCAATGATAATGCCAGCGGGTTTTTAAGGCAGTATGTAAAGAAAGGCACTAATTCAAGGTTGATTAACGATTACCATACAAGTTTTTCTTTAAATCGAATTAATTTGAGATAAAAGAAGCTGTTAAGCAACCATCCGTTGTATCTCATCGAGAAGTGACGGCTGCTTAAGTTGGAAAGTGTCGCATTTACTACTTGAATTTATGCTGTTTATTGAGTAAATTCCCCCCCCTTTATTTAGTGGCTTCCTTATCGCTCCTCCAAGGCTGTTTATTGACGAGTTAAAAAGCAGTCTTTTTTAACGGAATTATTTGATTATGAAAAAAATATTAATTGCCTGCTCAGTTGGAATGCTGTCAGCATGTGGTGGGGCAGATAAATCTTCTTCGCCATCGCCGAGTACACCCGAACAACCAAT